>CAYRGN010000017.1:37550-64462 GCA_964423865.1 uncultured Lacihabitans sp.
TCATATTACATTTATCTACCGATATGTAACCCCTACGGGGTATTTTGGAAAATCACATTACATTTATCTACCGATATGTAACCCCTACGGGGTATTTTGGACAAATCACATCCAATTTGCTACCGATATGTAATCCCTACGGGATATTTTGGTATGGTCTTCTTTTCAAATTAATGTTCGTCGTCAACTGTCAATTCACTCCCTTAATGCTTTTTTAATCTCCATTAAATTTTCCTTAAAACTGCTTCTCCGGACCCCAAATAGCTTAGAAGGGCGGGAGAAATACTTTTACTTTGCATTGTAAATGTACCTTAGGGGATAAAACCAACCCATTTATAAATCGTTACTACAGTATTCTTAATCACTAGTACCTGATTTCGGGGTTCCCGCTTGGGTAAAATAATTAGACAGCTACGCGTTATCAGAAGGTGGACACACCAAGTGGTGCGCTGACCGCTGAAAGCTAAAGGCTGAAAGCTGAAGGCTGAAAGCTAAATTTTATACCGATGAAAGACATCTTAAAATTATTGTGGTGGAGTAGCCTGGCGGCCCTCCTCATCACCGGATGCAAAGAAGAAGAAAAAGAAGATCCGGGACTGGCACTGCCCGTGAAACTCCTTAAAAAAGATTCTGCCGTCACTACTTTCGAGTTTTTGGGCGCTGTAGAGGGGAAGGTCAATGTAGAAATTCGGCCCCAGGTAGAAGGCATCCTGGAAAACATCTATATCGATGAAGGCGATTTTGTAAAAGCCGGACAACCCATCTTCCGGATCAATGAACTTCCTTACCAGGAACAGGTAAAAAATGCCCGGGCGAACGTAGAAGTGGAAAAAGCCCGCCTGCGGAACGCGGAAATTGAACTCAGCCGCCTGCAACCCCTGGTAGACAACGAGGTGATTTCCGAGGTACAGCTGAAAACGGCGGAATCGAACCTGGAAGTAGCCAAAGCCTCCCTGGCCCGCGCCCAGGCCCTCGAAGCCACCGCCCGCATCAACATGGGCTTTACCACCATCAAAGCCCCCGTAAACGGGTATATCGGCCGTATTCCCAAACGTATCGGGAACCTGGTGGCCAAAAACGACAGCCAGCCCATCACCGTACTTTCCGATATTGAAGAAGTATATGTGTACTTTACCATGAGCGAATCCGACTACCTCTTCTTTAAAAAAATGAGCCAGGATTCTACAGCTAAAAAAATCAATCCGAATGTGAAGCTGGTGCTGGCAGACGGCTCCGTTTACGAACTGCCCGGGCGAATCGATGCCGACGCCGGACAAGTCAACCGCTCTACAGGAGCCATATCCCTGCGCGCCACCTTTTCCAATCCGAATAAACTGCTGCGCTCCGGGAATACGGGGAAGATCCTGATGGAACAACTGCATCCCAATGTGCTGCTGATCCCCCAGGTGGCCACGTCGGTGATCCAGGACCGTACCTTTGTCTTCCGCCTGAAAGACGACAATACCGTAGAACGCATACTGGTCAGCATTGAAGGAAAATCCGGGCGAAACTACATCGTGGCGGACGGCAAGTTGAAAGAAAACGACCGTATCGTTACTTCCGGACTGGATAAACTAACCGAAGGCGTGAAAGTAAACCCCATGGGCGAGTCCCAGATTCTAAGCCAGAAACTAAGATAACCCCCCGCTTATGTTTAAATACGTTTTAAACAGGCCTGTACTCGCTTCGGTGATTTCCTTGCTGATCCTGATTTCCGGCCTGATTTCTATCCTGAGGCTTCCGGTAACCCGCTTTCCGGATATCGCCCCGCCCAGTGTAAGCATCAGTGTCTCCTACCCGGGCGGAAACGCCGAAACCGTGGCCAAGTCCGTGCTGCTCCCCCTGGAAGAGGCGGTGAACGGTGTGGAGAACATGACCTATATCAAATCCAGCGCCAATAACTCGGGCTCCGGGAATATTTCAGTTTTCTTTAAGCCGGGTACCGACCCCGACATCGCCGCCGTGAACGTACAGAACAGCATTTCCCGCGCGGTGAACCAGATTCCCTCGGAAGTAAACGAAGCCGGGATATCGGTGGTGAAAAGGCAGAGCGGCAGCATCATGACCATCAACATTTTCAGCGATAAAGCCGACGGTCCCTATGACGAAACTTTTCTCCAGGCTTACGCCCGGATTAACGTAATCCGCGAAATCCTCCGGGTGGAAGGAGTGGCCCAGGCCACCCTCCTGGGTGGTCGCGACTACTCCATGCGGATCTGGCTCAACCCGGAAAAACTGGCCGTCTACGGCCTGATTCCCCAGGAAGTGGTTAGCGCCATCCGCGAGCAAAACTTTGAGGCCGCTCCCGGAAAATTCGGAGAAGCTTCGTACGAAGTCTTCGAAGCCGTTCTGAAGCATAAAGGGCGCTTCAGCGAGCCCGAAGAATACGAACGCATTCCCATCCGGACCAACCAGGACGGCTCCGTGCTGTACCTGAAAGATGTGGCCCGAGTAGAGTTCGGCTCTTCGAATTATGGTAGCGACAACAAGGTAAATGCCAAACCCGGCATCACCATCAATGTGTCGCAAACCAACAATTCAAATGCCAAGGTCATCGACCAGAAAGTACGAGATGTGCTGGAAAATACTGCCAAGCTGTTTCCAGAAGGCATTTCATACGATATTTCGTACAGTGTTCGGGAGCAGATCGACGAGTCGATCAAACAAGTGATCAAGACCATATTTGAAGCCTTTATTCTGGTTTTCATTACGGTTTTTATCTTTCTGCAAAACTACCGCGCCACCTTGATTCCGGCGGTAGCGATTCCGGTTTCCCTGATCGGAACTTTCTTCTTCCTGGACATGATGGGTTTCTCCATCAATGTACTGACCATGTTCGCCCTGGTGTTGTCCATAGGTATAGTGGTAGATGATGCGATTGTGGTAGTAGAAGCCGTGTACCACAAAATGCACAGCAAAAAAATGAAAACCTACCCGGCCACGGTAGAAGCCATGAACGAAATTTCCAAGGCCCTCATTTCCATTACCCTGGTGATGGCCGCGGTTTTTCTTCCGGTAGGCTTTATGGAAGGCCCTGTGGGCCTGTTCTACCGGCAATTTGCCTACACCCTGGTAGCAGCGGTATTCATTTCCGCAGTGAATGCCCTTACGCTGAGCCCGGTACTCTGTTCCCTTCTGCTGAAGCCCGTAGACCACGAGGAGGAGGAAGGCAAAAATATCTTTGCCCGTTACCGCGACCGGCTTTTCAATAGCTTCAATTACGGATTCGAAGCGTTTACAGAAAAGTATATCGGGATTGTGCAGTGGACCTCCCTGCACAGGAAACTGAGCTTCCTGGGCCTGGGCCTTATTTTCGTGCTTACCTATTTCCTGTTTGTCAAGACGCCCAAGTCGTTTATTCCTACGGAAGACGACAGCTTCCTGACCTACTCCCTTGCCATGCCGTCAGGTTCTTCCCTGAACAGAACTACGGAAGCCATTACGCTTGCCGACAGCATCATACAGCAATACGAGGCCGTGGCCTCGGTAAACAGTATCTCGGGTTACAATGTGATTGACGGCTCCACCAGTCCTTCTTTTGGTATGGGATATATTAATCTGAAACCCATAGAAGACCGGTCATCCATCAGTAAGGTGATTGATGATCTCAGGGAACAATTGAGTTCCGTGACAGACGCCCGGATTTCCGTATTCGCCCGTCCAACCGTACAGGGTTTCGGAGATTTCGACGGGATTGAGCTAATGCTCCAAGATCGTTTGGGGGGCGAATTTTCCAACTTCAGCCAGGTGGCCGATGAGTTCATCCGGGAGATGAACCGCCTTCCCCAAATTGAGAACGCCTTTACTACTTTCCGGGCTGATTTTCCTCAATATGAAATCACGATAGACTACCTGAAAGCGAAAGCCCTGGGCGTCAATACCCGGGAGATGATGCGTACTGTGCAGTCGCTTTTCGGGCGGGTGCAGGCGGGAGATTTCAACCGTTTCGGGCGACAATACCGCGTATACATGCAGGCGGATGTGCAATACCGCGATGAGCCGGGTACACTCCATTCGGTCTTTGTTAAAAACAGCCGGGGCGAAATGATCCCGATCAATACGCTGATCAAGGTTAACCGGGTATTCGGACCTGAAATCGTGGGCCGCTACAACCTGTTTAACGGAATCAGCATCAAGGCCTCGGCCGCACCCGGGTACAGTTCCGGTGATGCCATTGCCGCTGTAGAGAAACTGGCGGCAGAGAAAATTCCGGCAAGCTATAGCTACGAATGGACGGGCATCAGCCTGGAAGAGAAAGGCGCCGGTTCTCAAACGGCCCTGATTTTCGCATTGAGTCTTATTTTCGTGTATTTCCTGCTGGCCGCCCAATACGAGAGCTATATTATTCCCCTGGCTGTACTCCTTTCTATTCCTACCGGTATCCTGGGGGTTTTTGTATTTATTAACCTGGCAGGGCTGGAGAACAATATCTACGTGCAAGTAGGACTGATTATGTTGATCGGCCTGCTGGCCAAAAACGCGATCCTGATCGTGGAATACGGCATACAGAGCCGTAAACAGGGCGCTACCGCCGTGCAGGCGGCCCTTAACGCCGCACGCCTGCGTTTGCGGCCCATCATCATGACTTCCCTGGCTTTTGTAGCGGGGCTGATCCCCCTGATGGTTTCCACAGGCCCTTCCGCCATTGGCAACAAGTCGGTAAGCATCAGCGCTGCCGGCGGTATGCTCTTCGGAATTTTACTGGGCCTCTTTATTATCCCCCTGCTTTACCTGGCTTTCCAGGTATTGCATGACCGGGTGGCCCGTCACCTAAACATTGAAAGAGATGAAGCTTAAAATCCTCCTGACCGGCGGTATGCTGTGGGCTTTGAGCAGCTGCAAGATAAGTCAGCCCTATCAGAGAGAAGTGGAAAACCTTCCTGAAAATTTCAGAAATCAGACGGTAAAAGACAGCCTGAATGTAGCCCGTGTTTCCTGGAAACGATTTTTCAATGACGCCACCCTGCTTCGCCTGATTGATACCGCCCTGCACTACAACATTTCTCTCTCCATGGCGGAGAAAGATGTGCGTATGGCGGAAGAACAGCTGTTTCAGCGCAAAGCCAACTTCTTCCCGTCGGTCAGGGTGGACCCCGAATTTTACGGGGAAAACCATTCTAAAAACCGATATTCCTCTCCTAACGGGAAATATTACAGTGAAAAGACGGCGCCCGATTTCATGTTTGTCAGTCGAAGGCAATACCTCTTCCCGGTGCAGTCTTCATGGGAAGCCGACATCTGGGGAAAGCTGAAGCGCATGAAAGAGGGTGCGGCCGCCCGACTGGAAGCGGATAGGGAGTCGTTCCGTGCCTTGCAGACCACCCTGGTGGCCGAGGTGGCTATTACTTACTACAACCTGCTGGTACTTGACGAGCAGCTGACCGTAGCCAATACCAACCTGGAACTGACCCGCAGCACCCTGGAACTGACCCGCCTGCAATTTAAAGCCGGTATGGTCACTTCCCTGGCCATTCAGCAGACCGAAAACCAATTGCTGACCGCCACCGCCCTGATTCCGAAAATCAAAAGGGAAATCCTGCAGGAGGAAAATTATCTGAAAAGCCTGATGGGACAATACCCGGGAGAAATTGAGCGAAGCCGTAAACTGGAAGATGTGCGTTTTTCCGACAATGTGTTTACAGGTATACCGATAGACCTGCTCCGGAATCGCCCGGATGTCATTGCCGCCGAATACGATCTGCTGGCGGCGTATGCCGATGCCGATGTGGCCCGGGCCCAGCGCTACCCCACCCTCGCCCTACAGTCGGAACTGGGCTTCGATTCCCAGGTGTTTGGTGTGTTATTTAATCCCATGGGGTCACTTTTTTCCACCTTTTCCGCTTCGCTTCTGCAACCTCTCTTTCAGAACCGAAAACTGAAAACCGCCCAAAATATCGCGGAGATTCAGAAAGAAAAGGTGGGCGACGCCTTCCGCGCTACTTTATTGCGCGCCGTACGTGAGGTGTCTGATGAGGTCAATAATATTCAAAAGCTGGAAGAAGAGTACCAGATTGCCCAGGAACGCCTTACCAACGCTAAAACGGCGGTGCAGAACGCTTCCCTGCTTTTCAAAAGCGGCATGGCCAACTATCTGGAAGTCATCAGCGCGCAAAGCAATGCCCTGAATAACGAGATTGACCTTTACAATATTCGTCTTGATATCCTGACAGCCAATATTGAGCTGTACCGGAAACTGGGCGGAGGCTGGCAGTAACAGGCCTCAGCGCTGTTTCCCGTTTTTCTTTTCCGAAATTTCCTGGATCAGATCGGCCACCAGGCCCGTCCAGCCCGTTTGGTGTGAAGTGCCCAGTCCTTTGCCGTTGTCTCCGTGAAAATATTCATGGTAGAGATAGAAGGGAGTGAAATTTTTGTCCTTATCAAAGAGCTCCACCCCTCCCTGGAAAGGTTTTTGCCCGTTTTTCTCCCGGAAAATATCGATCAGCCTCTCCGATATCTGGAAAGCGGCTTCTTTGAGGGTCACAATTTCCCCGGAGTCGGTGGGGTATTCCACTTCGTAATGTTCCCCGTAATATTTTGAATATTTATGGAGGGAGTCAATGATCAGGTAATTCAGGGGAAACCATATCGGTCCGCGCCAGTTCGAATTCCCGCCCATGATAGACAGGTCTGATTCACCGGGCGTATACGATACGCTCAGCCGCTCTCCGTGCAGGTTAAAGTGATACGGGTGAGCCAGGTGGTATTTCGAAAGGGAGCGTATACCGTATTCGGAAAGGAATTCGGTTTCATCGAAGAGGCGCCGGAATACCATTTTCATCCTATGCCCGCGCAGGAGAGACAGCAGGTGGGTTTCGCCTTTCCCGGGCTCATACCAGCGGGAGATCAGCGAGGCCAGGTCGGGCCGGTTGGCCAGGATCCAGTCGAGACGCCGCCGGAAATCCGGGAGCTTCTCCAGCATTTCATCGTCGATCACCTCTACCGCGCAAAGCGGAATCAGCCCCACCAGTGAACGGATCTTCAGGAAGAGCGTATGGTTATCGTGGGAAGAAATCTTATCGTAATAAAACTGGTCGTCTTCATCCCAAAGGCCCAGTCCTGACTTGTCCATGGGCGTGTTAATGGCCTCCGCGATGTGGAGGAAATGCTCAAAAAACTTGGAGGCCATGTCCTGGTAAGCCGGCCTTTCCAGCGCAATTTCCATGGCTATCCTCAGCATATTGAGGGTATAGATGGCCATCCAGCCGGTAGCATCGGCCTGCTGGAGTTTCACGCCGGGAATCTGCGCATTGCGGTCAAACACCCCAATGTTATCCAGGCCCAGGAAACCGCCTCCGAAGATATTGTTGCCGTCATCGTCTTTCTGGTTCACCCACCAGGTAAAATTCAGAAGGAGTTTATGAAAAACCCTTTCCAGGAAAACCACGTCGCCTTTCCCTCCGTTCATCCGTTTATCGTGTTCGTACACTTTCAGGGTAGCCCAGGCGTGTACCGGCGGATTGACGTCGGAGAAATTCCATTCGTAAGCCGGAATTTGTCCGTTAGGATGCATATAATACTCCCTCAGTACTACCGAGAGTTGCCGTTTCGCGAAATCGGGGTCCACTTTGGCCAGGGTAACTGTATGGAAAGCCAGATCCCATGCCGCAAACCAGGGGTATTCCCATTTGTCGGGCATAGAAAGAATATTGGCCATATAGGCATGGTGCCAGGAGGCGTTGCGCTCGTAGTCCCGTCTACGGAATTCAAAGGGCATTTTCGGATCTCCTTTTAGCCATTGGTTGATGTTGTAGTAATAAAACTGCTTGGTCCACAACATTCCGGCGAAAGCCTGGCGCTGAATGGTACGAAGCTCCTTGTCTTTCACATCTTCCTGGAGGATTCCGTAAAAGTCTTCCGCGTCCTGTTTTCTTGCCTCAAAGATGGCCTCAAAATCTTCAAACGGGTTCTGGAGCGTGGTTTTATTCGTAAAGCGCAAGCAAATGCTCACCGATCCTCCGGCCTTGACGGTCTTTTTATACCGGGCCCCCACCTTCGTACCGATCTTATTCGGATTCACCGCGTCTTTCTTGTCCCGGATCAGGTATTCATGAAAAGCATCTTTTACATAAGCCGTTTCGTTGGGCGTACCGAAAACCCGGGCATTATTGGTCATATTTTCCGTAAAGATCAGCTCATCGGCTTCTTTACAATAGAGTTTCATCCGGTCGAAGTACTGGTGGTACACCTCTACCTGGCTGTTGGAAATGCCGGTCAGCATGGGTTTCTTTTCAAACTCCTTATAGCCCCATGACCACGTATTTCTGAACCAGAGGGTGGGCAGCAGGGTCAGGGGAGCGCTTTTCCCACTGCGGTTATGGGCTGTGATACGGATGCAGATATCGTCTTTTTCCGCTTTGGCATATTCTATAAAAATATCGAAATATTCATTTTTATCAAAGATGCCCGTATCCACCAGCTCGTATTCCGCTTCGCGCCGTCCTCTTTTCCGGTTCTCGGCCTGAAGGGTTTCGTAAGGAAAAGTGGCTATGGGATACTTGTACAGCATCTTCATATACGAATGCGAGGGGGTGCTGTCCAGGTAATAATACAGCTCCTTCACGTCTTCGCCGTGGTTCCCTTCGTTGTTGGTCAGGCCGAATAACCTCTCCTTTAAAATCGGGTCTTTATGATTCCAGAAAGCGAATGCCAGGCAGATATGCTGCTTATTATCCGAAATTCCGCCTATGCCGTCTTCGCCCCAGCGGTATGCGCGGGAGCGGGAATGATCATGACTCACGTAATTCCAGGCGTCGCCGTTCTGACTGTAATCTTCTCTAACGGTTCCCCACTGACGTTCAGACAGGTAAGGCCCCCATTTCTTCCAACCTTTGTTGTCGTTCCGCTCCAAAAGCCTGTGCTTTTCCACGTTTGACATCATCTTTTCGTATTCCACTGCTTCTTGCTTAATGACACAAAAATAAACTACAGCCACTTAACCGGGCTTTAAAAACAAAATGTTATTTCCCGTATATCAAATCTTTTTTTAGGAAAGGAGGACTCCACGATAAGCTGCCCCTCATCGGAAATGCCCCGGATAATCCCTCTGAACGTTTGATGATCTGAGCTATACGTTCTCTCTTCATCCTTTCCAAACAGCACCGAAAGATATGCCCCCCGGAGGTTTTCTCCTTCTTTTAAGCGGAGATAAAAATGTTCCAGGTGTTCGCATACCCGTTCCGCCAGGGTATTCCGGTCTATGGCACATCCCTCCAACTCCAGGGAGGAGGCGTTAGGACTTCCAAAAGTATTCTGGCGGATATTGATGCCGATACCGACAACGGAAGCGCGCAATTTTGACTCTTTCACCGTATTTTCAATCAGTATCCCTCCCACTTTCCGGTCTCCTGCAAACAAATCATTCGGCCACTTCACCCGGGCATGGGCCAGTCCGGCCGAATGCAGGGCTGCCACCACACCCAAAGCGGCACAAATACTGAGATCAAACTGCCGGGAAACCGGAAGAAAAGAAGTATCCAATAACACACTCATCATCAAATTCTTACCAGGCTCCCCTTCCCAGGTAGCACCCCGCTGTCCGCGCCCCCCGCTCTGGTAGTCTGTCACTACCAGGGTTCCGTCAGTAAACGCACCGTTTTGGCTTAATCCGGAAGCTACGTCATTGGTAGAATGACAATGTGGCAGATAAACCTGATTTTGACCGACAAATAAACTTTTGGGCTGAAGTTTGAGCAAAATAAATTAATTTAGCGTTTTGAGTAAAGAGAGTTTGATTTCCGGCTCCAAAATTAACAATTAAGATTTTGAATGAAGAAAAAGTTTTCAAGTGAGGCATTATGTGATTTAATCATTAACGGAATACAGGAAAAAAAGGGAGCTGATATCGTTAAACTGGATTTAAGAAAGGTTCCGGGCGCCATCACCGACTTTTTTATTATCTGCTCCGGCGGATCCGATACCCAGATCGGGGCAATTGCCGATTCTATTGATGAAGAGGTATACAAAGCCTCTCAAGAACTTCCCTGGCATAAAGAGGGTTTTTCCAATAAGGAGTGGATACTCCTGGATTACGTGAACGTGGTGGTTCATATTTTCAGGAAAGACCGTAGGGAGTTTTATGACCTGGAAAGCCTTTGGGGAGATGCTGTCTTCTCCTACTATGGCGATACGCTGGTACCCTCCCGGGTGCCTCTGCACTAAAATATTCAATAAATTTAATTACGAATACATTATGTCTGACGATAAAAATAAAAGCCAGCCTAATTCGCAACGAAAGAAAGTGAATCCCACCCCTCCCGGAGGTATGCAGGGGTGGATGGTAGCCACGCTGATCCTGGCCATTATCGGATTGCTTTTTTTCAATTCCAAAAGCGCGCTTCCTACCGTTCCTTACAAAACTTTCGAGGAAATGGTACAAAACCAGGAAGTGGAAAGTCTAGCCATCGTGAAGGGCAAAAAACTGGTGGAAGTTTCCCTGAACCAGGAAGGACTCAATAACCCGGCCTACAAAAATAAACTGGGCAATACCAAGTTTTCCAAAGGCCCCCACCTGGAAGTGAATGTAATTTCGGACGACTCTTTTATGAACAGTTTTACAGCTTTTCTGAAAGAAAGCGACCTGCCCGAAGACTACAAAAACCGGCTTTATCCCGAATCGGTGGAGAGAAGCGACTATATGCAGATTTTCCTGTCCTTATTCCCCTGGCTTTTCCTGTTCGGTCTGATGTATTTCCTGATGAGCCGCATGTCTGGCGGCGGACCTGGAGGCGCGATATTCAATATCGGGAAATCCAAAGCGGCGCTCTTTGATGCCGACAACCGGGTGAAAATTACGTTCGCGGATGTAGCGGGACTGGACGAAGCCAAAGAAGAACTTACGGAGATCGTGGAGTTCCTGAAGAAGCCGAGCAAATACACGGACCTGGGAGGAAAAATTCCGAAAGGCGCTTTGCTTGTAGGCCCTCCGGGCACAGGAAAAACCCTGATGGCCAAGGCTGTAGCGGGAGAAGCCAGCGTACCTTTCTTCTCTCTTTCCGGATCTGATTTCGTAGAAATGTTTGTGGGAGTAGGTGCCGCACGGGTGCGTGACCTCTTCAAGCAGGCCAAAGAAAAGGCACCTTGTATTATCTTTATTGACGAGATTGACGCCGTAGGAAGAAGCCGTGGCAAGGGTGCCATGCCGGGCGGGAATGACGAAAGGGAAAATACCCTGAACTCCCTGCTGGTAGAAATGGACGGTTTCGGCTCCGATACGGGCATCATCATCCTGGCCGCTACCAACCGCCCGGATGTACTCGACGCCGCCCTGCTGAGACCCGGCCGTTTTGACCGCCAGATCTCGGTAGACGTACCCGATATTAACGGACGCGAAGCCATTTTTAAAGTACACCTCCGGCCTATCAAAGCGGCTTCGGAAGTAGATGCCAAAAAACTGGCCGCCCAAACTCCGGGTTTTGCCGGGGCAGAAATCGCCAACGTGTGTAACGAAGCCGCCCTGCTGGCCGCCAGAAGAGGTAAACAGCAGGTAGAAATGAAAGATTTCCAGGACGCTATCGACCGGGAAATCGGTGGTCTTGAAAAAAGAAACAAGCTGATTTCTCCGGAAGAGAAAGAAATTGTGGCCTACCACGAAGCCGGCCATGCCATCACCGGGTGGTTTCTGGAACACGCCAACCCCCTGGTGAAGGTGAGCATAGTACCCCGCGGTATCGCCGCCCTGGGTTACGCCCAGTACCTGCCTAAAGAGCAGTACCTTTACCGTACAGAGCAGCTTTTTGATGAGATGTGTATGGCCCTGGGCGGACGGGCCGCGGAAGAAGTGGTTTTTGGTAAAATTTCCACTGGCGCACTGAGCGACCTCGAAAAGATTACCAAAATGGCCTACAGCATGGTCACTATCTACGGAATGAACGACAAGTTGGGACATATCTCTTACTACGACTCGAAAGGACAAAGCGAATATTCGTTCTCTAAGCCGTATTCGGAAAGTACCGCCAAGCTGATCGACGAAGAAGTGAAGAAGCTGATTGACCTGGCCTATTCTACTACCAAAGACCTGCTGCTTGAAAAGCGCCATGAACTGGATTTACTGGCCAAGGCCCTCCTGGAAAGGGAGATCATTTATCAGCACGACCTTGTAGAAATTATCGGGGAAAGACCTTTCGAAAAACCCACGGTATACCAGGAATTCCTGGACAAAAAAGAAGAAATCGTGGAGGTACCGCAAGAACCCGCACCGGGCGATACGCCGGTGGAGAAGGAAGCATAAACAAAAAAGCCCGGGCGATCCGGGCTTTTTTGTTTATGATTAGATGGGAGGTTCTTTATCGATTCATTGCAGTTCTCGAGAACCGCTTAATAATTCGTAAATACATACGCCCCCGAAACCGCCTGGACCTCCTTATTATTTAATAATACCCCGTCTTTTTTCCAGCCCTTGTTCATAGGCAAACGTACCGTGGCGGTAGAATTGGCCGGAACGGTCACCCGCCAGACAATGCCTTTCTCATTTTTTTCCCAGGAAGACCGGATGGTGCCGTAGGGGCCGTCATGTTCAGCGCTGAAATGCTGCAGGCCTTCCATAAAACGGGGTTCCAAGATCACGTTTCGGAAACCGGGTGCGACAGGATCGGGTTTAATGCCCCCGGGCGCCTTAAATAGCCATGCACCGATTTCACCGAACATAATATGGTTCATGGAAATATCGGATTTGGCGTCAATTGGCCAGTTCTCGTAGAGGGTTGTGGCCCCGTTGACAATCCACCACCCCCATGAAGGGAAGGTACGGCGGCTGGCCAGGGCATACGCCAAATCTTCGTGACCGTTGTCGCTCAGGGCCTGAAGCAGGGCCTTGGTTCCCAGTAAACCCACGTCCAATTGGGTTCCGTCGGCTTTGACCCTTGTGGCCAGATTATCGGCCACTTTTTGCTTTAGCTCCTCCGGTACCAAACCCCAGAAAAGCGGCACGGCCAGCTCGGTTTGCAATCCGCTCCCATACAGGCCGGTTTTCTTGTTCAGGTATTTTTCATTGAACGCATTCCGGATTTTTTCGGCCAGGGCCGCGTATTTCCGGTGATCCGCATCGTACCCCAGCAGACGGGCCGCGTCGGCCAGTATCCGTGCGTCAGTATAATAGTACGCGGTAGAGGTCAGCTCCACCGGCGCTTTCGACTTCACCGGAATCCAGTCGCCCAGCCCCCAGGAGGTCAGGCCATCCGGATAACGTTCGTCGATATAATCCACATACCGCCTGATGTTTTCATAATTCTCCCGCAGAGGTTTGGTATCCCCGTAAAACAGGTAAAGGTTCCAGGGAATAATGGCGATGGTGCTGGTCCAGTCCGGGCCGTTCCCCCACTCGTAGCCCCAGCCGCCCGTGGGAATAATAGACGGCAAGACCCCGTTCGGCTGTTGTTCATCGCGGTGATCGGCCAGCCACTTTTCATAAACGGTGATGCCGTCAAAATTAAACAGGCCGGTTTCGCTGGCAATGTGGGCGTCGCCCGTCCACCCGTTTTTCTCCCGTTGGGGGCAGTCGGTGGGGTAGCCCACCAGGTTCGACAGATACGAATTATTGGTGGCCTCCCAGATGCGGTTGAGGATGTCGTCAGAAGATGTTATCCTCCCCACGGGTGCCACGTCGGAGTGGATGAAATGCCCGGTGAGATCGTGCACTTCCACCGGCCGGCTGGCGGTGACTTCCACGTATTGAAATCCTTTGTAGTTGAAGCGGGGCATGAAGGTTTCCCTGCCTGCTCCTTTCAGTATAAAAATATCGGTCTGGAAAGGGTCGCTGTCGTCTGTGGGCCGGTAATGCGCACAATATTCGACAGGTCCGGCCGGCCGTTATCGTACAGCCGCTCTGCATGCCGGAGGCGGACCTCCGTGCCTTCGGGGCCAGAAACGCTGATTTTACTGACGCCCGAGATGTTCCGGCCCAGGTCAAAGACGTAGACGGTATCGCTGAGTTTGTTCAGGCTTTTGACTTTTACTACGTCCACGGCGCGGACGGGCCTCAATGCCTGGGCCACAATATTCAGTGACGGGGCCGACCTCAGGGTGGAGTTCTTCCATGCACTATCGTCAAATTCCGGCAGGTTCCATGTGGGAATTTCCTTGCGTGCGTCGTAATGTTCGGCGGTATAAATGCTGTTGAAGATCACCGGACTCAGAGCCGTCTTCCAGTTTCTGCCGGTAGACACAGTTTCCACCGAACCGTCTTCGTAGGTGATCCTCAGATCCATACAGAAAGTCGGCCGGTTCCGCCAGGGCGCCCGGTCAAAATACCATACGGCCGTAGACTGGTGATTGTACCAGCCGTTACCCAGCAGCACACCCACTGCATTTTTCCCTTCACGAAGTTCCTGCGTCACGTCGTGGGTGACATACAGGATCCGCCGGTCGAAACGAGTATAATTCGGGTCCAGCACGTGGTCTCCGATCTTTGTGCCATTAATATACAATTCAAAGAGGCCACCGGCAGCAATATACGCCCGGGCGGACCTAATCTTCTTCCCCGTATCAAAACTATGTCGGAAATAGGGTGCTGGCTTCAGGTGGATGTCCGTACCATCACTGATCCAGGCCCCTTGCCAGTTGCCCGCCTCCATCAGTCCTGTTTCAAACGAAGTGATATCTGACATCGCCTTGCCACCATGCTGATCCCACACGGCCACTTTCCAGAAATAACGGGTGTAGGGTTGCAGGTTTTCCTTTGTATAGGCAATGAGGTGGGAGGGCGAACTGATTCTGCCGGTCGTCCCAACCTTTTCTCCGGCCACCGCCATAGAGTCTGCACCCAGCCACACCTGGTACGCCTTTTGGCCGGCGCCGATGCGGTCATCTTTCTGTTTCCAGGAAAGCCGGGGATGGGGCGTGTCTATGCCAAGAGGTGTGGTCAGGTGTTCTGCACGCAGGTCATATACCTGCGCCTCGGAAATAATTGCCGGAAAAAGAAAGAAGAGAAAAATGATACGGGCCATAAGGTTGATTCATGTTATGCATGTAAAAATGTGAATTAAACTTTTACCAGACAACAATTTCATAATTCCTTAACCTTAATTATTTGGCAATCAGCCCACAATAGGTCAATTTTGTAATGTAAACATTTCACAACAAAACCAACAAGACAATGGAAGATTATGCATTGCATCCTGAAGACTTCGATTTTCAGGACTTCGAAGAAACCGAGTACGACCGGATCGACGAAAAGTAAAACGAGTTAGATATCAAAAGTATCTAACTTTTTTTTATCGCATTTCACCCCTTCAATTTATTCTGCAACTCATTCAGTTTCAATAATGCCTCTATCGGCGAAAGGGTATTCAGATCCAGGGAGCGGATGCTCTCTTTTACCTCCTCCCCCACCGGATCTACAGGATCGAAAAAGTTGAGCTGGTAATTGTTTTTGGGCGCTTCGCTCAGCTTCTGTTTGTTCTTTTCCTTCTCTTCGCTCTTTTCCAACGCCTGGAGGATCTCATTGGCCCTCAGCACCACGCTTTGGGGCATTCCGGCCAACTGGGCCACATGGATACCGAAACTGTGTTCGCTCCCTCCCTCTTTCAGCTTACGCAGAAACACAATCTTCCCGTTCAATTCCTTCACCGACACATTGAAGTTCTTGATGCCGCGCAAATCATGGGTCAGGTTATTCAGTTCATGGTAATGCGTAGCGAACAGGGTGCGGGGCTTCAGCTTGGGGTTATTGTGCAGGTACTCGGCAATACTCCACGCAATACTCACTCCGTCGTACGTACTCGTTCCCCGCCCGATCTCGTCCATAATCACCAGGCTTCTGTCGCCCAGGTTATTCAGGATAGAAGCGGTTTCCGTCATTTCCACCATAAAGGTACTTTCGCCTCGCGAAAGGTTGTCGTTGGCCCCCACCCGGGTAAATATTTTATCTACCAGGCCCACTTCTGCCGATGTCGCCGGCACAAAACACCCCACCTGTGCCATCAGCACAATAAGGGCGGTTTGCCTGAGCAGCGCCGACTTACCCGCCATGTTCGGACCGGTGATAATGATAATCTGCTGCCCTGCATCGTCGAGGTAAAGATCGTTCGGAATATAGGCTTCCCCTGGGGGCAGCTGCTGCTCAATGACGGGGTGACGGCCTTCTTTAATGTTCAGTACCCGATCTTCGGAAATGACGGGCCGGCAATAGCCGTTTTTCCTGGCCACCCTTGCGAAAGACAGAAGGGCATCCAGTGTAGAAATCACCCGGGCGTTTTCCTGTATGGCGGTCACAAATTCACCGGCGGTAGTCACCAGCTCGTTAAAGATCCGGAACTCTATCTCGTGTATCTTGCTTTCGGCCGTCAGAATTTTCTCTTCGTACACTTTCAGCTCTTCGGTGATGTACCTTTCGGCATTCACCAGGGTCTGCTTCCGGATCCATTCCTGGGGCACCTTATCCTTGTGCGCATTGGACACTTCCAGGTAATACCCGAACACTTTGTTATAGGCAATTTTTAAGGAAGGAATACCGGTGCGCTGAGACTCCCGCCCCTGGATTTCCAGCAGGTAGTCTTTGCCCGAAAATGCAATTTTGTGCAATTCGTCAAGGGCCTCGTCTACCCCCGTACAGATCATGTTCCCCTGGTTAGCATGGGTAGGCGCGTCTTCCCTGATTTCTGTAGCAATCTTGCCGGTCAGAAAGGCGCACTCGTTTAACTGGGCCGTATATTTCTGTAGCGCGGGGTGAGGACTTTCATTCAAAAGCCGCTTCAGGGGTTCCACCTGGCCCAGAGCCTTCCGGAGCTGCACCATCTCCCGGGGATTAATGCGGCGAACCGCCACTTTCGACACCAGCCTCTCCAGGTCGCCTATGGGTTTAAGCAGCTGAATGAGGGTTTCCATAGCCGCCTCATTTTTCAGGAAAAAATCTACGGTGTCCAGTCTTTCTCCGATCTGGGTTTTGTTTTTCAGGGGCAGCACCATCCACTTTCTCAGAAGGCGGGCGCCCATGGGCGTAATGGTGCGGTCAAGCACTTCAATCAGCGGCACCCCGCCTTCGTACTGGGCAAAAATCAATTCCAGGTTACGTATGGTGAAGCGGTCAAGCCACACGTAATTTTCCTTATCCAGCCGGTTGAGACGGCTGATATGGTTCATTTCCCGGTGTTCGGTATCGTTCAGGTATTGGAGAATCACGCCTGCAGCGGTGATTCCTTCCCTCAGGTTTTCTACCCCAAACCCTTTCAGGTTATTGGTTTTAAAATGCCGTATGAGCAGGTCGTATGAAAAATCGTAGGCGTATACCCATTCTTCAAACGTATACGTGTTATACTTATCGCCAAAAAGCTGTTCAAACCGCTTTTTATGTTTTTTGCAATAAAGAATCTCGGCCGGCCCGAACCCTTGCACCAGCTTATCCACATAGGCGGTGGTGCCTTCCGTGGTAAAAAATTCGCCCGTACTGATATCCAGGAAAGCCACGCCCAGCAGGTCGTCACCGGCAAAATGCACCGAAGCCAGGTAGTTGTTCTGGCGTACATCCAGCACGTTATCGTTAAACGACACCCCCGGCGTAACCAGCTCGGTGACGCCTCTTTTCACGATACCCTTGACCGATTTGGGGTCTTCCAGCTGGTCACAAATGGCCACCCGCTGTCCGGCCCGCACCAGCCTGGGCAGGTACGTATCGAGGGAGTGATGCGGAAAACCCGCCAGCTCATCGTTTGAACCCCCATTATTGCGGCGGGTCAGCACAATGCCCAGTATCTTCGAAGCTTTGATGGCGTCTTCTCCAAAAGTCTCGTAAAAGTCTCCTACCCGAAATAGCAGCATGGCGCCGGGGTATTTGGCCTTGATCTGATTGTACTGTTTATTTAATGGTGTTTCCTTAGGTTCGACAGCCTTGGCCATTCTTTATGTGTTTGTTAGATTCCCACACAAATTAAACATTTTTAATTGAAATTTCGACCTCAATCTTTTAACTTCCGGCGGATTTAGCGCTTTTTATAGTAAATTCGCACCTCAAATACGAAAATCAGCGTAGTGCAGACCGATAAGAAACTAAGAGCTCTGGCTGTGGTGCTGCCCCAGTTCCACCCCTTCCCCGAAAATGATACCTGGTGGGGCAAAGGCTTTACCGAGTGGACCAACACGGTGAAGGCGCGTCCGCGTTTCAAAGACCATTACCAGCCTCATCTGCCGGCCGATCTGGGTTTTTACGACCTTCGTCTCTTGCAGTCTCTGGAAGACCAGGCCCGTATGGCGCAGGAGTACGGCCTGTACGGTTTCTGCTATTACCATTACTGGTTTAACGGGAAACAACTGATGGAAAGGCCCGTGCAGGAAATCCTGGCATCCGGCAAACCTGACTTCCCTTTCATGCTGGCCTGGGCCAACGAAAACTGGTCGAGAAGGTGGGACGGAAAAGATAAGGAAGTACTCATAGCGCAACACTATTCGGAAGAAGATCACCGGAACCATGCCCGTTATCTCTGCACGAACGTTTTCCAGGATAAAAGGTATATCCGGATCGGCAACAAACCGTTTTTCCTGTTTTACAATACCCATATCATCCCGGACCTGAAAAAAACCGTAGCCATCTGGAGGGAAACGGCCCGGGAAAACGGACTGGAAGACCTCTACCTCGGCGGTATCCTGACCTCCTCGGAGTTTGAGGTGAGCGCGGAAGAAACCGGACTGGACATCGTGATCGACTGGCAGCCCGATTGGTCCCACCTGAAAGTGGTGCCGAACCTGGCCGACCGCCTGAAAAATAAACTTTCCCTCGGACAAACCTTCCGGAAAATCGATTATGCCGAAGTGGTCCGCAGAATGAAGGAAAAACCGGTGCTGTCTCAAAAACATTTCCGGGCCGTGGTACCGGGATGGGACAACAGCCCGAGGAGAAAAAACGACGCGTTTATCATGCACAATTCCACGCCGGAGCTATACCGCGACTGGCTGGAACATGTTTGTACAGAAAGTGAAGTCTATTCTCCGGAAGAAAACTTTGTATTTATCAATGCCTGGAACGAATGGGCCGAAGGAAACCACCTCGAACCCGACCGCAAGTGGAAACGGGCTTTCCTGGAAGCCACCCAACAGGTGTTAACTCCGTATAGTGGAGAGCTGTGAGCTGTGAGCTATGGGGTAATAAACGTACGCGGAACTATTGTACATCAATGAAAAAAATAAAATACCTGATCCAATCCCTTGCCCACCGCTTCGGCTATCACGTGCAAAGTAAAAACGGGATATCGGGCGACATGAGACTCTTCCTGAAAAGCCTCAAAACCAGGGGACTGCAAGTTCGTAATATCCTGGATGTGGGCGCACACAAGGGTGACTGGAGCGTGCTGGCTGCCGGTATTCTGCCCGATGCGGCCTACTACCTCATTGAACCTCAGGAAGAATTAAAGCCCGAGATCGACAAGTTTCTCTCGGGACGGGAAGGCAAGGCCTTTTTTGTGGGCGCGGGCGCGGAAGACGGAGAACTGACCCTCACCATGTGGGAAGACTTCGCGAGTTCCTCCTTCCTCCTGGAAGAAGGGCAAGCCGACGGAAAAATACAAAAAAAAGTTCCCGTTTACAGCATTGACGGGCTTATCGCCCGGGGAGAAATGCCCGTTCCCGACATTTGCAAAATTGACGTACAGGGCTTTGAGATTGAAGTACTGAAAGGCGCGGCAGCCATCTTCGGTAAAACCGAGGTCTTTATCCTTGAGGCCTCCCTTTTCAAGTTCTACGTTAACCAACCCCTCCTGCACAACATCATCGCCTACATGACCGAAAGAGGTTACGTGATCTACGACTTTGCCGGTTTTACCAACCGCCCCATAGACATGGCCCTGGGACAGCTCGATATTTGTTTTGTAAAGGAAGACAGTATACTTCGCCAAAGCCACGGATGGGCCTGATATGCCAAAAGTTTCCGTCATATTACCCAATTACAACCATGCCGCTTACCTGACGGAAAGGCTGGAGAGTATCCTGAACCAGGATTTTACCGACTTTGAGGTCATCCTGCTCGACGACCATTCTTCCGATAACAGCAGGGAAATACTGAACCAATACGCTTCGGATAAACGGGTGACCCATTTCCTCCAAAATTCCCGAAATTCCGGTTCTACCTTTGTGCAATGGGAAAAAGGAATCGAACTGGCTCGGGGAGAATACATCTGGATAGCCGAAAGCGACGATATCGCAGGGCCCTCTTTCCTCTCTGAGGCGCTCAGCGTACTGGAAAATCACCCGGAAACCGGCGTATTTTTTACATCTTCCGTCTGGATCGATGAAAAAGGCGCTGAAATTCACCGGCCGGACCATGAGACGGGCGACAAGACCTGGAGGGGCGAAGAGCTTCTCCGAAGCGAATTTCTTCGTGGCCCCCTGATCTACAATGCCAGTTCGGCGGTCTTCCGGAAATACCTGACGGAAAAAGTGGATTTCCCTGCGTTACGCACCTTCCGGTATACGGGCGACTGGATGTTCTGGGTGCAGGTGGCGGCCGGCACCGGCGTGACGCGGGCCGACCGGCGCCTGAATTTCTTCCGGCGGCACGCGGACAATGTTTCCTTTCAGTCGGAAAAGGAAGGACTCCTGTTTTCGGAAGGATTCCGGGTTATCCGTTATATTTACCGGCATTATGCCATACCTTTTGCGGTCCGCCGGAAAACCGCCCTCCACTGGGCCCGGAAACTGCCTGAGGGCAAATGGGAAATTCCTTTTGAAATACGATTGTACCACCTTCTATTGCGGATTTTTAAGTGAACGGCATTTCAGTCATTATCGCCTGTTATAACAGTGAAAAAGTAATTTCCGAAACCCTGCGCCACCTGCAAGGCCAGCAGGATTTTGCAGGAATACCCTGGGAAGTGGTGCTGGTCAATAACCAATCTACCGACCAGACCGTGGCGGTAGCCGAACAAACCTGGAAAGAAAACCCGGTAGCCCCGCTTCGCGTGATCCTGGAAACCCGTATGGGCGAGGCCCATGCCCGCAAAGCCGGTATACAAGCCGCCCGTTACTCCATCCTCAGCGTGGTAGACGACGACAACCGGGTGGCGTCCGACTGGATAAAAACCATTTTCAATTACTACAAAGACCCGGAAATCGGACTGATCGGCTGCGCCGGGGAAGGCGATTTCGAAACCACACCCCCGGTTTGGTTCGGGGAGAACGAACACGCCTTCGCCATCGGGAAGCTGTACGAAGGCGCCTTTACCGACATTACGGAAGACGCCCTGGTACCCGGCGCCGGACTGAGTGTAAGAAAAGAAATCTACGATCACCTCTACGCTCTGAACTGGCAGCCTTTCCTGGAAGGTCGGGTAGGCAACCGGCAAAGCGGCGGGGCCGACAGCGAAATGTGTTTTATCACCCGTTTGCTGGGGTATAAGATTTACTATTCGAACGAACTGAAGTTTAAACACTTCACCGCAGACAGTCGCATCACCTGGGAGCGCCTGAAAAACATGACGTACGGTTTCGGCGCGGCCGATGTTTATGTACTGGTTTACCAGCTGCATTACCTGGAAAAAACGGGCCGGAAATCACTCCTTACTACCCTCCGCAAGCAATGGTGGTTCAACTACCTGGGTAAAAAACTCAATTATTACCTGAAACGGGGCACCTTCCGGGATGCCGGGCAACGTGAACTGTTTGAGATCCGTAACCGGGCGTTTTGCGAAACCCTTCTTAGGGAGAAAAAGCGTTTCTCTAAAGCCTTTCACTCCCTTGATCAAATTCCTCCTCTGAGGCCCTGAACATGCTTTTTGAACGTCTCCTAAGCACCGATCCCTCTAAAGTCGCCCTGAAATACCCGGGTGGAGAGATCCGCTATGGAGAGCTGCTGAGGCAGGTCAGGGAGAGAGCGGGATGGCTTCGGCTACACCCGGCCGACTACTTGCTGTGCCACCCTTCAGAAACCGAAAACCTGGTCAACTTCCTGGCCCTTTTGTTTGCAGGGCAGAAAGGAGTTTTCTCAGGAAAAAATATCTCGGGAAAGCTGGCCCTGGCCGAAAAACACGGCCTGCACCTGCTCGACTTCATCCCCTCTGCTTCGGAAGAGATGCGAAGCGCCTGCCGCCCCGCTGAAAACGACCTCTTCCTGGGTATTCTGAGGCCCAACGATATTCTTTGGAAAGATTACCGCTCCTGGTTCAGCGCTTTTCCTATGCAGTCGGAAATTTTCCGGGTGGGCGCAAACGACCGCGTGATGGCGATAGACGCACTCGGGTATTCGGCCAACCTGAACACCGTGCTGCATGCCCTGTGGATGGGCGCTACGGTGGTGCTGACGCCCCTCGCGGATGCCGACCAATGGGCCGGCCTCATCCGCCGTGAAAACATCAGCAGCCTGTTTCTAGTGCCTTCGCACTACCGTCTTCTGCCCGGAAACCTGGTTTTTCCCGGGGTAAAATCAGCGGTAAGCGCCGGAGAAAAGCTGGACCCGGCCCTGGCGGCAAAACTGCTCCGGATTTTCCCCGACGCCTGCCTGACGGAATACTACGGCGCGGCCGAACTGGGCCATATCACCTACCTCCAGAACCGGGAGATCATCGAAAAACCCGCCTGCGCCGGCAGACCGTTCCCTGGCGTTAGTCTGCGTGTGCAGAACGATAAAATCTGGGTGGAAAGTCCGTATGTCTCCCCGGCCTACCGCCGTTGTCCTACCGTTTCCGACCTGGGTTTTATAGACCAGGAGGGCTACCTGTGTCTGTTGGGAAGGGGCGGTAAAATGTTTCAGCGCCGGGAGGTGAATCCCCTGGCGGAGGAGATCGCCAGTCCCGCAAGCCGCCGGCCCACCCTCCTGCTCTCCCGGGAAACCCCAAAAAGCCAGAACGAACTCCATCTTTTCCTCCTAAAAAAAGCCCTGTACTCACCGCTGTTCCCTTCACCTCTTTACGCTGAAAATCTCCCGGAAACCTCTTCCGGAAAAATCAATTTCAAAATACTCGCCAAAAAACCGGTGGACGAAGACGCCACCATTCCACCCCGTATATCCTTTGTGAAAAATACGTAGTGTTCCTTTGTGAAAAAATACGTAGTGCCCTTTGCGAAAAATACGTAGTGCCCTTTGCGAAAAAACACACAGTGCCCTTTGTGAAAAAACACGCAGTGTTCTTTGCGCAATATATAAGTAGCTGAAGTGAAAATATTTCGCAGAGCCACAACGGAAATTCACAAAGATCACTTTAATTTCATCATTTATTAATTCAATATTTCTTTAATTATATATTTATATAAATATATAAAACTACAAATTTATAGTACTACAATAATGAAACTATTTAAATATATATTTCTACTTTTGCTCGCCGGATCCGCAGGCGCTCAAACCGACACCCTCCACCTGGAAACCGTGACCGTGACCGCCGGAATCGTTCGCAATGAGCTAAAAAACACCGCGCGGAACCTGACCGTAATTGATCGCCGCATGATCGAAGCCTCCCCCGTCAAAACCCTGGACGGCGTACTGCAATACGCCCTGAATGTAGACGTACGCTCCCGCTCCGCCTTCGGCGTTCAGGCCGATATCAGCATACGCGGCGGGCATTACGACCAAACCCTCATTCTCATAGACGGCGTCAAGGTCAATGACCCTCAAACCGGTCACCATTCCCTCAATATCCCCATCCCCTTTTCCATGATCGAAAAAATAGAGGTGTTGCAGGGCGGCGCCTCCCGCGTGTTCGGTCCCAGCGCCTTTTCCGGCGTGATCAACATCATTACCCGTACCCCCTCCGCATCTGAACTGGAAGTCGGCCTCTCCGCCGGTGAATACGGCACATGGAATACCTCCCTAAGTGGCGCCTGGGTGAAAAGCGGCTTTTCCCTGACCGGCGGAGCCGATCTGGGCGGAAGCGACGGCTACATGCCCGCCACCGGCTACCGGAAAAACACGGCTTCCCTCCAGGCCCAAAAGCAGTACCGCGGCGGTAGCCTGCTCCTGGGCTACGGCTTCACCCAAAACGACTTCGGCGCTTCCAATTTCTATCATCCCAAATACTATAACCAGTACGAAGAGGTGTCTTCCCACCTGCTGAACGCCGCCTGGAAACACGCCTTTTCCTCCCGCCTCTCCGGCACCCTCATGGCCAATTACCGGCTTCATCGCGACATGTTTGATTTCGACGACTACCGCAATACCGACCGACTGAATTTCCTTAACCTCCATAAAACCGGGGTGGTTGACCTGGAATGGAAGCTCCGTCTCCGCCACGCCCACGGCAGCAGCGCCTTCGGAGCGGAATACCGGAACGAGGCAGTACGGTCTAACCGACTGGGCGAAGCCCTCCCCGAGGCCGAAGAGATCCCGGGCTGGCCCGACCTATTGTACACCCACGGCAAACGCCGCGACAATTACTCTCTCTTCGTGGAACACAGCACTTCCTGGAACCGGTTTATCCTGAACGCGGGTACCCTTGGCAATATCAATTCCGAATTCGGTTTCTCCCTTTTTCCCGGCCTTGACCTGGCCTACACCCTGGGCCGCGACGCCCGTTTGTACTACTCGGTCAACCGCTCTCTGCGTTTCCCCACCTTCACTGAGCTCTACCTGAACAATGCCACTGTAGCCGGAGACCCCAACCTCCTTCCCGAAAAGGCATGGACCCAGGAAATCGGGTTCAAAACACAGAAGAGCCGGTATTCGGCCCAGTACTCGGCTTTCTATACCGCTACAGAAGACGCCATCGACAAGATCAAACGGCCTTCGTCGGATGTACCCCTCATGGAAAACATCGATGACATTCACCGCTACGGCGTAGAAACGGCCCATACCCTGGCTTTACCGGCCAACCGGGCCGGACTCACCCGGATTTCCCTGAACTACGCCTGGATTTCAGCCAACCGCAAAGAAGACGGCTTCCAGTCGTTTTACACCCTCAATTACCTCAAACACAAACTCTCCGCCGGGCTGTTCTTTGAACCCGTGAAGAACCTCTCCCTCAGCGGGTGGTACACCTGGAAAAGCCGGGCCGGACAGTACGCATGGGACAGCGCCACCCCGGCGGTAGATTATGGTGCTTTCGGCCTGGTCGACATACGGGCCGCTTACCGGTGGAACACCCTCACCTTCACCCTTGACGCCAACAACCTACTGAACGAAAAATACTTCGAACACGGTTTCGTGGCCCAGCCGCCAAGATGGATTACCGCCGGCGTAAAATATAAATTCTGACAACCGGAAATTTTTCTATCTTTGTCCCGGGTAGTGCGGCACGCCGTACTACCCAGGACAAAGAACAAACACCCGTATGAATTCAACCCGAAGAAAAGTTTTAAAAAACATGATGACTACCGCGGCGGTAGGCTTAACCCTGGCGGACGCCCTTGCCGCCTCTCAAAATGCCTTGCCCTCCGGGCTGAAAGGTCGTGTCAAACATTCCGTATCCCGCTGGTGCTTCGGCTCCATCCCATTGGAAAAACTTTGTGAGGAAGCCCGGAAAATGGGCATTACTTCCATTGAACTCCAGGGTCCGGACGAGTGGCCGGTGATCCAAAAACACGGTCTTACCTGCGCCATGCCCCAGGGGGCCGGAATGGGTATTGAAAGGGGGTTCAACGACCCTAAACTACACGATGAGCTGGTAAGCAGTTACGAGGCCATCTTTCCGAAACTGAAAGCCGCCGGACTCGACAAAATCATCTGTTTCTCGGGCAATCGCAAAGGGCTGTCTGACGAACAGGGAATTGAAAACTGTGCACTCGGACTCAAAAGACTGATGCCTTCCGCCGAAAAACACGGCGTAACCCTGGTGATGGAGCTATTGAACAGCAAAGTGAATCACCCGGACTACCAGTGCGACCACACCGAATGGGGCGTAAAGCTCTGCCAGGCCGTAGGTTCGGAAAACTTTAAGTTACTGTACGACATCTACCACATGCAGATCATGGAAGGCGATGTGATTGCTACCATCCGGAAGCACCACAAGTACATTGCCCATTACCATACCGCGGGCGTACCGGGCCGGAACGAAATCGATGACACCCAGGAATTGTTCTATCCGGCCATCATCAGGGCTATTATGGACACAGGGTACACGGGCTTCATCGGCCAGGAATTTGTACCCAAAGGCAAAGACCCCCTCGCTTCTCTGAAACAGGGTGTGGAAATTTGCGATGTGTAAAGGCCGCAAGCAGCAGTAAGCTAACGCGTTGGCCCTCTTTCCCTTTCATGTTCACCCGCCAGATAAGATCGGAGAAAGATTCCTTTAATTCTTCATTGATGTACGAAGTATTCGGGTGTTCCAGGGTCTGTAAATCCATGTGGTTTACTAGAGTTTCCGGAAGAAATTCCCGGAGAAAATCGATGGCCAGTTCTTTGTTGGATAGGATTTAACGGATGAATTTGTCGTGGACGTTGGTAATGGGCATAGCAAGTGTGTGTTAGCGCCTGCTAAGATAGGGAGAATCTGAAAAATATGCAAAAAAGGGAATAAAATCAGGGGATGCGCTTGTTCTGATTGGACGATAAAGATAAGCAGAGTCCCTCAAGTGGAGACTCCGCTTCGACCTGATAAGACTCCGTCCGGACCTTAGGCAGAATCAACGAATGCGTTTGTTCTGGCGCAAGATAGAATAGATTTTCTCCTCCGTTTCTCCGGTAATAAGACGGATCAACGGTATTTCTACACCGTTATCGAAGGCATTCAGAACGGTACTTTGCAGGGACTGAGCGATGCCTTGTTCTATACCCCGCTCTATTCCTTGCTCAATGCCTTCTTTCTTGCCCTCTTGTTTGCCTTTCAGGATCAGTTGATCGTACAATGTCATTGTTTTAGTGCTCATCTCTTCAGGTAGATTTTTAACCGATTCTGTAAAATGTCTCTCATCCAACTGCGTGCCATGTATCATGTAAACAAAAATAGCATCCGTAGCGTTCGATTCCAAATACGGCCCCAGGTTTTCAAGAATGGTGTGAATGTGCGTAGCTAAGCCTGCCGGATCAAAACTGTACTTCTGTAGCATCACCGCGCTGCTTAACAACCCGT
>CAYRGN010000018.1:0-60846 GCA_964423865.1 uncultured Lacihabitans sp.
TGAAACGTGAAGGCCAGGTATGGATCAGAATATTCCCTGATAACCCGATTACCAAGAAACCACTTGAAGTGCGGATGGGTAAAGGAAAGGGAGCTCCTGAATACTGGGTAGCAAATATTTATCCGGGAACCATTCTTTTTGAGTGTACCGGGGTTCCGTTAGAGTTGGCGAAAGAAGCTTTGAGATTAGCAGCTCAGAAGTTACCGGTTAAAACCAAATTCGTAGTTCGCAGGGATTACGAAGCATAAAATTCAAGAAGAAGATGAAAAAGAATGATCTAAGTGGCTTAACCGCTGAGCAATTGAAGCAGCAGATAGCCGAAGAAAAAGACAGATTGGTGAAGCTAAAGTTCGCCCATGCGATTACTCCGATTGAAAACCCACGGAGAATTACCGAGGCCCGTAAAAATATTGCAAGGTTATCTACCGCTTTATCAACTAAATAAATTTTAATTTCTCATGGAAAGAAAAGTAAGAAAAGAGCGTACGGGGGTAGTAACCAGTAATAAAATGGACAAATCCGGCACCGTTCTGGTGGTTAGAAAGGTGAAACACCCGAAATACGGAAAGTTCATGATCAGAAGCAAGAAGTTTATGTTTCATGATGAAAATAACGAAGCCGGAATTGGCGATACCGTTAGAATCATGGAAACCAGACCGCTTAGCAGGAGCAAGAGTTGGAGATTGGTCGAAATTATCCAAAGGGCCAAGTAATCTGTTCATCAGTTGTGAATTGCTTTCAAGCAAAATTTTAAAGAAACATTAAAAAGGTAATATAATGTTACAGCAGGAATCAAGAGCCAACGTTGCTGACAACAGCGGGGCGAAAGAAGTTTTGGTAATCAGGGTTTTGGGAGGTACGAAAAAGAGATATGCGTCTTTGGGCGATAAAGTAGTGGTTACTGTAAAAAGTGCCCTTTCCTCTTCCAATATGAAAAAAGGTACTGTTTCCAAAGCGGTGGTGGTGAGAACAACCAAAGAGGTTAGAAGAAAAGACGGTTCCTATATCCGGTTCGAGGAAAACGCAGTAGTACTGCTCAATAACCAGAACGAACCCCGTGGAACCCGTATTTTCGGGCCGGTAGCCAGAGAGCTGAGAGAGAAGCAGTTTATGAAGATTGTTTCTTTAGCTCCTGAAGTACTTTAATCATATCAAAAGTAATTAATTACAATGGAAAGGAAATTTAACAAGATACCTAAGCTGCACGTGAAATCGGGAGATACTGTGCAGGTGATCGCCGGAAACTCCAAAGGAAAGACCGGGAAGATCGTAGAGGTCCTGATAAAGAAAAACCGGGTCATCGTGGAAGGTGTGAATATGATTAAAAAGCACATCAAACCCAGCGCTCAGAACCCTCAGGGAGAAATCAGGGAAGTAGAAGGAACCATTCATATCAGCAATGTGAAACTGGTAGATCCTTCAACCGGAAAGCCTACCCGCACCGGCAGAAAAGTAAATGAGGCAGGCAAGTTGCAACGATACTCGAAGGCAACAGGTAAATTTATCTAATAAAAACCGGGTGGGTCGGAAATCCACCTTAAAAACATGGCAAGATTAAGAGAAAAATACAAGAACGAAGTGGTGAAGGAGCTGCAGGAGAAATTCCAGTATAAATCCATTATGCAGGTGCCTAAACTGGTGAAGATCGTGGTAAACAGAGGCGTGGGCGCCGCTACCGGAGATAAGAAACTGGTAGACAGCAGCGTGGAAGAGTTAAGCACCATTACCGGTCAGAAAGCGGTTCCTACAGTGTCTAAAAAGGCGGTATCGAACTTTAAATTGAGAGAAGGTATGCCCATTGGCGCTAAAGTAACCCTGAGGGCTACCATGATGTATGAATTTCTGGACCGTCTTACTGCGGTAGCACTTCCTAGGGTAAGAGACTTCCAGGGTATTTCCGAGAAAGGATTTGACGGAAGAGGTAACTACAACTTCGGAGTAACCGAGCAGATTATCTTCCCTGAAATTTCTATCGACAAGATCAGCAAGATCCAGGGAATGGACATCACTTTTGTAACCACCGCGAAGACGGATGCCGAAGCATACGAATTGTTGAAAGCACTGGGAATGCCCTTCGCTAATAAAAACAAATAAAGATATAATCAATCATGGCAAGAGAGTCAGTAAAAGCTAGAGAAAGAAAAAGAGAAAGACTGGTGGCAAGATATGCGGCCAAGAGAGAAGCTCTGAAAAAAGCCGAAGACTGGAGAGGTCTTGACGCCCTCCCCAAAAACTCCTCCCCTGTAAGACTGCACAACAGATGTAAGCTTACCGGACGTCCGAAAGGATATATGAGAAGATTCGGTATCAACCGGGTTACCTTCAGAGAGATGGCGAACAACGGCCTTATCCCCGGTGTGACCAAATCCTCTTGGTAAAAAAGTTTTTTTTCTTATTCAGAATTATTATCTTTGCAGCCCAGTTAGATAAGTCACGCCTGTGATACTGTCTGACGTTGGCTTAAGGTATCCAAAATATTAACTTAGTAAAATGATTACAACGGATCCAATAGCAGATTTTCTTACCAGAATCAGAAATGCTATTAAAGCGAGGCACAGAGTGGTAGACATCCCGGCCTCCAACCTGAAAAAAGAGTTAACTGCGCTCCTTTATGAAAAAGGATATATCGCAAGTTACAAATTTGAGGACGAAGGTCCACAGGGGAATATCAAGATCGCCTTGAAATATAATCCCCAAACCAAAAGATCAGCGATCGTAAACCTGACAAGAGTTTCCAAGCCGGGTCTTCGCAAGTATGTGAAGTCTACCGAGCTGCCAAGGGTGCTTAACGGATTGGGTATCGCTATCATCTCTACTTCCAAAGGTATCATCACCGACAAGGAGGCCCGCACGTTGAACGTGGGTGGAGAGGTGCTTTGTTATGTATATTAATTTTTGTTGACCGCTCGGCCCTTCAAACGGGACAGAGCCTTAAACGTATAATCATGTCAAGAATAGGTAAAAAGCCAATTAACATCCCTGCCGGAGTAACCGTAAATGTGGCCAGCGGAAACGTGGTGACCGCTAAGGGCCCCAAGGGAGAACTAACACAGAAGATCGACAACGATCTCAAGATCTCCATCGAAGACGGAGTTTTAACCGTGGAGAGACCTACCGAGCAGAAAAGACATAAAGCGCTGCACGGCCTTTCGCGGTCACTGATCAATAACCTGGTCGAAGGTGTGAGCGGAGGTTACAAGAAAGAGCTGGAGCTCGTAGGTGTGGGTTATAAAGCGACCAATAACGGAAACGTAATTGATATGTCTTTGGGCTACTCGCACAACATCATCTTCGTAGCGCCGAAAGAAATTTCAGTGGCTACACGGATGGAGAAGGGTAAAAACCCGATCATTACCCTTGAAAGTAATGATAAGCAACTGCTGGGTATGGTCTGTGCAAAGATCAGATCATTACGTAAGATCGAGCCTTACAAAGGTAAAGGTATTCGCTTTGTAGGTGAGGTAGTGAGAAGAAAAGCAGGTAAGACTGCCGGTAAGAAATAATTAAGAACTTCAAATTTTAACATATATGTCCGGAGTTAAGTCTGAAAGAAGACAAAAAATAAAATGGAGAATCAGGAAAAGAGTTAACGGTACTGCAGAAAGGCCAAGGTTAACTGTTTTTCGGAGCAACGCCGGGATCTACGCTCAGCTGATTGACGATGTGGCAGGTAAAACCCTTGCGGCAGCTTCAACACGCGAGCTGGGTCTGAAATCTTTAAATGTAGAGAACTCAAAGCAAGTGGGTGCTGCAGTGGCAAAAAAAGCTCAGGAAGCGGGTATCAGCAGTGTCGTTTTTGACCGGAACGGATACCTTTATCATGGTAACGTGAAAGCTTTGGCTGACGGGGCAAGAGAAGCAGGACTTAACTTTTAATACTATTTAAATGAAAGCGATAAAAGTAAACGAATCAGAATTAAAAGAGAAAGTTGTAGCTATCAACCGGGTTGCCAAAGTAGTAAAAGGCGGACGCCGTTTCAGCTTTTCAGCTATCGTGGTTCTGGGTGACGGACAGGGTGCCGTTGGCCAGGGACTGGGAAAAGCCAATGAGGTGACCGATGCTATTTCCAAAGCTGTGGAAGATGCCCGTAAAAATCTGGTGAACGTTCCTATTATCAACGGAACCGTTCCGCACGATATGGAAGGAAAATTCTCAGGCGGTTTCGTATATGTGAAACCTGCAGCTCCCGGTACGGGGGTGATCGCCGGTGGTGCGATGCGTGCGGTACTGGAAGCCGCCGGGGTGCATAACGTATTGGCCAAGTCGAAAGGTTCTTCCAACCCGCATAACGTGGTGAAGGCTACCATTGACGCGCTGACCAAAATGAGAGCTCCGCATGAAGTAGCCATGCAGAGAAGAGTGAAATTGAATAAAGTATTTAATGGCTGATAAAAGCCTCAAACATTTGTAAAAATGGCTAAAGTTAAAGTTACTCAAGTTAGAAGTACGATCAAGAGACCGAAGAATCAGAAACTTACTATGCAGGCTTTGGGCTTAACTAAAATAGGGAAATCTGTGGAAGTAGAAGCTGATGCTGCAATTGAGGGGATGATCCGGAAGGTAAATCATCTTATAACCGTTGAGAACGTTTAAACAGGGATAACCGAGTAGTAATTATACTGCGATAAATTTTTTAAGAATGAAATTAGAATCATTAAAGCCCGCTCAGGGATCAGTTAGAAATAATACCCGTCTGGGTAGAGGACAAGGTTCAGGTGGGGGCGGAACAGCCAAAAGAGGTCATAAAGGAGCGAAATCAAGATCCGGTTACAGCCAGAAAAGAGGATTTGAAGGTGGTCAGATGCCCCTCCAAAGACGAGTTCCTAAATTTGGTTTCAAAAATATCAATCGGGTGGCATACAAAGCCATCAACCTGGATACCATTCAGGCCCTGTTTGAAAAAACGGGTGAAGCCAATATCAATCTGGAGTTCCTTAGAACCCACGGGCTGGGTTCCAAATCGGATCTTATCAAGGTATTGGGAAGAGGAGAGTTTAGCGCTAAGGTCAATGTGACCGTACACGCATTCTCCAAATCTGCCGAAGAAGCGATTACAAAAGCCGGAGGTACCGCAAGTGTGGCCGGACAGGTCGCTGAAGCCGGGAAAGAATTAAACGGTGGCGAATAATTGTTTAGATAGACTATGAAAAAATTTATAACCACCCTAAAGAATATCTGGTCAATCGAGGAGTTGAGGAACCGAATCCTTACCACTTTGTTTATTATCGTGGTGTTCCGGATCGGATCCCATATCACCCTTCCGGGGGTAGATCCGTCCAAACTTACTGATTTAACGGGAGGAAACGGACTTCTGGGACTTCTGGATACGCTGGTAGGTGGTGCGTTCAGCAATGCTTCTGTGATGGCGCTGGGGATTATGCCGTACATTTCGGCCTCCATCGCGGTACAGTTGCTCGGACTGGCGCTTCCTTATTTCTCTAAATTGCAGAAAGAGGGAGAGTCAGGGCGGAAGAAGCTGAATCAAATCACCCGTTGGCTGACCATTGCCGTAACACTTACACAAGGTTTCGCTTATTTAAAATCTACGATTCCTACCGATGCCATTGTGATTTCTCAGGGGCTTTTTTATGTTTCCGGGGTGATCTTACTGGTAGCGGGCACCATGATGTGTCTGTGGCTTGGTGAACGTATTACAGAAAAAGGTATTGGTAACGGTATTTCCATGATCATCATGATCGGGATTGTATCCCGTTTTCCCGGAGCAATTATCGGGGAGGGACGTGCCCGTGTGGCCGACGGTCAGCCGCTTTATTTTATCCTGGAACTGGTGGTATTGTTCCTGGTAGTAATTTTTGCGGTAGGACTTACCCAGGCGGTTCGGAGAGTACCTGTGCAATACGCGAAGCAGATTGTAGGCAATAAAACAGTAAGCGGACAACGCCAGTACCTGCCTCTGAAGGTGAATATTTCGGGTGTGATGCCCATTATCTTCGGTCAGGCACTGATGTTTGTACCTTCTTTCGTGGCGGGATATTTCGCTGAGAAAAGCGATACAGCCCAGTACATCGCTACTGCTTTCGGAGACTTTACTTCCTGGCAGTATAACCTGCTGTACGCGGTACTGATTATCGCCTTTACGTTCTTCTATACGGCTATTTCGATTAACCCTAATCAGATAGCCGACGATATGAAAAGAGGAGGAGGGTTTATTCCAGGGGTGAAACCCGGGGTAGCTACGTCTGACTTTATCGCACAGATCCTGGATCGGATTACGTTTCCCGGAGCAATTTTGCTGGCGCTGATTGCCATTTTCCCGGCTATTGCCAGCCTGTTCGGTATGACGCAGCTTTTCGCTTCCTTCTATGGAGGTACTTCACTGCTGATCCTCGTGGGTGTGGTATTGGATACTCTCCAGCAGATTGAAAGTTACCTGCTGATGAAACGTTATGAAGGGTTGATGGAATCCGGAAGGGTTCTGGGAAGAGAGCAGCTCGTAGCCAGATAAGATGACAGGAAGAGCAGTTATTCTTAAAAGCAGGGAAGAGGCGGAGATTATACGGGCCAACGGGGAGATACTGGGGATGGCACACGCGGAAGTCGCGAAACTCATTGCCCCCGGAGTAAAGACCAAAATGTTGGACAGAATCGCGGAAGAGTTTATTCTCGACCACAAGGCCAAACCTTCCTTTAAGAATTATAACGGTTTCCCGTATTCCTTGTGTATTTCGGTCAATGAAGTGGTTGTACACGGTTTTCCGGGCGATCGGGAGTTGAAAGACGGGGATGTGATTTCAGTAGACGGTGGAGTGTATAAAAATGGTTTTCATGCCGACAGCGCGTATACCTACCTGGTAGGGGAAGTGAAAGAGGAAACTAAAACCATGGTCAAGGAAACCAAGCAGTCTTTGTTCGAAGGAATCGCGACGGTGAGAGCGGGAAACAGGATTGGAGATCTGAGTTATGCCATCCAGCATTATACGGAAAGCCGGGGATACGGAGTAGTACGTGAACTGGTGGGGCATGGTGTAGGCAAGAATCTCCACGAAGCTCCCGAAGTGGCTAACTACGGAAAACGCGGACAGGGAACTAAAATGCAGGCAGGAATGGTTTTAGCCATTGAGCCTATGATCACGCAGGGGAAACGCTACGTGGTTCAGGAGGCAGACGGATGGACTATTCGTACGGAAGACCGGCTGCCGGCGGCACACTTTGAGCATACGGTATGGGTAACGGAAAGCGGATGTGAAATTCTCACCACTTTCGCCCATATTGAGGATGTGTTAAAAAGCAGAAATTTGGAAGTTTTATAAGTATGGCAAAACAATCGAACATAGAAGTAGATGGTATCATCCTGGAAGCGCTGTCTAACGCCATGTTTAAAGTTCAGCTGGACAATAAGCATGAAGTGATAGCTCATATTTCCGGTAAGATGCGTATGAATTACATCCGTATCCTTCCCGGCGATAAGGTGAAACTGGAGATGTCGCCATACGACTTATCAAAAGCAAGAATTACATACAGGTACAAGTAAGGATATTTTAATACGACAGTAATGAAAGTTAAAGCATCAGTTAAAAAGCGTAGTGAAGACTGCAAGGTGATCAGACGCAAAGGTAAAATTTACGTAATCAATAAGAAAAATCCTAAGTTTAAACAAAGACAAGGTTAATAATTTATGAGGATCTCAGGGGTAGATATTCCGGACAAAAAGAGAGGCGAAATCTCTCTTACCTATATTTACGGTATAGGTCGCAGTACAGCAAAGAACATTCTTAACCAGGCGAACATATCGGTTGATAAGAAAGCCGGAGAATGGTCTGATGATGAAGCTAACGCTATTCGTGCTATCATCAACAATGAATTTAAAGTAGAGGGTGCGCTTCGTTCCGAAGTTCAGCTGAGTATCAAACGCCTGATGGACATTGGATGTTACCGGGGTCTGAGACACCGGAAAGGGTTGCCTTTACGAGGACAAAAGACGAAAAACAACTCCCGTACGCGGAAAGGTAAGCGTAAGACGATAGCCAATAAGAAAAAGGCTACGAAATAATTAATAATCTATGATCAGGGGAAGGCGTTTTGCTTTCCTGCCTTAATTTATCATTTTCGAATATAATGGCACAAGCTAAAAGAAAAGACAAAGCTAAAAAGCGTGTAGTAGTAGTTGAACCTTACGGACAGGTACATGTAAGAGCCTCTTTCAATAACATCATCATCTCGGTGACCAACAGCACCGGGCAGGTGATCTCCTGGGCATCGGCCGGGAAAATGGGCTTCAGAGGTTCAAAGAAAAATACGCCTTATGCAGCGCAGATGGCGGCACAAAACTGCTGCCAGGTAGCCTATGATCTGGGTATGCGTAAAGCGGATATTTTTGTGAAAGGTCCGGGTTCCGGCAGAGAATCCGCTATGAGAACCGTTCAGAGCGTAGGAATCGACGTGGTGAATATTTTTGACGTTACGCCTATGCCGCATAACGGTTGCAGACCTCCCAAGAGAAGAAGAGTATAATTTATATTAACAAAGCAAATGTTAGTTTGGACATTGGGGCTAACGATTTGAATAATTTTAAAAAATGGCAAGATATACAGGTCCGAAATCCAAGATTTCAAGAAAATTCGGCGAGGCAGTTTTAGGGCCGAGCAAAGCACTGGCAAAAAAGGCCTATCCTCCGGGACAGCACGGAAGAGGCAGAAGAAGCAAAAAATCTGATTATGCACTTCAGTTACTGGAGAAGCAGAAGATCAAATATACGTATGGTGTTCTGGAGCGCCAGTTTGCAAGGATATTCAACCTTGCAGGGGTGAAAGAAGGCCAGACCGGTGAGAACCTTATAAAACTTTGTGAATCCAGATTAGATAACATCGTTTACCGGTTAGGCATAGCTCCTACCCGTAGAGCTGCCCGTCAGTTAGTCACGCATAAGCATATTCTTTTGGACGGAGAAGTAAGCAATATCCCGTCTATCCTTGTTAAACCGGGACAAAAAGTGGCTGTTCGTGAGAAATCCAAAGCTTTGGATACCATTGCAAGCAGTACAAGTCTGAACGCCTTTAAAAAGTACGGTTGGTTGGAATTTGACAACACTGAGCTTTCAGGTCTCTTTATCAACTACCCCGATACAGAGCAGATCCCTGAGCAGTTCAATGTACAGGCGGTTGTCGAATTGTACAACAAATAATTTATTTTTTTTTCTCCACCTCTGTGCGAACCACAGAGGTGGCACATACTTATTTGGGATAATCCCAAACTTATTTCGTTAACGAAAACAAAAACAGCACAGTATGTCAATTTTAGCATTTCAAATGCCTGACAAAGTCGTAATGGAGAAAGCCGACGACTTTCATGGTTTTTTCGAGTTCAAGCCGCTGGAAAGGGGCTATGGAGTGACCATAGGCAATGCTCTGCGTCGTATCTTGTTGTCTTCATTAGAGGGTTATGCGATTACATCCGTGAGATTCCCGGGCGTACTTCATGAGTTTTCTGCGATTGAAGGTGTTGTAGATGATGTTACTGAGATCGTTTTGAATCTGAAGCAAGTAAGGTTCAAGAAGATCGCAGACTATGTTGATAATAAAATCACAGTAAAGGTCAAAAACCAGTCTGAGATCACTGCGGGTGATATCAGCAAGTTTACTTCTTCCTTTGAAATTCTGAATCCTGAGCTGGTGATTGCCCGCCTTGATTCCAAAAAGGAGCTGGAGTTTGAGATCATCGTCGATAAAGGCCGGGGATATGTACCCAGCGAAGAACAAAAAACAGGCGATTTACCCATCGGGTTCATTGCTATTGATTCCATCTATACACCCATCAAAAATGTAAAGTATAGCATTGAAAATACGCGTGTGGAACAAAGGACCGACTACGAGAAACTTCTTTTGGAGATCAAAACAGACGGTTCCATTCATCCGGAAAAAGCCCTTCAGGAGGCCTCTCACATCCTTATTCAGCACTTCCTCAAATTCACTGATGAGAATATGGTATTTGATTCGAAGAGCGATGAGGAAGACAATATGGTGGATGAGGAGTTCCTGCACATGCGTAAGTTGTTGAAAACTCCTCTTCAGGACCTGGATCTTTCCGTAAGGGCTTACAACTGTCTGAAATCAGCGGATATCCGCACGCTGGGTGACCTGGCGCGTCTGGAAGTAGCCGATATGATGAAGTTCAGAAACTTCGGGAAGAAATCACTTACTGAACTGGAACAGCTTATTGCAGATAAGCAACTTCACTTCGGAATGGACGTATCGAAATACAAACTCGACGAAGATTAAGTTCCTATTCGACCCTTCGACAGGCTCAGGGTGACAGAGCGGTACGCTTAGGTGTTGGATTTGTCACCCTGAGCCTGTCGAAGGGCTGAATGAAAAATTTTACATTTATCGCAGAGAAATTTATTTATTTTAAAATCGTAATAGGTGGGAGGTAATTACTGCGATGTACTTCTTAACCGTTACTTACGAAAACAAACCAAATGAGACACGGAAAAACGGTTAATCACCTCGGAAGAACCAAATCGCACAGAGACGCGCTTTTAGCTAACCTGGCGGTTTCTTTGATCAAAGCAAAACGTATTGAAACTACGCTGGCCAAAGCCAAGGCGTTGAGAAAATACATTGAACCTCTGATCACCAAAGGCAAAAGCGATACCACCCATTCAAGAAGGGTAGTATTTTCTTACCTGCAGGACAAAGAAGCCATCAAGGAACTTTTTGGCGAGATCGCTGTGAAGGTGGCGGAACGTAACGGGGGATACACCCGCATCATCAAATTGGGTCAGCGTCAGGGTGACAATGCGGAAATCGCATTGATCGAACTGGTAGACTTCAACGAGAACCTGCTTACAGCTGTTTCGGATGAAAGCGAGGCGAAAACCAAGCGTTCAAGAAGAAGCAAAGCCAAGAAAGCTACTACGGAAACGGCCGCTGCGCCGGCCGCCGAAGAACCTTCAGCGGAAGTGGTAGAAGAGGCTCCGGCAGTGGAGGAAACTCCGGCCGTAGAAGAAGCACCTGCTGCTGAAGAAGCACCGGCTACCGAAGAGGCACCGGCCGCTGAGGAGAAACCAGCCGACGACGCTTCGGAAGAAAGCAAGGCTTAATTTTCAGAAGCTTTTAGAAAGAAATCCCCGGACTTAGGTTCGGGGATTTTTTTGTGACATAGAGAGGATTTTTACATGTCTTCTAAAGAGAATCCGACATATTTTATTTTAAAGTTTTTAAGCTGCTGTGCCAGGGCAGTAGATTTCTCCGTTAATTTTTCGATCCTGATTTTGTCCGGATTTCTTTTTACCTCAGCAAATATGGCCGTTTGATGCATCTCATTTACCGCTACAATATCGATTTCATTTTGGTTATCACGTTCCCAGTAAGTTCCTATCTGATTATACCCCTTTTCTGCTTTTAGCTTTTCGATAAAATACTTTTCCAGTATCTTGCCGCTAAAGGTACTGTAATCCCGCAAGATAATTTTATTGAGATATCCCAGGTTTCCGGCTTCTACGGCACTACGGTGTTTATAGATAAAGCGAAACCAGAAATTCAGAAAATTATCTTCGATTTGGTACTTAACTTTTCGGCTTTGTGGTTTTGCTCCAAAGGGTCTTATCTTTTTGATAAGCCCGTATTCATTCTCCAGTCGCTCCAGAAAGCCGCCTACTGGCATTTCCAGAATAGATTCGATTTCTGTACGCGCCGTTTTCCCGGAGGCTATTAACGACATGATTGAAAAGTAGTTTCCATAGTCTTTGCCGAATTCATCGATCAGTACATTTTTCCCTTCTTCCAGAAATAGGGAGTTTTCAGATAATATTTCATTCAGGATGTCGGACAGACTAAAGGCTGCTGCCTGAACCAATAACTCTACATATTTTGCGACACCTCCGGTAAACAGATAAAAGGCCAGTAAATCATCATGCGTGTAGGCAGGATGATAATCATTCAGGATTTCTTTGATAGTGGCTGTATCGAATGCTTTAACATGAATACGGTGGGTAGCTCTTCCAAAAAGTGGTTCTTTCGCCCCTTCAAATATGCGGTTCATCAGAGAATATACTGAGCCGCACAGAATTAAATTGATACGGCTCTCTTGCTTATTCATGTCCCAGAGATGTTGCATATCGGAGAAGACGGTAGGGTTGACTGACATAAACTCTTGAAATTCATCTACAATCAATGTAAAATGGCGAGTCTTAGACAATTGCATTAACCAGCCGAAAACCTCTTTGAACGTCCTGATCTCCCCAAATACGGGTACCTCCAGCTTATACCTGATTTCGTCCAGAAATTCAGTACAGAGTAAAGCTTCATTCTTCTTGGCTACAAAAAAATACAGACATACTGTATTCTCATGAGCCTTAAGTAACAAACTGGTTTTCCCTATACGCCGTCTACCGACCACAAAGGTCATCTGAGCTGCATCTAAAGAGCGCTTTTCGATACGACCCAATAAGGCTAATTCATTCTTCCGATTATAAAATTTCATATTTTATCGCAACGATTATTACGGTAATGGGGGTTGCGATAACAAATTTAATAAAAAGAACTGAAATACAAATGCATATAATTCTAATGAACCAAATTAGCGTCCGGCAGTGCAAACGCCACGTAACTGTCTCCTTTTTTGGTCCCCAGCTTGGTGCCGCCTGCCGCGATCACAATATATTGTTTGCCGTTGATCTCGTACGTGGAAGGAGTAGCGAACCCGGCGGCCCGAAGTTCGGTTTGCCAGAGGAGTTTACCGCTGTTTTTATCGAATGCCCGGAACATGCCGTCTTTGGTGGCGGCGATGAGCAGGAGACCGCTTTTGGTAACCACAGGGCCGCCGTAATTTTCGGTTCCGGTAGGAGGGATCCCTTTTTCGGTGAGTTCTTTAAATTCTCCCAGCGTAATCTGCCATTTATGCTGGCCGGTGTTCAGGTCGATGGCCGTTAAGGTACCCCAGGGCGGACTGATGGCCGGATAGCCTTCGTTATTCAGGAATTTGTGGTAGCCGTTAAATTTGTACGGAATGAACGGTTTTGAAGCGGTAACCGTACCTCCGGAAACTTCTTTCTTTTCTTCCCCGGCAATGTAGGCAATTAGGGCTTCTTTCTCGGGCGTGGAGATTCCTGCAAAACCGGGCATCATTCCCTTGCCGTTACTGATGAGCTTCAGGATGTCGGGCCGTTTCATCCGGCCCGTGATATTCACCAGGGAAGGGTAGCCGCTACCCGGATTTCCTTCCAGCTCTTTGCCATGACAGGCAGCACAAAGCGTTACATACGTTTTTTCTCCCAGGCTGAGGTGAGCCAGCTCATCTTCGCGGGGGGCGTCACTCAGGCTGAAAAGCCAGGCCATTTCGTTGGAGTTTACGTACATCACGCCCTCTGGGTCTACGGCGGCACCACCCCACTCAGCGCCCCCGTCTGCGCCGGGAAAGAGTAACGTCGGGGTCTTGCTGAGCGGCACAAAAGAACCTTTGTGTGCTGACCGATAGGTAGCCAACACGCTGTCATAATTATTCGAATGCACGTTCAGGTCTGTTTCTGCAATTTGCTGGCGGGCAAACGGGAGCGGCAGCCGCGGCACGGGCTGCGTGGGCCATACTTCTTCGCCCGGCATGACCGAGGCCGGTATCGGAATCTCGTCGATTGGAAAAACAGGCTCACCGGTGACCCGGTTGAATACAAATACGTGGCCGGATTTGGTGACCTGGGCTACGGCATCTATCTTCTTTCCGCTTATTCTTAGCGTAACCAGGTTAGGAGGCGCCGGCAAGTCGCGGTCCCAGATGTCGTGATGAACAAATTGGTAATGCCATTTCCGTTTGCCGGTTCGGGCATTCAGGGCTACAAGGCTATTGGCATAGAGGTTCTGCCCTGCCCGGTTTCCCCCGTAAAAATCAAAGCCCGCTGAGCCAGTCGGAACATAGATAATACCTCTTTTCCGGTCCACGGCCATACCCGCCCAGTTGTTGGCGGCACCGATATCCGTATTTTTCCAGGCGTCTTCCGGCCAGGTATCGTGGCCAAACTCTCCGGGGAGGGGAATGGTATGAAACACCCAGTCCACTTTGCCCGTAATCACATTGAAAGCCTGAATGTACCCGGGAGCGGCATCCGTGCCCTCCGAAACCCGGAGTGGCATCATCAGCTTGTCTTCGAAAAGTGTACCGGGCGTAGTGGAAATCACAAATTTTTCCCGGGCCGTCACCCCGAGTCCCGATTTCAGACTCACGCGCCCCTGGTCTCCGAACGAATCAATTTTCTCGCCCGTTTCCGCATTTACCGCATATAACCACTCTCCAAAACAATACATGATACGGGGTACACCGCCTTTCCCGGCCCAGTAGGTCACGCCCCGGTTATTACTGAAAACAGATTTTTCCGTTCCGCCCCAGAATTTCCATAGCTCTTCTCCCGTGGCGGCATTTACGGCAAAAAGTCCGTTAGACGCGGTAACACCGTACAAAACACCGTTTACTACGATGGGGTTGCATTGGATCTGCCCGGTATCCAGGGTATGGTATTCCCAGGCTACCGTGAGCCGGTTAACATTTTCAGGGGTGATCTGATCCAGATCCGAATAGTGATTGCGGTCGGGTCCGCCCAGGTACTCCGACCAGCCGCGGTGATCATAGGTTTCGGAGGAGCAGCTGAGTATTAGGGTAATGATAATGGCCAATGGAAACGTTTGATTCTTCATATAGGGTCGATAAACCTTTTTTCTAGGCTGAACTTTATTACAAGTTACAAAAAACTGTATTAAATTAAAACACAATGAAATGCAAAGCGCTTCTCCTGGCCGGAGTTTTTGCCTTCCTGGGGTTTAAAGGATTCTACGACTGGAAGGTGGGGAATGACTTTCAAGTCCGCTTTACCCATGAAGAGGCCGACGAGGCCTTTAAGCATTTGGAAGGAACGATTGTTTTTGATGAAAACCGGCCTGAAAATGGCCGATTACAAGCTTTCGGGCGATCCGGCGGAAACCATTCTGCAGGAAATTCGGGTACCGGTGGAAAGGTGATCAGCCGATCACCTCATAGACCCGGAGTTCGTTGCTCTTGTTCTTTACATGCAGGGCGCCCACTTCATGGCACTCAAACGATTCCCGGATGCTGATGTAGTCGTCTTCTGCGATCAGGATCTGGCCCGGGCTGGCGGCAGACTGTAAACGCTGAGCCGTATTCACGGTGTCGCCGATGACGGTGTAGTCCAGCCGTTTCAGAGTCACCGATCCGATATTCCCGGATACCATTTCTCCGCTTTTTATTCCGGTGGCCAGCTTGGGAACGAAGTCGGGCCGGCCTTGCAAAGGCTCGGAAATTTTAGCGATTTCTTCCCTTACCCTCAGGGCGGCCTCAATGGCCCGGTCCAGGTGATAGTCGCCTTTGAAAAGCGCCATCACGGCATCTCCCATAAATTTATCTACCGTACCGTTCTGCCCAATGATCTCTTTGACCATGATGTCGAAATACTTATTGATCAGTTTGACCACCACGTCGGGTTTTTCTTTTTCGGAAATGGCGGTAAAACCGCAAATGTCCATGAAAATCGCCGTGGCGTGAATGACCTCGTTAGAGACAATGGAAGTCTCAAATTCCTGGCGCGACATGAATTTCAACACCGAATCGTCTACATACATCCTCAGGATATTATTCTCACGGATGGCATTAAAAGTCTGGCGGATCTGTTCGATATGCCGGATGGTTTTCTCCATCGTTACTTCGAGGTCATCAAAGTTCACCGGTTTGCAGACAAAGTCAAATGCCCCCCGGTTCATGGCTGTACGGATGTTTTCCATGTCGCCGTAAGCCGACACCATCACCACTTTGACCAGCGGGTTATTTTCGTTGATCTTGATCAGGAGGGTCAGCCCGTCCATTTCCGGCATGTTGATATCGCTTAACACCAGGGAGATGTCCGGGTTGGCGTCCATCACTTCCAGGGCCTCGCGGCCGTTCATGGCAAATACGAATTCATATTTATTTTCCCGGATCTGTTTCCGGAATTTTTGTTTGATCAGCATCTGCAGATCGCTTTCATCATCTACTACCAGGATCTTCATTTCAAAAGCTTGGTTTAAATTCATTACGAGACCGGAAGGATAATGGTGAACAGTGTGCCTTCTCCTTCGGTACTTTCCACGCTGATTTCACCGGAATGCCCTTTGGTAATAATATCATAACTCAGGGAAAGGCCGAGTCCTGTACCCAGGCCGGTGGGCTTGGTGGTAAAGAAGGGTTGGAATATCTTATTTTGCAGCTCCCGGGGTATACCCTCGCCGTTATCAGAAACCAGGATTTTAACGGCGTTCTCTTTCGGTAGATTCCGGGTGGTGATGGTCACCAAAGGCTTGTAGTCCGGTGTGCCTCTTTTCCGGGTTACCGCATAAAATGCGTTGTTGCAAAGGTTAAGCAGTACCCGGCCCAAATCCTGGGGAATGCCCATGACGGGCGGTAAACTTTCGTCGGGGAAAATCCTGAAATCGGAGTTAAACGACTTGTCTTTGGCGCGGAGGCCGTGAAAACTCAGCTTCAAGTACTCTTCTGCCAGGCTGTTAAGGTCTATTTGTTGTCTTTCGCCGGTACTGGCGCGGGAATGTTCCAGCATATTTTTGACGATTCCGCTGGCCCGTTTACCGTGATGGGAAATTTTTTGGAGGTTCTGGACGAGGTCTTCCAGAATCTCCTGGGAGTTGGGCGCGAGCTGCTTTCCTCCGAGTTCTTCCTGTAGTTCCTCCAGCAGCTCGGTACTGACTTCCGAAAAGTTATTCACAAAATTCAGGGGATTTTGTATTTCATGGGCGATGCCGGCAGTTAGTTCACCCAGTGAAGCCAGTTTTTCCTGTTGGATTAACTGGTTTTGGGTCTGTTTGAGCTCTTCCAGCGTTTCCTCCAGTTGATTTTTTTGCTCCAGGATTTCGGCAGTTCTTTCCCTCACCAGTTGCTCCAGCACCTCGTTCTCATGAATCACCAGTTCCTTTTGTTCCTTTTCCTGTTTTAATGATTTTAACTGGTTCTTAGCGCTTATGCCGAAGGCAAAAAGCCACACTATGGCGGCCATACTCCCGAGGTCGAGATAACTTTCTGTGGTTTTGTAAAAAGAGGGCAGGGCGTATTTGATGATAAACAGCACCACGGTACAGACGTAGTAGGGAAGACCCGCTTTGAGTAAGCTACCCGCCAGGAGATGCGCTTTTTCCTGGTAAAGCACATAGATGATATACGTCAAGACCATGAGCCAGCCGGTTTCCGCGATAAGTTTGTTCGATTCGCTTAAGATAATGTCGGCGGCCAGAACGCAGGGTACACCAATGAAGTGGAGCGCTTTCAGTACATCCACGTCTTTATAAAAATAACGCGAAGTATCCATGTTTTTACGCAGGATATTCAGCGAGAAGAAACAAATGAAGAAATTCAGCATGGTATTGTACCGGGGTTTAATCCCGGTACAATAATAGAAGTAATTTTGGGAATTTACAGTATGTTTTTCCCGATTTTACGCCACAGACTGTATGATCACAGCCCCTACGGTAATATTGGTCCGCGGATCAATGATAATGGCTCGGGAGTTTTCAGGGAAACGCTCGCTGGTATCAAACACCACTTCATCCGCGGCCTTGATATGTACTTTACCGATGTCGTTCAGGCGGATATCTTCACCGGATATCTGCTCCTGGGTATTGACATCGTACTTGTATTCTATTTCCGCTATCTTGATCCGGGTTACCTTCGAATGGTTTTGCAGGAGATATACCTGGCCGGTATCCAGAGGTTTCTGATCAAACCAGGCAATGTCGGCTTCAAAGTTACGTGCCGATTCGGAAGGATGGGAAGCCTGTACGATAAAGTCGCCACGCGAAATATCCACATCGTCAGCCAGGTGAAGAATAACCGACTGCCCGTTTTCCGCGGCATCCAAAGATTGTTGATTCAGCTCAATATCGGTGACGGTGCTTTTTACACCGCTGGGAAGTATGATGATCTCGTCCCCGGTTTTCAGTCCTTCTCCGATCACCCTTCCCGCGTATCCCCGGTAATCCGGCAGGTCATCCGACTGTGGACGAACTACCCATTGTACGGGCAAACGCCAGCCCTTAGTAGGGGAGGAGGGTTCAATTTCCACATTTTCCAGGTATTCCAGGAGGGCAGGGCCGCTATACCACGGCATCCGTACGGAGGGATAGACGATATTATCTCCTTTTAAAGCAGAGACCGGTATATAATCTACCTTTTCCAGGCCCAGTTTTTTAGCGAGAGCAGCATAGTCCGCTTTGATATTCTCGAAAACCTCCTGGCTGAAATCGGTCATATCCATTTTATTCACGCATACCAACACCCGCTTTAACGACAGGAGGGCCGCCAGGAAGGAGTGCCGTTTGGTTTGCTCAATCACGCCTTTGCGGGCGTCTACCAGGATAATGATCAGATCAGAGTTGGAAGCGCCGGTCACCATATTCCGGGTGTATTGAATGTGCCCGGGGGCGTCGGCTATGATAAACTTCCGGCTTTCGGTCTGGAAATATTTGTAGGCCACGTCAATCGTAATGCCCTGTTCCCGTTCGGCTTTCAGGCCGTCGGTCAGAATGGCCAGGTCTACCGTGCCGTCGTCGTTTTTCCGGTTGGCCTTTTGGATCGCTTCCAGCTGGTCATCCAGGATAGAGTTCGTATCGTACAGGAGGCGTCCGATCAGCGTGCTTTTGCCGTCGTCAACAGACCCCGCGGTTATAAATTTTAATATCTGCATAAAAGTTCTTAGTTCCGAGTTCTTAGTTCCGGGTGAAGTGGCCTCTTTTAATTTTTTCACCCCAGCGACGGCCGTTTCAGAAGTATCCTTGTTTTTTCCGTTCTTCCATAGCGGCTTCCGAAACCTTATCGTCCATACGGGCGCCGCGTTCGCTTACGGTAGAGGCTTTGATCTCGGCGATAATATCGTCCAGTTCTACCGCAATACTGTCTACGGCTGCTGTACACGTCATATCGCCTACGGTCCGGAAACGTACCGATTTAAAGTCGATCACATCGTCCTGATCGATTTGCAAAGCCGGGTCCGCTGCCATCCATTGTCCGTTACGCAGTACCACCTCACGTTCATGACTGAAGTAAATGGAAGGGAGGGCGATGTTTTCCCGTTTGATATAGTTCCAGACATCCAGTTCCGTCCAGTTGGAAATCGGGAATATCCGTACGTTTTCTCCTTTGTGGATTTTCCCGTTAAAAATATTCCACAATTCCGGGCGCTGGCGTTTGGGATCCCACTGTCCGAATTCGTCGCGCACCGAGAATATCCTTTCTTTGGCTCGCGCTTTCTCTTCGTCTCTGCGGGCGCCGCCTATGCAGGCATCGAAGCCATGTTTTTCGATAGTGTCCAGCAAGGTTACCGTTTGAAGGGGATTTCGACTGGCATTCTTTCCTTTCTGCTCCACCACTTTGCCCTGATCAATACTCTCCTGCACGTACCCAACAATCAGCTTTTCCCCGATTTGGTCAATCAGCCAATCCCGGTACTCGATCGTTTCCGGGAAATTGTGCCCGGTATCAATGTGTACCAGAGGAAAAGGGAATTTGCCCGGGCGGAACGCTTTTTTTGCGAGATGCACCAGGGTAATCGAGTCTTTCCCTCCTGAAAACAGTAAAGCGGGTTTTTCAAACTGTCCCGCTACTTCTCTCAGGATATAAATGGCTTCCGCTTCTAAATGATCTAAATAATCCATTCTAATTTGTTGTTCGATGTAAACCACATTCTTTCTTGCTCTTGTCTTCCCACCACCATCTTCCGGCTCTGAAATCTTCACCCGGCTGTATGGCACGGGTACAGGGCTGGCATCCGATACTCGGAAAACCTTTGTCGTGCAGTGCATTATACGGGACGTAGTGGTCTTTTAGAAAACCCTCCACATCGTTTAAAGTCCAGAAAAAAAGCGGATGGATTTTGACGATCCGGTTTGCTTCGTCCCATTCCACGCGGGTCATGTCTTCGCGGTTGGCCGACTGATCCGCCCGGATGCCCGTTATCCAGACCTTATACCCCTGTACGGCTCTCTTCAAAGGCTCGATTTTCCGGATATAGCAACATTCCTTGCGGTCTTCCACGCTGTTATAAAAGCTGGAAGGGCCTTTCTCCGTTACCATTTTTTCCACCGCTTCCGTATTCGGATAGTAGGCTTTAATCGGAATGCCGTATTTTTCCAGCGTCCGGTTCCATACTTTATAGGTTTCCGGAAACAGGCGGCCGGTTTCGAGGGTGAAAATATCAATGTGGGCCTTCGCTTCGTCCAGCAGGTGCGTGATTACCTGGTCTTCTATTCCGAAAGAAGTAGAAAAAACCGCTTCCCGTCCAAAATTTTGGTCGATATACCGGATGATGGCGGCGGCGTCCAGTGCTTCTATATCTTTTTTTATCTGCTCAATCATATCTACTTTTTAAACGGTACGCCGCTGCGAAAGCAGAACCCAAACTTAAATTCCGGAAAGCCCTCCTGATCCCGACTTTGCCAGGTAACCACCGGAGTTCGGATTATATATTTATATAACTCAAGTCATTCGTTCAATAAGGCCCCCTTGGTATGTGCATTCAGCACTTCTACTTTTTCTTTAAAATCTCCTTTTAACTGATTCCGGTATTGGAGCATTAATTCTAAAGTTTCGTCGATCTCTTCCGGCAGGATATCGTTGAAAAATTCCTTCAGGCGTTTCGCCATGGTGGGCGACTTCCCGTTCGTCGATATTCCCAGTTTCAGATTTCCTTTCTGCACTACTGAACTCAGGTAAAAGTCGCACAAAGCAGGCTTATCCGCCGCGTTCAGCAAGAGGTGTCTTTCTTTTGCAAAGGTACGGATTCTCTCATTCAACCCGGCATTATTTGTGGCTAAAATCACCAGATCTTTGTCGTTCAGGTCGCTTTCCTCAAACTCTTTCCGGAATAACCTGACCGTTTCATATTTTCCTATCCATTCGGCCGTTTCCTCGTCTACTTGCTGTGCCACCACATCAATTCGCGCACGAGGTGAGCTTTTCAGGATCGCCTGTAATTTTTCCAGTCCCACCGGCCCAGCCCCCACCAAAAGGGTATGAATCTGGTCCATTTTTACGAATATGGGAAACAATTCATTCATCAGGCTAGCTCAGGTTTGCGGGTATTGAATTCACTTACCAATGCACGAAACTCCCGGTGTTTGGAAACCACTTCTCCCAGGATAATAATGGCCGGCACACCCAGTAGGTTGCTTTTCGATTGTTCCTCTATGGTATCGATGGTCCCCAGCGCTATTCTTTCGTTAGGAAGAGACCCGTTTTGAATAAGCGCTATGGGCAGGTCGCCACGGCCGTTTTCCTGGTAGAGTTCTACGATTTCCCTGAGTTTGGAAAATCCCATGAGTACCACCACGGTGGCGTTGGTCTTCACGGCGGTATACAGATCCGCGGAAAGATGGCCTTCTTTGGTAGAGCCGGTGATCACCCAGAAACTTTCGCTCACGCCCCTATAGGTAAGGGGAATCTGCTGGAGGCCGGTAAGGCCGGTAGAAGAAGAAATGCCGGGTATAACGGCGGTTTCAATACCGTATTGCCGTACAAAATCAATTTCTTCCCCACCCCTTCCAAATACAAAAGGATCGCCGCCTTTTAGCCTCACCACATGGCCGTGGGTGAGGGCGTAATCTACCATCAGCTGGTTGATATTTTCCTGACGGGTCGAAAGTCGCTCGGCACGTTTTCCTACATATATTTTCTCGCAGGAAGGCTGGGCGTAATCCAGAAGCGCCTCGTTGACAAGTGCGTCGTAAAGAATTACATCCGCTTCACGGATGGCTTTGACCGCCTTTAGCGTGATCAGGTCCGGATCTCCGGGTCCGGCGCCCACTAATGTGATAAATGGCTTCATATCTTCATCTTCGGATCATCTCCGGATTTTTGGGCTTTTCCCCGGGTTTTATTCGGTACTATTTCCCCGGGTTTCACCCGTGGTTATTCATGTTTTCCCGGGTTTTATCCGGGGGGCTATCCGGTTTCATTCGGCCCCGGGTTTCACCCGTGGTTATTCATGTTTTCCCGGGTTTTATTCGTGGGTCTCTCCGATTTCATTTGGCGACGGGTTTCACCTGGTACTATTTCCCCGGGTTTCACCCGTGGTTATTCATGTTTTCCCGGGTTTCACCCGGGGCTATTAATGTTATACTCCTTCGGAGTAATTGGTTGTTCACGCACTCACTACTCACTACTCACTACTCACTACTCACTACTCACTACTCCCCACTCAACTATTCACCGTCCGTATTTCCTCTCTTTTCTCCGCGGCTTCGAGGTAGAAGGCCGTGGCCTGGAGCAGGAAGGTTTCGGCAAATTCTTTGGAAGGTTCAAATTTGTTGATTTGCAACACCCTTTCGCTGAAAGTAGTAGGGAAGGTAAATGTGCCGTCTTCCACGAAATGTTTGTCAAATTCCTCTATTACCGCGATCTGTGTACGAACACTAATGCCTTTGTCGAGGAGCAGCGCCTTCGCCGTCCATAGAAATGTATTGTACGCATGAAAGATCGAGTCAGCGTATTGTTGCTTGTCGAGGGCCTCCCTGGCCAGGTCTACTTTATCTTCTGCGTCTACCAGGAGGGTGGCTACCAGGTCAATGACCACACCGGCACACTCCCCCACACCGATGGCGGTAGCAAAGGTGCCTTCGTGCCCCCAGTCTACGTATTCGTCTTCGGTGAGGTTGGAGGTGTCGGCAAGCGGTTTTAGGAGCTGGTAAAAGTAATCTTTGGTCTGGCGGTCGTAATACGCATGAAAGTTTTCCTCCTCCAGCTTATTCATTTTGTAGTCCTGGAGGATGTAGTCTATCACCTGCAATACACGTTTGGTCGGCACTTTGGTGATTCTTTCCGCCACCCGGCCTACGCCATCGCCTACGGTGCCGCCACCCAGCATTACCTGGGCCGCGGGAATCACACGTCCGCCCACTTTGCTGGACGAGCCGTGAAAACCGATGTGCGCCAGGCCGTGCTGCCCGCAGGAGTTCATACAGCCCGATATCTTGATTTTCAGTTCAGTCTCCGATACGAAATCGGAATGAAATTCGTAGATATATTGCTCGATAACCCTGGCCATTTCCGTAGAATTGGAGATGCCGAGGTTACAGGTATCGGTACCCGGACAGGTGGTGACATCGGCGGTGCCGTTATGGCCGGCACGACCGAAACCCAGGCGGGTAAAAAGGTTAAAAATATGCGGCAATGACTCTTCGCGAGCGTATTTGAACAGAAGGTTCTGGTCTTGGGTTATCCGCATGTCGTCTGCCACGTGGTCACGCATTCCGGCTATGAGTATCCGGGCTTTTTCCGTAGAGATGTCCCCGGTTTGCACCTTCATATATACCCCGAAATAACCTTTTTGTTTTTGCTCAAAAACGTTGGTTTTTCTCCACAACGCGTAGGCTTCGGCGTTTTCCGGAGCTTCCGGTTCTACCTGTCCGGAAGGAGGAGCGGGTTGCGGTATCTTTTCGTAATCAAAGAAAAAAATCTTATTCTTTATGGCCGTTTTCTCTTCTTCGATCAAACGAAGAACCTCTTCGAGTCCTTTGGTCTGAATCAGGTATTTAAACCGGGCTTTGTTCCGGTTGGTTCTTTCTCCGTAACGGTCGAAAACCCGGATGGTAGCCTCCATGAAGGGGATGATTTCCTCTTCGGGCATAAAATCAAAAATGGGATAAGCCAGCATGGGCTGAGCGCCGAGTCCGCCGCCCAGCATCACTTTAAACCCGCGCTTTTCTTCCCCGTTGATGACTTTAATTTTGGGTATAAAACCGAAATCATTGCCGTAGGAGAAAGCCGTATCTTGGGTGCTGGAGGAGAAAGCGATCTTAAATTTCCGGCCCATTTCCGCGCATATCGGGTTCCGGACAAAGTATTCAAACGTGGTACGGGCGTAAGAAGAAACGTCAAATGGCTCGTCGGGATCTATGCCGGCGGCCGGAGAGGCGGTCACGTTTCTCACGGTGTTGCCGCAAGCTTCCCGGATAGTCAGTTCGTCTTCTGCTAACCTGGCCCAAAGTTCGGGGGTCTTGTCGAGGCTCACGAAGTGAATCTGTATGTCTTGTCGCGTGGTTAGGTGAAGGTTTTTACTCGCATACTCGTCGGAGATGTCGGCGATTTTCAGGATCTGGTTAAAGGTGACTCTTCCGAAAGGCAGTTTGATCCTGACCATCTGAACGCCGGGCTGCCGTTGTCCGTACACGCCGCGGGCCAGGCGAAGGGAGCGGAATTTTTCTTCGGGCATTTTTCCCTGGCGGAATTCCCGGATTTTTCTTTCCAGTTCAATAATTTCCCGCTCCACCACGGGGTTTTCCAGTTCGGTACGAAAACTCTGCATGACGTTTTATTCCATTTTAACTACTCCAAGAGGCCAACTGCCATACAAATGTAAAAAACCCGGGTATTTAATAATAATTAAGTCTATAGATTTAGTAGGAAAGTTATATCATTGCTTAGGAAAATGAAATTTATTAGGGTTTGATTCTGGAAATCAAGAGGTGGTAAGGGTGGGAGGTGTTGTATTCAAAGCTCAAAATTAGTGCCTGAACAGGGGTGATAAAATGAACTACAGATAAGAAATTCACCAAAATTTTGGAAAGTATTTTTTTCGTTCTAATTTCGATTTCACATTTAAACACATGAACTTATGAAAACACAACTCATTCAACTCTCTGCCATTGCGGTATTGCTGTATGTTTTTTGTGCATTACTTCTTCTCTCCTGCAATGTTCTAAGCGGTGAAAAGGGGTATGATTTATCTTCTTCCTATACGCTTCGAGCCGGTGAAAGGGCCAAAGTGTGGTATGAAGCGGAAACGGTTAGCGTAATGCGGCCTGAAGGGGAGATCCCTGAGGTCCTGAAGGAACAGTATGTGTTACGGTCCATACCGGTAGTAAGCCGAAGCCGGGTGGAAGTAAGTATTAACCGGGCAGGCGAAGCCCGGTGGGTCATTGAGGACCTGGAGCCGGAACGCATCTTCCCGGACGGGAGGCAGGGCATTCCGCCCGATCTTTCCCCCAGGGTGACCAAAACGATTATCGAGGGCAATCATGCCGTCTTCTACGACAGGGAAGGCAAAGCGATAAGGAGTGGCCGTATCGATATGCCGGACCTTGCCCGGGTAAACTTCTTCCTGGAGAGTGCGGGACACCCCCTGGAGGAGAAAGTTACGCGGGCGCGGGAACACGGCAGTGAAGTGCTGACACAACCCAACGGGAACCTGACTCTGAAAACCCGGAAAAGTCTGCCTGGATTTTATTCCGCTGAAGGATCTCACCCGGACGCGGGCGCCGGGAACGTGGAAATAGTGGAGCTGGTCGATACTAAGTCCAACCGGATCGTGGCCAGCGCCCTCTACGATGCGTCGGGGAATATGCTGGAAGACACACGCCTTCAATACCGTGATGACAGCGGTCAGCTGGCCCATATCCACAGCGAGTCTATCACGACAGATCCGAACAGGGTAAAAGTGAAAAGTATCACCGATACGTATTTTGCGTATGTACACGTCATAGTTTCAGACAACTAAAAAATCCTTATCCCATGAAAAAGTACGTTTTGTTATTCCTCATACACGTTCTAGCGGTAGGAGCAACGGCCCAATCCACCCGGCCCGTGCACTGGGTGCACGGCTTAAACGGTAGCAGTACCAGCTGGAGTTCACATAAAGCCGCTTTTGAAGCAGCCCGCAGAATCGACGGCTCCGCTTCCTACAACACCACCCAGTCAACCCATTACGGGGTAATCTCCTATGCCAATACCGTAAGAGCAGCGATTTCCCCCGATGCCAACGCCATCGCCATAGGCCACAGCATGGGTGGGGTTACGGTCAGGGAAATTGCCCGGTACGACGCAGTTCACTCCACGAACACTTTTGGCGGTTTTATTACGGCCGGCGCCCCATTAACTGGCGCCAGGATACTCAATAACATCGCCAACGGCTCCGCGGAAAATTTCATCCTTACCGGAATCGATGAAATTGTGAGCGGTCCGGCAACCGCGCTCGGCTTATACAGTTTTTTTGTTGCCGGAGAGCCGGTCATTTCTTCCGCATTACTCATTAAGAGTATCCGAAAAGGAATTTTGAAATTTTTTATGGGGAGCTTTGACTTTCCCCTGAATAATGCCAATGCCATTAGTGCATTTGGCGCGCAAACTTACGATGATCTCAAAGAAGGCAGCGCTTACATGACCGACATCAATTCATTTGCAGGTCCGTATAAAAACCGTTTATATATTTATGGAAATGAAAGTAGTCCGATTCACTGGAGGTTGGCGTCCTCCGCGCAAAAAAGTGCAAACGGAACACCCTGGGCTTCCAACGATGATACCTATTTTGTAGATTTGGCCGCTAACTTCCGGTCGGTTTACCATACGCAGAATAACCTCAATATCGCGCTCGCGGTCTTTGGTTACAGTACACTTAACTTCGCCGCTGCCGCGGTCCATACCTATATGGCGGCCCAGTGGAGAAAGGGAAGAAACTGGCTGGATTTGTCGGAGTCGTACTGGGCGGGGCTGATCGGTGCCCATGGAACTACGTATTACGCGGGCACTATTGATACCTATGAAAACCAGTGTGATTTGCCTCAGTATGAAGAGTGTTTTGGAAATGGCGATGATCCTGTGACAGTAGATTGTGAAGATTGCACGGTGATTCCTGTTACGCTCCCTATCTGGCTTCCTACTCAAACAGGTAGCGATGGGTTAGTAGCGGTTTACGCTCAGTTGGCGGAGGGTACACCCTGGGCGGTATCTACAGACCGTACCTACCAGGCGGTCGATGTTAATCACATGGAGATGCGGGGGCATACCCAAATCACAGCAGCAATAAACTGGGCATTTAATCGTTCGGATTTTTTTAAGACAGACCCATGGTAATCAGAATGATATGTTTTCTTGTCGCCCTTTTCTTGATGGGGTGCAGGGAAGAGTGGAAAGAAGAATTTTATCCTGACGGGGCCCTTTCTACCAGGAAGCCCTTGTGGAAGACCTCCGTGTATGCGCATCCTTACCTGGCCGCGGGGGTGAGTATAGGTCCCGTGGTGTTCCGCGACGGAGTGGTTATGGGGAAAGCTACAGGAGTTCCTGCCGCGGATGGGGGGGCGAGGGAAAGGCCGGGATTAATCCTTCTGGACAGTGAAACCGGGAAGATTCGGTGGGAATGGAATGATTTTATGTACGATCGGGAGAGCCTGTTTTTGGTAGGAACGTATGTCTATGACCGCCTGATGGTATTTCATAATGGTCCGAGAACCTATTGTATCGACCTGGAGACGGGACAGACTCATTGGAAGAAGTGGAAAAAAGATTCGGTCAGCGCCGCCACGAAAGAAATAGCCGGCATAGGCTACAGGTATTTTTATACCGGGAGGCCCTGGTATGAAGATAGCCTGGATTATCAGCCCAATAAACTCTATGAAGGGAACATTTTAAGTCCTGTTCCGGAAGTGGAAGTCGTGAACCCTCAGCTTCCCAGAGAATATTTTGGGGTGACGCCTATTCCCAGAGGGGCTACTTTCTTTCGGCCTACCGTCTTGGAGGGCGATACGGTCATGGTAGTGGCTTACCAGGTACCCACAAAAGACGCGGAGTACAATGTGATCAAAACTGTGTTCGGCCTTTATAACCTCAATAAGAAGGAATGGATTTACCAAGACCGGGTGTTGTTAGAACCCCAGCAGGGTGGGGTGGTAGACTGGTGTCCGGTGCTATACGAAGGGAAGATCTACTGGAATGCCAACCGTGATATCGTATGCAATGATTTACGTACGGGGGAGGAAATCTGGAGAAAGTCCTTTCCGCAGGATTTCCTGTTTACTTCGCTCATCATAGCGGAAAATAAAGTGATCGCCAACAATGAAGACACCTGGCTATACGCGATGGACGTAAACAGTGGAGCCGAGCTATGGAAGACGAAGTCTTCGGGTACCAGTTCTCACCTGGTTTATCTCGATGGTTACCTGTATTACATTGGCGGTGGCGACGGTCTGTTACATGCAGTAGAGGTGTCGAGCGGGAAAACGCTCTGGAAGCTGAGTTCTCCGGATGTTAAAGAAGACAGTCGTGCGTATTTTTTCGGGGGAATATCCGGAGTTCCGGCGAAAAACGGGAGAAAAGGGCGCATTATGGCCAATACCGGCCGGAATGTGTACTGTTATGAAGCAATACGATAAAAGAGGAAGCCGGTAAAAAGTAACGGTTTGCCACTACGACAAACCGTTACTTTTTAATCTGCATCCGGGTAATATACCGCCCGGACTTTTGGCGCGACTTTAATGAAAGGATTAGTTCCTTAGAAGGAATAACGAAGTGTAACGCCGTAGGTTCGAGGGTCGCCCAGGATACCGGCATACTGTCCGTAACTGCCCGGCGCGGCCAGTAATTGCTCGTAGTAGTCGGTATTGGTCAGGTTTCTGCTCCATACGAAAAAGGTAATGCCGTTGGAGGCCCGGAAACCGGCGCGTGCGTTCACCAGGGCGTACCCGCTAATGTTCAGGTATTGGGACGGCGACGGACTGGAAGAAAACTCTGACCGGTAAAATACATCGGCTCCCAGAAAGTAGTTGCCCCGGAGGTCAATCAGGCTGCCTTTCCGGGCCGCTTCCGCTCCTAGTGATCCTGCCCACTTGGAGATGCCGGGAAGGCGTCCGCCCGAGATATCTTTGAAGGCCTGGGTGCCGCCCACTTCCTCCAAAGGCACGGGGGCATTGGTGAATTTTACGTATTTTCCGTCGGTGTAGGCGAGGGCCGCATTCAAGCGAAGGGAGTTTCCTAACGACAGGTTTCCGTCTATTTCCGCTCCGCGCACCCGTACCTGTTCTGCGTTAGCCAGGTAACCGCGGTTCACACCGGGTTCCGGTGTTTGTACCTGGGTCTGGAAATCGCGGATATCGGTTTGGTAGATGGTAAAGTTGAGTACAGCATTCTTTCCGGGGTTGGTTTTCACGCCCAGCTCTTTATGGTGGACGGCCTCCGGTTTAACCTGGGCCAGTTCCAGTAAGACCTGACCGTTAGCGGTAGGTAAACCGCCTACGTTTACGCCAACAGGTTTGTAGCTTACCGAATACGTACCAAAGGCATTGGCTTTGGCATTCAGTCGGTATTGCAGGGAAAGCTGTCCGGAGAAATTTCCTTCCACGGCATCGGTAGCAAACGACTGATCGTTGTACACTGCGTTTTTCAGAGCCAGTAACGCCGGATCCGTCGTTTCCAGTCCACCGTAACGCTTGCGGTCGTAATTCACGGTTTTACGGTCATAATTGTACCGGAGGCCTGGGAGGAGATGAAGTTTGGGTAGGATTTCCCAGTCGATTTGCGTGTAAGCAGCCAGTCCGGTACTTTGGATGCTATAAGTGGTTTTGATGCCGTAGTTATCGAACAGCCCGGGGGTAGTCCACAGTTCGCTGGCAGAATTCTGAGCGAAGCGCCATTGTGCTGCTCCCGCTTCTTCGGTATGCACCGGATCGGTCTTCAGGTCTTGCCAGAGCCCGAAAAGACCGATAACCCCGCTAATCTTTTCGTTCAGTTTTCCGGAGTAACGGAATTCCTGGGACCACTGTTCATGAAAGGAATTACCGGCCGAGACGGTAAAGACGGGTAGCCCGGTGTAATCACGGTCGTTTAGGGGTACCCACTGCCAATAGCGGTAAGCGCTGGTGGAGGTCAGCGTGCCGTTTCCGATTTTAAGATCGGCATTCAGGGAAACACCGCCCAGTTGGTTGTCGGCTTTGGATCGGGTATCCAGGTCTACTTTCCTTTCAAACGCGCTTTGATACGGAACCTCATACCCCAGGTCTCGGATGATGGCATTGAACTGCCTGTAAGCGGCCCGCTGCGTGGTGACTACTCCCGCGATTCCCCACCCGTAACCGTTGGGCTTCTGGTCGGTAAAATCGCCTGCCACCAAAATTTTGAGGCGGTCAGACGGAGTATACAGAAGTTGTCCTCTTACGCCCAGGTTATTGATGTCGTTGATATCAGAATCCGTGGCTACATTGTACAGGGTGCCGTTTCGCTGTGTACCGGAAAATGACACCCGGGCGGCAACTTTTTCCCCTAGCGGACCGGTCAGGGAAGTTTTGGCCTGAATATAGCCGTAGTTGCCGTAACTGACTTCGAAAGTACCTCCTGGTCTGAACTCGGGAAGCCTTGATGTGATATTAAATGCCCCGGAAGTGGTGTTTTTACCGAACAAGGTTCCCTGGGGGCCACGGAGTACTTCCACCTGTTCAATATCGATAAAATCCAGGGCTGTAGCCGCCGGCCGGGCAAGGTATACGCCGTCCAGGTAAAAACCCACGCCCGGGTCGATTCCGTCGTTCGTCAGGCCGTAGGTAGAGCCCAGTCCCCGAATATTGAGCGTCGTATTACGCGGGTTGGAGGCATACAGCTGAACGGTAGGCACCAGTTCTTTCAATCGGTTGACATTAAAGGCTCCGGCATCTTCTATGGCTACCCCCCTCACAATGGATATGGGTATGGGTACTTCCTGGATTTTTTCAGCCCGCCGCCTGGAGGTTACTACCACTTCACGGAGCGATGCCTCGGTAGACTCAAGGTCTATCTCTACCTTGTCGGAGGAGGTCGGGAACTCCAGGGTTTTGTACCCTACAGAACGAATGATGAGCGTAAAAGGAAGCGTTTGGCCTGTGGTCAGGGTGAACTCCCCATTGATATCGGTGATGGCGCCGTTGGTTACCCCAAGTATAGTGACGCTGGCGCCGGTGACGGGTTCCCTGGAGACCTTGTCGCGGACCACCCCACGGATTTCGGCATTAATCAGAGGCGTTTTCTGAGCATAGCCGCTGGTGTATACCAGGGCAAGAAGAATAAAGATGTTTTTCATAAGAACGGTAATTTGATTATGTAAATAATATAGTTAATCCATAGATTTTATATAGTAAAGAATTGTATTTTTATACCTTCCTTTATTAGGGTTTTATTTTTCAGTTTAAAAGATCCCGAGAGCCAGCATGAAGGTTCTCAGGCTAGTAATGATAATGACGGTTCCTACAAAGATAAACATGGGTTTTACAGGGATTTTTCTTACCATAAAAGCGGCAATAGGAGCCGCGATAACGCCACCGAGTATCAATCCGAGGATGATCTGCCAGTGCCCGAAGCCCATAACGAAAATGAAGGTCATGGAACTGGCGAACGACACAAAAAACTCAGTAAGGTTCACAGAACCGATGGTATAAACCGGGTTTCTGCCATTGGCGATCAGGGTAGAACTCACGATGGGCCCCCAGCCTCCGCCTCCCATGGAGTCGAGAAAACCGCCGGCGCCGGCCAGAAGACCCAGGCGTTTGATAGGTTTTTTCTTTTGCTTTTTCGCCGCTACTTTCAGGATAATCCTGATCCCGAGATAGAGGGTATAGGCAGCCACTGCCGGACGAATAAACTGGTTGTATTCCTCCAGGGAAGACACCAGATAAGCCCCTACGATGGCACCCATCACGCCCGGAAGCAAAAGGTAACGGAACAGCTTTTTGTTGACATTGCCAAAGGTGAGGTGGCTCAGGCCCGAGGCGCCGCTGGTAAAGATTTCAGAGGTATGCACACTCGCGCTGGCCGCGGCAGGACTAAGTCCTGTGGCCATCAGAAAGCTGGTGGCGCTCACTCCATAGGCCATGCCCAGAGAGCCGTCTATCATCTGGGCCACAAACCCCGCTGCCATATAAATCAGAATGCTGCTGTCTAGCGAATCCCACAAATTGATTAATTGTCCCTTGAACCACACGGTTGGGAAAAAACTGAAGAGAATATGGCCCGCGATCATCCACCCTAAAATAGTTAAGAGCTGAAACAGCCGGTACTTCCAAATCTTCCTGGTATCAGGACGCATAGGGTATCATTTAATTTGAGCAGCAAGTTTACAACATAAAATTGTAAAGTCTACTGAAATTATAGACTTTATTTGAAAATTTATATCTGAACTTTGAATTGTAAAATTTTAAAGAATTTTTATGTAATTATATAAAGAAAAATTTGTATTATTGTATATATTTGTAACTCCAACCATAGCAGAGGGGGGGAGAGAGTTTATAAGTTTATGTGGAGGAAGTTTTTGGCTTTAAAATTATGGTTGTAAATTTCAGGGATAATACGGAAGAGCTTTTAATAGAACGGCTATTCAGGGGGTTTAATCACTTTAGAATGGTGGATTGGGCCCGTACTGTGCTTAACTCAGGCAGCTATGCCGAGAGTGTGCTTATTTTAGCAGGTATGGAAAAAGCAACAGGTGAAGAAATTGAGAAATATTTCCTGAGAAGTATAGAGGAACTGGAACTGAATATTCCGAAAGATATCCGCTCTCAGCTGCAGGAGTACGCCCACCGGGTAGCGCTTGGGGTACTTCGTGGAGAGTTGTGCCAGGATTATGGCTTTTTGCAGATGCTCAAGGTGGCGAAAGTATCGGATCGGGATTTCCGTTATTCGGGCTTTTCAGACATTGAAGAAGACTTGGATAATCTTTTTTATGGGCGGGAAACCAAAAGGGAAGGACTTACCCTGGAAAATCAGAAGGCCTATATCCGGGAAGAGTTCCGGCTCTTCTCCGCCATGGAAATGCTGGAAATTCCTTTGGCTGACCGCCAGCAGGAATATTGCCTCATTTGCGGACGCCTGTCTACTCCGTATCCCCGGAAAAAGTATTCCATCAGCCGGCCGTTCATCTACCATGTACTCTGTTGCGATCATTGCGAATCGGAGCGACTGAAACCGGCCTCTCAGCATTTTGTAAAGCGAAAAATCATCCAAAGTTTTCAGACCCGCAAGCAATGACGGTGCGGCGATGTATTAAACTTATTCCCGCTGGAAAGTGTTCTTGGTGAAAAGCGCAAAACATTGATCGATTTATCTATATTGGAACTGGCTGTCATTCGTGAGGAAGGCAATGCGGGCCAGGCAATTGAACACACGGTGGAAGCGGCGAAGCAGGCAGAAAGCCTGGGATACAAACGGATTTGGCTGGCAGAACACCATAATATGCCGCATATTGCCAGTTCGGCTACAGCGGTGCTGATCGGACATGTCGCCGGGAAGACCCGGCAGATCCGGGTAGGGTCCGGAGGAATTATGCTTCCCAACCATTCTCCTCTTATTGTAGCGGAACAGTTTGGAACCCTGGAGGCCATGTACCCCGGCCGGATTGACCTGGGTCTGGGCCGTGCACCGGGTACAGATCAGGCCACGGCCTATGCCATCCGGAAAGAGAATATGCAAGCCGCTTTTAGCTTCCCTGCCGATGTACGGCAATTGCAGAAATATTTTGGAAATACCGATGAGAATACCAAAGTGAGGGCTTTCCCCGGGGAAGGCGCGCAGGTGCCGCTCTGGATTCTGGGTTCCAGTACTGATAGCGCTTACCTCGCCGCGGAAATGGGTCTACCTTACTCTTTTGCCGCCCATTTTGCCCCGCAGCAGTTGTATACGGCTATCGATATTTACCGGAAGAATTTCCGGACTTCGGCCGTTTTGGATCGCCCTAAAATGATGGTTTGCGTGAATGTGATCGCGGCGGATACCGATGAAGAAGCCCACTTTTTGTCGACCAGCCTTATCCGTATGTTTATCGGCATAGTGACCAACAACCGCCAGCCCCTGATGCCGCCTCAGGAATTACCTCAGGTTTATTTTCAGCATCAGGAACTGAGACATATGGTGGATACTATGTTGGAGAATACCTTTATAGGCAGCAAAACGACCCTTCGCGAAAAACTATCGGTTTTTATAGCCAACACCGGTGTAGACGAACTGATGATCACCTCTTATTTTTACGATCTGGATGCAAAACTAAAGTCGATGCAAATTTTGAAGGAGGCACTGGCTTAGCATGCGGTGCTAAATGTCGGTAGAAAATACATTACATAGGTATCTTACAAAACTTACTGCCGCACAAATTCTGCAACCAGTTCCGCCAGTAGTTTTCCCAGTAGAGGATAGGATCTTTCATCTTGTAAGCGGCTTGCACCTTCGCAAAGATGCAGGTAGGCAAGATGAGGTGCGGTTTTTACTTCCCGCACAAATTGCAAAGCCTGAGCTACGGTGAATGCCACTGGGGAACTAGCACTTGAAAGTACATTTTCAATGGTATCAAGGTCTATCTCAATCCCCAAAGGTTGGCTCGAAGTGTGGTGGAGAGCGGCTTGAATGGCTTCGCGAAACTCACCGACAGAAGTAAAATGGAGGTGGTCCAGATAGTGCAGCTGAACGTTGGAGCGGGCGGTGAGATCGGCCAGCATAAACTCCGGTGCATAACTCTTTTGAAGTCCAAAAACCGAATATTGTCCCAGATAACCCTGCCTCATGGCATAAGAAAACCCATTCCCGGAATGTCGGCCCTCCAGATGGCGAAAGTCGGCATGAGCATCAAAATTGATGGCGGAAACCGGTTTGCCCAATGCCTGAGAAGTGCCTTTGAGGTTCCCGTAGGCATTATTATGCCCTCCACCGATTACGATGGGTATTCTGCCGGCGGAGACTATTTCATAGATTTTTTGAGAGACTTCCTGATCGATCTCTTCTACCTGGTTCCGCAATTCTTCTACAGGAGCTTGGGAAAGGTCCGGAAATTGGAAATATCCTGAAATAAAAATATTTCCGCCGTTCAGAAAACGGTTGCTTTGGAGGTTAAGAAATACCTGTAGAAAGCTTTTCCACGCAGTTTCTGTTCCTCCTATGCCGTAATTGGCACGCACGCCCACAGATTCAGGGATACCCAAAATTTCGTAACGGGTTTCCAGGCCGGGCATCAGAGTGATGACCTCTCCGAGACGGGTTTCTCCTGCGCGGGAAGTAAACAGGTCTTCCAGATCGGTTATCGGAATAAAATGCTTCATGGGGTTTTCTTTCCTATCCATCCAAGATGCGTATGTTTAAAATCATCATTGAACTTCAGCCCATAGCCGAAAATCCGGTCCATGGCCGAGTGTCCGAACAAAATAATGCCCGCCAAAGTAAGCGGTGCATTACCGGTCCAGAATCCCAGAAATAACACCATAACGGCCACCAGTTTATGGTGAAAGACATTATACAGCCAGGCTCCTGCTTTCGGATGGAGGAGATAGCCGATCATAGACAGGTCAGGTAACAACAGGCAGGCAGGAAAAACCCACCAGGCATATTCCAATTGGTTGAATAAGAAGATGGCAAGCAAAAACTGCCCTAATTCTTCGAGTTTTAAGAGATTATTCATTTCTTTTCACTTATCATTTTCAATGTTTCCAGATAGCTTTTCTCCACTTCACTTAAGGTTTTTTGCTGATACTTTTTGTATTCTGTTTCGGCTTTTTCAATGGCTTGTTCGTGAGAAATAGATCCTCTGCCCGGTAATAGTTTTTCACCGCTCATGGTCAGAATCTTGTCCAGATGTTCTTCCCAGTCTTTCATTGACATTGCTTGTTCACGTTCAGCTTGCCGCTCCGCAAAATCCAAATATCCCGAAACGATTTGTCCTAAGGCGCGAAGTTCTTTTTCATTCAGATAATTTTTTGCAATTACCACATCTTTGAGGTAGGGACGGCTACCTGGAAAGGTCAGAAGACCCATAAACTCTTTTTCCGCATCGGTGCGGTTAAAAATCACTTCTGCTGCTGTTTGCCCGTGAATCGCATAATGAATTTTGTTTTGTACTTTTTTGAAAAACGTAACGGAAACATCTGATTTAGGGTCATAGTCAATGCTCGTGGCATAAATATCCAGCACCTGGCGGTAAAATACTTTTTCAGAGGTCCGAATGTCCCGTATACGTTGTAGGAGCTCTTTCCAATAACCGCCACTGCCCAGGCTTTTCAGACGTTCGTCGTCCATTGTAAAACCCTTTCGGATATACTCATTAAGACGTTTCGTTGCCCATTGACGGAACTGAGTGCCACGGAAAGATTTTACACGATAACCAATGGAAATGATTACATCCAGATTATAATGGTCAATTTCCCGCTCTACAGTCCTTTTCCCTTCCTGTTGAACTATCCGGAATTTCCGGACAGTTGATTTTTCATTCAATTCCCCTTCCTTAAAAATATTACCAAGGTGTTCGGATATAGTGCGTTTGTCTTTGCAAAACAAAATTGACATTTGAGCTTGTGTAAGCCAAACGGTATCTTCTTCAAAACGGACATCTACCGATATTTTTTGGTCTTCGGTTTTGAAAAGGATAAAATCTGAATGGTTATGGGGTGTTTGATTTTTCATAAAATCTCTTTTAGAATGGATTTTTAAATATACGAATGATTTTACGCAAAAAGCTCTCCGTTAATTATTACTTGATCAATTAAATTTTCCCCAAAACTATAGGGCAGATAGGCGATAGACGGGATTTCCCGGGTCAATATCAGATTGGCCCTTTTTCCGACGGTAATGCTTCCCACCTCCTTTTCCAGTTCCATCGCAAATGCACCGTTGAGAGTGGCGGCATTGATGGCTTCTTCCGGCAGCATTTTCATTTGGATACAGCTCATAGAAACCACCTGGTTCATATTGCCGGAAGGGGAGGAACCGGGGTTGTAGTCGCTGGCCAGAACCACGGCAGCATTGTTTTCAATGAGTTTTCGGGCAGGCGGAAAACCCATTCTGAGGAAATAAGCCGCCGTGGGTAAAAGGGTAGCCATAGGGGCGTCGGGTAAGCCGAGAATACGGATTTCTTCGTCTGAAATTGTTTCCAGGTGATCTACCGATACCGCCCCGGTATGGTAACCGGCCTGCACGCCCCCCGAAATGTTTAGCTGGTTGGCGTGGATCTTGGGTTTTAATCCGAAAGAAAGCCCGGCACGGCAAATTTCCTCCGTTTCCCTTTGAGAAAAGAAACCGTCTTCGCAAAACACATCGATGTAATCCGCCAGGTTTTCTCTTGCTATCGCAGGCAGCATATTCTCCAGGATGAGATCGATATAGGCTCTTCGGTTTTCTTTGTACGCTGAAGGCACGGCGTGGGCGCCCAGGAAGGTTGCTTTAATGGGAATAGGCGCCCACTCTTTCAACTTACGGATCACACGGAGCATTTTGAGCTCCGCTTCCACACTTAGTCCGTAGCCGCTTTTAACCTCCAGGGCGCCGGTACCGAGATGAATCAGTCTGATCAATCGGGCTTTGGCCTGTTCGAAAAGGGTCTCCTCTTCCGTTTCGGCCAGTTTTCGGGCTGAATTCAGGATTCCACCCCCTTTTGCCGCGATTTCCGCATAACTCAGTCCTTTGAGTTTGTCGATAAACTCGGCCTCTCTGGAGGCGGCGAAAACCAGGTGGGAGTGGCTGTCGCACCAAGCCGGTAAGACGGTTCTTCCCGCCGCATTTACGATAGTATAGTCACCGAAATGATGAAGGTCTTCCATTTTTCCGTACCCCGCTATCCGCCCATCTTCGATTTTCAGCCAGGCATTCTCTATGAAGGGCATGTCTGCCAATTGACTGCCTCGAAGTGGGTCAGTGTTGCTTTCCCGGGTATTGACGAGGTGTTTTATGTGGGTGATGAGCATATTTGATGTTGGTTTGGGTGTTGTTATCCGTGGGGTTACAGCCCAAACTGTTCTTTCACTTCCTGGGCCTTCTCATACCCCGCGTCTGCGTGCCGGTATACCCCCATAGCGGGGTCATTGAACAGTACCCGACGGAGACATGCTTCTGCGCGGTCGGTGCCATCGGCCAGCACTACCATCCCCGCATGCTGGGAATAGCCCATGCCCACACCGCCTCCATGGTGGAAACTCACCCAGGTAGCGCCTCCTCCGGTATTGCTCAGCAGGTTGAGCAGCGCCCAGTCGCTTACCGCATCCGAGCCGTCTTTCATTGCCTCCGTTTCCCGGTTGGGAGAAGCCACACTTCCGCAGTCGAGGTGGTCACGCCCGATCACGATCGGCGCCTTTAGCTCGCCGCTTCTTACCATTTCGTTGAATTTCAATCCTGCTCTCTCTCTTTCGCCTAGTCCCAGCCAGCAGATCCGGGCGGGCAGTCCCTGGAAAGCGATTCTTTCCCTGGCCTGGGTAAGCCAGGTTTTCAGGCCTTCATTTTCCGGGAAAAGTTCCAGTAGGGCGCGGTCGGTCTTATAAATATCTTCCGGATCGCCGCTCAGGGCTACCCATCGGAAAGGGCCCTTGCCCTCACAGAAAAGCGGGCGGATATAGGCCGGTGAGAAACCGGGGAAATCAAAGGCGTTTTTCACGCCTCCCTCTTCGGCGAAGGCCCGGATATTATTTCCATAATCAAAGGTGACGGCTCCTTTTTCCTGCAATTCCAACATCAGGGTCACGTGTCGGGCCATGCTGGCAATCGCCGCTTGCTGATACCGTGCCGGATCGGCTTTACGCAGGTTTAATGCTTGCGCCAGCGACATGCCATGGGGAACATAACCGTTCACCGGATCGTGGGCAGAGGTCTGGTCGGTAAGGATGTTCGGCGTAATGCCGTCTTCCAGGAGGCGTTGCAGGAAGTCGCCCGCGTCCATTTCTACGCCTATGGAAACGGCTTTGCTCTCGTGTTTGTATTTCAGGGCCAGGTCCCGGCCTTCTTCGTAAGTCTTGGCCCAGATGTCGAGATACCGTGTATCGATTCTCTTCTGGATACTGGCGGGGTTTATATCTGCGGTAAAGCTGGTGGCTCCGGCCATGCTGGCGGCCAGGGGCTGAGCGCCGCCCATACCGCCAAGGCCCGCGGTAACCAGCAGCTTGCCTTGCAGGCTTCCACCGAAATGTTGCCTTCCGCACTCCATAAAGGTTTCATAGGTCCCCTGCACAATGCCTTGCGACCCGATATAGATCCAGGAACCCGCCGTCATCTGTCCGTACATCATCAGTCCTTTTTCCCGGAGTTCGTAAAAATGTTCCCAGGTGGCCCATTTGGGTACAAGATTCGAGTTGGCAATCAGTACCCGCGGTGCCTCTGGGTGGGTGCGGACCACGCCCACCGGTTTCCCGCTTTGCACCAGGAGAGAATGGGCTTCGTCTAGCGTATACAGGTATTTGATGATCTGGATCAGGGCTTCCCTGTTTCGGGCGGCTTGCCCGATGCCTCCGTAAACCACCAGCTCGTCCGGGTTTTCGGCCACCTCTGCATCCAGGTTGTTCAGCAGCATTCTTAAGGGAGCTTCGGTTTGCCAGGAAAGGGCATGCAGGGAAGTACCCCGCGGGGCTTTGTAGTGCGGGTGTGCCGCGTAGCGGGATATAAATTGTTCTACTGTCATTTGTTTGATGAAAACGTTTATTTAAGTGTTGAAATCTGCGGACAAACCAACGCCTGCTGTACAAATTTAGTTTATTTTTGTACAGGAAAGAAGTAGGCAGGAACAAGAAAATTTGATCTTCAATCTTCTAAACCAAATTCCTCAAAACTGTCATTCAACTGTATGCTAAACTTGCTTGCTACTTCTTTGATATGATTTGTAAACGAATAATCCTGCACCATTCCTTTGATGGCCTGGATGTCTTCTGCGAAAATCCGATCTTCTTTGGCAAACGATACTTTCCGGCGTACAAATTCGTGGGCTTCTTCCAGCAGAACGGAGCTTTTTAAAGGTCTTCTGAACTCAATGGCCTGGCAGGCACTCATCAGTTCAATGGCCAGGATGTACTCCAGGTTATCCAGTATCTGGTAAAGCTTGCGGCCGCTGATGCTGCCCATGGATACATGGTCTTCCTGGCCCAGCGAGGTAGGTACGCTGTCGGCAGAAGCCGGAAAGCACAGGGTTTTGTTCTCCGTGACCAGGGCAGCGGTGGTGTATTGGGGAATCATGAAACCCGAGTTGAGGCCTACGTCATTCATCAGCAGCATGGGCAAGCCGAATTTCCCTTCCAGGAGAAGATAGCAGCGGCGGTCAGAGATATTGCCGAGCTCAGCCGCTGCAAAACACGCATAATCGAGGGGGAGGGCCAGGGGTTGTCCGTGGAAATTTCCCCCGCTGATGGTGTCTTCCGCGCTGAAAATAATGGGGTTGTCGGTCACGGAATTCAGTTCGGTTTCCGTCAGTTCCTTCAGGTGAAGCCAGGCGTTTCGTGCCGCGCCGTGTACCTGGGGCATGCAGCGCAGGCTGTACGGATCCTGCACCCGTTCGCAATCTACGTGACTTTCCATAATTTCCGAATCGTGGAGCAAGAGGCGGAGGCGCTGCGCCACCAGGCGGTTTCCCGCAAAGGGCCTGAGTTCATGCAAACGAGTGTCAAAAGGCGCCTTGGTACCCTGTAGCGATTCCAGGCTCATGGCTCCGATGATATCGGCCATTTCCAGGCAGTTAAAAAAACGCTCTACTCCTTTTACCGCATAACTCAAAATAAACTGCGTGCCGTTAATCAGGGCCAGCCCTTCTTTCGGTCCCAGTACTATAGGGGAGAGGTTTTCTGTTCGGAAGACCTCTTCTGTCGGTGTTTCCTTTCCTTTGTACACCACTTTTCCTAACCCGATAAGCGGCAAAAACAAATGGGAAAGAGGAGCCAGGTCCCCACTTGCGCCTACGCTTCCTTTTTCCGGCACTATCGGGATAACCTCATTTTCAATATGCCATAAAATGCGTTCAAGCGTGGTCAGTTGTACACCGGAATACCCCTGGGCCAGGGCGTGAAGTTTCGTGATGAGCATAATTTTCGCTACAGTCGTCGGGATGGATTTTCCTACCCCCACACTGTGCGACTGAAGAATTTTATGTTGCAGAATACGGGTGTCAGCCTCTGAGATCTTTTTATTGGCCAGAATTCCGAAACCGGTATTTACCCCGTAAACCGTGCGTTGACTTTCCACGATCTCCTGTACATCGGCTTCCGATTTTTTTATCTTTTTTAAGGCGGATGGAGAAAGAACACCTTTGAGTGTTCCATTAGCCAGCCCCAGCGCAATGCCCACAGTCAGGCGATCTTCGCCGTAATGAAAAGGTCTGTTCATCTGTATAAATTTTAGCAATCAGCCGTCAGCGATCAGCTAGGAGGTATTCCCCCAGACTCATAGCTGACAGCCACTTCATGAAATATATTTTCGACTGCTCAAAGGTAGAAATTTTTTTAAGGAAATTTTAAGGGGAAAGGAAACTTTTGCATCTACAATTAATGTTACTACATCAATTAATAAAATACATAGTTCAAAAGTATGAAAAAAGTAAGCGTATTAGCTCTTGCAGCACTTTTAGGAGTTGCATCATGTACAAGTTCGAATTCAGACTCTGCCGAAACCTCAGAAGCAGAAGTAGTGGCTTTAGCAGAAGGACACGCGTATGCGGCCGATCTTCAGTCGAGCCAGGTAGACTGGAAAGCATTTCATAAAGGTGGGTTTGCACCCAGATGGGGAACGCTGAAGCTTTCGGCCGGAGAACTAACCGTGGCCGATGATAATATCACTGCAGGAAGCTTCACCATAGATTTCAACACGCTGATCGTAGACCCTGCTTCTGTGACGGAGCAAGACAAAAAAGCCATTGATCTTCAAAACCACCTGAAAAGTGCTGACTTTTTTGATGTGGAGCAATTTCCTGCGGGAACTTTTGAGATTACCGGTATTGCGGATTTCGATCCGGCCAAAGACAAGAGCGTAGTAGAAGGAGCGAACAAAGTGGTGAGCGGAAACTTCACCCTGAAAGGGAATAGCATCAACGTGACCTTCCCTGCAAGGGTATCAGTTGGTGACGGCACCGCCCGCGTGGAGGCCCGTTTTACGGTAGACCGCACCGCCTGGGGACTGAAATTCGGAGCTACTGACGCTGACCCTGCCGAGTGGGGAATCAGCCGCGATTTTGAAGTAGGCGTAGATCTTACCGCTGTGGCAAAATAAGCTACCTAATCCTACCGGCAAGAGAGGGCTTCGGCCCTCTTTTTATTTTTGGATGTTCTGAAAAAGCGAATTATTTGCCGTACTTTTGTATAAAAATCTACTTGTGAAATAGCCATGAGCATTCAGCTATCAGCAATCTGAAGTTGGGCACACCAACCGCCTGATGAATAAACTGACTGCTGAAGGCTGAAAGCTAAAATTTATACGTATGAAAGTATTTCTTACCGGTATCACAGGTTTGTTGGGAAGTGAAATAGCCCGTCAGTTCCTGGAGAAGGGCTATCACGTCAAGGCCCTGGTAAAAGATCCGGCTCGAGCGGTGACTTCCCACCCCCGTCTTACGTATGTACAGGGAGATATACTGGATGTCGTTTCTCTTGGAGAGCAGGTGAAGGGAATGGATTACGTGGTGCATGCTGCCGCGGTCGTATCCTTTGCGCCCAAAGACCGGAACGAGATGTATAAAATTAACGTGGAAGGCACCGCCAATGTAGTGAATGCCTGCCTGTCTGCCTCTGTCAAAAAGCTGTGTCATATCAGTTCCATAGCTGCTTTTGGTCGGCCTTCACTCAAAGAAATGGAGAAGGCGGATCAGGTAGAAATTGACGAAACGCAGATGTGGGTAAGTTCAGCCACCAATTCCCATTACGCCATTACCAAGTACCAGGGCGAATGCGAAGTGTGGAGGGGAGGCGCGGAAGGACTGAATACCGTGATCGTAAATCCTTCTATCATACTGGGGGAGAGCGACTGGAACCAAAGCAGCACGAAGCTGTTTAAATACATTTATGACGGAAGACCGTTTTATCCGGAGGGATTCCTGAATTATGTCGATGTCAGAGATGTGGCCGGGGCCGTATTGCAACTGATCGAATCGCCTGTAGTGGGAGAACGTTTCTGTGTTTCGGCCGGAATGGTTTCGTACAAGGAGTTTTTCGACAAAATAGCGGACAGGTTCGGAAAGAAAAAGCCGTGGTTTAAGGTGAGCGCTAATCTGATGGGTGTTTTGTGGCGGGTAGAAGCCCTGAAATCTGCCCTTACGGGTGGTGCACCCCTGATCACGAAAGAGACCGCTAAAACCGCCCAACTCAGGATTATGCAGAAAAACGGGAAGATCCGGGAAACCCTGGGTTTTGAGTTCCGCACATTAGACCAAACCCTTGACCGGGTCTGCGCTTTTCTCGCGGAAAAGAATTAAAGACACAAATTCCTTTCGGAATTTAAAAAAGCTGTTACATTTACCAGGCATAGAAGATTAAGATGAGTCAGGACTATAGTGAATCTTTTGAAGAATACAATGAAACTTCGCCCGAAGAGGTTGCCAGAAGGTTTGAGTTGATGCTGAAAAGAAAGGAAGCGCCCGCATTCAGCGAGGAAGTGTTTGAATCCCTGACCGATCATTACCTGGTAAAGGGAAATTTTGAGATGGCTTTAAAAGCCTGTAATTACGGACTCCGTCTTTACCCCAACTCCCTCGATATGCTGCTGAATAAGGTGCAGGTGCTGATTAACCGCCTGGAGCTTTACGAAGCTACGGAAATCCTGGATCACGCCGCCGTATTTTATCCTTCCGATACCGAAATCCTGTATTTCCGGGGAGTCATCAATATCTATTCCGGAGAAAACGAAAAAGCCATTGAGATTTTCAGGGGAATTCTCCCCGTTTCAGAAGAAAAAGAAAATATCTATTTCCAGTTGGGCATGGCGCAGTCTGGGCTGGGTTTGCTGGAAGATTCCATCGAGTCATTTAAAAAAGCCATTGAAGAAAACAGCAAGAGTGAAATTGTCTATACCGAACTGGTTTTCAGTTACGAACTGGCCTCCATCCTCGAGCAGGGAGTAGATTATTTCAAAGCATTGACCGACAGCGACCCTTACAATTACCTGGCATGGTTTGCTTTAGGACAGTGTTACAATAATTTGAATCTCTTTCAGGAAGCTAAAGACGCCTTCGGTTTTGTCACCGCCATTAACGATAAATTTTCCGGCGGATGGTATAGCCTGGGGCAATCTCACCTCAGTCTGGATGAATTCGAAGAAGCAAAATCCTGTTTTCAGCTGACCCTGGAACTGGAAGAAGAATCGGCCGAGGTGCTGGTACATCTGGGTGCCTCCCATGAGCGTCTCGAAGAGTTTTCAGACGCTTTCAAATGCTACAAAAGGGCATCGGAAGTCGACGAGTTCAGTGATGAGGCCTGGTTTGGAATGTCTTCCGTACTCTATGAACAGGAACGTTATGCCGAGGCCATACATTTTGTCAGGAAGGCCATTCGGCTCAATGCGGGTAACTCCGATTATTGGTTGCTGCTGGCCGACAACGAAGGCAAATTCGGGAATATGGTTTCTGCCGGGGAAGCCTACAGTAAGGCGGCCGAACTTAACCCTATAGATGCCGATATCTGGCTGAACTGGTCTTTGCTGTATTTTGACGCGGAAGATTACAAAAAGGCCCTGGAAATTGTCACAGATGGCCTGGAAGACCTGCCGGAGGAAGCCGACCTGTATTACCGGGCTACCGTTTATCTGCTCTATGAAGGAAGTTTCACCATGGCGTATAAATACTTACAGGAAGCACTGGCCCTGGATTACGACAAGCACATACAATTGTACGATTTTTTCAGTAACCTGAATACGCTAAAGACGCTACAACGCATTATCGAGCAGTATAAAGCGTGAAATTAGCGGTCAGCTATCAGCCGTCAGCAGATGGTTTTTCATCTTCTGACAGCTGATAACTGAAGGCTGATAGCTCTATTTCTTAAAGTTATAAAATTTCCAGTTCGGCTTATAGTCTTTGGAAATCGGCTTATCCAGCAGCGATGCTCTGATCATTTCCATAGGCATGTGGTTCAGTTTGATCACTTTATCATGGAAATCCACAAATGACATTTTCCCCGATTCTACAAATTCATTTTTGATGCTGAAGAGCTGGAGTCCCCCCACCAGGTAGGCCAGTTGATACAGTGGCGGGTAGCCTCCTTCAAACGAGCGTTTCACCTCCGCGTGGGCATTCGAATATTCGTGTCCTACCCGGTCTACCAGGTAATCCACACACTGGCCGGGTGTCCATTCGCCCAGGTGATATTTCAGGGAGAATGTGATCCGCGCGCAGCGGTGCATTCTCCAGAAGAGCATTCCTATCCGTTCTTCCGGGGTCTTGGCGAAGCCTTTCTGGTAAAGCAGCAGTTCCCAATAGAGGGTCCATCCTTCGGTAGAGAAAGGCGTGGAGAAGGCTTCCCGGCGGTAAGGACGGTAGCGGCTGTTCATATAAAACTGCAAATGATGGCCCGGTACCAGCTCGTGCTGAACGGTTCCGCGGGAAAAATAAGGGTTATTTCCCCGCATACTCATCATTTTATGTTCGTGTTCCATGGTGTTGGTGGGGTAGGAGATGATGATGTCTCTTCCTCCCAGGAAAAATGGGCTGACCAGCTGTCTTTCCGGACTCATCATCTGCATGCCCCAGGTTTCCTGGGCAATGGCGGGCGTCTCGATCAACTTATGCGCATTGATAAACTCCTGTGCATCGTTATACAGTTGAATGATGAGCTCAGGCTGGGTGCCCTCGGCTACATAACTGTTTTTAACCTTCTCCTGGGCAGCTTTCCAGTTGTCGCCAAAACCCATTTCTCTTGAAGCCTTGATCAGCTCGGCTTCACACCAGGCAAATTCCTGGTCTGCCAGCCGTATCAATTCTTCCGGAGTGTAGGCAATCATCTCCACTTTCAGCTGGCGGTTCAGCTCCTCTCTCCCTATGGGAAGGCCCCCTATGCCGCTGCCGTCATCCGAAGGCTTGGCGTCGCTTTTGGAGCGGATGAGTTTCTCGTAGGCGGTCAGTTGCTCATCGAGTTTTTTGTAAGGATTGGGTACCCACCAGGTAAATAGGGGGTCGTATCCGTTATAAAAGTCGTAAAAATTTTTCAGGCGCGTTTTCAGAGAGGCGACCATGTCGGCCGTATAATTGGCTTTTTCTTCTCCTATCTTTCCGCCTTCTCTCACTACTTTACTGATTTTTTCCAGATCATGAGAGGCCTGGTTCAGCGCGGTAGCCACTTCCTGTCCTTTCATGGTAGTACCCCGTCGCCGCAGTTGTTCATACCGGTAAATGGTAGGGGCAAAGGGAAGGTACTTTTCAATTTCTTGGTATAAACCCGCCTCTTTGTTTAGTACATTCCGCGATTCTTCTACCTTTCTCTTCAAAAGAATGTAATCTACCTGTCCGTCGATACTGATTTTGTTAAAATCTACTTGCGATAGCTTCTGAAGGTACTCATTATTTAATGCCAGCATCCGGTCTCGCTGATCGGGTGAATTGGCAAAACTACGGAATCCGCTGCCGGCCGCTCCATAGAAGTGGTTTACGGCTCTCGTGTCGTTGGTGTACTGAACCACCAGGCCCGACGTTTCGCTAGCCTGCTCGTACATGGAGGCCGGCGTCTGACCTTGAACCGCGGGAATCGCCCACACGGCCATCAAAAGGGTAAAGATATTATTTTTCATAGGTTAGTTTTTACTAAGGTTAGTTAAATCGTTCCGGGTCAAACAGGCGGATATCGGTAGAAGGTCGCTCGCCATTGACCAGGTCGGCCACCGTCTTTCCTACTGCCGGCCCCAGGCTCAGTCCCATCATGCCCAGTCCGCCCGCCACGGTCAGATTCTCCAGGGTAGTAGAATTGCCGAGATAAGGAAGCCCGTCCGGAGAGCAGGGCCTGAACCCGTGCCAGATTGTCTTTTCTTCCGGAAGAGGCAAGTTAAATTCAGGGTAATATTGAGGTACCGAACGCACAATGCCTTCCACCCTTTTCCGGTTGATCTGGTGATTTACCGAGGCCAGTTCCATGGTTCCGCCTATTCTTACCTGTCCGTTCATGGGGGTCAAAGCCACCCGGGCCTCCAGCAAAAGCGCCGGATGTTTTACTTTCCCCTGGAAGGCATCGGTCATGAAAGAATAGCCCTTTCCCGGCATCAGGGGTACGTGCAATCCTGCCATTTTCCCTACCTCCCGCAACCAGGCTCCCGGAGCAAGTACGTAACGGTCTGCCGAGAATTTTTTGCCGCTTTCGGTCTCCACGGTAGTAATTTTCCCCTGGGAACGAACAATGTCGGCGATGGCTTCATTCGGGAAAAACTGCACTCCCAGGGCGGTGAGCCGGTTTCGGAGGGATTCCATGAGCGCCGGAGGGTAAAGGTGGCCGTCGCAGCGGTAATGCACCGCGCCGCGTACGTCCAGTTCTACGTCGGGTTCCAGGGCGCCTAGCTCCGTTTTCGTTAAAACGGCCACGTCCAGGCCCAGTTCACGCGCGCGGTGCGCCAGGTGAATCTCCTCTTCTTCCGTTTGGGCGGTCTTGTAGAGCATCAGGATACCTTTTTTCTCCAGTCCGAAAGCCTGGCCAAGATCCAGTTCATCGTAAAGCGAGCTGCTGTACAAATTCAGATCACGCAGGTGGGGAGCGGAAGTATCCACATGTTTTTCGTTGGCATGGCGTACAAACTTCAGTCCCCAGGAAATCAGGGAGCTGCTGAGGGAAGGTTTGATATAAAACGGACTCCGGCTGTTAAACATCCAGCGAATTCCCTGTGAAATCATTCCCGGTGCCGCCATGGGTGTAAAATGGCTGGGGACAATCATTCCCGCATTTCCGTAAGAGCAGTTATCCGTGAAATCGCCTTTGTCCAGCACAGATACCTCCCAGCCGGTTTTTCTCAGGTAATAGGCCGATGAAAGCCCCGCGATTCCGCCTCCTACTATCAGTACACTACCGTTCATCTGTATAAAAATTTAGTTTTCAGCCTTCAGCTATCAGCGGTCAGCGCTTCGCTTATTCATTGGGGCGCGCCTAGCCGGCGGTCGGGCGACGCTTCGCTGGTGTGCCGGTTTTCTAATAGTAGTGCGCCACCCGGCTGATAGCTGATAGCTATTTCATATCACCTGGAACCCGTGCGCATACGGGTCGTTATCGTCTATAAAAATCGTATTGTACCCGTAAACCATGGCCCATCCTTCTATACTGGGCGTAATGGCCGGCTTCCCGTTTCCGAAGGGATCGGAATGTGCTTCTTCAATCCTGCCGGTAAACTTTGATCCGATGATGCTCTCATGTATAAACGCTTCACCGGGCTTTAACTTGCCTTTGGCATGCCATTGGGCCATGCGGGCGGAGGTTCCCGTACCGCAGGGCGAGCGGTCAATGGCCTTGTCGCCGTAGAAAACCGCGTTTCTGGCCGAAGAAGAAGGGTCCAGTACTTCCCCTGTCCATTGAATATGGCTCAGCCCGTTAATGTGAGCGTCTTCCGGATGGGTAAACGTATACAATTCATTCATCCGGTTCCGGATCACGCGGCTCCAGCTGATCAGCAGGTCGGCCGGGTAATCCTGGAGTCCGCTGAAATTTTTCTGGGGATCAATAATGGCGTAGAAATTTCCGCCATAGGCCACGTCTACGGTAAGTTCGCCGAGGTCCGGACATTCCACGGTCAGGTTTTCTGCCGCCAGGAAAGATTTGACATTGGTCAGCTTTACCGACTTCACCTTGGGGCCTTCCTGTACGTAGTCTATCAGCACCAGCCCCGCGGGAGCCTCCAGTCTTAGTTTCCCGGGTACCTTGGGCGTGATCAGCCCCTCTTCAATGGCAATGGTTACCGTACCGATGGTGCCATGTCCGCACATGGGCAGGCAGCCGCTGGTTTCAATATACAAGACGGCCACGTCGTTCGCCGGGTCTGTAGGTGGATAGAGAATACTTCCGCTCATCATGTCGTGCCCGCGGGGTTCAAACATCAGGCCCTTCCGGATCCAGTCGTATTCCCGGAGGAAATGAAGACGGCGTTCCATCATGCTGTTTCCTTCCAGGAAAGGGCCGCCCCCCGACACCAGCCGTACGGGATTGCCACAGGTGTGGGCGTCAATGCAGGAAAAAGTTCTTTTCATGTGTATAAAAATTTAGCTTTCAGCATTCAGCTATCAGCGGTCAGCTTATTCATAGGCCGGTTGGTGTGCCGGTTTTCTGATAGCTGATAGCTGAATGCTCATGGCTATTTCATCGGTATAAAATAGTTTCAAGTAGTGAGTTCCGGGTAAGCTGCCTCCTGTCAGTTCGAGCGAAGTCGAGAACCTAGCGAAGTCGAGAACCTAGCGCCTCTCGACTTCGCTCGAGGTGACAATAGCAACCCTCATTTGTCAATAACAGCTCCATGTCAATGGCTTATTAACCATTACCCCACCGCTTCCTGCGTAATTTTCCCGTTCACCAGGCGGTACAGTCCCAGAGGGTTGCTATTTTTCAGTTCGTCCGGAAGATAGGCATCCGGCACATTCTGATAGCTGACCGGCCGCGCGAAACGGCGAATGGCATCCGGTCCGACCGAGGTAAACCGGCTGTCGGTACAGGCGGGGAAAGGTCCGCTGTGCTGCATAGCGCTCACCACTTCTACTCCGGTTGGAAAACCGTTGAACAGCAGTCGCCCGCATTTTTCAGTCACCAGCAGGAGGAGGTCTTCGTAATGCCCGATCTCTTCTTCTTCTCCCAGGATGGTGCAGGTCAGCTGTCCGTGAATATTCTTTGCGATGGCCTTCATCTGCTCCGGATCGCTGTAGGTTACTACCAGTCCGAACGGACCGAACACTTCCTGGTGCAGGGCAGGGTTGGCCAGAAACTCTTCGGCGGTGGTCAGAGCTACTGACGCAGCGCCGACTCCTTTTTCCGAAGAAGAGGCTTCCAGAAGTACCTGTACGTTTTCCTGTGTACTTACCGCACTTTTGTTTTGCACGTAGGAGTCCGCGATGCCTTCGTGGAGCATTTTAGACGGCGAAAACTGTCCGGCGGCTTCTACCAACGCAGAGAGGAAGGTGTCCTGGCCTTCCGGCAGGATAAGGATTCCCGGGTTCGTACAGAATTGTCCCACCCCCAAAGTAAGCGAGGCTGCGTATTGCTGAGCCACTTCCACGGGGTTGTTCTTTATTTTTTCCGGAAGGGCGAATACCGGGTTGATACTTCCCATTTCAGCAAAAACCGGGATGGGTTCAGACCGCTGAGCGGCAATATCGAACAGGGCTTTTCCACCCGTATAGGAACCGGTAAAACCTACCGCTTTCACCAGGGGGTGTTTCACCAGGGACTGGGAAACTTCCCGGGAATTGCTGAACACTTGTTCAAAAGTTCCGGCAGGGTATCCCGCCTTTTGTACCCCTCTTTTAATCGCTTCCGCCATGATGCCCGCCGTACGGGTATGGGCGGAGTGCGCTTTGACGATTACCGGGCATCCTGCCGCTATGGCCGAGGCGGTATCTCCCCCGGCTGTAGAAAATGCGAAGGGAAAATTGCTGGCGCCGAATACCACTACAGGACCCAGGCCCGCGTAAGACTTGCGGATATCCGGCCGTGGGGGTGTGCGATCGGGCAGGGCCGTGTCAATGCGTACGTCCAGTATGCTGCCTGAGGCCAGAGCCGCGCCGTAGCCGCGCCATTGCATTACCGTCCGGCCTTTTTCGCCTGTCAAACGGGCCAGGGGCAGATGGGTTTCTTCATGTGCTGCCTGAATCAGTTCATCGCCCAGGGCTTCAATCTCATCGGCAATAACGTTCATCAGTTCGGCCCTCTGCCTGAAATTGCTTTTCCGGAGGTACAAAAAAGCCTCGTGTGCCGACAGTACCGCCTGATTGATTTCTTCCTGAGATGCCATATTATAGATTTTTGTAATCCGGTAGCTGGGGCCTTGTGGCCTGCGCGTCGGTGATGATTTTCAGTATTCTTTCTCTTTCTTCTCCTTCCAGCACCAGGCGGGGAGCACGCACATATTCGTTGCTTATTCCCTCGGCGGTGGCGGCCAGTTTAATGTATTGTACCAGTCTCGGGTGAATATCCAGTTCCAGCAGCGGCATAAACCAGCGATAGATTTCCAGGGCTTCGGTTAAGCGGCCTGCCTGGGCCAGTTTATAGATCGCTACGGTTTCCGCAGGGAAAGCGTCTACCAGTCCGGCTACCGAGCCCGAGGCACCCACCAGCTGGGTTTCCAGGGCAATGGTATCCACGCCGCCCAGAATCTTAAAACGGTCGCCGAAGCGGTTGATCATGCGGGTAACGTTAGTAAGATCACGGGTAGATTCTTTTACCGCCTGTACGGTGGGGTATTTTTCCAGCTCTGCGAACATGTCGGTAGTGACATGAATGCCGTAATCGACCGGGTTATTGTAAATCAGGATGGGAAGGTCGGTAGCGCTGGCCACCGCTCCGAAATAAGCCACTACTTCGCGGTCCGAAGCCTTGTAACGCATAGGAGGCAGAAGCATCAGGCCGTCAGCGCCCAGCTCTTTCGCTCCTTTGGCGATAGACACCGCCTCGCGGGTAGTTTGCTCTGCGATATTCAGGATCACCGGGAAAGATTCGGGTACTATCCCTTTCGCGAATGTCAGGAGGTCAAATTTTTCCTGGGCGGTTAAGGTACTGGCCTCTCCCAGGGTTCCCGCCAGGATAATTCCCGAGATTCCCGCATCAATCTGGAACAGGATGTTCTTTTTAAACATGTCGTAATCGATCTCCTCTTCCGCAGTGAAAGGAGTTAAAACTGCAGGATATATACCGTGCCAAAGTGCTGTCTTGCTCATTAATTTCTAATTTTGTATATGGTTATAAAACGATGCTCAAAGGTATAAAGGTAATTACATCAAAGCCTATTTAAAATTAATCAATAGCACACATATTTTAGCTGGGCGTCCTGCTGTACCGTTCACAGGCTGCAACAGCCCCGAAATAGGGTCTTGATCAGGGGGTTACTTCGACCAGATGTTGTACTTGAGGATACAATAAATAGCCCGAAAACCGTCTTGCCAGTTGATCTTTTTCCCTTCTTTATAGGTTCTCCCGTAATAAGAAACGCCTACTTCATAAATGCGGATATCTGCCACCCGCGAAATTTTTGCCGTCACCTCCGGTTCAAACCCGAAACGGTTTTCTTTCAGGTCAAGTGCTTTCAGAAAATCGGAACGGAAAAGTTTATAGCACGTTTCCATATCCGTCAGGTTGAGGTTGGTAAACATATTGCTCAGGAAGGTGAGGAACTTATTCCCTATGGTGTGCCAGAAAAACAGGATCCGGTGAGCCTGAGCCCCCACAAACCGTGAGCCGTAGACCACATCGGCATAACCGTCTGCTACAGGTTTCAGCAACGCGTTAAATTCGTTGGGGTCATATTCCAGGTCGGCATCCTGCACAATAATATAATCGCCTTCCGCCAGCCGGAAACCGGTATGCAAGGCCGCCCCTTTTCCTTTGTTTACCTCATGCCGGTGGTACTTCACGGTATGCTCGGGGTAGTCTGCCCTAAATTTCTCCACTACTTCCTTGGTGGCATCTGCCGAGCAATCGTCCACTACAATTATTTCTTTCGTAAAAGGAGAGATCAGCTGCACACCGACCAGCTTTTCCAGAACCACGCGGATGGTCAGCGCTTCATTATAGGAGGGAACAACTACTGAAAGTTTCATATTGATTTATAAGATTCTAAACTACTTTACAATACCCCCATCACCTCGTAGATGCCCGCGAAACACAGGAATACGAGGCAGGCCAGGGTGATTAATAGGGTATCCGCCTTTTCTCCCTTTCCGGATAATATCCAGAGCAGGGAAGGCGCCAGGCATCCGAAAAAAGCGATTCTTTCGTATAAATAAGGTAAAACGGTCATCAGTACCGCACAGCCCAGTACCCCTGCGCATAACATGAACCGGTCTCGCTTTACCCGGAGCCACCCCAGCCCCATGAATGCAAAAAACAAGGTCAGTGCGCCTTTCGCATAAGGATCAGGTAAAAAGCCCGAGGAGAAAGTATTCACGATTCCGGTGACGGGTTTTCCGAAATACAAAATAACTGCACCTATGACCAGAAACAAGGAAAACCACCCCATTTTTTGGGAAAACATATCGCACATGGGCCGGTCACCTGCCATCCACATCGCTCCCCCTGTGACCATAAAAGCCATGGGAACATAACCCAAAGAGGGGCTGCCGCCTACATGATACTCCTGGAAGAAGGAATGATTTACAAAGGCCTCGGGGTACATGCCGCCCCAGCCCAGCCAGGTCAGAAGTACGCCGCATATTGCGAAAATACCTGCCAGCACAGGCCGGCGCAGACTGTTCCACTGTATGTTTTTTAAGGAAGCGGGAAGTAACATCGCCGCCAAGCCTCCGGTAAAGACCTGGAACATCACGGCCACCAGCAGGTACAGACCCCAAAGTTTATGGTTCTGTTGAATACTTTTCCAAAACAGGTAAACCAGTAAAATAGCGGGCACAAGCGGATGCGCCCGTGTGACATACACCAGGAGGTAAGGGTTAAACAGCACCAGGAGGGCTTTCCACCGTACCCCTTTTTCTTCCTTCAGCAAAAGAAAGGCCAGCGCCGTCCAGCAGATCACAGACAGCAGCCTTCCCGATGTAATCATATCCGTATTAAAAAGAAAACTGAGAACTGTGTGGACAGAAGACAATACCCAAAGATATTGGGAAGAAAGACTCCAGGCGGGGGACCAATCCAGGCCGGGCCAGCGGGCATAGGCCTGCGCAAAAGCCCCCTGGTAATAGAGGCCCTCGTCTCCTCTTGTTTCCACCGTAAAGGAAAAATACAAAAGGACTACCAGCGAAAAAAACAGTAAAGAAAAGTAACGGTTATCTACGGGTAAATTTCTATTCAGTAACAAATCTTTAAGGGTAAAATATATATTCCGGTGTAAAAACGAATCAGGCCGGGTGAACCGTTAGGCCGTCTTCGTTTTTCTCCACTTTGGCCAGGCCGTTTCGGGTCAGTTCCTTAATAGCCGTGTCCCATTTCTTATTGCTGAAGCCGGTTTTCGCTTTTAAATCTTCCAGGGCAATAGCGGGCGCCGCAAGCAGAAAGTCAAGTACTGCTTTGGCGTCTTCGCTCACCGCGGGTGCTTTTTTCTCCGGGCGCATCTGGGGGAAAAACAGTACTTCCTGTATACTGGCATTGTTGGTTAACATCATGGTCAGGCGGTCTATGCCTATGCCAATACCTGCGGTGGGCGGCATACCGTATTCCAGGGCACGGATAAAATCTTCGTCCAGCGCCATGGCTTCTTCATCTCCCCGTTCAGCCAGCCGTAGCTGTTCTTCAAAGCGTTCGCGCTGATCAAGCGGATCGTTCAGCTCCGAATACGCGTTGGCAATTTCCTTGCCGTTCACAAACAGTTCAAAGCGTTCCACCAACCCGGGTTTAGAGCGGTGTTTTTTGGTCAGCGGCGACATCTCTACCGGGTAGTCAATAATAAAAGTAGGCTGAACCAGGTGATCTTCCACCTTTTCGCCGAAGATTTCATCAATCAGCTTGGCTTTGCCCATCGTATCGTCCACTTCCATTCCCCATTCCCGGCATTTGGCCCGGAGGTCTTCTTCGCTGGCGCTGTCTACATTTACACCGGTATATTTTTCAATCGCCTCAATAATGGAAAGCCGGGTGTAAGGTCCCTGGAAATCAATTACATTCTCCCCAAAGGTAAATTTCGTATCTTCATTGACGGCCAGGGCTACTTTTTCCAGAAGCTCTTCTGTAAACTCCATCATCCACTTGTAATCCTTGTACGCCACATAGAATTCCAAAGCCGTAAATTCCGGGTTATGGGTACGGTCCATCCCTTCATTGCGGAACATCTTTCCAAACTCATACACTCCGTCAAACCCACCCACAATCAGTCGTTTCAGGTACAGCTCATTGGCTATCCGGAGATAAAGCGGAATATCGAGGCTATTGTGATGCGTCACAAAAGGCCGTGCGGCTGCCCCCCCGTGAATCGGCTGAAGAATAGGCGTCTCTACTTCCAGCCAGCCTTTGTTATCAAAGATCCGGCGCATCGTGCTGATGATCTTCGCTCTTTTAACAAATATTTCCCGGTTTTCAGGGTTCACGATCAGGTCTACATACCGCTGGCGGTAGCGTTGTTCCGGATCCGTAAAACCATCGTAAATATGGCCCTCGTCATCCCTTTTAACAATGGGGAGAGGTTTCAGCGACTTGGAAAGCAGATCGAAAGACCGTACATGGATAGAGATTTCCCCCGTCTGGGTTTCAAAACAATATCCGTGGATACCGACAATATCCCCGATATCCAGTAACTTCTTGAATACCGTATTGTACAGGGTCTTGTCTTCGTCCGGACAAATATCGTCGCGGCGGATATAGATCTGTATCCGGGCGGTTTCATCCTGTATCTCGGCAAAAGAGGCCGATCCCATAATCCGGAAACTCATCAGCCTGCCGGCTACACGAACATCTTTAAAATCAAATTTGTTGTGTTTCCAGTGCATCAGGATATCCCGGATCGTGGTATTGGTGGAGAATCCTTCCGCAGGGTAGGGATCTATTCCCAGAGCCATCAGCTCCTCTCTTTTTTGCCTTCTTAATAGTTCCTGTTCGCTCAATTGCATGAGGTAATAATCATTTTCGATACAAAATTAATGTTTTTTTAGCGGCCCGCTTTCAAAAAAGACTGATATTTGAATTTGCTTAATACTTTTTGAATGATTTTAAAGGGATTGCTTGCCGGTAAAGGCCTTTTTGTTGCTGTTTTTCTAGCCCTATGGTCTGGGCAGGCTGATTCTCCCGGTGAAATGCCTCCCAAAAGGGAGTTCAGAGGGGTATGGATTGCTTCCGTGGCCAACATTGACTGGCCTTCTAAAAAGGGTTTGCCGTCTGTACAGCAGCAGGAAGAGTTTAAGGAGATACTGGACAACCACGGGCGCTTAGGGATCAATGCCGTGTTTGTGCAGGTGAGAGCTGCTTCTGATGCATTTTATGCCGAAAGCGACGAGCCCTGGTCGGAGTGGCTTACAGGCACACAGGGAAAAGCGCCTTCCCCCTTTTATGATCCCCTGGCGTTTATGATTGAACACGCCCACGAACGAAACATGGAATTTCACGCCTGGCTCAATCTGAACCGGGGAACCCACGCTTCCTCCACGTCGGTTTCCGCCCGGCATATCACCCGCACGCATCCGGAGTGGTTTCTTTCGTACGGGGGAGCCAAAGTGTATAATTTCGGTATTCCCGAAGTACGCGACTATATCGTCACTATGGTGCGGAGAATGGTGAGAAATTACGATGTAGACGGTATACATTTCGACGATTATTTTTACCCTTATCCGGCGGCCGGCAAGCGCATTGATGATTACCAGACCTTTCGGAAGTACGGACAGGGGTTCAGCAGGATAGAAGACTGGAGACGAAATAATGTGAACCTGCTCATCCAGGCCATTGGGGAAGCGGTCAGAAAAGAAAAGCCCTATGTAAAATTCGGGGTAAGCCCCTTTGCCGTATGGCGTAACCGCGACCGTGATCCCGAAGGTTCGAACACCCCTGGCGCGCTCAGCTCGTACGACGACCTCTATGCCGACTCCCGGATGTGGGCCGGCAAGGGATGGGTAGATTACACGATCCCCCAGGTCTACTTTTCTTTCGGACACCGCATCGTTCCCTTTAAACCTATGGTAGATTGGTGGGTAAAAAACAAGGGTCCTCACCACCTGTATATCGGCCTGAGCAGTTACCGTACGGGGGAAAAGGGGGAGTGGAGTTCCCCTTCCCAGATCATGCGCCAGCTTCGGTTCAATGAGCAGGCGGAAGGTGTGGGTGGGAGCGTATTTTATAGTTCCCGTTCGCTCATGCCGGCACCGCACAGACTTTCCGACTCCCTGAAAACGCGGTTCCGTTACCCTGCGCTTCCCCCAGTCATGGAGTGGAAAAAGCCGGATCCTCTTCCTCAGCCGGAACTCACGGAGTTAGCCCGTGTGGAAGGCGACCGGGCGGTGAAGATCCGGTGGAGTATTCCGGACGAATACGAGGAGTATGTCCGGAGTTTTGTCATCTACCGGTACCGTAGGGGAGAAAAAAGAACCCTGGAAGATCCGAGGAATATCCTGGCCATAGTTAGAAATAAGGAAGAGAAGATCTTTTATGACCGCACGGCAGAAGCGAACGAGGCATACGAATACGCGTTGACGGCCCTTGACCGGCTCTCCAATGAAAGCCGGCCGAGTAAGCTCCATAAGTTACCTTAACGGTTTTGGGGGAATGAGCGTTTTGCCCTCAGAGTTCAGGGCGCAGGCAGAATTTATTTTCCCGGAAAGTGGCAACCCATCAGATTTTTACTTATTTTTGCTTTCTTCTTCCATGTCTTATCCCGTTTACATAATGATTAGGGGAGGTAGATATTTTAATAAATCAAATACTATTGATGGGGTAGCTATCGGCACTTCGCTTTGTGCAATAAACGGCCTGTAAGCGGCCAAAAGGCTCGTAGCCCGCAGCTAAATTTTAGGAATTATATGAAAGAATATGGCAGTAATGTTCAAAAACTGGTAGAACATATTGTAACCATACCGGATAAGGAAACCCGGACAAAGCACGCGCACATCCTGGTAGAATTGATGCGTCAAATCCATCCGCAGATGCGTGACGGGGCAGATTATAGCAAAAAGTTGTGGGACGACCTCTACATCATGGCCAATTTTGACCTGGATGTGGACAGCCCGTTTCCTGCTCCTCCCAAAGAAATCCTCGGGAAAAGGCCCAAGCAGATTCCTTACACTCAGACCAAGTTGAAACATAAATTTTACGGGCGTAACCTGGAGCTACTGGTGCTGAAAGCCATGCTGGCCGACACCTTTGATGAACGGAAGGCCTTCGTTTCTTACCTGGTGAAACTGATGAAATCGTTTTACCTCAGCTGGAACCGGGATTCCGTGGAAATCGCGGTATGTATGAACCAAATCATGGAATTGTCGGGAGGTAAACTGAAACCTGAAATTGACGACATCCTGGCCAACGGTATGGTGGAGGAGGCAAACCCCAAAGACGGTCCGGTCACTTTCCGCCAGAGAACCAACTTTGTTCACCGCAATAATAATAATACGGGAGGGTACCGGAACAACAATAACCGGAATCAGCCCCAGCGCAACAACGGCGGCCTTATGAACAAAAATAAATTTAACAATAACCGCAAAAGACCACAATAAGGAGATATGGGTTCGTTCAGAATTACGGGCGGAAGGAAACTGAAAGGAGAGATCATTCCCCAGGGTGCGAAGAATGAAGCTTTGCAGATTTTGTGTGCGGTACTCCTTTCCCGGGAATCTATTGTGATTCACAATATTCCGGATATCCGGGATGTGAACAAACTTATAGAGCTTTTACAGGATATGGGTGTAGAAACCCGTAAGGTAGGCGAAGGTTCTGTGGAATTCAGAGCCGGAGGGGTAAACTTTAATTATTTTGAAACCGACCAATACAAAAAGAAGGCGTCGGAACTGAGGGGGTCGGTGATGCTCCTCGGGCCCATGCTGGGCCGCTTCGGTAAGGGGAAAGCGCCTAAGCCGGGGGGAGATAAAATTGGCAGGAGACCCCTGGATGCTCATTTTACAGGTTTCCAGAAGCTCGGGGCCACGTTCTCTTATGACGCAGAAGATGCGTTTTATCATGTAGACGGAAGCGCCATGAAAGGCGCCTATATCTGGATGGAGGAAATTTCCGTTACCGGTACGGCCAATATGATCATGGCGGCAGTACTTACGCCGGGAACCACCACCATTTACAATGCGGCCTGTGAACCCTATCTTCAGCAATTATGCAAAATGCTGAACCGAATGGGCGCACGCATCAGCGGGGTGGGATCGAACCTGCTGACCATACAGGGTGTAGATGAACTGGGCGGCTGTGAACATACCCTGCTGCCCGATATGATTGAGATTGGCAGTTTTATAGGATTGGCGGCCATGACCGAATCCGAAATCACCATTAAAAACTGTCGGATTCCCGAGCTGGGAATTATTCCTGACGTTTTTAAAAAATTGGGTATAGTGATGGAGTTCCGGGGAGACGACATCCATGTGCCGGCCCAGAAGAACTACCAGATCAGCAAGCTCATCGACGGTTCTATTCTCACCGTTTACGATGCGCCCTGGCCCGGGTTTACGCCGGACCTGATCTCTATTGTGCTGGTAACGGCTATACAGGCCAAGGGTACGGTGCTGATTCATCAGAAAATGTTCGAATCCCGGCTTTTCTTTACCGATAAGCTCATTGATATGGGGGCGCAGATCATTTTGTGTGACCCTCACCGCGCTACGGTAATCGGACTGAACCGTGAAAATACCCTGAGGGGAATTCGTATGAGTTCGCCGGATATACGGGCAGGAGTGGCGTTGCTGATCGCCGCGCTTTCCGCTGACGGCACCAGTATAATTGATAATATCGACCAGATTGACCGGGGATACCAGAATATCGACGGCCGTTTGAATGCCCTCGGGGCAGATATTGTGCGGGTGTGAGATTTAGCTATTAGACATTAGATTTGAGATGCTTAAGACTTTCTAACTTCTAACTTCCAATTTCGTAAATTAACAAGACCTTAAATAAAATCGTATGATCTCAAGACGTAAATTCCTGGCTTCTTCGGCTATGACCACCGCGACTATTGCGGCTACTTCGGCATCCGGTTATTCCCGTATCGTGGGAGCCGGTCAAAAAGTGAATATCGCCTGCGTGGGCATTGGCAACCGGGGTGAACAGATTATTGAAGAGTTTGAGAAGACCGGACTGGTCAATGTGGTAGCGCTGTGCGATGTAGATATGGGCGCGCCTCATACCACGAAGATCATGAATAAATTTCCCCAGGCGAAGCGTTACCAGGATTTTCGCCAGATGCTGGATAAGTCGGGAAAAGATTTTGAGGCCGTGTCTATCGCCATTCCTGATTTTGCGCATTTTCCGGTAGTGATGGCTTGTATGCAGGCCGGCAAGCACGTGTATGTGGAAAAACCCATGTCGCGCACTTTCCATGAGGCGGAACTGATGATTCAGATGGCGTTGAAAAATGCGAAACTGGTCACTCAGGTCGGAAATCAGGGACATTCTGAAGGGAATTACTTTCAGTTTAAAACCTGGATGGAAGCCGGAATCATTAAAGATGTGACGGCTATTACTGCCCACATGAATAATGCGAGGCGTTGGCATAAGCTGGATCCCAAAATGAAGCAATGGCCTGCTGGACAAGCGCTGCCGGCCACGATGGACTGGGATACCTGGCTGACCACGGCCATGCCCAAAGAATACAACGAACTTTATCATAACGGCGAATGGCGCTGCTGGTTTGATTTCGGGATGGGCGCGCTTGGCGACTGGGGCGCGCACCTGATTGACACCCCGCACGAATTCCTGGAGCTGGGTCTTCCCTATGAGGTCAATCCCGTTTACCTGGAGGGGCATAACGATTTCTTCTTCCCGATGTCTTCCACGCTATTGTTCCGTTTTGGCGCCCGGAAGGGAATGCCACCGGTAGATATCACCTGGTATGACGGACTGAAGAACCTGCCGCCTCTGCCGAAAGGATACGGTGGCTCTGCGGCCACCGCCAACGTGCCTGGCACCAACCAGGGTGAAGTGAAGCCCGCCAGCCTGAACCCCGGACGGATCATCTACAGCAAAGACCTGATCTTCAAGGGCGGTAGCCACGGCACTACGCTGAGCATTATCCCGGAAGAAGTGGCGAAGGAAATGGCCTCTAAACTTCCGGAAATACCCAAAAGTCCGTCTAACCATTTTGCCAACTTTATCCTGGCTTGCCAGGGCAAAGAACAAACCCGTAGTCCTTTCGAGATCAATGGCGTCCTCAGTCAGGTATTTTGTCTCGGGGTTATTGCCCAAAGGCTGAACCGGCCCCTCTATTTTGACGCGGTAACCAAGCAGATTACCAACGACAAATTCGCCAATGCCATGCTCACCGGTCCCGAACCGAGGAAAGAGTGGTTGCAGTATTATAAGGTGTAAGGTAGTCTAAGGGATTTCTAAAGAAGACCAACGAACTCTCTGAAGTTTTCTTTAGAAATCACCTCTATATCGGTATGGTAGGTTTTGACTGTCATTTAAATCATACATATTGTCGATATTCACCGAAAGTAATGTTTTTTGGTAAGTATTTCACTAAAAGTAATTTTTTTGGTGAATAGCCTTTTTTTGCTGAATCGGCCTATTTCACGGCAAGAAACTTTTTTGCATATTTTTCAGATTCTCCCTATCTTAGCAGGCGCTAACACACACTTGCTATGCCCATTACCAATGTCCACGACAAATTCATTCGTC
>CAYRGN010000019.1:0-59305 GCA_964423865.1 uncultured Lacihabitans sp.
AACGTCAACTTAGATTATTTTTTTACATCCGTAAAATTATTCCTCGAACTGACAGACTTCGTTCGAACTGACAAGGACAATGGCTACCTGTCAGTTCGAGCGGAGTCGAGAACAAGTTAGATCAGTTTCCAACCGGCGCGGTAATCGCGCGCCACGTACTGATTGGCATCCTCGTAATTGGTAATCTTCATGTTCTGGCCGTCCCAAAGCAATTTTTTACGACCATCAAACCCCAACCATCCTTTATCGTTTTTCTTACCGGCCTGGTAACTGCGTATAGCCAGGTTACCCATCAGCACCGTTTCGGTCAGAGGACCTGAGTAATCGAAGGAAGAAGTCAGGGCCAGGTGTTCTTTGCTTCCGAAACCGGCCTTGATGGCGTCTGTCCACGATACCTGGTGACCGTATTCCGGCAGGGTTTCGTTTTTGTTCGAGGTCTTATAATCTTTCGGCATGGTCAGTACATCCCCGTTTTTCTTGTACACTTTAGGCTCCAATCCGTACGTACCGCAGGTCATGATGCCTTTGCTACCGATCATCATTACGCCGTTTTTGCTGCCGGTTTCACCGATAGAATCGTTGGCCGGAATCAGATCCGGGTGGAAAGGACGAATACCGCCGTCGGTCCAGATCATCTTGATCGGTTTTTTGTTCTTTTTGGAAGCAGGGAAAGTCACCTGTACGTGAGAAGACGGCGGACAACCCTCCGGAATATATTCGGCACTCCAGTCTTTGATAAACACTTGCCCTACGCTACACTCTACTTCGGTGGGATAGCCGAGTTCCAGTACCCGGAAGGGCGGGTCAATCAGGTGACAGCCCATATCGCCGAGAGCGCCGGTACCGAAATTCCACCAGCCTCTCCATTTGAACGGATGGTAAAGCGGATGATAATCTACGTAATCTGCGGGTCCTACAAAAAGATCCCAGTTTTCTTTGCTCATGGTTTCAGGCAGGGTCGGGTTACCGGAAGGCACTGGAATGCCCTGGGGCCACACCGGACGGTCGGTCCACACGTACACGGTATCTACCGTGCCGATCAGTCCTTTGTTAAACCATTCAATCATTTGCTGCTGTCCGGGATTGGAAGCTCCCTGGTTTCCCATTTGTGAAACCAGTTTATACTGACGGGCGGCTTCGGTCAGCTTCCTCGTCTCATATATATTATGGGTGAGCGGTTTTTGCACATACACATGGCAGTCGTGCTGCATGGCCACCATAGCGGCTACTCCGTGCACGTGGTCTGGCGTGGAGATGGTTACCCCGTCAATTTCCTTTCCCATTTCTTCAAACATTTTCCGGAAGTCACTGTACCGTTTCGCTTTCGGGAATCTTTCCACCGACTTGGCCGCTTGGCCGAAATCCACATCGCAAAGGGCTACCACATTGTGCGCGCCATTGTTGTAGGCATTAAAAATGTCGGATGTCCCCTTTCCTCCGGCGCCGATCGCGGCAAGATTCAGTTTATCGCTGGGGGCGGTGTAGCCTTTTCCCAACACGTGCCGCGGAACAATTAAAAATGATCCGGCCGCCACCAAACCGGTTTTGATAAAGTCTCTCCTGGAATTGTCTGATTTTTGTTCCATAATTTTATATAAGGTTATACGGTTATCGCGCGGTCTTTCCGCCCGATTCTCAATTCGCACGAAATTTATTATATTTTTTAGAATATCAGGTCGTCTATCTGCAATAATATTTACGGGGTCCGCATTTCTCATGGAAATCACCGGACCCCGTGCTGACTTAATCTGCCTGCTTGAGGTATTCCCTCAACACATATTGCAAAATACCCTCGTTCTTGTAATACTCCAGCTCAATGGCCGAGTCGAAACGGGCTTTTACCTGGAAGTCGGTCACTTTCCCCGCGGGATGCGTCGCTTTTACGTCCAGCAACTTATGCGGCACCAGGTCGGTAGCCAGGCCGGTGATGGAATAGGTCTCCGTACCGTCGAGACCCAGCGACCCGGCATTCTGCCCTTCCAGGAACACCAGCGGAGCCACGCCCATTCCCACCAGGTTACTCCGGTGAATCCGCTCAAAGCTTTCGGCGATCACTGCTTTTACACCCAGAAGGAATGTACCTTTCGCCGCCCAGTCGCGCGAAGAGCCCGACCCGTATTCTTTTCCCGCCAGTACAATGAGGGGCGTATCGTCCTTTTTGTAGGCCATGGCCGTTTCGTACACCGTGTTCACCTCGCCGGTAGGGAAATAGGTACTGAAACCGCCTTCCCTGTCGGTAATTTTATTCCGGATACGCACGTTCGCGAAAGTACCGCGCATCATCACTTCATGGTTTCCCCGCCGTGAACCGTAGGAGTTAAAATCCTTTCTCTCCACCCCATTCTCTACCAGATAGCGGCCCGCGGAGGTATCCTCCCGGAACGATCCTGCCGGTGAAATATGGTCGGTGGTCACCGAATCACCCAGATACAGCAGTACCTTCGCGTTTTCGATATCCTGCAATGGTGCGGATTCTTTTTTCAGGTTCTCAAAGAAAGGCGACTCTTTAATATAGGTAGAATCTTTATCCCATTCGTAATTCTGATCCAGATTCACTTCCAGGTTCTGCCAGTCTTCCGAACCTTCAAAAATCACATCGTATACCGCTTTGAAGTCTTCCGTAGTCATGCAAGCGGCAATCGTATCCCGGATTTCATCGCGGCTGGGCCAGATATCCCGGAGGTATACGGGGTTACCGTTCGGGTCAAAATCCAGGGGATCTTCCAGTAAATTTACATCTACCCGTCCTACCAGGGCGTAGGCCACCACCAACATGGGCGACATCAGGAAATTCATTTTCACCTGGGGGTGTACCCGGGCTTCAAAGTTCCGGTTTCCCGACAATACAGAAGCCACTACCAGCTCGCCCTTATCTACCGCTTCGGCAATATGCGGAGGCAGAGGACCAGAGTTTCCAATACAGGAAGTACAACCGTAGCCTACGGTATGAAAACGAAGCGCCTCCAGGTCGGTATTCAGGCCTGAGCGCTCCAGGTAGCTGGTTACCACCTTTGACCCGGGCGCCAGAGACGTTTTCACCCACGACTTGGTACGCAACCCTTTCATCACTGCGTTCCGGGCCAGCAGGCCCGCACCGACCATCACCGCCGGGTTCGACGTATTGGTACAGCTCGTGATGGCGGCAATCACAATACTGCCGTCGCTTAACACAAATTCCTTATTTTTATGCTTGATTCGTACGGCATGCATAGATTCTTTTTCCACCTCGTAGGGCGTAGGCGCATTCACGGGCACTTTTCCAAAGGTGAATTCGGTACCTGAGCCTCCGTCAGACAGCCAGGCCGACTCGCGGCGGTCGTGCACGGGGTGGTACGACCGGGAGTATTCTTTATCCAGCAGGAATTCAAACTGCCGGGCCAGGTCTTTCACCACAATTTTATCCTGGGGACGCTTCGGTCCTGAAACCGTAGGTTCAAGGGTAGACAGGTCGAATTCCACTACGGAAGAATAGCGAATCGTTTCATTGCCCGTACGCCACAGCAGGTTTTCCTTGCAATACGTTTCCACAATGAGTACTTCTTCTTCGGTACGGTTGGTCTGACGCATGTACTGTAGGGTACGGTCATCAATCGGAAAATACGTGACGGTACAACCGAATTCGGGCGACATGTTGGAAATGGTGGCCCGGTCGGTCACCGACAGATTGTCCAGCCCATCGCCGTACACCTCCACGAATTTGCCCACCACGCCTTTGTCTCTCAACACTTTGGTGATAGACAACACCATATCGGTGGCGGTGCAATGTTCCGGAATATTCCCGGTTAATTTAAGCCCGATCACTTCCGGGCAGGTAAAGAAGATAGGCTGGCCCAGCATGGCGGCTTCGGCCTCTATACCTCCTACCCCCCATCCGATCACGCCGATGCCGTTCACCATAGGGGTGTGGGAATCGGTTCCTACCAGGGAATCGGGAAAAAGCCACCCGTCGCGGCGGATAATCCCCTTGGCCAGGTATTCCAGGTTCACCTGGTGGCAGATGCCCAGGCCGGGAGGCACCACCGTAAAGTTATGCAAGCCGTTCTGCGCCCATTTCAGCAACTCGTACCGCTCTGCATTTCGTTCGTATTCCACTTCCACGTTCCTGTCGTAGGCATAATCGGTTCCGTAATAATCTACCTGCACCGAGTGGTCAATCACCAGGTCTACCGGGATAGCGGGGTTGATCTTTTGCCCGTCTTTGCCGTGGCGTACATATTCGGCCCGGAGTGAAGCCATGTCTACTACTGCCGGCACCCCGGTAAAATCCTGCATAAGTATCCGGGCGGGTTTAAACGGAATATCCTTTTCTACCGCCTCGGGCGACCAGTGCAGCAGGGTATCCACATGCTCGTCTGTGATACTGAACCCGTCATAGTTTCGGAGTACGTTTTCCAATAATATACGAATACTGAAAGGAAGTTGGTCTACCTGACCGCTCGGCAAATCCCGGAGACTACTATACCGATACGTTTTGTCGCCCACCACAAGCTTACGCGCTGATTTCGATTTTTCCATAAGATGAATTAGTTTATTTTGCCCGTATTTTTTTATAGTTGAAATATAAATAATGTAGGCAGAATAGCCATTGGAAGCCATAAAATTCCTCCGTATCCTGTCTTCCCGCCCCTTAATTAGTAAAAAGTCTTAATATACGTAATTTCTTTCACAAATCAGCCTCTTTGGAAAAGAATTCACGAGGGCAAGGAAAAAATAAAGAAAAAAATGTGACATTCACGCCGCATACGCTATTTTTGAAAAAAGAAAGGGGTTATGGCGAAGAAAAAAAAAGAACAGGCAGAATTACCCAAAGTACATAAGGAATTAAAGGGGTTTGATGTCCGGATCAATTCATTCGGTGAGATTCAGATGTCGTATGACATTGAAAAGCTGAATGATTTCCTGAACGATAAGATTGACGACAAAAAACTAAAACACCTGAAAGATGAAAAGTCACCGGATTGATTACCAGATCCGAAATATGTTTGAAGATTAACCTTAAATATGTAATACCAATGAACAGACGTCAGTTTATCCAGACCGGAGCAGCGTTTTCTGTCCTTGCCACAGCCGGTTCGGATGCATTTGCCTTTAAAAAACAGAAAGATTTCGGATGCCAGTTGTACAGTGTCCGCGATAAAATGCCCAAAGACCCCTTGGGTACCATGCGGGCTTTGGCTTCTATGGGGTATACCCAGTTTGAATCGTATTCCAAAGATCCCTACTGGGGCATGAGCGCCGCCGAAGCCAAACGTTTTTTAAAGGAAATCGGTGTAGATATGGTCAGCACCCACATGGGGGTACCCGACATCAACGAAGCCGCGGTAGAAAAGGCGAAAGAAGTAGGCCTGAAATACCTGATCAGTCCTTATATCGGCCCCCAAAAATCACTGGACGAGTGGAAAAAGCGGGCCGACGAATTTAACAAAGCCGGAGAACTCTGTAAAAAATACGATTTGAAGTTTGGTTATCATAACCACGGCTATTCTTTTGAAACCAAAGACGGTATCAAGGGCCAGGATGTACTCCTGGAAAACACCGACCCGAAACTGGTGATTTTTGAACTGGATATTTACTGGGCGGAGGTGACCGGAGAAGACAGTATTCGTCACTTCCAGAAGCACGCGGGCCGTTACGATCTTTGTCACGTAAAACAAATGATCAAGCGCGATCCCAAGCCCGAGCAGGGAGCGCTCACCGGAGGCCTTCTTGACTTCTCCGCCATCCTGAAAGCGGCGAAGAAAAGCGGAGTGAAGTATTTCCTGGTAGAGCAGGAGCATTACCTGGCCGACTCTTTGGATGCGATGAAAGAAAACGCGGCTTATATGAAAAAACTGAAGCTCTGATAAGGTTTCGCTTTTACCGACTACGTCCGGAAAACCGGACGTAGTCATTCCCACACCCACCGTAAAAACCTGTTTCGCACAGCATGAAAAAGATACTTTTCTTTCTTCGGGACCACCTGGAGATTACCACCCGTGAAGCCAAAAGTACCCTGGCTTTCCTCCTTTCCGCCCTCCTTTCCCTCGGTATTTATGGTAGTGTTCACTTCTCTACCCGCTCAAAATATGCCCGATATACCGTCACGAAGTATGCAGCCGAAGTGCCGGGTATGCCGGAAGAAGTTACGGAACCCGCTCCGAAGTTCCGGTTTGATCCCAATACGGCATCCCGCGATGAACTCATCCGCTTGGGAATTCCCCCCCGTATAGCTTCTACGATTTTGAATTACCGGGAAAAGGGAGGAAAGTTTCGCTACCGCGAAGACCTCGGGAAAATGTATTCCCTGAAACCGGAAGTGTATGCCGGATTAGAAGCCTGGATTGACCTTCCGGAAAAAACGGCTTCGTCTCCTGTTCAGCGGGAAAAGACTAAATCTCCACCACCTAAAGCGCCCGCCCAGTCTATCACGTTCGATATCAACACCGCGGATACCACCCAGCTCAAACAGCTGAAAGGGATAGGCCCTGCTTTCTCGGTCCGGATCGTCCGCTTTCGTGACGCCCTGGGCGGGTTTCATTCCCCGGAGCAACTGGACGAAACCTATGGCATTTCTCCCGAAGCACTTGTGGCGCTCAAAAAAGCCGCTTTTATCGGATCTCCTGTAAAGACCATCCCGGTGAATACCGCAGAAGTCTTCCGCCATCCCTACATCAAACCCTACCAGGTCAAAGCGCTTCTGGAGTACAGGAAACAGCACGGTTCCTTCCGTTCTATCGCCGATCTGCACAAAATTAAACTCCTTGACGAAGAAACTATACAAAAAATGGAGCCATATCTCAGCTTTTAGATATATTTACTTTTAGAATTTAGCCCACAGGCCGCCATGAGCCTCCCGCTATACGTTAAAATTCAGACTTATGAATACCTATACAGGAAACATCGTCAATCTCTTTGACAAAACCGTCTATTCAGGAACAGTAACCGTACACGAGGGGAGAATATTTGACATCCGTAAGAGCGGGGAAGAAAATCCGAAACTTACTTATTTTCTTCCCGGTTTCGTAGACGCCCATGTGCACATCGAAAGTTCTTTACTTCCGCCCAGCCAGTTCGGACGTATGGCGGTGGTTCACGGTACGGTAGGAACGGTATCTGACCCCCATGAAATTGCGAATGTAAACGGTATAAACGGGGTGCGCTACATGATAGAAAACGGGGAAACGATTCCTTTTAAATTCTTTTTTGGCGCCCCCTCCTGCGTACCTGCCACCTGCTTTGAAACGGCGGGCGCCGAGATTACGGCGGAGGATATCGACCGTCTTCTGGCCGATAAACGGGTATTGTACTTGGCGGAAATGATGAATTTTCCCGGGGCGATTCACGGAGACCCGGAAGTAATGGAGAAACTGGCCCTTGCCCGAAAATACCGTAAACCCGTAGACGGACACGCCCCGGGCCTGAGAGGAGACGCCGCCAAAACGTACTTTGGAAGGGGAATCAGCACAGATCATGAATGCTTTACCCTGGAAGAAGCGAAGGAAAAACTGAAGCTCGGGGTCAAAATTCTGATTCGGGAAGGTAGCGCCGCCCGGAATTTCGACGCGCTGATTCCCCTTGCTGTGGAGCATGCCGACCGGATGATGTTTTGTTCCGACGATAAGCACCCGGATGAACTGGTGCTTGGCCATATCAACCTGCTGGTCAAAAGGGCTATAGCGGCAGGCGTAGACCGTTTTGATGCCCTGCGTATGGCTTCTGTCAACCCGGTCAGGCATTATAATTTACCGGTAGGACTGCTCCGGGAAGGAGAATGGGCCGATTTTATTGAAGTAGATAACCTGGAAAACCTGGACATCCGGGCTACCTATATTAATGGACGGAAAGTGGCCGAAGACGGGAAAACCCTTATTCAGGCTCCGAAGGCCGGGCTCATCAACCGTTTTGCCACTTCCCCGGTAACGGAAAACGCGCTGGCGGTGGCTCTTGCCTCGGGCGCAAGCCGGCTTCAGGTGATACAAGCACTCGACGGACAGTTGATTACTGAAAAGCATCTTATTCCTATAGAACATGGAATTCCACGGGAAGTGCAGAAAATTGTGGTGTATAACCGTTATCAGCAGGCGCCCCCGGCGGTGGCCTACATCCGGGGCTTCGGACTGAAACAGGGGGCATTGGCCTCCTCTGTAGCCCATGATTCCCATAATATTGTGGCCACCGGCACCGATGACGCCTCCATTGCCGAAGCCATTAACCTCATTGTGAAAGAGGGAGGGGGCCTGTCGGCCGTTTCAAAAGACCGAAAAATGATCCTTTCTCTTCCCATCGCCGGTTTGATGAGTGAACAAGACGGTTACCAGGTAGCCGAGGAATACACCGGGATCGACCGGTTTGCCCGGGAAGTACTGGAATGCCCGCTCCGTTCACCTTTTATGAGCCTTTCCTTCATGGCGCTTTTGGTCATTCCTTCCCTCAAATTAAGCGACAAAGGATTATTTGACGGAGATACGTTTCAATTTACCGACGTGTCTCTTTAGTTCGTACCCCTAATGCCCATTCGTCTGAAACACTTTTAGCCCTGTTTATATTCTGGATATACTTCCCTGCATTACTAAGCGTCAATGCGCTTCCAGCCAGTTCTTCCCTAACCCTATTCCCGTTTCGATCTTTACATTCAGCGGAATGGCGTTCACCATAAAGTAATCGATTTTCTCTTTCAGGAGATCAATTTCGGAATGGTGGGCGTCAAACACCAATTCATCGTGTACCTGCAAAATCATTTTGGATTTCAGGTTTTCAGTTTTCATGAAACGGTGAATGTCAATCATGGCCACTTTGATCATATCGGCGGCCGAGCCTTGAATGGGTGCGTTAATGGCGTTTCGTTCCGCAAAACCCCGGTTGGTCTGGTTACGCGAATTGATATCGCGCAGGTATCTCCGCCGGCCCAGGATGGTCTCCACATATTCGAGTTCCCTCGCTTTCTGTACGGTTTCGTCCATATAGGCTTTCACCCGGGGAAACTGTTCAAAGTAAGAATCGATAATATCTTTTGCCTCGCTCCGGGCTATTCCCAGCCTTTGGGCGAGTCCGAATGCGGAGATGCCGTAAATGATGCCGAAGTTGACCATCTTGGCCTTTCTCCGCATATCGGAATTGACCTCTTCGAGGGTTACGCCAAAAACCTTGGCGGCGGTGGCGGCGTGAATGTCCATTCCTTTCTCAAACGCTTCGGTCATGCCTTCATCCCGGCTGAACGACGCCATGATCCGTAATTCTATCTGGGAGTAGTCGGCCGACATAATCGTAAATTCTTCTCCACGCGGAATAAAGGCTTTTCGGATCTCCCTTCCCCTTTCCGTCCGTATAGGAATATTTTGCAGGTTCGGATTGGTACTGCTGAGCCGGCCGGTAGCTGCCACGGCCTGATTATAGGTAGTATGAACCCTTCCGGTACGTTTGGAAATCAGCGTAGGCAGCGCATCCACATAGGTACTTTTTAACTTGCTCAGCTCCCTGAAGTCCAGTATTTTCCGCACAATCTCGTGCTGACTTTCGTAATTCAGCAGGATGTCTTCTCCGGTAGCATACTGCCCCGTAGGTGTTTTTTTCGGTTTCTCATCGATCTTCATCTTTTCGAAGAGAATCTCACCCAACTGTTTGGGAGAACCCACATTGAATTCCATGCCGGCCAGTCCGAAGATTTCCTCCTGGGTTTTGACCAGGTCTTTCTGCAATTGTCCGGAAAGATCGTGAAGTGCTTCCACGTCCAGCCTTACCCCTTCCCGTTCCATGGTGCTGAGTACCTGCACCAGGGGCATTTCCACCTCCATCAACAGTTTTTCCTGGTCGGTTCTTTTAATTTCCTTATCCAGCACATGCTTCAGTTGCAGGGTCACGTCCGCATCTTCGGCCGCATATTCCTTGATCTGCTCCAGGGGCACATCCCGCATACTGATCTGCTTTTTCCCCTTCCCAATCAACTCTTCTATATGAATGGTTTCATAATTCAGGTAGGTCTCGGCAAGGTAGTCCATGCCGTGCCGCTGATCCGGTTCCAGGATATAATGGGCCAGCATGGTATCGTACAGTTCCCCTTTCAGTTCCAGGCCGTAATTGGCCAGAATGGTCAGGTCATATTTGATATTCTGAGCGACCTTCCTGATATTCTTGTTTTCAAAAAGCGGCCGGAATTCGTTTAACACGGCCTGGGCTTCTTCAAACCGGGGGGAAAGCGGGATATAAAATGCTTCCCGGGGCCGGTAAGCAAAAGATAAGCCTACGATATGGGCATCCAGTGCGTCAATATCGGTGGTTTCGGTATCAAAACATACTTCTTCCTGGGCCATCAGGTACTCCATCAGTTCGGCCCTTTCTTCCGGGCTTTGAATGAGGTAATATTCATGTACCACCTCATTCACATTCTTTTTGGAACTCAGGCGCACTTCCTCCGATTTTTCTTCTTCTCCGAAAAGCGACATCTGGCTTCCGTCAGGCTGTTTGGTTTTCGGCTTCTCTACGGCATCCCCCACGGTTTCTCCGTTAGTCTTAAAAAGACGGGCTTTGAGCGTACGAAATTCCAGCTCCTCAAAGAGTTCCGCCAGCTCCTGCCCAAATTCGGCATGCAGCACGTATCGTTCTTCCTCAAAAGGCACGGGTACATCGGTGTCAATTTTCGCCAGCCATTTGGAGATCAGGGCGCTTTCCCGTCCGGCTCGTATCTTTTCACCCAGTTTCCCTGGTATTTTATCGGCATTTTCTATTACCCCTTCCAGGCTACCGTATTGCTCCAGCAGCTTTACGGCGGTCTTCTCCCCTACTCCGGGAATTCCCGGAATATTATCGACCTTATCGCCCATCAGTCCCAGTACATCTACCACCTGATCAATGCGCTGAATGCCCCAGCGCTGCAATATCTCCGGTACCCCCATGATCTCGATGCCGTTTCCGAGGAAAGCAGGCTTATAGAGAAACACATTTTCGGTCACCAGTTGCCCGTAATCTTTGTCGGGTGTATACATATACACCTGGAATTCCTCTTTGGGGGCCTTGTGTGCCAGGGTGCCGATGATATCGTCTGCCTCATAGCCATCTAACTCGATACAGGGCAGGTTCATACTGTGCACGAGTCGCTTAATATAGGGAACGGCGAGGGTAATATCTTCGGGCTGTTCCTCGCGGTTGGCCTTGTATTCGGTATATTCCACATGGCGAAAAGTAGGCGCCTTGGTATCGAAGCAAACCGCCAGGTGCGTAGGCTTTTCCTTTTTAATTACCTCCAGAAGGGTATTGGTAAACCCGAAAATGGGACCGGTGTTGAGTCCTTTAGAGCTAACCCGCGGGTTCTTCGCAAACGCGAAATGGGCGCGATAGATCAGGGCATAGGCATCAAGGAGGAATAGTTTTTTCATAAGATAAGTTAGCCTTCAGCCGGGCAGCCTTCCGCTTTTATGGTTGCAATTTTATTATGAGTTCAAAAGTCGGGAAAAATATCTTCTCCCGCAAGGGGGATGGGGAGATGGCAATTGTATATTTGCGGTTCGGGGTAGCCACGACTCCCCGGAGACACGATACGAAAGTCCCGTTCATGCCTACCTCTTTGCCCAAAATATCTATCCTGGTACCGGCCCGTAATGAGGAAGAAAATCTTCCCGTGCTGCTTCGTTCACTGGACCGCCTGGAATATCCGAAAGAAAATACGGAGATCATGCTCGGGAACGACCAGTCGACCGACCGCACGGGGGCGCTGATGGAGGAGTTTGCCCGGAAGCGGCCGGAGGTAAAAGTACTGCATCTGGCCGAAGCGGAAGAAGGAGGCCTCACCGGGAAAGCGCGGGTGCTGGATCATCTGGCCGCCCGCGCCGGGGGAGAATATCTTTTCTTTACCGATGCCGATATCGAACTCCCTCCCGAATGGATTACCGGGATGCTGTCGGGTTTCGGGGAAGGCACGGGCGTGGTTATTGGCGCCACGGGTTTCCGGCGCGACTCGGTGTGGGCCACTCTCCAGGGTATCGAGTGGCTGATGGCCCTGAGTATCTTCAAAATAGCGGCTGATGCGGGCCTGTCTTCTACCGGTTTGGGGAACAATATGGCGGTGAGTCGGGAAGCCTACCGCGCCGTGGGCGGGTACAAAACCATAGGGTTCAGCATCGTGGAAGATTATTTTCTTTACCGGAAGATTATAGACGCGGGCTTTGGATTCCGTCACTTGCTTTTACCGGAAGTGCTTGCCTTTACGGTACCTCCCGAACGCTATTTTGAGCAAAGAAAACGGTGGATCAAGGGGGCGATGGAAAATGCACCTGTGGCGATGGGCGGGGGTATTTTACAGGCGCTTTGTATCCCTCTCCTGTTCATTCTGGGGTGCATTCATCCTCTGATTCCGTGTGTAGTGGCGGGGATTCTCGTGCTGGTTTACAGCGGGTTTATTCTTTATTTTCAGACGAAACTCCGCATCAGGGGCTACCTGCGCTACCTGCCCCTGTTTACGCTTTACATCCCGGTAGCCTGGCTGATGCAGTTTATTTATTACCTCACCCGGCGGGAAACGGTCTGGAAAGGACGGAAATACTGAATATTTTTCAGCAGAGGTACGGAAATTACAAGTTTTTTAGCAATTTTGCAGTATACAGATGCACTTTATGGTAGAAACCACGCTTTCGAGGATTATTGACAATATGGATACGGTTTTCCGGGGAGATGCCTGGCACGGTCCTTCGGTGATGGAAATGATCAACAGTCTTCCGGAGGGTAAGTTGTTGGAAAACCAGTCGTTTTCCAGGCAGTCTATCGCTCAGAATATTTTCCACCTGACCGCGTACCGAAGGTTTGTGCTGGAGAAACTGAACGACAACATTCATTTCCGCCTGGAAACCGATGAAGAGAACTGGGGAAAAGAGGAGGACCTGAAAGACGCGGCTCGTCTTAAAAAAAACCTGCTGGATACGCACCAGGCCCTGTTAAAGAAGCTGGAAACTTTTGACGACAGCCTGTTGTCGAGAAATGTACCGGGAGAATATTACGACTTTTATAAATTATTAAACGGACTCATACAGCATGACACCTACCATTTGGGAATGATCTGGGTGTTATGGCAATAAGGAATTGATAATGGAAAATAACACAAACCTCAAAAATATTCTCCGTCTGCTGAATGCCAGCTTTCATGGCGGTGCATGGCATGGCCCTTCCTTACTGGAGCTGACCAAAGGCTTGAAAGTGAAAGCGGCGGCATTCAAGGCCGGAGACATTCATACCATTGCCGAGTTGATCTACCACATCACCAGCTGGCGTTTGTTTGCCCTCAAAAAGATTCAGGGTGACGCGGTCTATAATATTGACAATGAAAAGCTGAACTTTGGGGATATCCGTAAAGTAGACGAGTTTGAGCTGGAGGCGCTCATGATGGAGCTAACCCTCAGCCAGGACGAGTTGGCGCGGGCGCTGGAGAGCAAAGACGACGCTTTCCTGCAAGAAGTGGTTCCCGGAGCAGAGTATACTTTTGATACCCTATTGAACGGCATTATCCAACACGACGTTTATCATACCGGCCAAATTGCCATCATTAAAAAACTGGCCGCCAAGTCTTCCCGTTATGATGACGTGGAGAGCAGCTACTTTGAAAGTAACGATCCGGACTTTTATTGATGGCGGAAGTTTTATTGTGTAATCGTTCTGAATGTCAGATTTACTCTTGGCGTGTTTATTTTTTTTGTGGGGGGTAGCCGGTGTAGCCAGTTGGTTTGTGTGGTGTCTTTCATCATTAATAAACTACCGTGTTCTAGAAGCAACTCCACTTTTTCTTTGGTTTGTTTGTGTTTAAAGGCAAATTTTCGTTCTGCTCCAAAACTTAAAGAAGCAATTGCCCCGTCTTTTTTCAAATCTTTTTCTCCGTCGCTGTGCCAGGCCATTCCTTCTTCGCCGCTGTGATACAAATTGAGCAAACAAGAATTAAATGTTTCGCCGGTTTCTTTTTCTATCCATGTTTTTAATTCCAACAATTCTTTTGTCCACAACAAAGCGCATTTAGTAGTGTTGGAATAAGTGTATTCAAATGGCTTTTCGCCGTACCACGCCACTTTTCGTTTGGTAATGATTTTCTTTCCGAAAATTACCGCTTCATCATTTCGCCATTCAATTGTGTTCAGCAACGTTTCTAAATAATTGCTGGCTTCTTTCTGACTGAATAATTTGCCGTAATAATTTACTGTTCCCCCGTAAGGCAACCAATTTTTAGTTTTGTCTATGGTTTGGTTAAATAAATCCATACGAAATTTCAGAATTTTATGCGATAATATTCTTAGCAACAATCAGATTCCCGAAATACTTTTCTCATCTGCCGTCATTCGTTTTCTTCGTAATAATATGAATAATCAATTCCTTTCATAAACATTTCCCGGTCGTTGATCTTGGTTGTCATATGCGTGTATTTGTTGCAAACCTTTGGCTGTGCCCACTTCAAATTCGTTAATCAAATTGCTTTCAAAAAGCGTGTAGGCTTTTTTCTTACTTTGTCCGTCAAGGCTGTTGTCGCTGTATAAGAACCAGTCCAAAAACTTCATTGCCCTGTTGTTAGGGAAATTTTTAGCCAATTCAATAATGCCGTTGCTGTCCAATGTGTCGGTTAAGTATTTTTTGCCGTCAGCCGCCGTTAATTTCAGTCTGTGAGTGACACTCACGAACTCAACATTTTCTTTGAGCAATTTACGCTTTAACCAACGCCAATAATTACCTACTTTGGTATAATCGGGTTCTTCGTTTAAAATACCAACAACGTCAACCACACTAAACCACCATTTGGTGTTTTCTTCGTCCCAAACGGCTCGCACTTCACGGTCGTTAAAAAAACGTATGGATATTTTGGTATTACTCATATTTAGTAAGTTGATGATATTGATTTTCCGGTGTTTTCTGTTAGTGGTTTCAAGCCTTTTTCGGTTGTCTTTTTGTTTTTACTAAACCTCAATGTCTCCACTCCTTAAATCATTCCAAGTCTGATTATTGAAAACCCATAAGAAAACCTAAGAACTTCCGAAGCTCTCATTCAATAAAAGCTTAAATCACAATTCGGCTTGGCTCCTTTGCGTTTAAGCCCTTAATATTATAGCCTGTGGTTTTGTTTCATAAATTATCAATTTCGTTGCAGACTGTATTTATGTGATCTAAACCATACAGTAAAGCCGCTTCATCAATTTGCATCCATTGAAACAATTGCAAAATTAAATTATAGTGTTGTCTGGCATAGGTGGTATCTTTTATGGGTTGTCCTGGTAAAAAGCATATGGGTTCGTGGTGTGCCATACGGTTTCTAATATCATTGAGTTGAGCCAACTGGTTAAAGATATAAATATTGTTATATTGTATAGCAGGTGTTGAAGTTGGTTTTGATGGAAAAACCCGCAATAATATTCGTCCTGTGGCATTAAATTGGTTTTGAGCAAACATATAACGCCAAAACCCAAAGCCTAATTCTGCAACCAACTTATAATGGCTGTAAATATGTAGTTTATTTATAGCATCGTTAATATTATCTCTTGTTAAACGACATCTTGGTGTATCAAATACTCCACCAGCAGCATTTCTTAACCAATCGTTACCTAATGAGGGCGAAACTACAGCATCTATAGCGTTTCTTAGTGCTACTTCAAAACAACTGATTACAGTAAACAACTCTTGAGTGAGTTGCAAATTCTTTCTATAAAGTGTCATTGCCTTACGAGTATTGCCACCGCAAGCTAATAAATAGCGGTTCATTCGGGCATTGGTCATTACACTGGCAAAGTCGCTATATCTCATTATTTTTTGAATTTGTTTGCATTTTCAAAATTTTTCTTTATCTTTGTGATATCTTATTCCCATTAGTCCCTGAAGTAATTCAAACTAGTGGGTTTCGTTTTTTATAGGGCTGTCATTTTAACGCAATACATTTCTAAGTTTCTCACAAAGGTCTTCAAATTATTGAGAAATACTAAGTCGCATTGAAATATCGTTTATATGTTTTTGCAACTTATCAAAATGTTTTATATCTATTTTACTGTTTAAATTCTAGGTCAGTCGCTTGTTATAGGAACGTCCGTCCTACCATTGGTTATAACTCTCAAATATACGAACATTCTGAATACAAATTCATTAATTGCGAACTTTAGATAAATAATTGTGCAATAGCATTCTACCTCCATTTGCTTGTGCTTAAATTGTATTGTTATAGATATTAGAAGTCTATTCCACAAAACGATAAAAACAATGAAAATGCGAATTCACTTTTTGACACTGCACCATACACAAAAGTTCGCCGAGTCCCCTGCGGGAGACTCGACGCGGACAGAGACTCCCCCACGAGAGACTCTGCTGAGACAGAAATTTGCTTTTACAAAGTCCCCAAGAAACAAAATGCCGTAATTCGCTGTTTTCAAAACATGTGAACATCCGCAAAAGCGGCCTGCTGATATGAAGAAAATAATTTACGGAATGATCCTCCTGGCCGTTATCGGCTTTATTTTTTATAATTTTTCAAAAATCCCCAGTCGCAATGATATTCCGGGAGGTTTTGATGAAGTAGCCTATATCAGGAATGAGAATAACCTCGGGACGGTTCTGCTTTATTATGCCTTTACGGTGGAAGATACTGCAAAAGCGGATTACATGGCCCTGGGAAAAACATTGCCGTTCAATAAAACCAGCGGCATTACTACCGCGTTTATGTTTGATAAGGCCGACCCTGCCCCTACTCAGTTGACGCTAGAACCGCCGCATTTTGACACCACACGGTACCGCCCCATAGCCGTATATGTGATTGATAAAGTAGGAAACCGAACACTAAGACGCTATTAACAGCGTTCATTGAGGTACGACTTCTATCTCAGTGAAATCAAGGAATATCTTATACGTCGACCTAAGTTTTGTATCGGGATTATCAAAATAAATAATTTTAGCATTTTGCATCATATAGTCATCAATATACGCATGACCACTGACATTCAGAAGAAGCCCGTCTTTAAGATAACCTTCTGGAATATTACAGACTGAAAAGAACTGCGGGAGAATATTTGCAAGGCGTGGTTCAGCAAACTCCAAGCCCTCACGATTTTCTGTGGTTGGAGTTAGCAAAGTGTTTTCACCCCCGGCCTGTCCTATTACTCTTAATCTCATCCCTGACAATTTTCCGTAAAGAGCCGGTTTTTCTGGTTCACATTTAACTACCTGCTGCTCCGGCTCAGGAGGATTCTCCTCGTTTTTACAGGAGCTCGCAGCAATGCAGAATAACAATAAATAAATTACTTTTTTCATACTTTATTCAAGATTTAAACGAACTTTCTCCACAAGATCATTTGATTTTATATGTAAGAAATAGATGCCTTTCGGACGGACCTTATCAATTTCCAATTGGAACCCGTTAGTATTTTTATGCACATTTCGGATAAGATCTACTTTATGACCGTCTTCCGAATAAAGGTCAAATTGAAATAATTTTGACCTTTCCGAACTTAAATAATCTAATTGAATAGTGATCTGGTTATCTACCGCATTAGGGAAAACCTTAATACGCGCAAAGGAGCTGCAAGGAGGATACAAATAGAAATAATGCCCTCCCTCATTTCCACATACATCCGTTGCTTCTCCTTTGACACGATAAAAATCCCCAATCGTAACGGAGGCAATATCTCCACCCGGCGCATACAAAAGTTCAGGCTTTCATTGAGGTACGGCTTCTATATCTGTATAATCAAGGAATATTAAACTCGAATTACGCCAAGTACTTTCAGAATTATCAAAATAGATTACTTTGGCTCTTCTCATGAGATCATCTTCAATGTACCCCTCACCGCTGATTTTTAGAATGAGGCCGTTTTTAAGAAAATTCTGCGGAATATTACACGTTGAAAAGAGATCCGGAAGAAAACTTATCAGGCGGGGTTCAGCAAACTCCAGCCCCTCCCGGTTCTCCGTAGTGGATTGCAGAACAAATCTACCAAAATTGACTTCTCTTACTATTAATTGCATCCCAGATAATGTGCCGTAAAGAGCCGGTTTTTCCGGTTCACATTTAACTACCTGCTGCTCCGGCTCAGGAGGATTCTCCTCATTTCCGCAGGAACCTGCAATGACGGATAATAACAAAAAATAAATTACGTTTTTCATGCTTCTATTCAAGATGTAAACGAACTTTTTCAACAAGATCATTTGATTTTATATGTAAGAAATAAATGCCTTTCGGACGGACCTTATCAATTTCCAATTGGAACCCATTAGTATTTTTATGCACATTTCGGATAAGATCTACTTTATGACCGTCTTCCGAATAAAGGTCAAATTGAAATAATCGCGACCGTAACAAATTTAATAAAAGCAAATTTGAATATTCCAAACAAAATGTCTTATAAGTAACAAAAAATTAGTATACGGTCAATTTTTTACTTCCATTCGACTTAACAGGCAAATATTCATCGTCTTAACAAACAAAAATAGCCGGAAGAAAATCCCCGGCTATTCCCCATTTATGAAAAACTATTACTTACTCTAAATTCAATTCGGGCATATTTTCAAAGAGGTAGCCCGCTTCCCCTTGCACATCCAGCAGGATCACTTTGTCTTTGTCAATGGCTCCGCTGAGAATCATTTTCGACAATTCATTGAGAATGTTGCGCTGAATCACCCGCTTGAGTGGCCTGGCACCGAAAACGGGATCGTATCCCTGTTCTCCCAGTCGGTCAAGCGCCGCGTCTGTGGCTTCCATATAGATGCCCTGCTCCTGGAGGCGGGCCCGGATCCCGTCAAACTGTATGCCCACAATTTTACGGATCTCGGCTCTCCCCAGAGGATCAAACATCACAATCTCATCGATCCGGTTAAGGAATTCCGGTCTGACACTATTCTTCAACAACTCCATCACCTGTTCCAGGGTCTCGGCTTTGTAGTACTGTGACCAGGCCTCTTCCGAACTACCCGCTGCTTCCAGGTATTTTTCCTGAATCAGGTGGCTTCCGATATTGGAGGTCATGATGATGAGGGAATTCTTAAAACTGGCTACCCGCCCTTTGTTGTCGGTCAGTCGGCCGTCGTCCAATACCTGCAACAGCACGTTCCACACATCGGGGTGTGCCTTCTCGATTTCGTCCAGTAGAATGACGGAATACGGTTTGCGTCGTACGGCTTCGGTCAGCTGACCGCCCTCGTCGTAGCCCACATAACCCGGAGGCGCCCCCACAAGTCGGCTAACGGTATGCTTCTCCTGGTATTCACTCATGTCGATACGAACCATCGCGTTCTCATCGTTAAAGAGATAGTTGGCCAGGGTTTTGGCCAGCTCGGTTTTTCCTACGCCTGTACTTCCCAGGAAAAGGAAACTGCCGATGGGTTTTTTGGGGTCCTGCATACCGGCACGAGACCGGCGTACGGCATCCGAAACTACCTCAATGGCCTCTTTTTGTCCGGCCACCCGCTTTTCCAGCTCCTGCTCCAGAAAAAGAAGTTTTTCCCGGTCGCTTTGCAGCATTTTGGTCACCGGAATACCGGTCCACTTGGCCACTACCGTAGCGATATCTTCCGCATTCACTTCCTCGTTGATGAGGTTGCCGTCCTGATCCGCATTTTTATCGGCCAGACTTTTCAGGCGCTCTTCTGCCTGCGGAATCTTCCCGTAACGAATTTCCGCCACTTTGCCGTAGTCGCCCGAGCGCTCCGCCTGTTCGGCCTCAAACCTCAGGTTATCCAGGCTCTCTTTCAGGGTACGAATTTCGTCGACTTTCCCCTTTTCGCTCTCCCAACGGGCCTTCAATACATTATAATTCTCGTTAAGCTCTGCTATCTCTTTGCTTAAAGCAGATTCCTTTTCCTTGTCCTTTTCACGACGGATAGCCTCCCGCTCAATCTCCAGCTGCATAATCTTCCGACGGAGTTCGTCCATCTCCTCCGGCATGGAATCCATTTCCAAACGAAGTTTCGCCGCGGCCTCGTCCATCAGGTCAATGGCCTTGTCGGGTAAAAAGCGGTCAGAGATATACCGATTGGAAAGCTCCACCGCCGCAATAACGGCGTCATCCTGGATACGCACACCGTGGTGCACTTCGTATTTTTCTTTAATCCCCCGGAGGATAGAAATGGCATCGGCCACAGTGGGTTCATCCACCATCACCGTTTGAAACCTCCTCTCCAGGGCTTTATCCTTCTCGATATACTTCTGGTATTCTTTCAGGGTAGTGGCCCCGATGGCGTGAAGTTCGCCCCGGGCCAGGGCAGGCTTCAGGAGGTTAGCGGCATCCATAGCGCCCTCTCCGCCCCCACCCGCTCCGATCAGGGTATGGATTTCATCGATAAAGAGGATAATCTCTCCCTCGGAATCCGTGACTTCCTTGATTACAGCCTTCAGCCTTTCCTCAAATTCGCCTTTGTATTTGGCACCGGCTACCAGCAGCCCCATATCCAGGGAAACTACCCGCTTGGATTTCAGGTTTTCAGGCACATCGCCCTGCACAATACGCTGGGCAAGTCCTTCTACAATGGCGGTTTTACCCACCCCCGGCTCACCCAGGAGGATAGGGTTATTTTTGGAGCGCCTCGACAAAATCTGTAGGACACGCCTTATTTCTTCGTCGCGACCGATCACCGGGTCTATTTTTCCTTGCTCAGCCAGTTCGTTCAGGTCTTTGCTATACCGCAAGAGCGCCTGGTATTTGTTTTCTGCGTTTTGATCTTTCACCGGATTATTTTTTCCTCTAAGTTCTTTAATTTTTTCCTTTACTCCTGCTTCTTTCACTCCCGAAGACTTCAGGAGTTCTGCTACTTTGTCGTTTCCTTTTACCATGCCCAGTAAAAGTAATTCTACACTCACATACTCGTCTCCGAATTCTTTCATGGAATGCTGAGCCTGGGTAAACGCCCTGGAAAGTTCATTTCCGATATAGGGCTGGGTACCTCCCGATACACGGGGATAGGCTTCGACCAGGGCTTCCAGTCTTTCCAGGAGAGTTTCCCTGTGGACTTCCTTTAAAAGAAAAGCGCTGGTATCTGGCTCCTCTTCCAGGATGGCTTTCAGCAAGTGGCCCGTTTCTACCACCTGTTGGGAATAACTTTGCGCAATCTGCACCGCCTGCTGAATCAGTTCCTGGGCTTTATGGGTATATTGGTTGAAATTCATTCTTTGTTTTGTTTTTACACAGGAAATATCAAAACCCATGCAAAAGCGCAAAACGAGACAAAATGACGGTATTTCTTTACTAACCCTTATTTATCTCAAGACAAAATGACAGTCATGTATTTTAGCAGAGGGGCTAATACACAGCGAAGCGCCCTTCGACAAGCTCAGGGTGACAATTCTAACGCATGAGTACTTCGTTGTAATGCATGAGTTAACTATGTCACCCTGAGCCTCGAAGGGCGCTTTCGTATCTAAATACAAATTATTTCAGACCGGCAATTAACTTTTCATTCAATGCTACGTAATCCGGATTGCCGGCGGCTTTGGCCTGGCTTAACGACTTGCCCGCAGTCTCAAGGGCCCCTTTCTTATCGCCCATTTTGGCTTGTATCTTGGCTTTGGTGTGCGATACCCAGAAGGCGTCAGGTTGTAATTCTACGGCCTTACTTGCCCATTCCAATGCCTTATTCAGGTCTTTTCCGTTATCCAGGTAGTAATTTGCCGCAGCCAGATAAGGCTTGCTGTCGGTAGACATGATCCTGTCAATAGCGCTCATCACTTTAGCATCGATATCCGTGGTAATGGTAAACGGCACCAGGGTTCTCTCCCACATGATATTTACCTCCAGGGAATTGTCGGTCTGCTTTCCGAACATGATGGTAAACGTTTCTATATCAAACGGCAGATCAACCGCACGGGTGTCGATGGTGGCTACCACATTTTCCTCCTTAAAGTTAAATACGCTGGTTTCGGGAGTACAGAAACGGATCTTCCAGTCCTGCTTTCCAATCACGGTCAAAATGGTGTATTTTCCGGCCTTGAGCGGAGTGCCGTTCACTTTCACATCTTCCCCGAAATTAATGATAGTTTGGGCATTGGCCCCGGTTCTCCATAATTTACCGTAAGGTTCCAGTTCACCAAAAATGGCTCTGCCACGGGCGGAGGGTCTTGAATATTCAATTTCTACAGACGAAAGGGCAAATTCCTGCTTAATGGACTGAAACGGACTTTTGGTCGGAACTTTAAGGCTTTGCGCCGTAGCGCTCCAGGTCAATAAAGAGAAGGCCAGAACTTTGATTAGTTTCATACGATACGATTTAATAGTTTAAGGTACAAAAATACAACCCTCAGGTTAAAAAGCAACTTTACCGTATATAGGATTTTTCAAGCGGAAAATTGAACTTTTGCATCACTTGTATAAATTATCAATTTTCGATATTTAAAATTAGTCTAAATAACATTATATTTGCCCCTGTTTATATTCGCAATACAGGTAAATGAATGTACAGTCGGGAGTAATTTTCTACTTTCTCTTTTTTTTACTTTTTCAGAAGGGTTACGCGCAGGTGACAGAACTGAGAGGCAGGGTTACTGATAGCCAGAATGAGCCTTTACCCGGCGTCACTGTTCAGCTCAAAAACACCCCCACTTCCGTCTCCACCAATACCAACGGGGAATTCAGCATACCGGTGCAGGCCGGAGGCGAATATATTTTGCGTTTCTCTCTCTCCGGTTTTCTGACCCGGGAAATAAGCGCTCTTCCCTCCGAAACATTACAGGTGGTTCTGGAGGAAGAAGTCAAAGAACTCCGGGAAGCCCTGGTGTACGGTAAAACGGAGACCGCCGCGACACGAGAACTTTCCGTAAAGGCCGAAGTCATTGATTTAAAACAGTCTCACGCCTTGCCGGTGAACATTTCGGAACTGATGAACCGTTCGGCCGGGGTACGTATACGCCAAACCGGGGGCTTGGGTTCGGCCACCGACATCAACCTGAACGGTTTCGGCGGTAAATCCATACGTTATTTTAAAGACGGGATTCCCATGGATTACCTGGGCGAGGGCTTTTCGCTATCGTCGGTACCGGTCAATATGCTGGAAAGAGTGGAGATTTACAAAGGCGTACTGCCCGTAAGCCTCGGCGCGGATGCCCTGGGCGGGGCCGTGAACCTGGTGGAAAGAAAGAGAGCGAAAGATTATGCCGACCTATCGTATGAAATAGCTTCTTTTAATACACACCGGGTGAACCTGAATACGCATTTTTCCAAAAACAAGGTATTCTATGGATTAGACGGCTTTTTTAATCATTCCGACAATAACTATACAGTCAACGTAAAAGTAACAGACCCGGAAACCCGCAACCAAACAGACGCTCGGGTTCCCCTTTTTCATAACGCGTACACCGGGTATTTCGGACAAGTCTTTGCCGGTTTAAAAGACCTGACCTGGGCCGACGAAATCCGCCTCGAATTATCGGCCTTTACATTTGACCGCGAGCAGCAGCATCCTGCCCTCATGACCGAACCTTACGGGGGTATTCTTTCCCGTCAGTCGTCGGTTGTACCTGCCCTCCGGTATAAAAAAACGGCCGGCGCTTTGGAAATCGACCAATTTCTGGTATATAATCATTTGCATCTAAGCAGAATTGATACAGTCAAAGGCAACTACGACTGGTACGGAGTACTTACGCCCAACCCTACCCGCAACGGAGAAAGCAGCCGCCCGTCATTTTCGAAACTGCGTAACCATTATTTTACTTCCCGGACCAACCTGAAATACCGGTTTAGTCCGACCCACACCCTGGAAGTCAACCAGGTCATCACCCAAGCCGACCGTGAAGGAGAAGACCCCCTGGGGCCTAAGTTTGCCGATACGGGACTCGATGTCTTGTCTCTCCCCTCCCGCTACCTGAAAACGGTAAGCACGGCCGGTATTAATTCCCTTTTCTTTGACCAGAAGCTCGATCAGCTGTTCATGTTCAAATGGTTTAGCTATGAAGCCTCGGGTGTGGAAACCTACCAGTCGAGAGAATTCAGCAGTACCGAAGCCAAAACCACGAAGGGAAACACCTGGGGCATGGCCGAGGCCCTGAAATTTCAATTCAGTCCCCGTCATCTGGTACGTTTCTCCGCAGAATACTCCAACCGCCTCCCCGATCACAATGAACTTTTCGGAGACGGCGTATGGGTGGTGCAGAATTTTGGTATACGGCCGGAAAGAAGCCTGAATTTTAACCTGGGCTGGCGTACCGCCGTACGGGAACGGTATACGCTGGAGTTCAATTCCTTTTACCGCCGTACCCGTGACCTGATCTTGCTGGTTCCCATACAGGCCCCTTACGCACGCTATGAAAATCAGCAGAACGTGAAAGGTATAGGGCTGGAGGCCGACGGGTCCGTTCAGTTAGGCCCCCGTTTTAACCTGTCAGCAAATGCCACCTGGCAAAATATGCGCCTTTTTGGCATTACGATCCAGCACGACACCTGGAAAAACGGTGCCCGTTTAAGAAACACCCCTTTCCTGTACGGAAATCTGGGGCTAAACTATCGATCAAAGGCATTTTCTCCCCAAGGGGCCTACCTCAAGGCTTTCCTGTTTTACAGCTACCTGCACGAATATTACCTGGAAGCTATTCCGAAAAGAATGGAGGGGTCAGGCCTTTTCCCTAAAGCCCAGGTGAACACCCTGCTGATTATTCCTAAGCAGCACCTGGTCAATACGGGTTTCCAGGTCAGTTTTCCTGCGCAGCGGATGGCCTTGGGCTTTGACATTAAAAACCTGCTGAACAAGGATATTTACGACAATTACCGGGTGCAACGGGCAGGCAGAAGCATTCATTTGAAAATCAATTATTCCATAAAATAGTGAATTTGTTATGCACAAAGTAACTCTAAAATCTCTGGCACTTGCGTCATTTTGCATGGCTACCCTGGTTTCCTGTCAGGACGACGAACCCGACGTGGAAATAAAAGAAGGGAAGTATGTTTTGATGACGGCAAGCGAACGTACCAATATACCTCCGGGCTGGATAACCGTCTTCGATGAGATTCCTTCCGGTGATGTCTCCAATATTACCGCCACCTCGCTTCAGGGCACAGGTATGGGCGGCTGGAGGCCGTACAAGAACTGGTTATTGAAGATGTTCAAAACCGATAACAGCGCCCGGGGAATTGAACGCCTGTCCCTGGTCAACGGCGCCGTGGTGCAAGATAACTTCCTGGCGGCCGATAACTCGGTCAACGGCAGCGGCAATTTTGTAATCGCCAGCGAAACCCAGGGTTTCTACTGGGACGGCGCCAGTCCTCTGGCGGTTCAGACCTTTAACCCTACTACCCTGGCAAGAACCGGAGAAATTGACCTTACCGACGTGGTCAACGAAAGAGGTGTTGGAGAAGCCGGCATACTTTACCGTTCGGCCGGTCAGAAATTCCTGGCAGTGAAAAACGGGAAACTGTTTGTCAATCTCACCTATGCCAAAACCAATACAGGCCAGTACGGTTTCTTTGACGACTTCTTTCCTGATGTCTACATTGCGGTGATTGACATTGCCACAGGCAAATACGAAAAAACCACAAAAATCAATGATACGGGCGGTATTGCCTACATCAATGACAATGAAATGTACAGTTTTGACACCAATGGCGACCTGTATATCGTCACCCAGGGGAGAAGTGCCACCGGCGGAAAATCAAAAATAGTGCGCATCAAAGCCAACGATACGGACGTAGACACGTCGTGGGCCATTGACATGGACGACATCACCACCGGCGGCAAATTCACCACTATTTTTGCTACCAACGGCAAGCTCATTACCACCGTTCCGAATGTTCCTTTAACAGGGGGGCCTACTGGCAACATCAATTTCGGAAACATCTGGGAGTTCTACGTAATTGACGTAGCCACGCAGAACTACACCAAAATTGAAGGTGTACCCGCCAGCACCAATACCGGAGCAGCCTACGGAACGGTTAAGGTAGACGACAAAATCCTACTGAGAGTCAATGTCAGCGAAGAAAACGGCCGTAACGGCTATTACGAGCTTAGCAGTGACTTCAAAAGCGCGAAGCAGTTGTTCCAGGTCACCGAGGGCGGTGCCATTACCGGGTTTTATAAAATTGAAATTTAATCTATGCAGCGGTACTTTCTAATATTTTTCTTTCTTTTTAACTGGGGGATTGCTCCGGCACAGCATACGGTTCACTTTGTGATTACCGGGTTGCCGGAGCGCCATACCGGTGACGTAATTTATATCACAGGCGCTTTCAACCGCTGGAGCCCGAACCACCCCGAAAGCACCTTGAAAAAGACGGCGCGGGGCATGGAATTTACACTCCCCGGACAAAAAGACGGCCTCCTGGAGTTTAAGTTCACCCGCGGAGACTGGAAAACACTGGAAAGTACATGGGATGGCCGCCTGGTTGCCCCCCGGCGCGCTATCATCAGCAGCGACACCACCCTGTATGGTAAAATTGAGAACTGGCGCGATGACTTCCCGGAATCTACCGCTTCCACGCAGGTGAAAGTATGGAAAGATTCCCTCTACATTCCCGCCCTCGGTAACTACAAGAAAGTGTGGGTGTACCTGCCCCAAGACTATGCACACTCTGATAAGCGCTACCCGGTGATCTACATGCATGATGGCCAGGATCTTTTTGACGAAGCCACTTCCCAGGGCCGGATTGGCCCCCTGGAATGGGGAGTGGACGAAACCATCGATTCTGCCCGGAACGCGGCCATTGTGGTGGCCATTGAACACGATCACGAGAAAGAACGCCGCATCAGGGAATACTTTGTGCGACCCAACTCACTTCATCCCGAAGTGTACGGCGAGGCTTACCTCGACTTCATCGTACACACCCTTAAACCGGAAGTAGACCGAAACTTCCGCACGCTTCCTGAGAAAGCCCACACCATTATGGCCGGAAGTTCTATGGGCGGACTGCTCACCTTCTATGCCGGACTGCTCTATCCTGAAACCTTTGGTGTACTGGGTGTTTTATCTCCTTCCATCTGGCTGGACGAACGCAACATTTACAATGAAATATCCACCGTAAAGCAGCCCGAAGAAATCAAAACCCAAAAATATTTCTTCTATGGGGGCGAAAACGAAAACAGACTAAAACCCGATGGCAGTTTTGTAACAATGAATGAAGATGTACTGCGGTCTTCCGCTGAATTTCAGCAATACGGAGCGGAGATGCATATCTCGGTCAACCCGGAAGGAAGGCACGGTGCATGGTATTGGAAAACCGCATTTGCGGAATTTTATCACTGGATTAGTAAAAACTTTTAAAAAATCATGAATACAAAACTCATCCTTGCAGGCGCTCTCCTGGTGGCAGGCGCCGCCAGCGCACAAAAAGTAAGCAACCAGAAGGTTGGAAACGGAATTTATGAACTGGTATATAACGAAGCGGACAATTCCGTTTACGTGGCCAGCGCGGGTTCCCGCACCAATCCCGCCGGCTATCTTTATCAGCTTGACGGCAGCACCCTGGCGGTGAAAGACAGCATTTCTCTCCAAGACACCCCGCCTTTCGGACTTACCTTGAATAAAAAGACGCAAACGGTTTACAGCACCAATACCCGTACCAACTCGGTCAGCGCCATCGATATCAAAAACAAAAAAGTACTGGCCACCATTACGCCCGAAGGGGAAAGATCCCATACCCGTGAAGCGGTAGCAGATGAAAAAAACAATAAGATTTATATTTCGGATGTAGGCCGGCCCAGCAAAATCTGGGTGATTGACGGAAAGACCCAAAAGCTGGAAAAAATGATAGAAAATACGGGTGCTACTACTACCGGACTGGCCATTGACGTAGAAAACCAGACTTTGTATGCCACCAGTATGGGTACTAACAAAATAGTGGTGGTCGATTTGAAAACCTCTGCCGTAATCGATTCTTTTGCTACCGGTGGCGAGGCATCCATTAATCTGGTACTGGACAAAGCCCAACACCGCCTGTTTGTAGTGAGCCAGAAAAGCAATGACGTCTCCGTAGTGGACCTCAAAACCAAATCGGTGGTGAAAACACTTCCGGCCGGTAAAGGCGCCCTGGGCATCGCCTTTGACCAACAAAGAAACCGTCTTTATACCGCTAACCGCGGCGACGGCACCGTCACCGTGATCGATACCAAAACCTTAACGGTAATCGACAATATCAAAACCGGAGGAACCTTCCCCAATACCGTCACCCTCAATAAAAAGGACGGCAGTATTTATGTGACCAATAAGGGACAAGGCAAACGCGATGAGCCTTCGTATGTAGACCCGAACGGCGACGTAGTGACCCATATTAAATTCTGAAAATGATAGAAGCTAAGGGCCTTCCTTCGCCAGGTGAGGCCCTTAGCTATTTCATCTTCAGGTGAGGCGGCATTGCCGGATAGGGGGTAAATTCGGTATCGTCTCCGGGGATTTTTTCAAAATCCTGGGCCTCCCACTTCTCCTTTGCGGCGGCAATCAGCGCTTTATCGGACGCCACAAAATTCCAGTCGATGTAACGCTCTTCCGGAAAAGGCTCGCCTCCGAAAATATAAATGGTGGTGTTGGCCCGAATGGTAAAGGTGCATAAAGTACTGTTTTTGGCCACCAATAACTGCTTGGGTTCAAACACGTTTCCTTCGGTCTCAATGGCCCCCTCCAGGATATACAAACCGGATTCTCCGTACAAAAGCCCCCCTAAATTCAGTTCCTGTTCGATTTCACTGTAAATTTCAATCATATAGAGTTTGCTGTACACCGGAACCGGCGACTTTCTTCCCAAAGCTTCGCCCGCAATCAGCCGGAACTGCACGTCACCCTCTTTCCAATGGGGAATCTGTTCCCGGTCAATATGGAAAAACTCGGGTTCCATCTGCTCCAGGTGCAGCGGCAACGCTACCCAGATCTGTAAACCGTGCAAAAACTGATCGGAATCGCGCAGGTGATCAGGAGAACGTTCGGAATGCACTATCCACTTGCCTGCAGTCATCCAGTTTACTGCACCTGGTGTGATCTCTATGGCGTTGCCCAGGGTATCGCGGTGCATGATACTTCCCTCAAACAAAAAAGTAAGGGTGGAAAGTCCGATATGGGGATGCGGAAGCACATCAAAATGATCTCTTTCATTCAGCTTTACCGGTCCCATGTGGTCAATAAAAATAAATGGCCCCACCATTCTCTTCTGCCGGAACGGCAACAGGCGCCCCACCATAAAACTACCCAGATTGGCGGCCCTTTCTTCAATAATCAGGTTGATATTTGACATGATATTTTAATTTATGGATCCTCCTTGGGATACGTACAGGACGATCACCGGGTAAATTACACAAAAAAATTGAAAGCTCCCCAACCCGAAATTCGTACGCTACGATCTTCAAAACCTCTTCCTAGCTCTATTCATTCCGGCGATATATCCTCAAATTGCGGATAAAACGTATTTATTTATTTTATTTGCAGGTCACTAACAACCTTTAGACCCTTTGTCTGGTATGAAATTAAAAATACTCTTGGTGGGCCTGCTGGCCTTTGCGGTGGAGTCTTACGGGCAAACCGGATACAGTTCCCACAGGCAGGTCACTTCCCGCCTGCAAGCGCTTCCGGCCAAAAGCAAACTCGTATCTGTAGCATCTATTGGTAAAAGCAGCGGCGGAAAAGACATTTGGGCTGTGACCTTCGGAGACAGCCAGAACAAAGCGGTGCTTCTTGTGGCGGGCGCGGACGGTCGCCACCCCGCGGGTACCGAAATGGCCCTTAAGCTCGCAGAAAACCTGGCTGCACTGCCCGCTGATTCCCTCAGCCGTCTGCTGCAAAACAAAACCTTATATATTATCCCCGGGCTGAGTCCCGATGCTCTGGAACAGGCCACCTCTTCCCTGAAATACGAGCGGAGCGGCAATGCCACTACGCGAGACGACGACCGGGACGGACAGACGGACGAAGACGGTTTCGAAGACCTGAACGGAGACGGGCTGATTACCCAGCTACGGATTGAAGATCCCACGGGTACCAATATTGTAAGCAAAACCGATCCCCGCCTCCTGGTGAAAGCAGATCCTGCCAAGGGTGAAACCGGGAAATACCTCCTGATTTCAGAAGGGCGAGACAACGACAAAGACGGCCACTTCAACGAAGACGGTGCCGGCGGAGTTAACATTGACAAGAATTTTACCTACAATTACCCTGCCTTTGAAAAAGAAGCGGGTGAATACCAGGCCTCCGAACCGGAAACCCGGGCATTTCTCGATTTCCTTTATAAAAACACCAATATTCATACGGTCTTTCACTTTGGCCTGAGCAATAACCTGTCGGAAGCCACGAAGTTCGATCGTGCGAATGCCTCCAAACGTATTATCAGCGGCTGGCAGGAAAAAGATGCCGCCGTCACAGGCATTGTAGCAAAAATGTACGGTAAAGCCGGTATCTCTGATGCTCCGGCCCTGCCTCAGACCCCAGGAAACCTCACCCAAACCGCCTATTATCATGCCGGAAGGTTCAGTTATTCTACTCCGGGCTGGTGGGTTCCGAAAGCGAAAGATCCGAAAGGCGCCGCAAAAAAACCGGAGACCGGAACCGCCGAATCAGAATACCTGAAGTGGGCAGACGAAAATAACCTGAAGAGTTTCGTGCCGTGGACCAAGATCCAGCATCCTGATTTTCCGGGTAAAAATGTAGAAGTGGGCGGGCTGGCCCCGTATGCCCTGCATAACCCTCCTCTCCCCTTCCTGGATTCCACCGTGATCCGCCACCAGGTTTTCCTGAGCGATTACCTGAACGCCCTTCCCCGTACGGAGATTGTCAACGCCAAGGTGGAATCCCTGGGTAACGGCGTGAACCGGGTGACCGTCACCGTGGTAAACAAAGGTCTTTTACCCTCTTACGCGGAAATTGGCGATCGTGTCCGTTATGTATACAAAGTGAGTTGCAAGATCCGGCTTGGCCAAGGACAAACCCTGATTTCCGGAAAGGCAAATAACTACCGCAAGGCCCTGGATGCCGGGGAGTCGGAAGAGTACAGCTGGTTAATTAATGGAAAAGGGAAGATCACCGTAGAAGGCGGCAGCCCTACTTCCGGCATCGTGAACCTTGAACTGACCCTAAACTAAGATCTTCATGAAAAAAATATTCTTACTATTGATCAGCTTCACCGCCTTTCAGGCGAACGGGCAGAAAAATGATATCGCCGCTGAAGATCTGAACGGTATCCGCGCAATCGGCTCCCCGGCCAATCCAAGGGTGAAAGTGTACTGGAACAAATACAGCGATCACGCCGAGATCTACCGCATTTGCAATGACCTGGCGAAGACCTATCCCGATCTCGTAAAACTGGAATCGATCGGGAAATCAGTAGAAGGCCGCGATATCTGGCTGATGAGCGTTACCGACTTTAAAACCGGTCAACCTCACCGGAAATCCGGTTTTTACATTGACGGAAACATTCATGCCAACGAACTCCAGGGTACCGAAGTAGCGCTGTACACTGCCTGGTACCTGGCTGAGAATTTTCAGACCGTAGATTTTATCCGGGATTTACTGAAAGATAAGATTTTCTACATTGCGCCAACCATCAATCCCGATTCAAGGGAATACTTTATTAAGCAGGCCAATAACCCGAATTCTTCCCGTACGGGCCGCTTGCCCCTGGACGATGACGGAGACGGCCTCATTGATGAAGACCAGCTGGATGACCTGGACGGAGACGGAAACATTGTGATGATGCGCAGGAAATCAATAACCGGAAGGTATAAAATTGACCCTGAAAATCCTCAGCGCATGATCATGGCCAAACAGGATGAACCCGGGGAGTACGAGATGCTGGGGTACGAAGGAATAGACAATGACGGCGACGGCCGGGTGAATGAAGACGCTGTAGGTACATACGACCCCAACCGCGACTGGGGCTGGGGCTGGCAGCCGGATTACATTCAACGGGGAGCCCTTTACTATCCGGGCATGCTGCCCGAAACCAAGGCGGTAAAGAAATTTATCCTGGAGCATCCCAATATTGCCGGAGCCCAAAGCTACCACAACTACGGCGGAATGTTCCTGAGAGGTCCGGGTGCGGCCGATGACGAAAAATACTATAACCGGGCCGATGTACAGGTTTACGATTATATCGGGAAACTGGGCGAAAAAATGGTGCCGGGCTATAATTACTTTGTTATCCATAAAGATTTATACACGGTTTTTGGAGGGGAAATCGACTGGCTGGCCCTGGGAAGAGGTATTTTTACTTTCAGCAATGAGTTGATGACCTCGTATAAGCTGTTCAATAAGACCACAAGTGCAGGCCGTTTTCAGAATACCGAATTTGAAGACTTTGACAAACTCTTGCTTTTCGGAGACGGTTATGTCAAATGGAAACCCTTTAAGCACCCTCAGTTTGGCGACATTGAAATTGGCGGCCCCAAGAAAAACTATATCCGAAACCATCCGGGTTTTCTGCTGATGGAAGACTCTCACCGCAATATGGCGTTTACCCTGCTGCATGCCCACCAGATGCCCAAACTGGAAGTGGTGGAGGTTCGCCAGAAAGATCTCGGCGGCGGACTTACCGAAGTAACCGCCACGGTAATGAACCTGCGGGTGATTCCCACCCACTCGGCCCACGATGTGAAATTCAAGATAGAGCGGCCGGACTACATCACCCTTAAGAACGCGAATGTGCTGGCAGGCATGGTAGTAGAGAATGAAGATTTCGGAATCACCTCCGAACAAAAAAATAACCCGGCAAAAATTGCAGTAGAGAATATACCGGGCATGGGCTTTGTGAAAGTCCGATGGATAGTAAAAGGAAAAACAGGCGATGCGTCTGTTGAAATAGACAGTGCCAAGGGAGGCCTTGTATCCCGAAAACTACAATAATCTCTAGAAACAAGAACACTTCTCTCATGGGAAGTGTTTCTTTTTTCTCCCGGAGTATCCGCCATCCGTGCGCGGTTTTTCCCGGATCCCGCACCCTCATTTATATAATTTTACTATGGATCTTGATGTCTGGAGCAGTTGGCCCGGATAAAGAAGAAGTACGGACTCCCCGATAAGTTCCTAAGGAATAAAGTAGACCATATTCCCCAAATTAGAGGCAAATACGCTAGTTTTGTAAAAGGCGTAAGACATCACCCAAAATACAGTAGCGTCAATGCCTGGTAAACAGTATTTTTTTCCGGGCCATGATCTAAGCGGTATTTTTTTACATTGTGCTTTTTTGCTGTTATATTTAACCTAATAAAACTATCTGACTTAATGATGAAAAAAATTCTTTTGCTGGCTTTGGTAATCAGCACCCAGGGTGTGGCCCAGGAGTGGAAATCACTATTTAACGGAAAAGACCTCAGCGGTTGGAAGCAACTGGGCGGGAAGGCCGTTTACAAAGTGGAAGACGGAGCCATTGTGGGATACACCGTGAATAACACGCCCAATTCTTTCCTGGTCACCGAAGAAGAATACGGCGACTTTGTATTTGAAACCGACATCTTCCTGGCGGATCCTATGAACTCAGGTATTCAGTTCCGAAGCCTTTCCAAAGCCGATTACCAGAACGGCCGTGTACACGGTTACCAAATGGAGATTGACCCCTCAGACAGGGGGTGGTCAGGCGGCATTTACGACGAGGCCCGTCGCGACTGGCTCACCTTCCCGGAGATTAACCCGGAGGTAAAAACCGCATTTAAAATGGGAGAATGGAACAAATACCGGATAGAAGCCGTAGGCAACCAAATCCGTACCTTTATCAATGATATTCCGGTGTCTTACCTGGTTGACGATATGACGCCCAAAGGTTTCATTGCTCTCCAGGTACACAGCATTTACGCAGAAATGAAAGAGGGTATGAATATCAAGTGGAAGAATATCCGGATCAACACCACGAACCCCAAGTTAACACCACCGGATCAGACACCCGTAGTTAATCTTCTGACGAACCGGTTGTCAGACCAGGAAAAGCACCAGGGCTACCAGCTCCTGTTTAACGGCAAAGACCTCAACGGCTGGAGGAGCGTGTACAGCAATGACCGCCCCGGAAAACGGTGGAGCGTAAAAGACGGGATACTCAGCGTAAGTCCTTCAGACGGTTCCGAAACGGGCAATGATATAGTCACCGCCCAAAAGTTTCGTGCTTTTGAACTGGTGTTTGATTTCAAACTAAGCGAAGGGGCGAATTCCGGAGTAAAATATTTTGTAGATGAAAGGTACGATTCCGGCGGAAAATCGGGAATAGGACTGGAATACCAGATCCTGGACGATGAAAAACACCCGGATGCCAAACAAGGAGCCGTGGGCAACCGTACCCTGGCCAGCCTCTATGACCTCATTCCCTCCAATAAGCTCGACGCCCGCTTCTTCGGTAAAAAAACAGACTGGAAAACCGGCAGAGTAATTGTATTCCCTGACAACCGCGTGCAACACTGGCTAAACGGCTTCAAGGTACTGGAATACAAGCGCAATGACAATATTTACAAGGCTCTTGTGGCCCGCAGCAAATACAAGGATTTTGAAGGCTTTGGAACAGCCGAGGAGGGCCCTGTTTTATTGCAGGACCACGGCGACCTGGTACAGTTTAAGAATGTAAAAATCAGGGAACTGAAATAAAACCAGAAACCAACATCTCGACTTCGCTCGATGTGACAAGTGGCAGCGCTACCTGTCTGTTCGAGCGCAGTCGAGAACCGGGCGTAGTCGAGAACCGGGCGTAGCCGAGAACCGGGCGAAGTCGAGAACCGAGCGTAGTCGAGAACTAGCCCAAAGCCACATCCAGGAACATCATCACCGCGAACCCCAGCATAGTGCCTACCGTAGAAAGGTCTGTTTCATCCCCGTTCTGGGATTCCGGGATCAATTCCTCTACCACTACAAAAATCATAGCACCAGCAGCAAAAGAAAGGGCGTAAGGCAATAAAGGAGACATATAAATCACCAAAAGCGCACCCAAAACTCCGGCTACCGGCTCTACCATACCGCTTGCCTGCCCGTATTTGAATGCCCTCCACCGCGAAAAGCCTTCGCGCCTGAGCGGGATGGACACCGCCGCCCCTTCCGGGAAATTCTGAATACCGATTCCCAATGCCAAAACCAGCGCGGTGGTAAGCACTTCTACCGATGGATTCTGGAACAGCGCGCCGAAAGCCACCCCTACTGCTAATCCTTCCGGTATATTGTGCAAAGTAATGGCCATCACCAGCAGCACACTCCGGTGCCAGGAAGTCTTGATCCCTTCCGCATCTTCAGTCTTTTTACTCAAATGCACGTGGGGCAAAAATTTATCCATCAGGAAGAGGAAGAGTCCGCCCGCCAGGAAACCCGTTATGGCCGGAAGCCAACCCGGCTTGTTCTGCTGCTCCGCTATTTCAATGCTCGGCGATAAGAGAGACCAGAAACTGGCGGCAATCATCACTCCTGCGGCAAAACCCAGCATTAGGTTCAACGCCCGCTTATCAAGCACTTTAAAAAAGAAAACAGAAGCGGCACCAATGGCGGTTACCGCCCAGGTAAAAAGGGTAGCTACCAGCGCCAGCAATACCGGATTTATTTTTAACAGTTCTTCTAGCGGTGCCATTGTTAGATTATTCTAAGTTTATTGTTTTTCCAACAAAATTAGAAACATTTCTATACAAAACGTTAATCCATCCGGAATTTTTTAATAAAATATACCTGCTGAGCAGGGGCCTCAGGAAGCACGGCCCTCATTTCTGTGAAACCGTGTGCAATGAAAGTGTTCATACCCATATTGAACAGGTGCGCTTCAGTATTGGTTAACCTGAAACCCTCTACATGGGGAAACAACGGGCGATATTCACTTTTTCCGGGACCGGCATAGATAAGACGGTTACCCAAAGGCAGAAAAGTATAAAATTCCTCGTCTTTAAAAAGGAAGGCTGCCTGAGGATTTAGGCCTAAAAAGGGGTCACCTTCCAGCTTATAGAGCCGGTCATAAAGTACATTACCTTCCATATCCATTTCGGCCATCAACACCCGCCAGGTCTTGTATTCTGGAAAATAAGAACCCCGACCCGGGGAGAACTGTCCAGCGGAAGAACCAGCAGACTGCACATTATAAAATTCAGTAGCCAGTAAAAAACCGTTCACATCGAAAACCGGTACATGAAAGATAGCTCTCTGCCTGACGGCGTCTGATTTTCCTCTTTCTCTCCGCAGTTGTAACCTGCGCCTTCTCTTTTCAGACATGGAAGCCTTGTAACCGGGCAGGCGGGCAATACTGTGGTACTTTATCTGGCGGGGTAAATCCAGGGAACCGGCAAAGAGACCCTCTGTCATATCCAGGCAGGCTGAATTGTAGGTACCCATCACAAAAGGTTCTCCACCAGCGTCTAACCTCACCTCTATCCGCCGGATCCTATGTTTTTTATCCCCCAGGCTCTGTCTAAAAAGCAGCTTCCCGCCTACGTCATAGGTAGCCACCTGCATCTCACAGTTTTGTCTTAACGAGGAAAAAACATAGATCTCATCACGGTAAGGGTTAGTAAAAATTCCTTTTAGCTCGTTGTTTTTATTGTAAATATCCGGGAGAACTTTTGCGGTCTTTTCCCTTAGATTATGCATTTCCACTACCGGTTTGAGGTTATACAACCCGTACAGTAAAGGCTGACCGTTAAATATGGAGAAACCTATATTTTCCAGGGCGGTAATCGATTCAAAATCGGAGACACTTACGTTTTCGTTGCCAAAATCAAACTGTAGAAGATGCATTTTCCGCCCTTCTCTTTCTTTCAGGAGGTAGTATAGTACCTGCCCGCTCACCTGGAAAGAAACCGGTTCAAAAAGTCGGGGTACGGGGGCAGTAGCAGCCCATGTCAGTTCCAGTTGGGTATTGTATCGCACCACCACCACCTGACCTTCGCGCTTGGCATAATCCTCCTGGAAATTGACGAGCAGAATATCTTCATTGACCGCCATCACCTCAATGTCTTCACTAATTCCTTCCGGAAGCACAAAAGTAACTTCCGCCACTTCCCGGAGCTGAGCGGAGGCGGCAAAAGAAAGGCACAGAAAAAACCATAAGCGTATCATCGCTTCCCAAGTTCTATAACTTCCAAATGGGAGATTCGTCCTTCCGACAGTTCCATACGCATCAGGGTTCTGACGGCATGAAAACCATGATGACCGGCAGCACCCGGATTGATATACACCAGGCCCTCTCCCTTTAACACACGTAAAATATGAGAATGCCCGCAAATAAACAAATCCGGCCGATGGATTCTAATCAAATTCTTAACTCTTGCCGGAAATTTACCGGGTAAACCGCCGATATGGGTCAAAAGAATTCTGACACCTTCCCTTTCCAGAAAAAGATTTTCAGGCAGGTCGTACCTCAGATTTCCACCGTCAATATTTCCGTATACGCCCAGGGTGGGCCGGAAAGCGCTGAGGTCATGGAGAATGCTTTCATCTCCTACATCGCCCAGGTGCCAGATTTCATCACAATGCTCAAAATGGGAAAATACCGCAGGGTCCAGGAAAGAATGGGTGTCGGATATCAGCCCTACCCTAAGCATCGTATTTCACTTTGATTCCGTGGTACATCTCCTGTTCCCGGTAATCTTTACGAAGCGGGTGGCCTTCCCAGTCGGCGGGTAACAGGATGCGCCGGAGGTCAGGATGCCCCTGGAACTTCAGTCCAAACAAGTCGAAAATTTCCCGCTCGTGCCAGTCGGCGGTGCGCCACAAAGAAGCCAGGCTGGGTACCTCGCCCTCTTCCCGGCTTACGGTTACTTTCAGAATAACCGCGTGTTCCAGCGCCAGTGAAGAAATATGATACACCAGGTCCATCGTACCCTTTTCCGGGCCGTTATCTACACAGGTAATGCAATTCAGAAAATCAAAATAATAGCCGGGTGTACGGGAGAGAAAAAGACATACTCCCGCCAGGTCTTCCGGTTCTATTTGCAGGAAAGGTTGTAAAACATCGGTTACGCAGCCGATGCTGAGGTTCAACTCGCTTTCCAACGCCCGCGCTATAGCTTCCGTTCCCGTGAAATTCATACCTTACCGTTTAATTCTTTTGGGCCAGCAAATACATCACGGCCATACGTACGGCTACCCCGTTTTCCACCTGGTCCAGGATAATGGAATGTGGAGAATCCGCCGCATCGGAACTTAGCTCCACCCCCCGGTTAATCGGACCCGGGTGCATCACCACAATCTCTTTGTCCAGTTCATCCAGCATACGCCGGGTAATTCCATAGTAAAGGGAATATTCTCTCAGGGAGGGAAAAAACTTCAGTTGCTGGCGTTCCAGCTGAATCCGAAGCACGTTGGCTACATCGCACCACCGCAGCGCTTCCCTCACATTGCCCATCTGCTTCACACCCAACGTATGAAGATACTTGGGAATGAGGGTCGGCGGGCCACATACCGCGATTTCCGCCCCCAGTTTTTGCAGGCAAAAAATATTCGACAAAGCTACCCGGGAATGGAGAATATCGCCGATAATCGCCACCTTCTTTCCTTCCAGAGAGCCTAATTTCTCCGTCATGGAAAAAGCGTCCAGCAATGCCTGGGTAGGATGTTCATGCGTGCCGTCTCCCGCATTGACAATATTTGCCTTTATTTTATCGGAAAGAAAATGAGGTGCACCCGGACTGCTGTGCCGCATCACCACCATATCTACTTTCATGGCCAGGATATTATTCACGGTATCCAGAAGAGTCTCCCCTTTTTTTACCGAACTGCCCGAAGACGTAAAATTAATGGTGTCTGCGGAAAGGCGTTTTTCAGCCAGCTCAAAAGACAGACGCGTACGGGTAGAGTTTTCAAAAAACAGGTTGGCAATGGTGATATCTCTCAGCGAAGGCACCTTTTTGATCGGCCGGTTAATCACCTCTTTAAAGGTATGGGCCGTTTCAAGGATCAGGTGAATGTCATTGGGCGTAATATTTTTGATACCCAGTAAATGTCTGGTACTAATCGACTGCTGCATCGGGAAGAATAATTTGACAAATTTAGTAAAAAAACAGCCTCCTCACCAATAAGTCCTGTCAAAAAACCATTCAATATACCGCCTGGAGGTAGTGGAGCCCGGCCGAAACCAGGATACTCCCCGGTTGTTTCTCTGCCGTTCCCGCTGAAAACCGGTAAAAGCATACGTTCCCCATAGGTTTTCCGAAGGTGCGCAACTGAAAGCACCCCACAGCAAAGTTCTTTCCGTTTTTATCAAACACCACACCCGTAGGAAAAGCACCTTCCAGGGGAAGTTCGCTTCTCGCCTCCAGGTTACCGTTCGAAAAGGAAAGCATAGAAATGGAAGCGCTTTCGTCCCAGCCCCTGTTGCTGACCATCAGCACATCTCCTGACGGACTCATCGCTATATTCACCGGATTGAAGCCCACATCCACCTTAGACAGTAGCACATGGCGGTTATCTTCCTCCAGGCTTAGTCTTACCTGGAAAACCTTCCCGGCAATACGATTGGCGGCATCGCCCTGATCCAATATAAACAGGGTTTTCCCGTCTTTGGAAAACAACCCGGAAAAAGGGCTTCCCTCAAATTTCACCGTCTCCCCTATCTGTTCCAGGCGTATGATATGGTGCTTATCCCACACCACCCGGATCAACCCCATTTCCTTATCTTCCCTGCGGATAAACACGATATATTCCTGGGAAGGATGCCAGATCAGGTCGTGTACTGCACCGCCGTCGAGGTGCAACACCTGGGGAAGTAAGCGCACCGGCTTACCCTGGTCGTCTAGCTCAAATATCTGAATTTCATTCCCCGAATTGGCCGAACTCACCGCCAGATATTTGTCAGTAGGTGCCAGAGTAATGGAGGTGGGATTTTCGGCTACGGAAAAGCGGTAGTCGAGTTTCAAAGCATGCAGGTCGTTCGTCCTCACCACAGTCACATATCCTCCTCCGGGCAAATCGCTTAACCTAACCCCCTGACTTCCTTTGGGCAGCGGCCCACGCGTTTCCAGCACATAAGCCACTTTTCGGTCGGAGCGAAAAGCGACCATCCGGTGATTTTCCACCGCTGAATTGGAGATACTTTGTTCGGAAGGCGACTGAGATTCTCTGTAACGAAGTGGAAAGGTAAAAACGCCCATCAAGTCAACCCCTGTTTTGGTGATTTTTTGGGTAACGTGCGTATCGGCATTAAAATCACTGTCCTGGAAATACACCACTCCACTCGCCTCGAAATCAGGAGCCTGAGCAGACAATTTCGTTGAAAACAAAAAGAAAACAATATACCACCTCCAATTCATATAGGGACTAAAATACCCCTAAAGATACGAACAAGCGAAAAATAATTCAGAATCCCGGGACAATTATTTCGCAAGTATGTCAGGCCAAGTTTACAGCGTCAGGTATCCCGCAAACTTCAGATACGTCTTAAAAATAAAATCCTGCACGGCAGATTCATGGGTGCCACCCGCTACGGTTTCCAGCGTAACACTTCGGGAACCCGCAGCCTGCATACCGGCCAGCGCCGCCGTAGAATTTACATAAGGAACGTAGGTATCGGCATCACCGTGTACCAAAAGGGTAGAAACTTCTGTTTTCCAGTTCACCAGGTCGTTATCCCGAAATGCCTCCGTCACCTTGGTTTCGTTACCGGCCTGGTAAGACGTTATAAAATCAGGATTTAAAAGGGAATTAAAACTTCCCGACAGTGTCACACGATAACCGTTTTCTTCAATCCGGGAGGCATACGGCTCCCGAAAAAAATAACTGACCGGGTAATTCAGGCCGTAAATCCGGTTGTAGGTAAGCATCACCCAGATATACGAACGGTTGTGGTTCACTTCCCCGTTGCTGGGTTCATTAATAAATTTATCCAGCAGCAATGACTTATAATACGCGCCGGCACCACAGGTCGTAGCTTTGATATGCAGGTCGGAGGAATACGACTCCTCAATCAGCTTCTGCGCCGCCAGGGTAGCGTACCCCCCTGCCGAATAGCCGGCCAAAAGGATATCCCGGTTCCAGGCAATACCTTCCTCAGCGAAATGCTCTTTGAGCGCCAACAGGAAATCCGCTACCGGCAAGGCCAGTCCTTCTGCGTGTTCATACGGGTGGGGCTCAGCTTTTGACTCCCCGTAGCCCACGTAATCCGGTAGAGCGGCCAGGAAACCCGAAGACGCCATCACCATTCCCAACAGGCTTTCCGTACCGGGTTTGAAATAAGACGGCGCGTCCGCCTCATCAAAAAGTGTTCCGTGCTGAATACTCACCAGGGAGGTACTGTTCGCGCCTACCGGCACCACCAGCGCCCCTGATGCCACTATTTCCCGGCCGTCTGTGGTGGTGGTGGTATACGAAACCCGGTAACACCGCACATCGTACCTCAGGAAATTGGAGATAATGCCTGCCTGAGGTCCAATCAATGCCTGGGCCTGTTCGGTAATTACGGAGCGGCTATATTCTCCCACCAACGACACCCCCACCAGATGGGGTTCCCTTTCCGGTTCATCCTTCTTTCCGCTACATCCCAGCAGTAGCAGGAAAAAGAAAACCATACTGTACCGCATACGGGATTTCTTTAAAAAATTCATCTGTATAAAATTTTAGCCGGGCGGCGCTTCGCTGGTGTTCCGGTTTTCTGATAGTGGTGCGCCACCCGGCTGATAGCTGAAGGCTCATGGCTATTTCATCAGTTTCTCTCTGAACTTATCCAATAAATCGTTCATCTGCTTGAGTTCTGCATCTTCCATGTTCAGGTTAAGTTCTACCCGCTCAGCCAAAGAACCGTTAATGCGGTTCAGCACCTCCTCTCCTTTCGGCGTAATAGTCACGTCACAGGCGCGGCGGTTGCCCGCTTTTTGCTTCCTCTCTGCCAATCCTTTATAATACAACTTATCCACCAGGCGCGAGGCATTAGACATCTTGTCGAGCATACGTTCAATAATACCATTAATGGTAATAGGAGTGCCGTTCTGCCCTCTCAGAATCCGTAAAACATTATACTGCTCAATACTGATATCAAAATCCTTCACTATTTTATTGTGAAAGATAGTTATCAAGTTATTCGTATATATGATATTTACGATACATTTCTCGCTCTCCGACTGAAAGGGGCGCGTTTGTTTAATTTCAGTTTCTAAACTCATAGTATTTTGGGTTTTAAAAGTTACATGTATTTACATAATTTACAAAAGTAACAATTATTCGTGATTTCTTAATGAAAATAAAGGAAAAAATTATCCTGGTCTCCGCCTCACCCCGGAGGAAACAGATTCTCAGTGACGCCGGTTTCCCGTTTGAGGTAGTACCCGCCTCCGTAGACGAAAGTTTCGATCCAAATCTCCCTCCTGCCCGGGTACCGGAGATGCTGGCCCACCGTAAAGTGGAAGCTTTCGGCAATGCGGATCCCGGGAAAGTGATCATTGGCGCAGACACGGTGGTGATTATTCAAGGAGCACTTCTGAATAAACCAGAAAACAGGGAACAGGCCGCGGAAATGCTGAGTCGGCTGAGCGGCAAGGTGCACGAGGTAGTTACCGGTGTCTGTATACAGTCGCGGCTCGGAACCCGAACGTTTGCCGACACCACCCGGGTGCATTTCAAAACCCTCTCCTCCGAAGAAATCGCCTTCTATATCGATCATTTTCGTCCTTTCGACAAAGCAGGTGCCTACGGAGTCCAGGATTTTATCGGTATGATAGGCATTGAACGACTGGAAGGCTCTTTTTATAACGTCATGGGACTCCCCATACACCTGGTATACGAACACCTGAAACCATTTATCGTTTGGAACCACTAAAATAGTCACGCGTTATTATACTGGCCCATCTAATATCTAACAGCTAATATCTAACAGCTAATTGTACACCAATGAAAGAACAGATCATTATATTTTTAAACGAAGAAGACGAAAAAGTGTATGTAAAAGTTCCCGGTGGACTAGAAACCCGTTTTGAACTTCAGAACCTTGCCGGGAAACTTATCGCGGAAGCTGTACACGGTAATGGCCTGCACGATTTTGATCTGACGGGCCTGCCGGATGGCATCTATTTTGTACTTGTACACCAGGACGACATCATACGTTCGAAGAAAATTGTGAAAGGATATCATCCGTAAAATAGCCTTCCGCCCGGCTGAAAGCTAAATTTTATACATAAGAAAATTACACCTATGAAAAAAAGACTTATCATCGATATGGATGACGTACTGGCCGACACCGGCGCCAAGATTCTCCGTTTGTTTAATGAGCGGAATAATATGAACCTGACCCAAGATTTTTTTGAAGACAAAGATTTCTATGCCTATGTACGCCAGGATCATTTCAAGTCGTACCGTGATGCGCTTTATGAGCCTGGCTTTTTCAGCGACCTGGACGTTTTCCCCGACGCTGTGGACGTAGTAAGGTCATTGTATGAAAAATACGAAATCTTCATTGTTTCCGCCGCCGTGGAATTCCCTAACTCCCTTACTGAAAAATACCACTGGCTGACCTTTCATTTTCCCTTTATCACCTGGCAGCAGATGGTGTTTTGCGGAGATAAGTCCATTGTGCACGGCGATATCATGATAGACGACCACGCCCGTAACTTTGAAAATTTCAAGGGAGAAACCCTGCTTTTCCATTCCATGCATAATACCTTGGAGGAAGGCCACAGGCGGGTAAACAACTGGAAAGAAATTGGTACATTACTTCTATAGAGACCTTACATTACAAAACTATGCGAACTAGACTCTTCTTTCTGGTAATACTTATTCTGGAAATATACGGCAGTATAGCCTGGCACCGCCCTTTGGTATTGCTTACGAAACCTCTCCTGATGCCCATCCTGATGTACATGGCGTGGAAAGGCGGCATTTCTTCCCGCATTTATTTTGGCGCTTTGTTTTTCAGCTGGCTAGGTGATGTGTTTCTCCTTTTTGACGGCTGGTTTATACCGGGCCTGGCTGCCTTTCTGCTTGCCCATGTGGCCTATATCTTGCTTTTCCGGAAAGAATACCGATTTTCTTTCACCGCCATCCTTGTATTCGGGCTATTCTCGTCGGGTTTCCTGGTCTTTCTTTATCCCTCTATCCCCGGCGATATGCGCATACCCGTGGTGCTCTACTGTACGGCCATCACCCTGATGGGCATCTTTTCGGCCTCACGGAATACGCCTTCTCTACTGTCTTACCGTTATATGGTGGCGGGCGCCGCCCTGTTTATAGTTTCTGACGCCCTGATTGCCGTAAACCGTTTTTATGTAGACCTCCCTCATGATTCTATTTACATCATGACCACCTACGGAGCGGCCCAGTACCTGATTTTGGAAGGCTGGCTTAAAAAAGATTCTCTTTAATAAGTTTAATGGCGATGGCCAGGATAATCAGTCCGAATACCTTCTGTAGTACTTCTACGGTACCCGGTTCCAGTTTTCTTTCCAGCCAGCCGGACGATTTGAGTACGACAAAAATAAGGATAAGGTTCAAAAGTATGCCTCCTACAATGTTAACGTCGTAGTAGGCTGCTTTCAGGGCGATCAGCGTGGTCATGGTACCCGCGCCTGCGATAATGGGAAATGCCAGGGGGACAATACTCGATCCCTTCCCGTCGGCAGAAGGGTTATGCTTGAAAATTTCCCTTCCCAATATCATTTCAAAACTGATAATTAAAAGGATGAGTGCGCCTGCCACCGCAAACGATTGCACGTCTACGCCAAAGAGCTGCAATATCTTTACCCCCACAAAGAGATAAATGAGCATTAGCGCCCCCGAAACCAGGGTAATTCTTTCCGGATGTACGTTTCCGATCTTCTTACGAAGATTGAGAATAATAGGAATAGACCCCAGAATATCAATGACCGAAAAAAGGATAATGGTCACCGAAAACAGTTCTTTAAAATTGAAATGTGAGAAAAATTCCATGGCTTCTGGTTTACTGAGCTGCAAAATTACGAAGTAACCGGTATAACACCGCAAAATCCGTATCGGGTATGGCGGGAAAATTTGCTATGCGCAACGTATACTCTTTCCATTGTCCGTATCCTTTTCCTACCGTTACCCCATTTTCCGACAGGTACCGGGTGATCTCCTTCACACAATTGCTCTCTACGGCCACTACAGTAAGGGAACGCACGGCCGGTGTATTCGTCAAGGCCGAGCCGCCGGAAAAAGTCTCCAAAAACCTGTAGATTTCGGCCGCCCGCCTCTCTACATTCACCGCGGTATCCCTCACGTTCTCCTTTTCTTCCATTAAGCGTTTCAGCAGGTAAACCCCCAGGATATTGGGCGTATAAGGTGTCTGGAACCGGTCGAAATTCTCTTCCATAAAAAGGGCGCTGTTGTAATAACGACGATCCCTTTTCTCCTTTGCCCTCTCCAGCGCCGCCGGTGATACCACCAGGATACCCATACCGGAGGGGAGGCCCAGGCATTTCTGGGAGCAGGCAATCCAGATATCCCCCTGGGAAATGTCGTAATCCACCCCGCCCAGGGAAGACACCGCGTCGAACACCAGCAACCCTTTACTCCCTGCCCGGAAAGCGCGGATTATTTCGGGAGAAAACGCCGTTCCGTTAGAGGTTTCGTTGGCTACGATACAGATATCTTTACTTTCCGCCCGCCGGGGCACAGGAATCTCCCCGATACCGAAAGTGCGTTCCTCCGTGGCCCCGGTAATTCTTTCGGTGTATATCCTCCATTTCTCACCGAAGGCGCCGTTCGTGTAAAAGACCGCATCGTTCAGAAAAGACTGGGCGCAGATTTCCCAACACTCGGTAGCGGAAGAGGTAAAAAAAACCTTATAGGAAGCGGGAATATTCAGGCGGTCTTTGAAAAGCGAAATGGCCTGCTCCAGAAGACGCATAAAGTCTTCGGAACGGTGATTTTTTTCGAGAATACCGGATTCAAAAGCTTCCCGTGCGAAATCTTTTACCACCGGGTAGATCCGGGAAGGTCCGGGATAAAAATTGTACATGAAATTTCGGAATGAATTGAACGTATATCTCCACCGGCCACTATACGCGTAAAGGAATACGTATTCTTGGTTTTTCCGCATTGATCTCCGCTTTAAAAAGTGAAAACCATTGCAATACTTCATCAAGGGCAGGCAGATTGATAGAATACATCACAAATTGCCCCTTTTTCTTGGCGGTCACCAGGTCGGCCTGTTTCAGAATATCCAGGTGATGACTGATACTGGGCTTTGAAATGTTAAACCGATCGGCGATTTCGCCCGCGGCGGCCGGATTCACCCGGAGTATCTCCAGGATCTCCCGCCGGGTTCCATCATTCAAAGCTTTAAAATACTTATCCATGGCCGGATCACATCAATTAATAATTATACAAATAACTAACTATATTTTATTCTGTCAAATAAAAACACCAATTTCTTTGCCAAAAATTGAATAAACCCATGTAACGGAATAATAATTGGTATATTTGCAGCGGGTAAACCATAAGCAAATTCATTAAATCAAGATGAAGGTTTTAAAATTCGGCGGCACTTCGGTGGGTACAGTAGAAAGCATTACCGAAGTAGCAGAGATCATCCAGAAGAAGTTTTCGAAATCCAGCGGTATTGCGGTTGTATTTTCCGCCATGTCAGGCGTTACTAATAAATTACTGGAAGCGGGTCGCCTGGCCGCATCGGGTTCAGCCGACTACGGATCAATCATCCAAGGCCTGGAAGACCGCCATTTCGAGGTGATCAAAAAACGGGTTCCCGTGAAGTCGCAAAGCGCCATTCTGGCCAAAATTAAAGGAGAGCTAAATGACCTGGAAGACTTCCTGAAAGGCATTACCTACATCCGGGAGCTTAGTCCCCGCACCTCCGATTTCCTGGTCAGTTTCGGAGAGCGTTTATCCACCCAGATGATCGCGTTCCTCTTAAAAGAAAAAGGACTAAACACCCAGTATATCGACGCGCGCCAGTTGATCCGGACCAACGGAAATTTCGGTTTCGCCGAAGTGGACTTCCACCTGACCAATTCTACTGTGACGTCGCAAATCTCCGATCCTACCGTGATCTACTGTATCACAGGTTTTATCGGCTCCGACGAAAACGGCAGCACCACTACCCTGGGGCGGGGCGGCTCAGATTACACGGCTTCCATTGTGGGCGCGGCCCTGAATGCGGAAGTCATTGAGATATGGACCGACGTCAACGGAATGATGACGGCTGACCCCCGCAAGGTAAAAAATGCGTTCTCTATTCCGGAGATCTCGTATTCCGAAGCCATGGAGCTTTCTCATTTTGGCGCGAAGGTCATCTATCCCCCCAGCCTGATTCCTGCTTTCAAGCGCGATATCCCGATCCGGGTACTCAATACCTTTGAAAGTGGCCATACAGGTACCGTCATTTCCCGTCACGTAAACCAAAAAGCCTATTCCATAACGGGCATCAGCTCTATTGACGACATCGCCTTGATTAATCTTCACGGCAACGGCATGATAGGCGTGGCGGGCGTTTCTTCCAAGGTATTCGGCCTTATGGCTGAAAACCGGATTTCTATCGTACTGATCACCCAGGCGTCTTCCGAGCATTCTATCTGCTTTGCGGTAGAACCTTCATCCGGCGAAAAAGTACGTAAAATACTGGAAAAAGGCTTCAAGCAGGAAATCGCTAACGGGGAAATTGAAAATGTGACCGTACAATACAATCTTTCTATCCTGGCTGTAGTGGGCGAAGGCATGCGTTCCAGCTCGGGTATATCCGGAAAACTGTTTTCCGTATTGGGAAAAAACGGTATCAATGTAGTGGCTACGGCCCAGGGTTCTTCCGAACTTAATATTTCGGTGGTGATTAAAAAGAAGGATATCGCCAAGGCCCTGAACGCCATTCACGAATCATTCTTTGAAATTGACGGATTCACGTTGAACCTCTTTATCCTGGGCCCTACGGGACTGATCGGCCGCACCCTGCTACGCCAGATTCAGGCCCAGAAAGAGTACCTCCGCAAGGAAAAGAATCTGACCATACGCATTGTGGGTATCACGAATACCCGAAAAATGCTGCTTAATCCGGAAGGGATATGCCTCGACAACTGGCTCGACAGGCTGGAGAACGAAGGGGAGCCGGTAAACCAGAGTGAATTTTTCGAAGATATGCAGGCCCTCAACCTCAGCAACAGCGTTTTTGTAGACTGCTCTGCCGATAAAAATATCACCCAATACTACGCCCCGGTGTTGCAAAGCAACATTTCGGTGGTGACCCCCAATAAAGTAGCCAACTCGGGTAGCTACGAAGAATACAAGGTACTCCGCGATATTTCACGGCGCAGAGATGTCAAATTCCTCTACGAAACCAATGTGGGGGCGGGTCTTCCCATCATCAATACCCTACAGGGCCTCATCAACAGCGGAGACCAGATCCGGAAAATTGAAGCCGTACTGAGCGGTACACTCTCCTATATCTTCAACACATTCAGCGTAGACCGCAAATTTGTGGATGTAGTGAAGGAAGCCAAGGAGAAAGGCTATACCGAACCGGATCCGCGGGATGACCTTAGTGGTACGGACGTAGCCCGTAAAATCCTGATCCTGGCCCGGGAATGCGGACTGAAACTGGAACTGGAAGATGTAGAGAATCTCCCCTTGCTTAGCCCGGCCGCCCTGTCTGCCGCCAGCGTCGATGAATTTTACCAGGTACTGGAAACGGAAAACGACCATTATGCCGGCCTGATCTCTACCGCCCACGCCGAAGGCAAACGCCTGCGTTTCATTGCCTGTTTTGAAGACGGAAAGGCGAGTATAGGTCTAAAAGCCGTAGACCTCTCCCACCCCTTCTACGCATTGGCCGGCTCTGAAAATATTGTTTCATTTACCACAGACCGTTACGAAACCAACCCGCTGGTGGTGAAAGGGCCCGGCGCCGGCGCGGAAGTCACCGCCATGGGCGTTTTTGCCGACATCATCAGTTTAAGTAGTTTTCTGGCTTAAAACCTATACGTTTTGGATTCTATAAGAGTTTTTGCACCCGCTACCGTAGCCAATGTTTCATGCGGTTTTGACATCTTCGGACTCGCCGTGGAGTATCCCGGTGATGAAGTGGTACTCACCCGCAGAAACGACAACCGCATCGTGATACGGGAGATCACCGGAGATGAAGGCAAACTCACCCTCGACGAGACCCGTAACGCCGTTTCCGTTCCGATAATCAAATACCTGGCTCACCTGGGGTTGGACACCGGATTCGATATCACCCTGCATAAAAAAATGGCCCTGGGAAGCGGACTGGGCAGTAGCTCGGCCAGCTCAGTAGCCGGTGTTTTTGCCGCCAACCACCTCCTGGGCGAACCCCTTACCACCGAGCAACTCCTGCCTTTCGCGATGGAAGGGGAAAGGGTAGCCTGTGGCTCCGCGCACGCGGATAATGTGGCCCCGGCGCTCCTGGGCGGTTTCGTGGTGATCCGCTCCTACTCTCCCCTCGATGTCTTCAAAGTGCCGGTCCCGGATCAGCTTTATGTTTCGCTTATTCACCCTGACATAGAAGTAAACACGAAAGATGCCCGCCACATTTTAAAAAATGAGGTGTCCATGAACAAGGCCATATCCCAGATGGGGAATGTAAGTGGCATGATCGCCGGGCTGATGAGTTCCAACTATGCGCTGATCAGCCGCTCCATGGTTGACTTCATCATTGAGCCTATCCGCTCCATTCTTATCCCCCAGTTTTTTGAGGTAAAAATGGCCGCTATAGAAGCCGGCGCCCTCGGATGCAGTATTTCCGGTGCAGGTCCGTCCATTTTTGCCTTTTCAGAAGGGAAGGAAACCGCGGAAAAAGTGGCCCGTGCCATGCAATCCGAATTTGAAAAAGTCAATATTCAGTCCACCACCTTCGTTTCTAAAATAAATGAAACGGGGCCCAAAATACTCGACTAAATGAAAGCAGAAGAAATCAACGGAATATTCAGAGAGTCTATTTCCGACTACCACGAGCAAGATCATGTGGATGCGGTCAAACCTGAAAAATACGAGGGACTGCCCGCACTGCTCTACCTCAAGAACTGGATAGACACCGTACAGTGGCACCTGGAAGACATCATCCGGGATCCTTCCATTGACCCTGCGGAATTGGTGGCCATTAAACGGCGTATAGACTCTTCCAACCAGCACCGCACCGATACTGTAGAGCAGATTGACGAGTGGTTATTCCAGAGCCTGAAGGAAGTGACGCCCCTTGAAAATGCAAAATTAAATTCGGAAACTCCGGCCTGGTTGCTTGACCGCATGTCGATTCTGCAACTTAAAATCTACCATTTTGCGGAGCAACTCCGAAGAGAAGATGCCGGTGAAAGCCACCTGAACTCGGTCAGACAGAAATTGTATGTCCTGCAGGTGCAGGAAGCCGACCTGGCCCAGGCCTACGATGAACTGATGGGAGATCTTCGTTCCGGCCACAAGTACATGAAACTGTACAAGCAAATGAAAATGTACAATGACCCGGACCTGAACCCGATTTTTTACGAAAAGAAATGAAAACGGCCGTAGTCTTCCGGTTTTCCGCCATGGGCGACGTAGCCCTCACCATGGCTGCCCTGGCTACGGCACTCCGACATCGGCCCGACCTTAAGATTGTAATGGTCACCCGGCCTAAATTCCGCCCTTTCTTCGCCCACAATCCCCGAATTACCGTTTTTCCCTGTGATTTTGACGGAGTACACCAGGGGCCGAAAGGACTTTTCCGGCTTTTCCAACAACTGAAAGATTTCCGCCCGGATTATATACTGGACCTGCATCAGAACCTGAGGACGGCCATCCTCAAGACTTTTTTCCGGCTATCGGGACAAAAAGTATTCAGCCTGAACAAACACCGGGCAGAAAAAAAACAAATTATTCAGGGAAAGCGCTTTACCCCCGTAAAGCACATTTCCGAGCAGTATCTTGATGTTTTTAAGGCGGCAGGTATTGTCACTTCAGATCTCTCCATTGAAAACCTCACCCCCTTGTTTCATACTTCGGAAGAAAGCAAGGGTAAAATTTCAGACTGGGTCAGGCAGGAAAACGCGGAGAGTTTCATAGGAATTGCTCCTTTTGCCCAGCACCAGGGAAAAGTCTGGCCCATGGAGCGTTACGAAAGACTCATGGCGTTACTCACCGAAATGTTTCCCGGTAAAAAGATACTTCTTTTTGGCGGAGGGAAAAGCGAATTCGAGGTCCTGGAGAAGGTGGCCGGAAAGCACCCTCAGGCGCTTAGCGTAGTACACCGTTTTTCACTCGAAGAAGAACTGGAATTGATTTCCCGGGCCGCTTTCTTCATCAGTGGCGATACTTCCAACATGCATTTCGCTGCCTTGATGGGGGTGAAAGTGATCTCCATCTGGGGTGCCACGCACACACTCACCGGCTTCGGCCCGCTGTTTCAATCGGAAGAAAACAAAGCAGAGGTACCCAAAGAACTGCTTACGTGTCGGCCATGCTCGGTATACGGAAAAGAGCCCTGCCGGAGAGGCGATTATGCCTGCCTTTACGGTATTGAAGCTGAACAGGTCATTCAGACCCTAGTAAACGGATAACCGTCTCTTTCAGATCCAACCCTCCGAAGGTGCCCGACGACATCAGCAGCAAATTACGATTTTTCCACTCCAGAGCTTGCAGATAGTCGGAAAGCGCCGCAGTATCGGAGAAAACCAGGAGATCTTCCCTGGCAAAGAAGGCCTTCACCTCTTCGGCACTGATGGGCGGCATTTTTTTCATTTCAAGGGTGTGGGGAGAGTAAAATACGATGGCCGTATCGGCATCATTCAGTTTATGCGCGTAATGCGGCAGGAATTCTTTGTTCAGGCTGGAAAAAGTATGAAGCTCGTACGCGGCCACCAGCAGGCGGTCGGCATACAATTCTTTTACGGCGTTAGTGGTAGCCCCTACTTTAGAGGGAGCATGCGCGAAGTCTCTGAAAATATGGGTATTTTCATTTTTCCCGAGGGTTTCCAGTCGCTTGGCAGCCCCTTTAAAACTCCGGATAGCTTCAAAAAAGCCGCTTTCTGAAATACCCAGCTTTTCACAAATGATCCTGGCCCCGTTCAGGTTTTTCAGGTTATGCTCGCCGAAGACTTCCAGCCGTTGTTCCCCCTCGGGGGTTTGAGCGAAGACCTTCCCCTCTCTTACTTCGTACGGATAGGCCGTATAGGGAATTTCTTCCACTCCTTCCCGCGGCACACTGCCAATCCGGGCGGCGTCGGCGTCAGTAGCGTCGTACAGCAGCACACCGGGGCGCTCCATGCCGTCGGCCAGTTTCAGAAAGGTGCCGGTATATTGTTCAAAGGTAGGAAAGACGTTGAAGTGGTCCCACGCTACCCCACTGATCAAGGCGATATGCGGATGATAAAACAGGAACTTGGACCGCATATCGAGCGGACTGGCCAGGTATTCGTCTCCTTCAATGACAATAACGGGCGCATCATGGCTCAGTTTTACCATCAGATCAAAGCCTTCTATCTGCGCACCGACGAGGTAGTCGAAATTCTGGTCGTGATACTTCAACACGTGAAGAATCATACTCGTGATAGAGGTTTTGCCGTGACTCCCCGCAATCACTACCCTTGTTTTATCCCGGCTCTGTTCAAATACATATTCGGGGAAAGAATATACCCGTACACCCCGTTCCTGTGCTTTCAGTAGCTCCGGATTATCTTTTCGGGCGTGCATACCCAGAATGACGGCGTCCAGGTCAGAAGTAATCCGGGTTTCATCCCAGCCGGTTTGAGCCGGTAGAATGCCCGCGGAGGCCAGGCGAGACCGGGCCGGTTCATAGATTTCATCATCGGAACCAGACACCTCAAAACCTTTGCTTTTCAGGGCCAGCGCGAGGTTATGCATGACCGCACCGCCAACGGCAATAAAGTGTACACGGGGGGAAGAAGTATTCATCGATTAATTTTAGCGAATTTGAGAACAGAACAGGCCATTTTTTTCGTTATGGAAGAACCCTGCATTTCCTTGCAAAGTTGTGAAAAATATATCAATTTTGCACGAATTTTTAAAATCAAAACGCAGGTTTCTTTCAACAGCGAATGAAGAGGTATATCGACTTAATTCAACAGACATTCGAATTCCCCACCCGGGAGTTCGGGGTGGATGCGCAAAACAATCTCCAGTTTAATAACGTCCCGCTTATGGACGTGATCAAGCGCTATGGTACACCCCTTCGGATAAGTTACTTACCCAAAATAGGGGAACATATCGAACATTCCCGTCTTCTTTTCAAGAATGCGATGAAAAAGTACAATTACAAAGGAAGCTATACCTATTGTTACTGTACCAAATCTTCGCATTTCAAATTTATCCTGGATACGGCCCTGAAGCACAATATTCATCTTGAAACTTCCTCGGCCTTTGATATCCCCCTGATTGAAACCCTGTACGAAGAGGGCAAAGTGGCAAAAGATACGTACATTATCTGCAACGGTCACAAAATGCCCCAGTACCTGAAAAATATCACCCGTCTTCTTAACCGGGGATTTGTGAACTGTACGCCTATTCTCGACAACCTCGACGAGATTGATCATTACCTGGCAAACGTAACGGCCGATAACGTGAACATCGGTATTCGTATCGCCACGGACGAAGAGCCTACTTTTTCGTTCTATACTTCCCGGCTGGGTATCCGTTATAAGGATGTAGACGACTTGTACCTGAAAAAGATTAAGCCGGACGAGCGGTTCAAGCTCAAAATGCTGCATTTTTTTATTAATTCAGGCATCAAAGACACCGCCTACTACTGGTCAGAACTTACCCGTTTCATGTTTAAATACTGTGAAATGAAGCGGATTTGCCCGGAACTGGACACCATCGATATCGGCGGAGGAATGCCCATTCAAACCTCAGTAGTGTACAATTTCGATTACCAGGCCATGGTAGACGAAATTATTGAGAACATACAGTGGATCTGCCACAAAAACAATGTACCCGTACCCAATATCCTCACTGAGTTTGGCAGCTATACGGTAGGAGAAAGCGGCGCTATCCTTTACAAGATTATTGATCAGAAGCAGCAGAACGACAGGGAGCTATGGTACATGATTGACGGATCATTCATTACCCAGCTGCCTGATGCCTGGGGAATCGGCCAGAAATACATCATGCTGCCCATCAACAACTGGGATGCTCCTTATACGAAGGTAAACCTGGGTGGACTGACCTGTGATTCTGCGGATTATTACAATACCGAGTCGCATTCTGAAGATCTGTATATGCCCATCATTGACGATAACGACCCCACGGATGAACAGTATATCGGTTTCTTCCATACGGGCGCTTACCAGGAGTCGCTGGGGGGTTACGGAGGAATTCAGCATTGCCTGATTCCTGCGCCCAAACACGTGCTGATTGACCGGGATGAAAACGGCAATATCACCACCGAACTCTTCGCGGAGGAGCAGACCGAAGAATCTATGCTCCAGATTCTGGGCTACCGGGGTAAGCGAAATTCGGCGGAGCCCTTGCAGGAAACAGAGGAAAAAATGCATTTTCACCCGGAAACAAAAGATAATTGAATTTTGGACGTTAAGGTATTAGCTGTTAGAAGTTAGAGATTAGATGTCTGAAACAAATAATCTAAAAGCTAACATCTAATAGCTCTAAACTATTTGTATATGAAGAAATACATTGCTTTCTCTTTGGTTTTCATGTGCTTACTGGCCACGTCATGCCGGAAGCAGACTTGTCCCGCCTATTCTTCTGTCGACAAAAAAACATTGAATAATACAATTTTTTAAGTAATTTGCGGCCACGAACAGGTTCCCTTTTTATTCAAAAACCTATGGCCGCCCTTATTACCCTAAAATCTGTGGAAAACCAGGATGGATTCCTGTCGGTTTTCGAGAATCTTATGCCCGGTTCCATCCAACGGGCCTATTTCATTTACAATGTACCTGCGAGTAGTGTAAGAGGCGGTCACCGCCACCGGAACACGTGGCAGGGACTGGTTTGTTTAAACGGTTCCTGCAAGATTTACGTGCAGGAATCGGAAGAAAACGATTACTTTGTCACCCTGGATACTCCCCAAAAATGCCTGCTTTTAAAACCTTCCGACTGGCATCAGATGTACGAGTTTCAGGAAGGCAGTATCCTGCTGGTGCTGGCCAATCAAAATTACGATCCGGCCGATTACATCGACACGCCGTATGATCCTTTCAAAGCGGTTCAGAAGGTCTATCATTCCGAAATTTCCCGATGACTATTCCCTTTTTATCCCTCAAAGCGCTGAACCGGCCGTATACAGAGGAGCTAAAAAAAGCATTTGACGATTTCCTTGACAAAGGCTTTTATATGCTTTCCGATAACGTCAGGCACTTTGAACAGGCGTTTGCTTCTTATTGCGACGCTCCCCATTGTGTAGGGGTCGCGAACGGTCTCGATGCCCTGGAACTCATCTTCCGGGGCCTGGAACTGGAGAAGGGCGCGGAGGTCATCCTCCCCGCTAACACCTACTTCGCCACGATTCTTTCGGTGGTAAACGCGGGGCTTACTCCCGTATTCACCGAACCCGACCTTCACACCTACCTGATAGACCCCCTTCGGGTAGAAAAAGCCCTGACGTCAGACACCCGCGCCATTCTCGCTGTAAACCTATACGGCAAAATGTGCGATTACGCTGCCTTGTCTTCCCTGGCACGCCAAAATAATTTAAAGTTAATTACGGACGCGGCCCAAAGTCATGGGGCCCTGTACGAGGGATCGACCCACTGCGCGGGGGCTGATGCGGTGGCTTACAGTTTTTATCCTACCAAAAACCTGGGGGCGCTCTCCGACGCGGGCGCGGTAGTCACGCATAACGAGGCCCTGGCCCGCTCCGTCCGCTCCTTGCGAAACTACGGCTCAGAGGTACGCTACCGCTTCGATGTCGCGGGGAAAAACAGCCGCCTGAGCGAACTCCAGGCCGCCTTCCTTTCCATAAAACTGAAGTACCTCCACCAGGAAACCGAAAGGAGAAGAGACCTGGCCCAACGCTATCTTTCGGAAATCCGTAACGAAAAAATCATACTGCCACCGGGCAACACGCCACGGGAAGACGCCTGGCACCTCTTCGTGATCAGAGCGGCCGACAGAGAAGCTCTCCAGGCCCATCTCCAAAAGCATGGAATCGGTTTTGATGTACATTACCCCGTACCGCCCCACCGCCAGAAAGCCCTGGCCGCCTTCCACGCACTCTCCCTGCCCGTCACCGAAGAAATCCACCGTACCGTGCTGAGCATTCCCCTCAACAGCACCCTTACAGATCAGGACGCAGACTACATCATTTCCACCCTAAACCAATTCTGAAATGTACGACTTTTCCATCGTGATTCCCGTCTATAACGGAGCCAAAACCATCGCCCACCTCGTAGAAAGCATCCACCAGGAACTCACCGGTTACCGCTTTGAAATCATCCTGGTGAACGACGGCTCCCGCGACCGCTCCGCGGCCGTCTGCCGGCAACTGGCCGAAAATTTTTCCGACCTCACCTTCATTAACCTCCGTAAAAACTTCGGAGAATTTAACGCCGTCATGTGTGGCCTTAACTTCGTCACCGGCCAATATGCCGCCATTATTGATGACGACTTCCAGAATCCTCCCTCTGAGATTATCAAACTCTATCAGAAAGCCCTTGCAGAAGATTACGACGTGGTGTACAGCTACTACGATGAAAAAAAACACCATTGGTTCCGTAACCTGGGCAGCAAAACCATCAACCTGCTCACCACCTGGCTCCTGAAAAAGCCGGCCGACCTGTACCTGAGCAGTTTTAAACTCATTAAAAAAGAGGTGGTGAGTGAAATTATCAAAAGCAAGTCGCCTCATCCCTACATTGACGGCCTCCTGTTCCAGGTGACCCACAACGTCGGAAAACAAAAGGTAAGACACCTCAACCGCATGGAAGGAGAATCCAATTACTCCCTGACCAAGCTCATCAGCCTTACCCTGACCATCATTTTCGGTTATTCCATGATTCCCCTGAGGCTAACCTTTCTGGCCGGTTTCTTTTCTATCGTATTTTCACTGATTTACATGGGCTTTTATGCCTTCAGATTCATCAGCCAATGGGGTTCTCCCATCATTATATTCATGTGCGGCGTCATTCTTTGCTGTTTTGCCCTCATCGGAGAATACATAGGAAGCACCTACCTGATCACCTCCGGAAAACCCCAGTATATCATCAAGTCGGTCTCCAAAAAGAATAATTTAGAGGAATAACGATTGGTATAAGGTCTGAAAATGATATTTTTGCACAAATTTTAAAGACTTATGTCAGAAAAAAAGAAAAAAAAATCTCCCATGCGTGAGTGGTGGGACTCCGTTTTATTCGCCGTTATTGCCGCTACTTTAATTCGTGGGCTTTTCCTGGAAGCGTATACCATCCCTACAGGTTCTATGGAAAAAAGCCTTTTGGTAGATGACTTCTTATTCGTTTCCAAAGTGCATTATGGCGCCAGAACACCGAAAACCATTCTTCAGGTACCCTTAACCCACCAGAAAATCTGGTTTACCAATATCCCTTCCTATCTTGAATGGATACAATTGCCCAACTACCGGCTTCCGGGTTTTACTTCCATCAAAAACAATGACGTGGTGGTATTCAACTATCCGGGTACGCCCCTCCGCCCCGATCAGTACGGTGGTTTTGATAAATATCCTGTAGATCTACGCACCAACTACATCAAACGCTGTATGGGTATTCCCGGCGATGTGGTGGAAGTACGCGAGGCCGTGGTGTACGTCAACGGTACCGTACTGCCCGAAGTAAAAGGAATTCAGAAGTATTATGACATCGAGTTCAATACCAATCCGAACGAAAGAATCTTTGACAAGGCCGATGTGGAAGTGAATGCCCGGAGAGGCGACAACGGAAGATACTTCTACCGTATCAATGCCACGGCTTCCGGACTGGAAGAAATCAAAGGATACGATTTTGTGACCAACGTGTACCCCGACATCCTCCCCAAAGCGGATACTGCCAGCATCTACGGCATCGCTTTCCCGTATAACGCCCGCCTGTTCCCCTTTAACCGGGATAATTTTGGCCCGGTTACTGTACCTAAGAAAGGTATGAAAATCACCCTGGATGAAAAAAATATCGCCTTGTACGGCACCGTGATCACTACGTTTGACCAGAACAAAAACGCGGAGCTTAAAGACGGGAAAGTGTATCTCGACGGACAGGAGATCCAGGAATACACCTTTAACCAGGATTACTATTTCATGATGGGGGATAACCGTTACGAATCAGACGACTCCCGTTTCTGGGGTTTTGTGCCGGAAGATCACGTGGTAGGTAAGGCCGCCTTTATCTGGATGTCTATTGACCGCGACGGGTCGTTCCTCAACAAAATACGGTGGAAACGCCTATTCAATATTATACGATAGTAAAAAAAAGAAAGGGAGTCTTACCACTCCCTTTTTTTTATCTTTATATCTCTCGACCTGAAAATATCGATGCACAAAAAACTTACGATGCTTTCACACAGAAATTACAACGGGTTTTAAAAATGGCCGCGGATCTTCCCCCGAATTTCTTCATGATACAAGCGGTTCAGCTGATGCATCACTTCCGGATCAAAATCGGGCAGTTGCGAAGCCTGAAGATTACTTTGCACCTGGCTTGTGCGTGTAGCTCCGGGAATAACAGTGGTAATGGCCGGGTGCTGCAATATCCATTTGATACTTTGCGTAGCCAGGTTGCCCTCGGGGAGTATGCCCTCGACCGTGCGCACCAACCCCACTCCTTCCGTGAACTCAATTCCGCTGAAGGTCTCCCCTACATTAAAAGCAGCGCCATCCGCGTTATAATTCCGGTGATCCTTTTTATCAAAAATGGTGTCTTCCCGGAACTTTCCGCTGAGTAATCCGCTGGCCAGCGGTACACGGGCTATAAGCGCTGTACCCTGCTGCTGTGCCTTGTCAAAAAAGAGGCCGGCTGCATCCTGCCGGAAAAGGTTGAATATGATCTGTAAAGAAGCTATATCTTTATGTTCAAGGCAGAGTAATGCTTCTTCCGAAGTTTCCACACTTACCCCGAAATAGCGGATGAGCCCTTCTTCCTGAAGGCGACGAAGATGGTCAAAAACTTCTCCCTTTCGCAGCTCTTGGGTGGGAATGCAATGAAGTTGCTCCAGGAAAAGCTGATCCACGCCCAGGTGTACGAGGGAATCTTCCACATGCCGGCGGATGAAATCGTAGCTGAAATTCTGAGGCCACCCGTTGGGCGTGTCGTGCCTCCGGCCCAGTTTGGTGGACACAAACATTTTCCGATCTGTTTGCTTCAGAAACTGGCCGATAATGCGTTCGCTAGCCCCCATGCCGTATACATCGGCGGTATCAATAAAGTTTCCTCCGGCTTCGGCATACGTATTCAATATTTCCAGAGCTGAATCTTCATCTACCACACCCCAATCGGCACTGCCCAACTGCCAGGTCCCTAAACCCACTTCTGCAATCTTATTTCCTTTAAAATCTCTGTAATTCATCAGTTTAATTGTATAACGGGAGAAATGCAATTCTATGCGTTGAAACGCAAGTTTCATACACTAAGGCGCAAAATTTCATGTGTATAAATTTTAGCTTTCAGCCTTCAGCTATCAGCTATTAGCTTTATTCATCGG
>CAYRGN010000020.1:0-27515 GCA_964423865.1 uncultured Lacihabitans sp.
GTGTTATATGAACAGAGCCAGTTAAGGTCTGGCGCGACCCGGTCTGGCGCGACCCCGGCCCTACCGCTGATGGTACTGGTGATCAAACGGGGCCGCCTAGGTCTGGGAGAGTAGGTAGATGCCGGATACTTATCAAAGCCTCGGAAGTAATTCCGGGGCTTTTGTGTGTTTTAGGAGCGTGAACCGAGCAGTTAACGTCGGGCGCGACCCCTGTTTTCAATCAGAGTCTTCAGCTTGCGGAGACGCTGATTACATCAGGGAATCAAGTTTTTCGTTTAAAACCGTTCTCCTTCTTCAGCGTTTTATCCCCCCTCCACAAACTTTGTACCTGGTTTTAGGCTGTAACTTCAACTTTTGGTCTACTATTACTTGCTCTGCCCCTCTGGAATATTTCATTAAAAATCAAGGGCGCAAAAGTTACTACGAAAAAATTCGTAAGTAAATTTTGAATTATCTTGAATGCTGTTTTATATTTGCTACGAAATAATTCGTAGTATATGAAACAAAAGATAAAACCTACCGAGTCTGAGTTAGAAATCCTGCAGATCCTTTGGAAGAAGGGTGCTGCTACTGTCAGGCAGGTAAATGACCAGCTTTCCCTGCAAAAAGATGTAGGCTATACTACTACCCTTAAGCTCATGCAGATTATGCATGAAAAGAATTTTGTAACCCGGACAGAGGAAGGCCGGTATCATATCTACCAGGCCGCGATAGAAGAAGAAACTACCCAGAAATTATTGCTTGACCGCTTTATTGATACGGCCTTTCGGGGTTCTGCCAGCCGTATGGTAATGCAGGCATTGGGTAATCAGTCGGTAAGCCGGGATGAGCTGGACGAGATAAAAGCATGGATAGATACCTTGGAAAATAAAAAATAAAACAATTATGAAAAAGCTATTAATAACATTTCCTGAAAACATCAGCTCGGCATTGGGCTATACCCTCCTCCACTCGCTTTGGCAGGGAGCACTTATCTTGTTGGTATTTTGGTTGCTATCGCTGGGAGTAAAGCAATCGCGGTACAAGTATAACCTGGCTATTGGCAGCCTGATGCTTCTTTTAACCGTTTCAGGACTCACCTTTTACTTTTTGTATCAACCCGTCCGGTCATTCGACCCTACGGAGGGTAATTCGTTCCTGACAGGAGAAACTTTATGGCTGGAAACCTCTCCGGCAATTGGGCAAAGCGTATGGGAGTCGCTTGTTACCTTTATCAACGCGCATATCGATCAGGTGGCCGTGTTGTGGTGCCTGGGCGTAGTTTTCTTGCTGGGCAGGATGTCACTGGGACTGCTTTTTATTGAGAAACTGAAGAAAACATCTCTCCTCATGATCAACGAAAGGGCTTTGGAGCTGATGCAACGGATCCGGGGTCAGGTAGGTCTGTCTGCTTCCGTGAGGCTGGCTGAAACGCGGGAAATTACAGCACCGGTTACCGTAGGGTGGATAAAACCCATGATCTTATTCCCCATAGGTATGCTGAGTGGATTGAGTATTCAGCATCTGGAGGCCATTCTGGCCCATGAGCTGGCGCATATTAAAAGAAATGACTACCTCGTAAATATTCTTCAAAGCTTTGCCGAAGTGCTTTTCTTCTTTAATCCCTTCGTCTGGATCTTAGCCTCCCGGATCCGGGCAGAAAGAGAAAATTGTTGTGATGATATTGCCATAGAAATTTGTGGAAACCGCCTGGTGCTGGCCAAAGCTTTGGTGCAGGTAGCCGATTATGCGGTACCCTTCGCTATGGCCTTTGGGAAGAAAAGCGATTCCCTTTTGACCCGGGTTAAACGGATTGTCGGGGTAAGTCCGTCAGGGTATTTCAGCCCGGCGAATGTGTTGGGCGTACTTTTTGTGATGAGCCTCTTCTTCGGTGGGGTAGTGTATGCAAAAGAAGAGCTGCTGGAAGAGCCCGAATTGCAGGAAGAAATAGCCATCAATCCGGATATACGGCCTCAGCAGGAAGAAAGGGAGATAGAGAAAAAGGCTGCTGTAGCGAAAGATACCCTTAATCCCAAAATGGAAAAGCTCCAGAAAGAGATACAGGCGCTTTCGGATGAGATTCAGCAGTATTCGGAAAAGATCTCCGGTATCAGTAGTAAGATGCAGGCTACTCATGTGAAAGAAATCGAAAAACTCTCTCAGGAGATCAGGGAGAAAGCCGGAAAAATCGAAGTACCGGTGATCGAACAGCAGGAGCTTGCCATACAGAGGATGCAACTGGACCTTGAAACCAGAAAGCTGAGCCGCAGAAAAGATTTAAGTAAACAGGAAAAGGAGAAGTTGGAACAGGAACTGGAAGAAAAGCAGAAAGACCTCGAAAAGAATTTGTCAGTCAGTAAATCTCACTTGCAGGAATTACAAAATCAGATCTCGGTCTTGCAGGAAAAGATCAGCAAAGAGCAGCTTCCGATCTCGAAAATGCAGGAGGAGATCTCAAGGAACCATGCGCCCATTGACAGTCTTTCGAAGATCATCCGGGTTAAAAGCGATGAGATACGTATCCTGGCAGAGAAGCAGCGGCTGGCCATGGAAAAGAGCATGAACGATTTTATACAGGCACTAATCGCTAACGGGTTGGTTTCGGCCCACGAAGACGTTACCATTCAGGTGAAAGGGGATGAGCTTATCCTCAACGGTAAGACGGGAAGCCGGGCCGATTATAAAAAGGTGTGGGAATTGTTGAACCGGCATTTTATTGACAAGGAATACGTGGATAAGGAGTACCTGGAAGCGCGGGATTTTTCCATTGCCCGGAAAGACGGAAAACTGTCGTGGCGGTTCCGGAACGGCAGATCAAGCTACATGAACAATTGGTCTTCCGATTATTAAAAGGAAAACATAGCCTGAATCAGGCACCGGAGGATTCAATGGATAGATTTGGATCCTCCGGTCTGTTTATGAAGACGGGTATTTTTGTTCCGCAGCCCATAAAAGGAAACTAAAACAGGGTTTTAAAGGTTTTCTTAATAACAGGTAAATCTGATTTTTTCTTCATGTGAAATATAATTTCTTTAAGGACCCTAAATAAGGCCGGAACTGATCCGGTTATTATCTCTTTTTAATTCCTTGGAAATTATGTTACACGATATATCGTATGCACTTCCTGACCAGGAAGTGCTGTTTCAGAATATAAATATTTATTTGAGCCGTCGCGAAAAAGCCGGCCTTATCGGAAATAACGGGGTAGGGAAATCTACACTCCTGAAGATCATGGCGGGTGAGTTACAGCCTGCCTCCGGAACCGTTTCTACAGCGGAAAAACCCTATTATATCCCCCAGGCTTTAGGGCAGTTTGACCATCTGACCATCGCCGAAGCCCTGGGGATACACGAACAGCTGTCTGCTCTGCACCGGGTACTGGCCGGAGAGGTAACAGAAGAAACCCTGAAGCTTCTTAATGAGGAATGGACCCTCGAAGAAAAATGTAAAACCGCCCTGGAATACTGGGGCTTAGGCTCTTTTACCCCGGACCGGCAAATGACTGAACTGAGTGGCGGAGAAAAAACCCGGGTATTTTTAACCGGGATACTGATTCATCAGCCGGAGCTGGTGTTGATGGATGAGCCTACCAATCACCTGGATACTGCGGGCAGAAAACAATTGTATGATTTCATGGCAAGCTCCGCATCAACGATCCTTGTGGTCAGTCATGACAGGACATTGCTGAATTATATGGATACGATCCTAGAGCTGAGCCCGGGAGGGATCAGTGCCTACGGCGGCAATTACACCTTCTATTCAGAGCAGAAAACTCTTCGTAAAGACGCATGGGAAGCTGACCTTAAAAGTAAGGAAAAGGAGCTTAGGAAAGCCAGAGAACGGGAGCGGGAAACGCTTGAACGTCAGCTTAAGCTGGATGCCCGCGGCAAAAAGAAGCAGGAAAAAGCAGGAGTAGCCCGTATCATGATGAATACGCTTCGAAATAATGCGGAGAAAAGCACTTCCAGGTTAAAAGATGTACATGAAGATAAGATTTCAGCTATTTCCGACGAATTGAGAGAGCTCAGGGCCGGGATACCGGATTTGGACAAGATGAGGTTCGGATTTGAGGATTCGGATTTGCATAAGGGGAAGCTGTTGTTTTCGGCGGAAGGGATTAATTGGAGATACGGTGATCAATTCCTCTGGAAAGACCCTTTGAATCTGCGTATAGAGAGCGGAGAACGAATAGCCGTCAGCGGGCTGAACGGCTCAGGGAAGAGTACACTTATGAAAATTATTTCGGGAGAATTGGTTCCGGAGATGGGGAAGATACATCGTGCCGTCGGCAGAACGGTGTACGCCGACCAGGATTATTCTCTCCTGGATAACACGATGACGGTCTATGAACAGGTAGAGGCCTTTAATACTTCTGCGGTTCCTGAGCATGAAGTGAAGATGAATCTTCACAGGCTGCTTTTTCCCCGGGAAGCCTGGAATAAACCCTGCAGCGCATTAAGTGGTGGGGAAAGAATGCGGCTGATGCTGTGCTGTCTGACAATCAGCGGCCCGGCTCCCGATATGATCATGCTGGACGAACCTACCAATAATCTGGATATTCAAAGCCTGGAAATCCTGGCAGCAGCGGTAAAGGCTTACCGGGGAACGCTATTGCTGATTTCTCATGATACTGATTTTTTGAAGGAAGCAAACATGATCGGCACGATCAACCTGAGTACGTTATAAATTTATTTCCGTTTTACATTTGGTATGCAGACAATAGCTATTTTTACTCAAAAATTCATAGATGGAAGAGCTTTTTACCTCGGCGGCACTGACCAGTGTTTTTACGATCACCCTGCTGGAGATCATTCTCGGAGTAGATAATATCATCTTTATTTCGGTAATAGCATCGAAACTGAAGTCGGAAGACGAGCGCAAAGCCCGTAACTGGGGGATCATCCTGGCTATGTTTATCCGGATTGGCTTACTGTTTCTTCTGGGTTTTATCCTGAGGTTACAGACCCCGTGGTTCAACCTGCAGGATATAGGTTTGCCCTGGGATATCGGTATTTCCGGTAAAGACCTGCTGATATTAGGCGGGGGCGTTTTCCTCCTGTATAAAACTACGTATGAAATCCATCATAAACTGGAAGGAGAAGACGGAGACAAATTATCGGGTGGAAAAACGGCCGCTACCCTGCAAAGGGCCATTCTGGACATTGTACTGATCAATATTATATTTTCGGTAGATTCCATTATTACGGCGGTAGGAATGACCAGTATAATTTCCGTAATGGCAGCTTCTATTATCCTGTCGTCTATCGTGATGCTTGCTTTTGCCAAACCCATCGGTGATTTTGTGGAAAAGCATCCTACCGTAAAAATTCTGGCACTTTCATTCCTGCTACTGATTGGTACCCTGTTAGTGGCAGAAGCCTTTCACGTCCATGTTCCTAAAGGATATGTCTATTTCGCCATGGCATTTTCTTTTTTCGTGGAATTGTTGAACATGAAAATGCGGAAGAATACGGCCGAACCGGTACAATTGAAAAAGCATGTTGCGGAAGAAAATTAACTTTTTTAATTACCTGTACAATGCCTGGTGTGTGCTGTGGCTGGTGGTGATTTACCTGTTCCTCTTTCCCTTTATATTCATTTGTATACAGATAAAAAGGTGGAACCGGCTGGGAACAAAACTCACCAACTTCTGGGCGGATATTTTTTTCTTCGTCACTGGGCTTTGGGTCATGACCGACTACCGGTTTAGGCCCGACAGGAAAGCCAACTATATTTTTGTGGCCAATCATTTTTCTTACCTGGATGTAGCGATAGGAATGAAAGTAGTCCGGAACTATTTTTCCTATATGGGGAAGAGTTCCGTAAAAAAAGTACCTTTACTAGGGTATATGTTCGCCAAGCTGCATATCCAGGTAGACCGGAACGATAAGAAAAGCCGGGTGCGGTCGTTTAAACGGTCTGTGAGGGCCCTGCAAGAAGGAAGAAGCCTCTTTATCATGCCGGAAGGGGGAATTCTGAGCGATACCATACCCGTGATGAAGCAACCGTTCAAAGACGGGGCTTTTGTATTGGCGGTGGAAAGCAATACGCCACTGGTTCCGATAACTTTTGTAAATTTGTACCGGATTATGCCGGCAACCTTCGTCTTTTGGGATTTTCCGAGAGTGATTATTCACGAACCGGTCTTTCCCGAGGGGAAATCCGTAGACGAATTAAAGCAGGAAGTTTATACCATCATTCAAACCGAACTGAACCGATATGCCCATCGATATAACCACCATTAAGAAGGTTGCCCACCTGGCACGCCTGGAACTGACTGCGGAAGAAGAGAACCAGCTTTCGGTCGATATCGAGCAGATTCTGGCCTGGATAGACCAGCTGGAAGAAGTGGATACCGCAGGAGTAGAGCCGGTTATTCACATGCATGACAATGTGAACGCGTTTCGGGACGACAGCGCCCGCGATGACCTTACCCGGAGTGAAGGACTCCGTAACGCTCCCCAAAAGGAAGGAGAATACTTTAAGGTGGTAAAGGTGATTTAGAACAGAACTTAATGATGGGTCAAAATAACCGTCTTGCTAAGGTCTACGTTTAAAACCTCCCCCACCCAATTCCTGATCTTTTCCGTCAGAGCTTTGCCAAGTTTGGCCTTGACGTCTGACCGGTAGGAAATCATGCTGACCTCCCGTACCGGAACCGGGCTTTCAAATTCCAGGACTTTGGTCCGCTGATCTTCAGACAGGGTCTGTACATAGAGTTCCGGAATAATGGTTAACCCGCCAAAGCTATCTACCATGTTCAGCAGGGTTTCGAACGAGTGCGATTGAAACTTGAGATTGGATAACTGTTTGTTTTTGTTCTGCAAGGAACAATAGTTCATGATCTGGTCGCGTATGCAGTGGCCGTCTTCCAACAGCCAATGGGTTTCCTTGCTGAGTTCGCTCGTAAGTAAGTATTTTTTGTTTGATCTCATCTTTCCGTATACCTTCAGGGGTTCATAATATAGTACCTCGGTGTCGTATCCTTTCGCGTCGATAGGAGTGGAAATAATGCCAAAATCAAGTACATTATTTTTTAATTTTTCCAGCATATTTTCCGTAGTGATCTCTGTGATGCTGATTTCTAGTTTCGGATAGTCTTCCATAAGCGGTTTGAGTATTAAGGGAAGAAGAGAATTGGCCACGGTAGGAATGACCCCAATCCTCACTTTTCCTTCAAATGCACCTTGGTCTTCTTTCCCGGCCACCGATATTTTTTTTATATGCACCAGGGCTTTTTCCGCTTCCTCAATAACCTCTTTTCCGATATCGGTAGTCAAAATAGGGTTGGCCTTCCGGTCAAAGAGGGTGACGTTCAGCTCATCTTCCAGGCGGCGGATCATGGTACTCATGGTGGCCTGGGTAATAAAGCAGCTCTCCGAAGCCTTTGTGAAATTCTTATAGCGATCTAAGGCTATAATGTACTCCAATTGTTGAATATTCATAAATTATTGATATTGTCAATAGTAAATATAAAAATAATTTTCTTTGTCAATGATATTTTGGTGTTTAATTTTACAGAATAAACGAAAACAGAGAATAGACTAATGGAAAATCTTGGAGACATCAGCAAGTGCCCGTTCCATAACGGAAGCATGACCAAGCCGGTATCCGGCGAGGGAACACAAAGCCACGATTGGTGGCCCAACCAGTTAAAAGTGAGTCTTTTGAGACAAAATTCTTCACTTTCTGACCCTATGGACCCCGACTTTAATTATGTGGAAGCGTTTAACAGCTTAGACCTGGAAGCGCTAAAGCAGGATCTGCATGCTCTGATGACAGATTCCCAAGACTGGTGGCCCGCAGATTTTGGTCATTACGGTCCTCTTTTTGTCCGTATGGCGTGGCATAGCGCGGGTACGTACAGGGTGCAGGATGGAAGAGGGGGATCGTCTGCCGGGCAGCAGCGTTTTGCTCCTCTGAACAGCTGGCCGGATAACGTGAACCTTGATAAGGCGCGCCGACTGCTGTGGCCAGTTAAACAGAAATACGGTAAGAATATCTCCTGGGCCGACCTGATGATTCTGGCCGGGAACGTGGCCCTGGAATCCATGGGCTTTAAAACATTCGGTTTCGCAGGTGGACGCCAGGATGTATGGGAGCCTGAACTGGATGTATATTGGGGTTCAGAAAAAGAATGGCTGGGCGGCGACCTTCGCTACGGCAAAGGGGGTGAAGGCACTGAAACACCTTCCAGAGACCTGGAAAATCCCCTGGCAGCTTCTCAGTTGGGACTTATTTATGTGAATCCGGAAGGGCCGGACGGCAACCCCGATTATATGGCAGCCGCGAAGGATATCCGCGATACTTTCACCCGGATGTCAATGAATGACGAGGAAACCGTAGCTCTTATTGCAGGTGGCCATACTTTTGGCAAAACCCACGGCGCAGGTCCAACCGAGCATGTAGGCGCTGAACCGGAAGGGTCGGATATGGAAGATCAGGGACTGGGCTGGAGAAACAGCTTCGGTACGGGAAGAGGAGGTGATACCATTGGTAGCGGACTGGAAGTGACCTGGACGTCTACTCCAACCAAATGGAGCAATAACTTCCTGTGGAACCTTTTTGGGTATGAGTGGGAACTGGAAAAGAGCCCGGCAGGGGCCCATCAGTGGGTGCCGAAACACGGAATGGGCTCGGAGACCGTGCCGGATGCCCATAACCCGGAAAAAAAGCATGCGCCGAAAATGCTGACTACCGACCTTTCTTTACGGTATGATCCGGAATACGGAAAGATAGCAAGGCGTTTCCTGGAAAACCCGGATCAGTTCGCTGACGCGTTTGCACGGGCATGGTTTAAACTTACCCACCGTGATCTTGGTCCCAGCTCTCGTTATCTCGGCCCTGACGCGCCCAAAGAGGTGCTGATATGGCAGGATCCTGTACCGGCAGTAGATCACGAATTAATTAATGAGGAAGAGATAGCATTGCTGAAAGCGAATATCCTGGCATCGGGAATGAGCGTGGGACAACTGGTTTCTACAGCCTGGGCATCGGCTTCTACTTTCCGTGGCGGAGACAAACGCGGCGGTGCCAACGGCGCACGCCTCAGACTGGCTCCTCAGAAAGATTGGGAGGTCAACCATACGCCCCTGATTTCAGATACGCTGAAGACCCTGGAGACTATTCAGGAAGAGTTTAACGAGAGCGCCTCTGCGGGCAAAAAAGTTTCTCTGGCTGATCTGATCGTACTGGGCGGTTGTGCGGCCATTGAAAAGGCCGCCGGATACAGCATCACCGTTCCATTTACTCCCGGCCGTACAGACGCTTCCCAGGAGCAGACGGATGTAGACTCGTTCAGGTATATGGAAACCCTGGCCGACGGCTTCCGTAATTACCGGAAAGGCCGCTCATCAGTAGCTACCGAAGCCCTGTTGATCGATAAGGCGCAGCTGCTTACCCTGACCGCTCCTGAGCTGACCGTACTGGTAGGCGGTATGCGGGTGCTGGACGCGAATTACGACGGCTCAGCGCACGGCGTATTGACCGCCCGGCCCGGGCAGTTGACTACAGATTTCTTTGTGAATCTCCTGGATATGGGTACCGCATGGAAAGCCGTGTCTCCGGATAAAGAGGTATACGAAGGTACGGACCGCAAAACCGGGGAGAAGAAATGGACGGGTACCCGTGCCGACCTCGTGTTTAGTTCCAATTCAGAGTTGAGAGCGGTGGCCGAAGTGTACGCCTGTGCCGATGCCGGTGAGAAATTCGTAAAAGATTTCGTATCTGCGTGGAACAAGGTGATGACCCTTGACCGCTTTGATCTGAAGTAAAAAAAAGCTGTCTCCTACAATTGCCAAATATAGGAGACAGCTTGCCGGGTTGTTAAAGCCCGGACTTTTTGCTCGCTTATGCGGGCTTAGCCGCGGCCTTTAAAGCTGCGGCTTCTTTCTTTTTATTGCTTCTGTTCAGGGCGTCTACTACAAAAGGAGCGGAGATGAACAGAGACGAGTACGTCCCTACAATTACCCCTACGAACATACAGAAGATAAAACCACGGATGGTCTCACCACCGAATAACAATAACACAAACAGTACGATCAGGGTTGCCATACCCGTTACCGCTGTACGGCTCAGTGTGCTGTTCAGGGCATTGTTAATGATGGCTTCAATGCTTTCCGATTTGCCGGCTTTCTCCCCCATATATTCCCGGATACGGTCATAAATTACAATGGTATCGTTCAGAGAGTACCCCATCAGCGTAAGCACCGCCCCGATAAAGGCCTGGTCAATGTCCAGGGAAATAGGGAGCCAGCCGTGGAAGATGGAGAAGATACCGAGAATCACGGCCACGTCGTGTACCAGCGCCAGCACGGCACCCCAGCCGAAGGCCTGGTTACGGAAACGGATAAGAATATAAATGAAAGTCAGGATGATGGCGTAAATAACGGCTTTTACTGACGCCCAGATGGTGTCCTGTGCAATGTTCGCTCCCACTTTGGAAGTGGAAACTACCGCACCTTTATTGCCGTTTACATCCGCAATGGCCTTGTTCAGGTCGGCTTTAAGCTCATCGTCTACTTCAATGTTCGTGTCGTCTATCCGGTAGGCTGACGTAATTTTCACCTTATCAAAGCCGCCGTAGGTTTTTACTTCCACCGCAGAGCCGGGGAAAACACTTTCTACCGCGTTACGTACTTCGTCGGTGTTGACATTTTTTTCGAATCTGGCTTCAAATGTTCTACCTCCCTTGAAGTCTACCCCCAGGCTGAAACCTCTCACCACGATAGAGATAAGTCCAATCAGCATGATACCGCCTGAAATAGCGTAAAAACGGTTCCGGTTTTTGATAAAGTCAATGTTGCTGTCGCCAAACAACCGCTCTGTCCAGGCCGTACGGAAGTTGATGGTCTTTCCTTTTTTGATCAGGTTGTCAAAAATCAGACGGGAAACAAAGATGGCGCAGAAGAGTGACGTACCAATACCGATCAACAAGGTAGTGGCAAAGCCCTTGATCAGGCCGGTTCCGAAAATAAACAGGATTACCCCGGTGATCACCGAAGTCAGCTGGGAGTCAATAATAGACGGCATGGCGTTTTTGAATCCTAAAGCAATGGCGGCCGGGAAAGCTTTGCCCGAAGCCATTTCTTCCTTGATCCGCTCGTAGATCAGTACGTTGGCATCTACTGACATACCAATGGAGAGTACCATACCGGCAATGCCCGGAAGGGTCATGGTAGCGCCAAACGAAGCCATAATACCCAGAAGCAAGACGAGGTTGATGACCAGGGCCAGATTGGCGATCCAGCCAGCCCGGCTATAGTACATCAGTACGAAGATCAGTACGGCTACGAGACCTACCAGGGAAGAAATTACCCCGGCCTGAAATGCCTGCGAACCTACCGAAGCGCCTACTACCGCTTCTTCCACAATGGTGGTAGGTGCAGGAAGTTTACCGGCTTTCAGTACGTTGGCCAGGTCTTGGGCCTGCTCTACCGAGAAACTTCCTGAAATAGAGGAGTTCCCGCCCGCGATTTCCCCGTTTACGTTGGGGGCGGAATACACATAGTTATCGAGGATGATGGCGATGCTCCTGCCCACATTTTTGCCGGTCAGGTCTTTCCATTTACGGGCACCCGTAGGGTTCATTTGCATCGATACGTTGGGCTTACCCGTCATGGGGTCGTAATCCTGGCGGGCTTCCGTTACCACTTCTCCGCCCAAAGGCGCGTTGCCGAAGTTCTTAATAGGGTAGATATTCACGATATCTTCCGTACCTCCCGTATTTTCCAGCGGACTTACGTCGTAAAGGAAAGTCATATCGGCAGGGAAAATGCCCACGGCGTCCGGCCTTTTCATAATATTGTTTAACCGGGTGGTATCCTTGGTCTTGATGGCAAGACCTGACGGAGACATGATGAACATGTTGGTCAGGGAGTTCAGGCTGGCGGTAGAGTCGGTGGCTGAAGTCTCGCTTTGCAGGGCCGAAGCCAGTGAGCTTGCTTTTGTAGTGTCAGTCACCGCGGGTTTGCTGCTACTGTTCTCTTCGTCGATTTTCAGGAGCAACGCCGTAAACCGGTCAAAATTTGGCCCGATTTCCTGTAAGGTATATACTTCACAGAATTCCAGTTTCGCGGAACCCGAGAGTAATTTTCTTACCCTTTCCGGGTTATCTATACCGGGAAGCTCTACCTGGATCCGGTTGGTTCCGGGGATCTTCGAAAGGTTGGCGTTGGAAACCCCGAACTTATCTACACGGGTTTGAATTACCTTGTAGGAACGGTCAAATGCGCCGTCAATCTGCTTCTGGATATAACTTTTTACCTGGGCGTCAGAAGAGTTCAGGGAAAGTTCATCGCGGTTCGAGCTGTTGGAGAAAATAGTAGCCAGTTTGGCGTCAGGAGCCAGGGATTTGTATTCTTTCTCAAACTGATCTACGAAGTTAATCGATCCCTTGCTGGCAAGTTCCCGGGTTTTGTTGATGGCCTGGGTAATGCGCGGATCACGTGAGCCTTTGGACAGCGACTTCAGGATGTCTGCCGGTGACACTTCCAGGATCACGTGCATACCTCCTTGAAGGTCAAGGCCCAGTCCCAGTTCCTGCTTGGTCAGGCTTTCTACCGTAGAACCTAAAAATACTTTCTGTTTCCACAGGGAATCCAGGTAATATTGTTGTTTTGCCGGATCTGCGTTGCCGTTGACCGTGGCGTAGGCGGCGGCATCCTTACGGATGTCATTGATCTTCCAGGTTCTGGCCAGGTAGTACAGGCTCAGCAGAAGTAAGGCGACAAATAAGAGTAGAATTCCTCCTCTGTTTTTCATAAAAATTGATAGATGTTCCTTTTTTCCCCGGGAAAAGGATGGTACAATAGTTGACGGCGCGGTGGGGTGCCGCTCCTAAATTAGATAGAAAGAGATACAGATTGCCTCAGGGGGCATTAATGGCGATATGGTGCTCCAGGAGCTTGGCCATGTAGGAGTTGAGGGGCACAGAAATGCGGGGAACTCCGCAGGAAGGCCCTTCAGAAAAGAAAAAGACCAGGTTCTCCTGGAAGAATTTATGAATTTCTCCGAAAGAGAAATCATAATGCGGTACCACGGTTTCGTGCGTAAGTTGCTTGAATACCGGCCGGCTGTCTTCCGTGTCCTGCTCTTCACAGGTTACACAGTTTTCCTGCACAGTCCACGCCGATACCTGCGTGGTAAACACGCAGAAAAGCATGAAAAAGCTCAAGATACGGAATATGTGTTTCCCTGGTTTCATTACAGGGTGCAAAAATAGGGATATAAATGTTTAAAAATCAAGGATTGTTTGGATTTCTTTTGGAGGAGGGGGGAGAAAAAGCATTGAGAGCCGGGAGTTGGTAGGAAAGGTTAGGTGGTGAGGGTTGTGGACAAATGCGCTTCTCGACTTCGCTCGAAGTGACAGGGCCACTTGTCACATCGAGCGGAGTCGAGAACCGAGTGAGACAGGGCCACTTGTCACATCGGGCGAAGTCGAGAACTGATGGAGGGCCTGGCCACTTGTCACATCGAGCGGAGTCGAGAACTGATGGAGGGCGTGTCCACTTGTCACATCGAGCGGAGTCGAGATGTTTAATAAATAACGTTGATATCCGATTCTGTTGCACCCATTTTGGCCATGATATCCTGCATATTGTTCAGGTCTACTTTACCCACCAGCCAGGCCGGCACAATCATCATCCGGAATACCCGATTGCTTCTTTTAGCGCTGGATAACAGCCCGGGATTGGCGTTGCCGTCCAGGAAGAGGGTAAACCCGGTGCGGGAGAAATTGAATGTGTACACATACGTATTCCCGTTGTCAAAGAAGGTTTGAGGCAGGGGTTCCCAGTTGTCGTTTCCCTGGTTGTCTTCGCCCTCGAGGATAAAGCCTACGATCTTGTCACTCGCCTCGATCGGTTGTCCCTGGAAATCAAAATCTACCGCGAAATTGTTGGCCGAATTGAAAGTGGCGGTTACTTCGTGTACTTCCCCGATAAGGCCGTCGGCGCCGGCAGGGCCCGGAGGGCCCACAGGACCTTCGCACCCCTGGAGGAAAAACATGGAAGTTACAAGAGCAAAAAATAGCTTTTTCATATAAAATGGAGTTTAGCTCAATATGATACCATATTGATGTGGTTAAAAATATTACCTGTTAGATTAAGAATAAGGTCAAAAGGTTGCATCTGTCAGGTGTTAATAAAAAGATAACGGCCGGCCCGTCCGAAAACTTATACCTGACTGAAAAGTATTAAATTTGCCGTTATGATGAATGATTCTGATGAATACTGTACCCTGACCACCCGCGGCGAGAGCCTTTTCAAAGACAAAGGCAGTAAATTTTACGGATACGCGTTTCCGGTAAGAGAGGAAGAAGAGATCAGGGAAATACTGGAGGAAATCAAAGCCCTGCATCCTAAGGCCCGGCATCATTGTTATGCCTGGAGACTGGGCTATAAAGGAGAAAATTACCGGGCCAATGACGACGGCGAGCCTTCCGGGTCGGCCGGAAAGCCTATTTTGAATGCGCTTCTCTCTGTCGGGGTTACGTTTGGGCTGGTAGTGGTGGTACGGTATTTCGGAGGTACCCTTCTGGGAGTACCCGGGCTTATCCATGCCTACAGGGAAGCCGCCTCCAACGCCCTGGTCACTGCCGAAAAAGAGGTGAGAACTATTAATACCGCTGTGCGCGTCGATTATGATTTTGATCAGACCAACGCGGTGATGCAGATGATCAAAAAATTCAATCTGGCGGTTAAAGAGCAGGTTTTTGAAGAGCGCTGCGGAATATGGCTGGAGGTCAGGAATTCTCTTATCCCGAAAATACGGGAAGAGCTCCGGGACTTCTGGACTATCGACGTGTGGGCAGGTGGGGAGGAAGGGTAGATACGGCCGTTCTTCCGATCCGGAAGAAGATTGGGGAAGACGGGAAAATATAAATCGTTTTAATTTCTGTTTTTATAGGGAAAGTTGTACTAATCCTGAAGAATCAGCGTTGTCTTACGATACCTGAAAAGACCTTTAAAACAGGCATGTCAATTAAAAGCCTTTTGTTTAAAGAGTTTTTGAAAAAATAGATTTAACTTTGCATCTTTAATTTTAATAAAGTATAAATAAAGGAGCTTAAATGGCCGGATTATTCAATTTTCTCACCAGTGACATAGCCATAGATTTGGGTACTGCCAATACCCTGATTATATATAAAGATAAGATTGTAGTAGATGAGCCTTCCATCATTGCGATGGATAAGGTGAGCGGGAAAGTACTGGCTATCGGTCATAAGGCCATGCAGATGCATGAAAAAACGAATGAAAATATCAAAACCATTCGTCCGCTGAAAGACGGAGTGATTGCTGACTTTACTGCGGCAGAATTGATGATCAGGGGCTTGATCAAGATGATCCCTACGGGTAGAAACATGTTTTTCTCTCCTTCCCACCGCATGGTGATCTGTATTCCTTCCGGCATTACGGAGGTGGAAAAAAGAGCGGTGAAAGACTCGGCAGAACACGCAGGGGCTAAAGAAGTATACATGGTGCATGAACCTATCGCGGCGGCTATCGGGATAGGTATTGATATTGAACAACCCAACGGGTCTATGATTGTAGACATCGGGGGAGGTACTTCGGAGATTGCAGTTATTGCGTTGTCCGGTATTGTGTGTGAATCGTCGGCGCGGATTGCCGGTGATGTTTTCACGAAAGACATTGTGGATTATATGCGGAGAGAACACAACCTCCTGATTGGGGAACGTTCGGCCGAATTCATAAAAATTCAGGTAGGGGCGGCCCTGCCCGATCTGGAAAACCCACCGGCCGATATAGAGATCCGGGGGAGAGACCTGATGACCGGTATCCCGAAAGAAATCAAGGTAACGTTCAGTGAGATCGCATACGCGCTTGACAAATCTATTTCCAAGATTGAAGAGGCCATTATGCGGGCCCTGGAGATGGCCCCGCCGGAATTATCCGCCGATATCTATGAAAACGGGATTTACCTGACCGGAGGAGGCGCGCTTCTTCACGGTTTAGACCGGCGCCTCGAAGTCAAAACCAAGCTGCCTATTCACGTGGCGGATGATCCGTTAAAAGCCGTGGTGAGAGGAACCGGTGAGGTGCTCAAGAATATTGAGAAGTACCAAAACGTATTGGTACAGTAGGCTTTTTCGCCTTTTTCCTAACAGATTGTTATGTCGCAGTTACTGGGAATATTATACAAAAGCCGCCATTTCTTTCTGTTTCTGGCACTTCAGATCATCTCCTTATATCTGATGTCAAAGAACAATGTGTACTGGGATGTGTCTTTTTTCAATACCACTAATAGTATGGTGGCCCAGTCACTGGAGGCTTCTCAAAAAGCAACGGAATTTGTTAATCTCGGTAAAGTGAATGAGCGCCTGGCCGATGAAAACGCGGAGCTCCGCAAGCAGTTGATAGATCTCCGGGAAATGTATCCGGGAATCCCCGGGTACAAGCAGGATTCTGTGCAGGCCTACCGTTTTGACTTTACCGTAGCCAAAGTAGTAGGCAGTACACATAACCTGACTGACAATTTCATTACCATTGATAAAGGAACGGAAGACGGCGTGAAGGCCGGGATGGGGGTCATATCTCCCCAGGGAGTAGTAGGCCAGGTGGCGTATGCCAACAAGCATTACGCCCGGGTATACTCCATTCTGCATTCCCGTCAGATGGTATCTGCCGAAGTAATCAGCCAGAAACTCCGGGAGGCCGGCACCGTGGCCCTGGGTATTGCCAAATGGGACGGCACCAGCCCGCATTATGTGAAGCTGAATACCGTAGATCGTTTTAAACCGGTGTCCGAGGGCGACAGCGTGGTGACCTCCCAGCAGAACCCCATCTTTCCGCCCCACGTGATGATCGGTACCATCAGTGAAGTGTCCAATACCAATTCTGAGGCCTTCCATCATATTAATATCGGTTTGTCTACCGACTTCTCCAGCCTGATTTATGTCTATGTAGTGACCAATAAACTGATTGAAAGCCAAAAAGAAGCAGAAACTAATCCCGGTATCAAGTGAACACCCAAACCATTCTGAAAATAGCGGCAAGCGTTATCATTTATACCTTACTGCAGGTTTTTATCCTGAGAAACCTGGTGTTTTTTGATGTGGCCTTTTGCTTTGTATATATTTCAGTTATCCTGTTTCTGCCCAGTACCACCCCCACTTCCTCTGCGCTGCTGATCGCTTTTGTCACGGGTATCCTGGTAGATATGTTTTATAACACCGCGGGTTTGCATGCGTCAGCGATGGTGCTCATTGCTTTTATCCGGGGCTTTATACTCAAAGTACTTTTTCCCAGCCGGGGGCTGGAGAATGAAATCGTTATTTCAGTAGGAGGAATGGGGGTAGAACGGTTTATCCGATATGTCGTAATTCTGACTTTTATTCACCATATCTATTTATTTTTCCTGGAAGCCGGAACATTTGCCTTTTTCCTGAATACCTCACTGAAGATTTTGTCCAGTGTCATGTTTTCTTCTATGGTGATCTTCCTGCTTCATGTATATTTAAAAAGCCTTCGTAATTCATGAGAGGAGGCATGGTTTTGGTTTTGTGGGGGATACTTTTTTCCTGCGTACAAAATCAAAAGGCGGAAGAGAAACCAAGGGAGGATAGGCGGAGCGCCGAGCGGGAAATCCAGAGAATACGAAAGGAGATCAATGCAGACGGGAAGTCGAAGCAGCTGGAAGCAGCTTTCCTGAAAAAGACCGGGTTTAACGGTACGGTACTGGTGGCCCAAAGGGGCATTGTTTTACTGGAAAAAGCCACGGGTTTCGCCCATGATACAGTAGCCAATACCCTAGACTCCAAATTTCAGTTGGCTTCCCTTTCCAAAACATTTACCGCCCTGGCCATTATGAAGCTGGTACAGGAAGGTAAAATGGGCCTCGATAATACCATCCAGGATTTTTACCCTGATTTTCCCTATGCCGGCGTCACCCTTAGAAGCCTTCTCTCTCACCGGTCGGGATTGCCGTACTACCAGTACGAATTTGACAGGCGGGTAAGAAAGGAAAAGATTTATCCTACCAACCAGCAAATGATGCGGTGGTTTACCGAAGCCGATCCTACCCCGAGAATCCTGAACCAGCCCGACCATTATTTTGCCTACAACAATACCAATTACGCTATCCTGGCGGCCATCATAGAGAAAGTGTCGGGCCAGTCTTTTGCCCGGTATATGGAAGAAAACATTTTCAGGCCTGCCGGAATGGAAAACACATTTACCGGTACGTCAGACAGCGCCTCCCTGAATGCGAACCGTACTTTCGGATACCAGAACGGGCGTAAACTGGGGAAGGATTATTACGACGATATTATGGGCGACAAGGGCATTTATTCTACCGCGCCTGACCTTCTGAAGTATTATGACGTGCTGAAAAACGGAACCCTGGTATCGAAAGAAAACCTGCGTGAAATGTACACGCCCAGGAGCTTTGAACACCCGGGTATCCGAAATTACGGCTACGGTTTCCGTCTTTGGGTCAATAAAATGCAACAAACCGATTATATTTACCACACCGGTTGGTGGAAAGGGTACAATACGATCATGTTTTTCGACCTCAGGGAAGACTTTGTGATCATTGTATTAAGCAATAAGTACAATAGAAGTGTATACAATATCCGGGAGATGGTCGACATTCTCCACGGTGATCAAAAGAATTCGTCGCTGGAAGACAATATTCTGGATCAGTAACCCAATAAATAGAAATGCTCTACGGTTTTTTGAAAGTGTATGTCGGGATCATCCTGAAATTTTTTATCCGGGACATCCGGATTAATGGAATGGAAAATATCCCCCGCGACCGGGCCGTGATGTTCGCTTCTTTTCACCCCAATTCTTTCCTTGATGCCATCCTGCTTGATTGTATCGTAGACCGTCCGGTCTGGTCGCTGGCAAGAGGCGACGCCTTTAAGCGCTCCTGGGTGAGAGACCTCCTGCATAAACTGTACATGATGCCCATTTACCGCATTTCGGAAGGAAAGGAAAACCTGGACAAGAACGATGAGACTTTTGAAAAATGCGCGGAGGTTTTTAAGAACAAAGGGCAGGTGCTGATTTTTAGTGAAGGATTGTGCAAGAACCAGACCCAGCTGCTGCCTTTGAAAAAGGGAACCGCACGCCTGGCCCTGCAAACCTGGAACGAAGGAATTGACGTGACGGTAATTCCCACCGCCCTGAATTATGACCAGTTCACGCGCACGGGGAAAAAAGTTGTCCTGAATTTTGAGGCGCCGATCCGCAAGGAAGATTTTGACGACCACCAGGTGACGGGCGCCCAGGTACTCCGGTTTAACCAGCAACTTAAAGACAGCCTGGAGCAGGCGGTAACCCGCGATTTTTCTTTTACCACGTGGAGGCCCGCTTTGTATTATCTGGCGTTTATTTTCAATTTCCCTCTTTACGTGCTTTTGGGTACGGTAGTGAGAGCCAAAACCAAAGGCACCGTTTTTTTTGATTCGGTCTATCTGGCGTCTCTGGTTTTTGCCTTGCCTTTTTACTGGATGATCCTGTTTGCGGTGTTGGTGTTTTTATTTTAACTTTGCGATCGTACGCTTTCCTGATAATTAACGATCGACCATAATGTCCAATACTTTCCGTCCCAAGAAAAAGGCCGAAAAGGAGCCCCCAAGACGTGAGGGTAAGCCTTTTAGTCCAGATAATCGCCTGAAATTTTTGGTGGGTGTATTCCTGGTTTTTTTTACTTTTTTTCTGCTGGTTTCTTTCCTGTCTTACCTGTTTACCGGGGCGGCTGACCAGGATATCGTACAGCGCCCGCTTCGTGACCTTGCCGCCAGCACCGATACCAAAACCGACAATATCCTGGGCCTGTTGGGGGCCAAAATATCGCATTGGTTTATTTATGTGTGGTTCGGTATCTCGTCTTTCCTGGTGATTATCCCGCTTTTCCTGACGGGCTTTCGCTGGGTATTTAATGAAGATCTTTTTAAGCTGAACCTCTACCGGGTGATCCTGGCCTCCGTATTCTATATCTTTTTTTTCTCCCTGCTGCTGGGGTACTTTGTGCATGTATTTGATCTGAACACTACCCTGGTTTCCGGAAGGGTGGGCCTGCATGCCAATGAGCTGCTTCACGCTTTAATGGGTTACGGGAGTTTGTTGCTTATTGTGCTGCTCCTGGTGGCCTGGATGATCTTTTTCCATGAATTTACCCGGATAGACGATTACGTACTGGGTACTTACCTGCCCAAAAAACGGAAGCCGGCACGGCAATACGAAGAAGAGGCCGAGCAAGAAGAATATGAGCAGGAAAAGCCCGAGGTAAAAACGGTGCTGCAGCCCCAAAGTTTTGAGCCGGCCAGCCTGCCGAAAGAACCCTTTAAAGGACCCGACGTGGCGTTCACCATAGAAGCGCCCGAGCCGGTGGAAGCGGTAGAAATACCCGACCTGCACGAAGCCGACCTGGTGGCGGAGTACGGAGAATACGATCCTAAACTCGACCTGTCATCCTATCAGTATCCGCCCCTGAACCTGCTGGCGGAATACAGCAACACGGGTTCTCAGGTAACCCAGGAAGAGCTGGAAGCCAACAAGAACAGGATTGTGGAAACAATCAATAATTTCTCCATTGGTATTTCATCTATCAAGGCCACCATTGGGCCTACCGTTACCCTTTATGAGATTGTGCCTGACGCCGGGGTGAGAATCTCCAAAATCAAGAACCTAGAAGACGATATCGCGTTAAGCCTTTCCGCGTTGGGCATACGGATTATCGCGCCTATGCCGGGAAAAGGGACTATTGGTATTGAGGTGCCAAACAAAAAGCGGGAAATGGTTTCCATGAAGTCGGTTATGGCCTCGGAAAAGTTCCAGAAGGCAGGTTTTGAACTGCCCGTTATTCTGGGAAAAACCATTTCGAACGAAATATTTGTGGCTGACCTGGCCAAGATGCCCCACCTGCTCATGGCTGGAGCCACCGGGCAGGGGAAATCAGTAGGGCTGAACGTAATTCTTACCTCCTTACTGTACAAAAAACACCCCTCGGAGGTGAAATTTGTACTGGTTGATCCCAAAAAAGTAGAACTTACGCTCTTTAACAAAATAGAACGCCATTTCCTGGCCATGCTGCCCAATGCGGAGGAAGCCATTATTACAGACACCAAAAAAGTCATCAATACCCTCAATTCCCTGTGTATTGAAATGGATCAGCGGTATGACCTGCTGAAAGATGCCAGTGTACGTAATGTAAAGGAATATAACACCAAGTTTATCCGGCGGAAACTGAACCCGGAGAAGGGGCATAAGTACCTTCCGTACATTGTACTGGTGATTGATGAGCTGGCTGACCTGATGATGACCGCCGGGAAAGAAGTGGAACAGCCCATTGCCCGTTTGGCCCAGCTGGCCCGGGCCATCGGTATCCACCTGATTGTGGCTACCCAACGGCCTTCGGTGAATGTGATCACGGGACTAATCAAAGCCAACTTCCCCGCGAGGCTGTCGTTTAAGGTGACCGCCAAAGTAGACTCTCGTACCATTATGGATACGGGGGGTGCGGAACAGCTAGTGGGGAACGGAGATATGCTGCTCTCTACCGGCTCGGAGATGATCCGTTTGCAATGTCCTTTTGTAGACACCCCTGAGGTGGAGAGCATTTGTGAATTTATCGGGGGGCAGCGCGCCTATCCTTCCGCCTATATTCTTCCGGAATATTATGGAGATGATGAGCCGGACGCCATGGATTTTGATCCGTCGGAACTGGACGCCCTGTTTGAAGAAGCCGCCCGCCTTCTGGTGTTGCATCAGCAGGGAAGTACTTCCCTGATTCAGCGGAAAATGAAACTGGGGTATAACCGGGCGGGCCGTATCGTAGACCAGCTGGAAGGGGCCGGCATTCTGGGGCCGTTTGAAGGCTCCAAAGCCCGGGAAGTGCTGGTAAAAGACATGGAACACCTGGAAGAGATTTTGAGGAACATCAGAAAATAAGCGAAAATCTAAACCTCCGGTGCTGTTTCCTGTCTAAATATCGTAAGCAGTTCGTCGCTGAGCGGCCTCCCGCTTACTCATAGCTCATAGCTCAAACTTATACAAATGAAAAAGCTATTCATAATTCTCCTGGTATGCGGTATCGTATATCCGGCTCCGGGGCAGAAAGCCACAGACATACTGGAAGCCGTTAACCGGAAATATTCTTCCTTCTCCTCTTATTCGGCTACTTTTAACGTGAGTGGGGCGGAGAAATACAGCGGCAGCCTGCTGTCTAAAGGGAAAAAATACAAACTTACGTTCGGAGGTCAGGAAGTATATAATAACGGGAAGGACGTGTATACGTATATGCCCGATGTAAACGAAGTGAATATTACCGCTTATCGTGAGGGCGACGAAAGCGATATTTCCCCCAACAATATTTTTAATCTCTACAAGAAAGGATATGCTGCTTCGTATAAAGGTGAGGTAACCCGGGGGGGTAAAAAATACGATGCGATTACATTGACTCCGAAAACCCGCTCTTCCGTACTCAGGATAGAACTTATCGTGGGTAAGACCGACCGGTTAATGGAGGCCTGGACGATTCATGACAAATCAGGCGAAACTACGTTTACCATGACCGGGTTTAAACCCAATGTGACCGTAGCAGATGCCGCTTTTACGTTTGATAAAAGTAAATATCCGAAAGTAGAGGTAGTAGATCTTCGGTAATCAGAGCTTAACGGCGCGTAATGTGAAGACATCGGCCGCCGTCTTGACGCTTAACAGGTAGGTGCCGGAAGCAAGGATCTGCGTGTGAATCCGGTATTTTCCCTCTCCGCTCTTTTCAAAGGGCAAGCTGGTTTTTCCCCCTGATCCGGAAATGGCTGTAACGGTTTTTATTTGGGAAGAGGATCGGATAAACACGGACTCTGACCCGAAAGGATTAGGGTATACGGTTTCCCGGATCTCCCGGCTCCCACTTAAAACAGGGTCGGGCGCGGTAATTTGGAAAACGTCGCTGTACGCCGATTCCGATGTTTCCGACATCCGTTTGAGACGGTATTCCACGGTGCCAAAATAAGGGGAAGAGAGGGTGTCTTCGTAAGTGGCAGAGGTTAGCGGCACCAGGGACCGGAAAGCCGGCTCATCTCCCAGGCGTCTTTCCAGTAGATAACGGCCGGGCTTCAGGAATACCAACTTTATATGCGTTTCTTCCTGTATCTCTCCCGAAATAATTTCAGGTTTTTCAAGCGCGTCCCGTACCGGCATTTGATAGAACGACATGGCCCTCAGGCCCCGACTGTTGGTGAGGTGTACGCCCTGTACAGGCGGATTAAACCTGGAGTAAGAAGGCAGGTAGGTGACATATCCTTCTTTTATACCCCATCTTAATTTGAGATAAACCCGGTTTCTGTCTGCCCACCCTTTTTCTACAATATCGTCGGTAAAGGCGGTAGTGGTATTCACGTACAGGTAGTCTTCCATCTTCCAGGTAAGTCCGTCGGTTACGAGAGGGTCAGGATAGGTGATTTTCTGATCTTCTTCAAACACCAGGATCAGGGTATCACGCGAGGGTGTAATGACGATTTTTTGAATATCGGGCGGATGCACCTCCATGCTGTCGGTATCGCCGTAAAGGTCCCGGCCCAGCAGGGGCAAAAGTTCTTCCGCAGCTTTCTTATACCCCTCCATGCTGTAATGCACATCATCTGAGAGTGGCAGCGCGTGCATATTGGTGGTTTCCACCCGGTCGAAAAGGTACTTCGTAGAGCGCATGTATTCCCTGAGCTCCCCGGCCCCTTCCAGTTGATTACAATATAGTATCCCCGTCTGAATATTGTAAAAACGGGGGCGCCCCGTATAGTCTTTGGAGAGCTGTCCGTACAGCTTCGCGAAATTCTGCGGATAATCGCGGATATCCGGGTACCAGTTGCAGGTTTCGGCCTCGCCTTGTCGCCAGACAATGGCTTTTACCTTACCCAGGGCGCCGGCCTTTATAACACGGGAGTAGAGAAGGCCGTAATACGAATCCAGGCGGGTTAGTGTTTCGTCTGGGTTGATCAGCGAAGTGAGATTGGCGCCGCCCACGCTACCGTTAAGCACACAGGTGGGAATGCCATAACGTGCCAATATAAGTGATTGTAGGTGAAGTCCCAACACACCCACTGAGGCATGAGGCTGGTGGGCACGATACCATTGCATAACTTCCGGGTGGGCGCTATTCGGCGTGTCGTAGTTCCGTAGAAGCCGGGTGTCGGTCTGTTCTTCCATTTCATCGATACCCACCAGGGCTTTTATATTGGATTGCCCGTAGAGGATGATAAAGTCACCGCACACCACCCCGTCCCGTTCCAACACGGGTTCTTTTTTTTGATCACTATCCTGCAACATGACCTTAAAGGCGTACTCTGCTGCTTTGGCGGTAATTTCTACCTGGAAAGTAAAACGGGCAGAGTCGGTAGCAGAGAAATCAGCATTAAATGTATTGATCAGTGTTTTATCTTCATATACTTCGAGAATGGCCCGGGTATAATTTTTCCGGAGAAGTTTTCCGGAGATCACCACCTCCGCCTTGTTCTGCGCGTCGCGGGGGTAGAGTTGGAGGTGGTCAGGAGCCTGGGTAAAGGTAACCTGCGCTACAGAGAGGTGAACAGACAGGACACACAGGACGAAGGCCCACAGACCGTGCTTTGTATAGGGTTTTGATTTCATATGCAATTATGAACGTAGTGGTTTTTTTTGTAAATGTACTTAAAAACTTTTGCTTGATCTAGTAAATATCTGATAATGAATAAGACTCTTCTGCTTATTTTATTTTTTGCCCAGGTACTGTTATGGACTACCGGGCCGGTGAAAGAGGCGCGGATAGGTATTTCTGAATTTAAGTCGGCCCGGGGGAATCTGCCGGCTAGTATTGTGTCGGCGCGGTTTGTCCGCTATGTCATGACCTTGATGTAGCAAAAGCCATATTGAACACCCTCTCGGGTTTATAAATACAGAGGAAATTGGTTTTGTATTTCCCGAAGAAAATTTTGCAAAATATTAATTGTATTCTGTTTGCAAAATCAGCATGGATGGCCTAGATTTGTAATTAGTATGCTTGCATACTATTTTTTACGATCAAATCTGTCATGTATGAAACGAACTATTAAGAAAGTAGCTGTACTCGGGGCCGGTATTATGGGGAGCCGTATCGCGCTTCATTTCGCCAATATCGGTGTGGATGTATTGCTACTGGATATGGTACCCCGTGAGCCGAATGAAGAAGAGAAGGCGAAAGGCCTGGATCTGAGCAGCCCGCAGGTGCGTAACCGCATTGTCAGTAGCCTTTATCAGTCGACCGTAAAAGCGTCTCCCTCTCCTGTTTACAGTCAGAAATCGCTGGAGCGCGTAACCCTGGGGAACTTTGATGACGACATGCCGAAAATCAAAGAAGTAGACTGGGTGATGGAGGTGGTAGTAGAAAAGCTGGAGATTAAAAAACTTATTTACGACCAGGTAGAGCAGCACCGTAAACCGGGTACGCTGGTTACCTCCAATACATCGGGTATTCCCATTCACCTGATGGCCCATGGCCGGAGCGAAGATTTTCAGAAGCATTTTTGCGGAACACACTTCTTTAACCCCCCGCGTTACCTGGCTTTGCTGGAGATCATTCCCGGTCTGCAGACCAATCCGGAGATCATTGATTTCCTTATGAGTTACGGCGACCTCTTCCTGGGCAAGCGTACGGTACTTTGTAAAGATACGCCCGCGTTCATTGCCAACCGCCTCGGAATTTACGCGCTGGTGCAGACCATCCGGGCTACGGAAGAGCTGGGTCTGACCATTGAGGAAGTGGATAAACTGACAGGTCCGGTGATAGGCCGGCCGAAGTCGGGTACTTTCCGCCTCTCCGATGTGGTGGGCCTTGACACCACGGTGAATGTGTGTAACAACCTGTCTGCCATACTGAAAGAAGACGAGTCGAAAGATGCGTTCCTGCTGCCCGATATTGTAGCCAGATTAATGGAAAAGAAGTGGCTGGGAGACAAAACCGGGCAAGGGTTTTATAAGAAGGTCAAAGACGAAAAGGGGAAGTCGGTCATCCTGGGCTTAGACTTTAAAACCCTCGAATACCGCCCGGCCGATAAGGTGAAGATTTCGGCCCTGGATGCGGTAAAAGGTATTGAGAGCATACCGGAGAAAGTGGCCATTCTGCTGAAAGATAAAAGCAAAGCAGGAGATTTCTACCGTAAAACCTTTACCGATGCGTTCCAGTATGCCTCCAACCGCATTCCGGAGATCGCCGATGAGCTGTATAAAGTAGACGACGCCATTACGGCCGGCTTTGGCTGGCAGGTGGGTGTTTTTGCTACGGCAGACGCCATCGGCGCCAAAGCTTTTACGGAGCTTTGTGAAAGCGAGGGCAGGAAACCGGCACAATGGGTGTATGATATGATCGCTGCCGGCCATGACACCTTTTATAAGATCGAAAACGGGAAGAAGCTGTATTACGATATTCCCTCGAAATTGTACAAGGCCATTCCGGGTACCGAAGGTTTCATTATCCTGGATAATATCCGGAAGACCAGTGTGGTGTGGAAAAATCCGGAAGCGTCGATCTTTGATCTGGGCGAGGGTATCCTGGGCATAGAATTCCAGTCGAAAATGAACACCCTGGGTTCAGGTCCTATTGAAGCCCTGAACAAGGCGTACTCCCTGGCGGAGAAAGATTTCCGTGGGCTGGTGATCGGGAACGACAGCACCCAGGCATTTTCAGCGGGGGCCAACCTGGCCATGTTGTTTATGTTTGCTGTAGAGCAGGAATATGATGAGATAGACCTCATGATCGCCACTTTCCAGGAAACCATGATGCGTGCTCGATATTCTTCGGTACCGGTGGTGACGGCCGCGCATTCGCTCGCTCTGGGTGGAGGCTGTGAGCTGAACCTGCATGCCGATAAGGTGGTGGCGCATGCCGAGTTGTATATGGGACTGGTGGAGCTGGGCGTAGGCCTGATTCCCGCCGGTGGAGGAACCAAGGAGATGGCTTTGCGCTGCTCTGACCTGTACCAGCCCGGAGATACAGAGCTGAATATCCTGCAAGCGGCCTTTATGAACATTGCGCAGGCGAAGGTGTCTACCTCTGCGCAGGAGGCTTTTGATATGAATTATCTGAAGACCGGCCGTGACCAGATTGTGCTGAACCGGAGCCGTCTCATTGCCGAAGCCCGTCAGGCGGCTATTGAACTGGCGGAAAACGGCTATACTCAGCCCATTCGCCGTACGGATATTAAGGTGCAGGGCAAAACGGGTATCGCGCTCTTCAAAGCGGGGATTAAGTCGATGCGCATGGCCAATTATATCACCGACCATGACGCACTGATTGCCGAGAAGCTGGCTTATGTGATTTGCGGCGGCGACCTGAGCTACCCTCAGCTGGTGAGTGAGAAATACCTGCTGGAACTGGAGAGGGAGGCTTTTCTGTCGCTTTGTGCCGAAAGAAAAACGATGGAGCGTATGCAGGGGATTATCAGCGGGGGAAAGGCGCCGAGGAATTAATAGATATTTAATAAGTATTTAAAGATAATATTATCGATATTAGATATTAGATATTAGATATTAGATATTAGATATTAGATATTAGATATT
>CAYRGN010000020.1:27615-58969 GCA_964423865.1 uncultured Lacihabitans sp.
TAGATATTAGATATTAGATATTAGATATTAGATATTAGATATTAGATATTAGATATTAGATAGGTGTTTTGGATGTAAAAATTTATTTTAGATATTAATTAGGCAACAATAGATAATTAATAGGTAATAATAGATAGTAAATGGGTGTCTAAAGGGTGTCCCGGGAACTTTCAGGTTAAAACGTTAAAACCAGGAATAATTTTATGAACGCATATATCATTGACGGCTACCGCTCGCCGGTAGGAAAAGCCCCGAGGGGTGTTTTTAGATTTACCCGCCCGGATAACCTGGCTTCGGATGTGATCCGGTATTTATTAAGCAAGAACCCGCAGGTGGAGCCGGCGAGGGTAGATGACCTGATTGTGGGCAATGCTGTTCCGGAAGCGGACCAGGGCATGCAGATGGCCCGCTATATTTCCCTTCTGGCGCTGGGCAAAGAAGTGCCGGGAATCACCATCAACCGCTATTGCGGCAGCGGGGTGGAGGCGGTGGCCATGGCCGTGGGGAAAATCCAGGCGGGGATGGCCGATATTGTGATTGCGGGCGGCACGGAGTCGATGTCGCTGGTGCCTACTACCGGTTACAAGACTGCGCTGAACTACGATATTGCCTCGGCGCATCCGGATTATTATATCGGTATGGGGCTGACGGCCGAGCAGGTAGCGCAGAAATATAAGATCAGCCGGGAGGAGCAGGACGAGTTCGCCTTCCAGTCGCATCAAAAGGCGTTGAATGCCCAGAAAGAGGGCTATTTCGACAGTGGAATGGTGCCTATTAAGGTGGAAGAAACCTATTTCGATGCGGCTTCGGGGAAAAAGAAAACCCGGGAATATACGGTGGCGAAAGACGAAGGTCCGCGGGCCGGAACGAGTGTGGAAGCCCTGGCGAAGCTCAAGCCTGTGTTTGCCGCGGGGGGCTCGGTGACGGCGGGAAATTCTTCCCAGACGTCAGACGGCGCGGCGTTTTTGCTGGTAGCTTCGGAGCGGGCGGTGAAGGAATTGAACCTGACGCCGATTGCCCGTATGGTTTCGTATGCGGTGGCGGGGGTAGAACCCAGCCTGATGGGTATCGGTCCGGTGGAGGCCATTCCTAAGGCTCTGAAGCAGGCGGGTTTGAAACTGGACGATATTGAGCAGGTTGAGCTGAATGAGGCTTTTGCGGCGCAGGCGCTGGCGGTGGTCAAAGAAGTAGGTATAGATCCGGCTAAATTAAACCCCAACGGCGGGGCTATCGCGTTAGGTCACGCGTTGGGTTCTACCGGCGCGCGGCTTTCGGTGCAGCTCCTGAACGAGATGCGGCGGAGGGGGCAGAAGTATGGGATGGTGACCGCGTGCGTGGGAGGGGGCCAGGGCGTGGCGGGAATTTATGAGGTGCTATAGAGAGTTCTAATTTTCTACTTAGTATGCAGAGGCGCAAAATTTTGCACCTCTCACGTGTTTTATAAGCCGAAGGCTCGGCGATTTCTATTGAACTTTAGTCGGTGATTCATTGTTTTCTGATAACTAATGAGTTAATTTGTAATACTGTTTAAAATCTGAGAAATGACATCGTTAAGCCCTCAATATATTACTGATAAATCCGGGAAAAAGATTTCAGTAGTTTTGTCTATTAGAGACTACGAAGCCTTGATGGAAGAACTTGAAGAATTGAACGATATTAAACTCTACGATGAAGCCAGGAAATCAGGGGAAGGATCTCTTCCGCTGGAAGAAGCTTTTTACATAATAGAGGCTCAGCGAAATAAATGAGCTATCAGGTTAATATATCGAAAAGAGCGATAAAGGCTCTTGCAAAAGTACCTGAGCCCTATTATTCCAAGCTTAAACAAGCAATTTACGGCTTAGCAGATAATCCGAGACCAATAGGTTATAAAAAGCTGAAAGGCAGAGATGCATATCGCGTGCGTGTGGCAGATTATCGTATAATTTATGAGATACAGGATAGTGTTTTACTTGTTGAAGTAGTTGATCTTGGGTATAGAAGGGAGATTTATGAGTGAGAATTCCTCTTGAGTCTCTCTAAATCTACAGAATTATTTAAAAAATCATACTTTATATAAAGCCCCGAGCGATCTTAATATAAATCCTACACTCAATCCTGTAACAATCGGAGAAGTACTACTACGAGTTACAGAACAATCTCCAATAAACGGAGCAGGCCTGTGTTTGATTTTGAATTTCCTGACTTCCGCGCTGATAGACTGTTCTCCCGTATCACTGCTTATACACTTTCCCGTCTTTCATGACAAAGGTTACCTTCATAAGCGTGGCCACGTTGGTTTCCGGGTTTTCGTCTACAGCGATGATATCGGCAAGCTTGCCGGGGGCGATGCTTCCTACCTGGTCCTGCATTTCAAGAACCCGGGCATTGGTGATGGTGGCCGTTTTGAGGGCTTCCATAACGGGCATTCCGGCCTCGGTCATATAAATAAACTCTTTGGCATTATACCCGTGGGGGAAAACCCCGGCATCGGTGCCAAACGCAATATTTACCCCGGCTTTGTAAGCTCTGGCAAATGCTTCCTGGATCAATGGGCCGGTTTCCAAAGCTTTTTTGGCTACAAAGGGATGGTAGTACCCCGGAACTTTGGCGGAGTCAGCCACTGTTTTTCCCGCAATGATGGTAGGTACCAGGTAGGCGCCTTTTTCTTTAAACAGTGCTATGCATTCGTCATCCAGGAAAGTACCGTGCTCTATGGTTTTTACGCCAGCCCGGATGGCCCGTTTCATGCCTTCGGCACCGTGAGCGTGTGCTGCTACGCCAAAGCCATAGTCGTTTGCGGTAGAAATGATAGCATCCAGTTCATCGTCCTGAAACTGGGGAGCTTTCCCGCTTTTGGCAATGCTTAGTACGCCGCCTGTAGCCGTAATTTTAATCCAGTCGGCTCCGTCCTGGTAGCGTTTCCGGATGGCTTTCCTTGCTTCTTCGGCTGAATTTATGACGCCGTCTGCCCGATTTCCCTGTAGGGCCAGCCCGTTGCCTATCCCGTTAGAAGGGTCGGCGTGCCCCCCTGTGGTAGCGATACTTTTTCCTGAGGTCAGAACCCTGGGGCCTTCCACCAGGCCTTTATTAATGGCGTTTTTCAAAGCAATATTTACCCCGCCTCCTCCCAGGTCCCTGACGGTGGTAAACCCGGCCATAAGCGTGGTTCTGGCATGTTTCTGGGCCTCGTAAGCCACATCGGCCTCGTTAGATTGAATTCTCCGCTGAAACTGGTCTTTGGAGGTTTCCCCTTCCAGGTGCACGTGCATATCTATCAGGCCGGGCAGCACATATTTCCTACTTAAATCAACTACGGTTTCCCCCGGAGCGGCTTTTGTAAACCCGGCCTTCACGTCTGTAATCTTATTTTTTTCAACGGTGACCGTGACATTTTTCCTGATTTCGCCTTTTTCCGTGTCGATTAAGGAACCACAATGCAAAAGTGTTTTTTGTGCTAGAGCCGGCAAGGAAAAAAGCAGGAGAGGAAGGAGAATTTTTTTCATAGTCAGGTTTTTTATCAAAGATACTAATAACCTGCTAAAAACCATATACCTCGTAGTTCAGGATTTATAGATTAAAAGAGCCGGGGAGGGATATGTTAAAGCCGGCAGAAATTTGCTCCTGCCGGCTTTTAAGCTGAACGTGTCAGTCCACATAAATAGACCCTGCGGAAGTGCGCATCTTCACCGACTTCCCGCCCCCGTTTACCCGGCCATTCACTTTCCCTTCTTTAAGGGTGCTGGAAACCTTGGCCAGCTTGTCGCTGTACACCCGGTTTCCTCTCAGATCAAGGTCCATGCCCTCATTAAAGGGGAGGTCTACCTTAATGGAACCCGCGCTGGTGCTAAGGTTTACATGGTCTTTGATGGCCAGGATGTTGCCTTCTATTCCGCCGCCTGAAGTGCTGCCGCTGATATTGCCTTCAATATTGGCAAATTTGATGCTGCCGCCGCTGGTAGAAATGCTCAGGTCACCGCTGATGTCATTGGCCCGGATGGAACCGCCGCTGGTGGTACCCCGGATTTCGCCTTTGAGGTTGTTGAATGTCAGGCTGCCGCCGGAAGTAGTGAGTTTGATCTTGCCGCTGGAATTTTCGGCCGTGATGCTTCCGCCGCTGGTAGACAGGCTGATGTCGCCGCCCAGTTGATTCATTTTGATGCTTCCGCCCGAAGTAGCCCCTTTGATATTGCCTTTTAGTGCATCGAGAGTCATGGAGCCGCCCGAGGTTTTAAAGCCCAGGTCCCCATCCAGTTTGGAGAGCGTAATGCTGCCGCCCGAAGTAACCAGGTCGGTATCTACTTTCTCAGGCGAGTCTATCTCAAAACTGATAGACAGGCGATTGGAGTTGTTCCAGGAAAAATTATCCTTTTTGGGTTTAGCCGAACAGATCAGCGTATTCCCGCTTACTTTTACCTCCAGGATATAATTTTCCAGTCTTTGTTCAATTTCCCTGTAGGAAAGTTTGGTGTTCCAGCTGTTGGAGCGGATGAAAACTCTGACTCTGGCAGACGAAGCGCCGCCGTTTACTTTAATAGCGCCCCCGGAAGTGCGTACTTCAAGGCGGTTAATGCGCTGGCCTCCAAAATCTTTTACCAGGTAGGGGTCGGTGTTCTGAGCGATAGCCACGCTCATGCTGATCACCATGGCCAAAAACAGATTAAGTATTCTCATAATAAGTATAGTTTTTTAGACAAGATGCGGGATAGGTGGAAATGGTTGCACGGATTATAAAAAAAACAAAGAGAGTTTAGTAGGTTTGCTTTTTCTTTCCATAATTAGCAATGAACCGGATCAATATTGACGGCATTTACAAGGCCGCCGAACGACTTTCAAAAGTGGCCATCAAGACTCCCCTGGCCCGGAATAAAAACCTGTCAGATCTGTACGGGGCCAATATTTACCTGAAAAGAGAAGATCTCCAGGTGGTAAGGTCGTACAAGATCAGGGGAGCCTACAATAAGATGGCATCGCTGAGTAAAGAGCAGCTGGCCCAGGGCGTAGTGTGCGCCAGCGCCGGAAACCACGCCCAGGGTGTAGCCTACGCCTGCCATAAAATGCAGGTGAAAGGCACCATTTTTATGCCCACCACCACCCCGGCCCAGAAGGTCAGACAGGTGAAGATGTTCGGAAAAGAATGGGTGGAGATTGTATTGGCCGGAGATACGTACGACGACTCCTTTGATGCCGCGCAGGAACACGGCCAGGGCGTTTTTGTCCACCCGTTTGACGATGTGCAGGTGATTGAAGGCCAGGGTACCGTGGGGCTGGAGATTTTTAAGGAGCTGGACGTGAAAGTAGATTACCTCGTGTTTGCCATAGGCGGCGGCGGGCTTGCCTCCGGCGTTTCTACCGTATTTCGTACCCTTAGCCCCTCCACCCGCCTCATCGGGGTGGAACCCGAGGGCTCGCCTACCCTGAAAACCTCTATAGAGAACGGCCGGGTAACGGCTCTGGAGCATATCGATAAATTCGTAGACGGGGCCGCGGTGAAAAAAGCCGGTGAAATCACTTTTGAGGTGGTTAGGGAAAATATCGATGATATCCTGCTGATCCCCGAAGGGAAGGTGTGTTCTACCATTCTGAAATTGTATAATGAAGAGGCCATTGTAGCCGAACCTGCCGGTGCGCTGAGCATATCCGCCCTCGATTTTATGAAGGATGATATCCGGGGGAAAAATGTGGTGTGTATCATTGGGGGCGGCAATAACGATATCACCCGTACCGAAGAAATCAAAGAGCGCTCCCTGATTTACGAAGGGTTAAAGCATTACTTTATTGTGCGGTTTCCCCAGCGTTCGGGGGCGCTGAATGAGTTTTTGGGAAAAGTGCTGGGGCCTACCGTAGATATTGTCTTCTTCGAATATTCCAAAAAAACCGCCAGGGAGAAGGGGCCAGCGCTCATTGGGGTAGAAATTGAGAAAAAAGAAGATTTCGAGCCCCTCATTGAAAGAATGCAGGCACATAAAGTGAAATTTACCTACATTAACGATAACCCCGATTTGTTTGAATTCCTCATTTAAGAAGATGCATTAACCTTAATTAACCTTACATTAAAGTTGATTAACCCTGGTGCACGCGTTTGGGTAGTATTTTTGTGCCTGTAAACTTTGTAAACGCATTTTATGAAAAAGCTAATTACGCTGGTGTTCGCATGTATTTTGCACTTTGCGGCTCAGGGTCAGACACTCAAAGGACAAGTGAAAGGGCAAGACGGCGCTTTCCTGGTCAACAGTACCGTGATGCTCCTTGACACCAAAGACTCTACCATGCTTTCTTTCGCCAAAACGAAAGAGAATGGCCATTTTGAGCTCCGGTCTTCTGCTAAAGAAGAAGCCCTGTTGCAGGTGACCTATGTAGGCTATGAAAAATTTTTACGTTTTATTGTGCTGACCGGAGGAGACCAGAACCTGGGCATTATCACCCTTGATTCGGCTTCGAAAGAACTGGCCGAACTGGTGGTCAAAGGCGAGAAGGCGGCCGTAGAGGTCAAAAAGGATACCATAGAGTTTAACGCAGGTTCTTTTAAGGTGCAGGAAAATGCCATGGCCGAAGAGCTGCTGAAAAGAATGCCCGGCATGGAGGTAGATAATGAGGGCGGCGTTACTTCTCAGGGGAAAAGCGTAAGCCGCGTGCTGGTGGAAGGGAAAGAATTTTTTGGCCGTGACCCCAAAATGGCTACCAAGAATATCCCGGCCAACGCCATTGATAAAGTGCAGGTATTTGATAAAAAATCAGACCGGGCCGAATTTACCGGTATCGACGACGGGGAAGAAGAAACCACGATCAACTTTGTGCTGAAAGAAGACAAGAAAAACCTGGGCTTTGGCCGGATCACGGCCGGTGGAGGTGCAGATGCGAACAAAGACGCCCGTTATAATGTGGGCGCTACCTATAGCTCCTTTAAAAACGGCAACCAGCTCTCTTTTGTAGGAAATGCCAATAATATCAACGAGATGAGCTTTTCCGGCTCAGAATTCAGTATGGCCGGCATTGGCCGCGGCGGCGGCGGAATCAGTTTTGGCGGCGGAGGCATAGGAGGAGCCAGAAGCGGCCTGATGAGAAATATTTCAGGGGGTATCAACTTCAATAATAAGCTGAATACCAAAACTGAATTGAACGGAAGTTATTCGTATACCAACTCCAATACGTTTGTGACCCGCGAAGGTACCTCTCAGAGTGTGATCGGGGATGTAGAAACTACCGGCGCTTCCCGGTCGGAGCAGGATTCCGACAGCGAGTCGCACCGCCTGAATGTGACCCTGAACAGTAAACTGAATGCCCAGAATTCTATCCGCTGGACCAATAGAGTTGACTATCGGACGAACGGAAGTAATTCCTTAAGTTCTAGCGAAGAATACCTTAAAAGTACCCATCAGCTGAGAAACAGCACCGACCGCCTGAACAGCTCGGAAGGGAACAGCATCGGGTTTACATCCCAGGCTTTGTACCAGAAAGCCTTTGATAAAAGAGGGCGGACTTTTACCACCAACCTGACCTTTGGCCTGAACAATAACGAGAGCGACGGTACCCAGGTTTCCACCAACGGATTGTTTGACTCCGAAATGAATGATGTGGTGTATACGCCGCTGAACCAGATCAATAACCAGGTGAGCAATAAACTTTCCCTGGGGGCAGAGGTGTCGTATACGGAACCCCTGACTAGCACCAATTTCCTGGAATTTAATTACTCCTTTCAAAAGGTAAACAATGACCTGGACAAGAAGGTGTTTAACGTGTCTGAAACCGGAAATACCCTGGATTCTTCCCTGAGCAACAAATACATGAACGACTACTTCTACAACCGCGCAGGTATTAGCTACCGGGTGAATTATGAGAAGTGGAACGCCAATGTGGGAGCGGCCATCCAGGACTCCCGCCTGGTGGGTGACCTCATACTTCGTAATGAACTCATCAAAAAACGCTTTACCAATCCGGTATTTAACGGTAGGTTAAGGTATTCGTTTACAGGTTCGAAATCTATGGACCTGAGCTATAACACGAACATCTCCGAACCGTCTATGACCCAGTTGTCGCCCGTGCCTGACAACTCCAACCCCCTCAATATTTATGTAGGTAACCCGGAGCTGAAACCCAAGTACGCCCAAAGGTTGAACCTGAATTTCCGTGATTTTAACCAGTTAACCTTTACCAGCTTTTTTGTAACGGCGGGCATCAATTACACCACTGACAATATTACGGACTCGGTGACCTACAATAGTGAAACTTTCGCCCAGATCAGGAAACCGGTGAACTACGGCAATAACCTGAGCTTTAACGGCGTGGCAAATTATGGTTTCCGGGTTCGGCCGATCAGCACCCGTTTCAGCGTGACCTCCATGTTTAACGTGGGGCGCTCCCAAACGCTGATTAACAATGTGGACAATATCACCAATTCTTTCACCAACTCGAATACGGTGAGAGCGGATATTAACCCGGGAGATAACTTTAACCTGGGCGTGAGTGCCAGGGTATCCTTTAACAATACCACGTATTCCCAGAATACCCAACTGAATCCGAATTATGTGAACCAGGGGTATACCGCTGACCTGGACTGGAGAATACCCCAGGCTGTGAACTTTACCAGCAGCATGAACTACTCCATTTACCGTTATGCCACCAGCGATGTGGTGCAGAGAGTACCCCTCTGGAATGCGGCTTTGTACAGAAGCATACTGAAGAATAAGCGTGGAGAAATCCGTCTTTCGGTGAATGATATTCTTGGAAAGAACCAGGTTATCAGCCAGTCGGCCAGCGGAAACACCTTCAGCGAACAAAGCACGAACGCCCTGGGAAGATATGTGCTGGCTACCTTTACCTACAATATCAACGGGGGAATACCCGCGGGCGGAAGACCTATGATCAGGATCAATTAAAAAACGACTTTAAACTGTAAATAATTCGATATAAAATGAAGAAGAGCATTGTAATCCTTTTAGCGGGTCTGCTGGCGGGCGGTTCTGTCCTGGCCCAGAACTTTGAAGGCGTGGTGAGCTATGACCGCGTAATGGACCCCGCCAAGGCCATGGCCAACAACCCGAACGCCGACCGGATGCGCGCGCAGTTTGGTAATATGCCAGCGCAGAGACCTACTATCTATACCCTGATTGTCAAAAACCAGGAATCGGTGTTCAAGGTGGATCCTAACCAGGAAGCGGGCGAGAACTCGGTGGTGATTAACGGGGAAAGAAGGAGCTTCCCCCGGCGTTTATCGAAAGACGAAACCTTGTATAATCTGGAAGAAGGTACTTTCAGGAAATACGAAGAGTATGCCCAGCAGCCTTTTCAGGTATCCGGCAAATACGAGAAAATGCGCTGGAAGGTAGACCCTACGCAGACACGGCCTGTGCTGGGCTATGAGTGTATGATGGCTACGGCATCGGAAAGTGAACAGCGCACCATGCCCGTTTTTGATGAGTCGGGAAAAATGACGATGAAAGATACCGTGGTGACTACCGAAATTACGGCATGGTTTACAGATGCCATTGCCTCGGCCGCGGGTCCGGATAAATACAACGGTCTGCCCGGCCTGATTCTGGCCCTGGACCTGAACGACGGCGTGACTACTTTTGTGGCTACGAAAGTAAACGCGGTAGCGGTTTCCGCAGACGATATGAAGATCAATTCGAAGGGCAAAAAGATGACTCAGGAGCAGTTGGATAAACTCAAGAAAGAGCATCAGGCAGAACAGATGAAGAATTTCAGAGGCCGTGGTCCCGGTGGTGGAGTGATGGTTATCGGTAGAGGAGGTTGAGATGAAAAAAAGCCAGAATACCACCGCGTTAATCCTGATGGTAGCCAGCGTAGCATTGCTGGCTACCTCCCAGTATTTCTGGCTGAGAAGCGAGTATAAGGAGCATAAACGCGCGTTTTACAGCAATGCCGACCTCCTGTTTAAGGAGACTGTACGCACCATTGAAGACTCCCTGGTCTCGCGCACACTTACCCACGGACTTTTTTCCAGCGCTCCGGAAGAAAAGCCGGAATTATTACGAAAAAAAACGGCGGTGCCTTTAGACCGCCCGGGCAGAGAGGTACACGTAGTGGCTTCCCTTCCTCTGAAAAGAGACACCCTGATCAAGGTGGAAGGCATTAACCTCGGCGCGATTCGCACCGATTCTACCGGTACGCTGATCTTAAACGATTCCGGCGTAGTGAGGTTGATCATAAGGTCTCAGCAGCAGGCCGACAGCCTGAATCGCCTGAAGAGGGTCATTGCCCAGATTCCGAGAATGAACCTGCCCTCCGGCTTTTCGCCCGGGGAAGACCGGGAAGAAAACCGGCAGCCTCCCCGCAGGCGGCTGGTTTTCACGAGTGCGCCTTTAGATTCGGTGGAAAGGCAGTACAATGACCGGATCAGGGATATGGGTTATACGATGCAGTTCCTGATCCACAAAGATTCTATTCCTTCGGATACCTCCGTGCAGGGATTCCGCCGAAACCCGAGAGTGTATACCCAAATGCAAAAGCGCCTGAGAAACTCCCGCGATTCGGTGGTGGTGAACGGTGTAGCGGTACTTAACCCGGAGAGCGTGTCTTCCCTGTCAATCATTCCTACGGTTATTTTTAAGGCATATCCCCGGGATCTAAACCGGTATTTGCTGGGAAAACTCCGGAACAATATCCTGTTTTCCGTTTTTATTCTGGTGGTGACTTCCCTGACCTTCTGGCTGATATTCCGGAACCTACGGAAGCAGTCGCGCTTAAACACCTTGAAAAACGACCTGATCAGCAATGTGACACACGAGTTGAAAACGCCCCTGGCTACCCTGAGTGTAGCCCTGGAAGCGCTTCAGCAGTTCGGTGGCAACACCAATCCCGAAACCACCCGGGAGTACATGGAAATCTCTCAGAATGAGGTGAACCGGCTTTCGCTGATGGTAGATAATATTCTGAAGACTTCTCTCCTGGAGAAGCAGGGAGTAACGCTTTACCCGGGCGAAGTAGACCTGGGAAACCTGTCTGCCACCGCTGTGAAATCGTGGCAGCCCCGCTTTTTGTCAACGGGCGGTAGTATCCGGATTCATACGGAAGGTACAGATTTTACCATTGAGGCCGATGAGCTGCAGGTGAGTAGTGTCCTGAATAACCTGATCGATAACGCCCTGAAATATTCCGGCGATTCGCCCGAGGTAGATATTGCGTTAAGCGCGGAGCCCCACGGGGTTACGCTGAGCGTAAAGGATAAGGGCATAGGGATACCCCGGGAATACCGGAACCAGGTTTTTGAAAAGTTCTTCCGTGTGCCTACAGGTGACCGCCACAATGTGAAAGGGTATGGTCTGGGACTAAATTATGTGAAACATATTATGGATCTGCACCAGGGTTTAGTAACTTTAGAGAGTGGAAGCGAAGGCACCACGTTTACGCTCACTTTCAAAAGAAAATTATGAAACTCCTGTACGTGGAAGACGAGATATTTTTAGGGAAGATTGTGAAGGAAACCCTGGAGAGCCGGGGTTTCCAGATCAGTATGCTAACCGACGGCGAGCAGGCGGTGGAAGAATTTAAATCGTATAAGCCGGAGGTTTGTGTGCTGGATGTGATGCTACCCAACAAAAGTGGATTCGAGATAGCACGGGAAATCCGGGAAACCGACCCGGCCGTACCTATCCTTTTTCTGACGGCCAAAAGCCAGGTAGAAGATGTGCTGAAAGGCTTTGATTCCGGGGGAAATGATTACCTGAAAAAGCCCTTTAGCATGGAAGAACTGATTGCCAGGATTCATAACCTGAAGAATATGGCCGGCAGGAAGAAAGAAAACCCGGAAGTAGTGAACCTCGGTAAGCTGACTTTCTTTCCGGCAAAACAAGAGCTGGCCTTACCAAACAAAGAAATCATTAAGTTGTCATTCCGGGAAGCCGAACTGTTGAAGGTACTGACAGAAAACCTGAATCAGAAAGTGCTGCGCAAGGATATCCTGATGCGGGTATGGAACGACGACTCGTATTTTAACTCCCGCAACCTGGATGTATATATCACCCGTCTCCGCGACTATTTCAAGGCCGATCCCGGGGTAGAACTGATTACCCTGAAAGGGGTAGGCTACCTGTTTAAGACGGGTTCCTGATTATTGCCTTACCGAGATCCCCAGGTGAACGCCCGACATGCTCGGGCGGAAAGTGGCCCGGGCGTTCTTTTCTAAACCGGAAGTCAGAAAATGCTGGTACGTGCCTCCCAGTTGAATGTCTAGCACGGAAGTGATCGGATAGCTCAACCGTACACCGCCTACACCCGCGATATTAATGGCACGGAAGTTGGAATTTCCCGCATTAAAATGCTGCTCGTTCTGTTTGGGATTCACTACACTTCCGGAGATCAGGAACTCATTACTCAGCCCTGCCACGGCATTGAACCGGAGTTTTCCCAGGTTCAGCACCTCGTAGTTCAGGAGGAGAGGAACCGACAGGAAATGGTAGGTATACCGGGAGGTGCCGCTCACCGAAATAAGTACATCCGACGTTTTTCCGTCAGATTGCACGTAGTTGGCATGCGAGAAGCTCTCGGTCTGGCCCGTGGTTTGGTTTACGGCGTAGACGTTGGAAGTATAGGAGGCGGTGGCGCGGGTAAACTTCAGGCCGCTTTCCAAAGATAACCGTTTCTTTAGCTTATGGGCCAGGGTAATTCCGAAGCCCATAGACTGCCCCGGTTCGAAAGAACTTTGGGCGTCGGTACGGCTGGAGTTCGTATAGAAAGAGTTGCCGTTCAGTTCGGAATTGCTCTTGTCAAACGAAAGCAGTACATCGGAGTTCTGCGCGGCACTCAGGGCCTGCTGCTGAAATCCGGGAGCGGAAAAGTTAGGATGGAAAGGCGCGTTGGCAGCCAGGAAGCCTATTCTCAACTTTTTTTCACGGTCAGCCTTCCGGTCGGTAATGACGGGAACTTCAGGGGTCTGAATTTGGGGGAGAGAGGCCGATACCTGCATGTAGGCGTACGCTCGGGAAGGGAGAAGGCCAGGGCCAAAATCTCTTTCAGAATCCGGTTCTGCCTCGTTTTCTGTAGTCAATGCCGGTTGTACCGCAAGTTGCCCGGTTTTCACGGTAGAAGTTAAAACCGGTTTCTGCCGGTTTACAAAGTCGGAGAAAGACTCACTTAAAGGGCGTTGTTCGTTGGCAGGAAGCGCGGATTTCTCTTCTGGTGCGTTTTTTTTCGTCTCTTTTGAAAAGTCTTCTATCCCACTCGCAGGCAGGTCTTGCCGTGTCACCTGGTTTTTAGGCAGGTTGACCATAAACCAGGTGCTGCCCAATACCAGCGCTAACGCGGCGGCGGCCCCTGTAAATACTATCTTTTTTCTCGCAGACGGGTTTATCCAGAATATAAACCTGCGCCTCTTTTGGTTTAGTTCGGCCTCCACCCGGTCCCATATCTCAGGCGGGGGAGTTTGGGAAGCATCGCCCAGGGCCTCTTTCCATTGATCCTCAAACGACTTTTTCATCTATCTTCCAGTTTACTGTTCTCCATCTCAATCTCCTTTATCAAAATACTCCGCGCACGGGCGAACTGGGACTTGGAAGTCCCCTCGGAAATGCCCAGCATAAGGGCTATTTCCTGGTGCTTATACCCTTCTATGGCAAAAAGGTTAAATATGGTCTTACAGCCTTCCGGCAAGTTGCCGATCATCTGCAGGAGCGCCCCGTAATCCAGAGATCCCAGACCGAGGTTCTCGTCTGCGCCTAAAAATTCATAGTCTTCAAGGTTGTAGCTGATTTTTCGTCGCCCTAAAGCGGTCAGGGCGGTGTTGATCACGATGCGCCTCACCCAGAGTTCAAGAGCGCAATCGTACCGGAAAGTACCCAGTCCATCGAAAATCTTAATGAAAGCGTCCTGCAACACATCGGCGGCCTCGTCCTGCGACTTCATGTACCGCAGGGAAATGGCATACAGCTTGCCCGCGAACTTTTCGTAAAGTCGCTTCTGGGCTGAGCGTTCGCCTCTTATACAGGCCTGTATCAGTTCCTTTTCATTATGCATAGACAGGGCACAAACCCTGGGGCAGGGTATAGTATAGACCAGATTTCCGTTTAAAAGGTTGGAATGTTCCTGTAAAAAAATATCTGGTCGTTAAGAATACGAATATTTTTCTCCAATAGTATGCCGGAAGGGAGGGCAGGTGCGGGAATTCCCCGGTGTATTTCCCCCGTACTTTTAATTACTCTGATTTCGTCAAACAGGCCTTCCTTTATAAAAGATTCGTGGATTTTAAGGCCGCCTTCTACCAATACGCTATGGATACCCTTTTCTTTAAGGGAACGAAGTGTGGCGGTCAGGCCTGTGGCGGGAACATATTCGGTTTGGTGTTCCGCTCTGGCAATTTCCCGGTTATAAATCAGGGTTTTCTGGGAATTGTCAAAAACGTGCAGGTTCGGATCTGCTTCCAGGTTAGACGCCAGTATTACCCGTACGGGCTGTTTAAGGTCGGTCCAGTGGCGTACGTTCAGCCGGGGGTTATCCCTGAGTACGGTGTTTTTTCCTACCAGGATGGCGTCTTCTTCGGCACGCCAGCGGTGTACGGTGAGGTCGGTGAGTGTATTGGATATTTTCACCGGGGTTCCGCCCGTGCCGGCAATGAAGCCGTCGGCCGTTTCCGCCCATTTGAGGATTATGTAGGGAAGTCCCGTGCGCTGGGCCTTGAAGAAATGCCGGTTAAGTGCTTCCCCTTTCTCGGCCAACAGGCCGGTCGCCGTGGTGATTCCCGCGGCTTTGAGCAGGGCAATTCCTCTTCCCGAAACTTCGGGGAAAGGGTCTTCATTGCAGATGACTACTCTTTTTACCCGGTGGCGGATGAGCAGTTCTGCGCAGGGGGGCGTTTTGCCGTAATGGGCGCAGGGTTCCAGGGTAACGTATACCGTAGCTTCGGGCAGCAGGGCCTTGTCGGCCACGTTCTCTATGGCGCTAACCTCGGCGTGGGCCTCACCGTATTTCCGGTGGAAGCCCTCGCCGATAATTTTATCATCATGCACAATGACACAGCCTACCATCGGATTCGGGCTTACCCACTCGCGGCCCAGGGCCGCCAGCTCAAGCGCTCTTTCCATGCAGGTGATGTCATTCATACGCTTAATGCAGGAAGTGCCTTACGCCGGTCATGACCATGGCCAGGCCGTTTTCATTGCAATAGTCGATAGAAAGCTGGTCTTTGATGGAACCCCCGGGCTGTACTACGGCTTTGATACCGGCTTTCCCGGCAATTTCCACGCAGTCTGGGAAAGGGAAAAAGGCTTCCGAAGCCATGACTGCGCCGTTTAGGTCGAAACCGAATTCAGCGGCTTTGTCGATGGCCTGCTTCAGGGCATCCACCCGGGAGGTTTGTCCGACCCCCGAGGCCAGGAACTGACCGTCTTTCGCCAGTACCACGTTATTGGATTTCAGATGCTTGCAGATTTTCAGGGCAAACTCCATGGCCTTGTTCTGTTCATCGGTAGGCGCTTTGTCTGTCACCACCCTGAAATCGGCCACCTTCTCGGTAGAAAGGTCTTTGTCTTGTTCCAAAACGCCGTTAAGCAGTGACCGGAATTGAGAGCGGGAGGTTTGCACGTCTTTTCTCAGCAGCAGTCTCCGGTCTTTTTTCTTCTTCAGGATTTCCAGGGCTTCTTCTTCAAACTCCGGCGCCATCAGGATTTCAAAGAACAGTTCATGAAGTTCTTCGGCGGTGGCTTTGTCTACCTTGCCGTTGGTGATGATGACGCCGCCGAAGGCCGAAACAGGGTCACAGGCCAGGGCATTCAGGTATGCTTTCACGGGTGTGGAGGCCGAAGCTACTCCGCAGGCGTTGTTATGTTTGACAATCACGTAGGTGAGGTCTTCGAACTCATCAACCAGGCGAACACAGGAGTCCATGTCCATCAGGTTGTTATACGACAACTCTTTCCCATGGAGCTGGGTAAACATTTTATCCAGGTCGCCGTAGAAACGGGCCGACTGGTGAGGGTTCTCTCCATACCGCAAAGGAGTTACTTTTTCCGAACGGAAAGAATCGGCGTTATAGGAATCGGCAAACCAGGCATGAATGGCGGTGTCATAGTGAGAACTGGTAGCGAATGCCAGTTTGGCGAAATGTTTCCTGTCGGGCAGATCGGTGGAGCAATCTTTTTCAGCCAGGATTTCGTATACCTCTTCGTATTGACTACGGGAGGACACGATCAGTACATCTTCAAAGTTTTTGGCCGCGGCCCGGATTAGGGAAATACCGCCGATATCAATTTTTTCGATAATGTCTTCGTCGGAAGCGCCTGAGGCGAGGGTTTCCTCAAAGGGATAGAGATCTACAATGACCAGGTCAATCGGGGGGATCGCATACCTTGCGGCCGTATCGACATCGTCTTCCAGGCCCCGTCTGTGAAGTATACCCCCGAATATTTTGGGGTGAAGGGTCTTGACTCTTCCTCCAAAAATCGACGGGTAAGCCGTAAGGTCTTCTACCGCAGTTACGGGGATTCCCAGGTTTTCTATAAAGGTCTGTGTGCCACCGGTAGAATAGAGCGTTACCCCATTTTTATGCAGTAATTGCACTATTTTATCCAGGCCGTCTTTATAAAAAACGGAAATAAGCGCAGACGAGATTTTCTTTGACATGTATCAGAATTTGAAATTTCCGCAAAAATACGGAATAATTCAGGGAAGAGCAGGGGTAAGGAGCTGTTTTTTACCGTATAAAATTCAAAAGTAGCGGTCGGGAATGAGTGGGCGGTCCAAATGAAAATTGGTCTTCGTGAAGACAAACGCAATTTCATTTTGCAGGAAGTCAGATTCTTACTTACTTTTACGGGATATTACCATTACCACGCATTTGGATTTTCTTATTCTGCTTACGAAAGCGTTGACGGGGTATAGGAGGAAAGAATGTGTGAAACCCAGGAATTGCGTATGGCAAACGGTTTATTTCAGAGAAAAAATATTGATCAGGCAGTAAAAGACGCCTCGGATGAAGGGCATGGCCCCCGGCTGGAACGCGTACTTTCGGTGAAAGACCTGACCTTTTTTGGTTTGGCGGCTATTGTAGGCGCCGGGATTTTCAGCACCATAGGAAAGGCGACTTTTGCGGGCGGACCGGCCGTTTCCCTGCTTTTCGTATTTGTAGCGGTGGCTTGCGTATTTACGGCTTTAAGTTACGCCCAGTTTGCTTCCACCGTGCCGGTGAGCGGTAGTGCATATACCTACGCCTATGTGGCGTTCGGGGAGTTGTTTGCCTGGATTATCGGTTGGGCCCTGGTGCTGGAATACGCCGTTTCCAATATTGTGGTGGCCATTTCCTGGTCGGAGTATTTTGTAACCATGCTGGAGAATGTTTTCCGGATCCATTGGCCGAGGTGGCTGGCCATTGATTCGTTTACGGCTTCAAAGGCGTATAACGAGGTGGTACAGGCCACGGCGGCGGGAACTTTGTCTGAGCTGCCCAGCCATTCGCTGCAACTGGCGAAAGTATACGAGCATGCTCCCATGCTGGGAAATTTCAAGGTGCTGATGAACCTGCCCGCGGCCATCATCACGGTGCTGATTACCTGGTTGATCTATATCGGTATACGGGAGTCAAGAAATGTAGGGAATCTGCTGGTATATATCAAATTAGGTATTGTGCTGATGGTGATTATAGGGGGAGTGTTCTATGTGGATACGGCGAACTGGACCCCTTTTGCGCCTAACGGAGCCAAAGGGGTGATGCTGAGTGTGGCGGCGGTTTTCTTTTCGTTTATCGGGTTTGACGCCATTTCTACTACGGCGGAAGAAACCCGGAATCCCCAGCGTGACCTGCCCCGGGCCATGATTTACGCCTTGATTGTGACCACGGTATTGTATGTACTGATTACCCTGGTTTTAACCGGGATGGTGAACTATAAAGAGCTGGGAGTGAATGATCCCCTGGCTTTTGTTTTTGAGAAAATAGGAGTAAAATGGATGGCCGGTGTAGTCTCGGTAAGTGCGGTGATTGCTATCAGTAGCGCTTTGCTGGCTTTCCAGGTGGCCCAGCCCCGGATCTGGATGGTGATGAGCCGCGACGGCCTCCTGCCCAAGGTATTCGGGGAGATTCATGAAAAATACAAGACGCCCTGGTTCTCTACCCTGGTGACCGGGGTGTTAGTGGCCGTACCCGCCCTGTTTTTAAATATGGAATTTGTGATTGACCTGACCGCGGTGGGTACCTTGTTTGCGTTCATCCTGGTATGTGGCGGAATATTGTATATGGATCATACCGGCCTCAGTGAACGGGCCAAGTTCAGGGTGCCGTATATCAATGGGAAATACCTGATTATTCCTTTGCTCGCAGTGGCGGTTTGGGTGGTGAGTACACGGTTCGGAACCGAATACCTGAATTTTATGGAACACCCGCTCTACGGCATTTTCTGGCTTACCTGGGCGGTGCTTGGGGTACTGGCCTTCCGGTATAATTTCTCTTTGCTGCCGGTGATCGGTATCCTGGTGAACCTATACCTGATGGCCGAGCTGGGTGCCAGTAACTGGACCATGTTCCTGATCTGGCTGGTGATTGGAATGGTAATCTATTTTACCTACGGCTTTAAGCACAGTAAGCTGCGGAAGAAATAAGGGGATACTATGCTTCAACAAGTATGAAAGGGCAGCCGTTTTACCATGCCCCTGAGCTTGGAGGATACGTTTTGTGTGGGGCTTCGACAGGCTCAGCCAGACAGCGGTTTACATCACCCTAAGCCGTGCTGTGTCACCCCGAGGCTTGTCGAAGGATACCCAATTTATATCATCGCCCGAAGTCATCCTGCACCCGTACGATATCCTCTTCATCGGAAGGGTTGTCTTTGTCGGTGTGCTGCCAGATCTCTGCTATAATGCCCCATCCGTTGGTGCCGAGTAAACGATGTCTCTCTCCGCATTTGAGGTTGATGACCTGGCCTACACTCAGGGGAATGGCCGGGGTCTCCTGGTCGGTGGAAGAGATGACTACACCGGCTACCCCGTGAATCAGTTTCCAGATTTCCGCCCTGCGGTGGTGGTATTGCCAGGAGAGTCGCTTGTCGGGCGCTACAATCAGGATCTTGGGACTGAGTTTTTCAAAACCCGCGAAATCGTTCATGGTCAGGTGGGCAAAGAATTTTCCTACAAATTCAGGTGCCTGGGTTTCGTCCAGTACAAAAAAACCGCCCCAGGGGCGAGACATGTCCTGGTTTACAATACGCAGTTGTTCTTTCGCCAGGAATGCTTCCACTTCAGCGAAAACGTCTTCTTTGGTACTTCCTAAAAGAATATTCATAAGTATTAGTTCTGGTTAGCGGTTGGTTTGATATGGGCGGTGTTCCGGTCAGTAGCCAAAACCCAGTAGCTTGGCCTTTTTCTGGCGCCAGTCGGGTTCTACTTTGATATACTGCTCCAGGAAAACCTTTTTCCCGAAAAACTTTTCCATCTCTTCCCGGGCTTCTGTCCCTACTTTTTTGATACGCTCTCCCTTGTGGCCCAGCAAAATAGCCCTTTGGGTAGGTCTTTCCACGTAGATTTCGCTGGAGACCCGGATCAGCTCTTCCGATTCCTTGAAGGCGGTAATCACGACTTCGCAGCTGTAAGGCACTTCTTTTTTGTAATTGAGAAATATTTTTTCACGAACAATTTCAGCGGCAAAGAAGCGCTCTGGCTTGTCGGTAAGCTCGTCTTTCGGAAAATAGGGGGGGTGTACAGGCAGATACGTGAGGATACGGTCCATCAGTTCACTGACACCCGTTCCGTTCAGGGCGGAGAGGGTGAGGATCTCCGTGGGTTGGAAAACGCTTTTCCAGTGCGCCACTTTCTCTTCAATGTCTTCTGCCGTAGCCAGGTCGGTCTTGTTGATAATGAGCAATATGGGACTTTCTGCTTTTTTGAGGCGTTCTATCACATCTTCCTCGTCGTATTTTTCGTAGATGTCGGTCACAAACAGGATCACGTCTCCGTCTTCAATGGAGCCGTGTACAAACTCCATCATGGATTTATGCAGCTCATATACCGGTTTGATAATGCCCGGGGTGTCGCTGTAAACCAGTTGAAAATCAAAGTCGGAAGTTTCGCCATTGACGATGCCCATGATCCGGTGGCGGGTGGTTTGGGCTTTCGAGGTAATGATGGAAAGCTTTTCGCCTACCAGTTGATTCATTAGGGTAGATTTACCCACATTGGGTTTTCCTACGATACTAATAAAACCGGCTTTGTGTTGTTTCATATTCAGAGAGTAATGAGTATCAAGTATCGAGTAGTGAGTAGTGAGTATCGAGGACACTCCACTAATTGTCAACTGTCAATTCCTTTCACCGTAAACCGGTCGTCGATCATCCTGTTCTGAAACTGCTGAATATAGGCTTTGAAATTCTTCTCCAGCACTTCGGCGGTTTCAGGATCCGTATCCAGCAGGTTTTTTTCCAGAATCTTGTCGGTTTTGTAACGATAAAGGGCCACTCCTTTATTGTCCGCGTTCATTTTAAGTAAAAAATCGCCGTAAATGTACTGATAGTTTTCGTATTTATTGACGGCGAAGTCTTTGGTTTTTGCGGAAAGGAGGTTTTTGCCGAAAGAGACAAAGGGTTGATCATAGTGCATGATCTGGAGTACGGTAGGCATAATGTCGGCCTGCTGGAACACCCTTTCCGATTTTCCCGCGAAATCCATTCCCGGAATATAAAAGAATACAGGGATCCGGAAAACGCCCAGGCTGGATCTGAATTCGGGAAGATCGCATTTCGGGGAAGTGTGGTCGGCGGTGATCACAAAGAGGGTGTTGGAAAACCAGGGTTCGTTTTTAATGCTTTCAAAAAACTTCCTGATGCCGTCGTCTGTATAAGAAAACGCTTTGAAAATGGGGTGAGGGCCGGCAGGATATTGGTCTTCGGCTTCTTTGGGTACTTTGAAGGGGTCATGCGAACTGACGGTGAAAACTGTGCTGAAGAAGGGCTGAGGAAAGGTCTTCAGCATTTGGCTGTAATAGGCCAGGAAGGGTTGGTCCCAAATGCCCCAAATACCGTCAAACTGGGAGTTGTCCGCAAATTCATCTTTACCGTAGTAATGGTCAATGCCCATGAGGTGGGCAAAAGACTGGAAGCCCATGGAGCCGTTCGGGGCGCCGTGAAAGAAAGAGGTATGGTAGCCTTTGTCTCTCAGGATGTGGGGTAATCCGTAAATTTTATTGGAGGAATATTTCGACAATACGTAGGGCTGGGTATAACTGGGTATACTTCCCCAGATGGCAGGCAGGGCTTCAATGGATTTCTTGCCGTTGGCGAAGCTGTATTCGGTGTAAAAGGATTTCCTCCGGAGAGAATCCACAAAGGGCATAAAGCGGTTGGTGGAAGTGTCGCGGTTGGAAATGGAGGAGGCTTCTTCGCTGAAACTTTCAAGTACAAGGATAACCACATTCATTTCCCGGAATTCTCCTCCGCCTTCGGTTTGCTGTACGGGATTGAAATATTCCTCCAGCTCCTTTTCTTCGGAAAAGTAGGTGTATTTATGTAGTTTGGTTTCGGCAATGGTTCTGAAAATGCTGAACGGGGTGCTGAAGATCAGGGCTACATTTTGTGGAGAACGTACATACTTGCCCGCGTCATTTAGGCCCAGGGGGCGGGTGGAGTAGCGCAGGTTTCCGCGGAACCCGAACATGAGCAGGATAAACGTAAGCAGGAAGACGTCTACATAGGTATGCGCATTGTACTTTTTCATGGAAGAGCGGACGTTCCGGGCTATGCCGACCAGGGCAAGGATAAACAGGATCCAGAGCGCCCACACATACCAGTACCGTACCAGGAAGCTGGAGAGAAGCTCGGTGGCGTTGTTAAAGCCTTGCAGCTCCCCGAGGGAGGTCCAGGTGATTCTTTTGAGATTAAAGGCATAGTAGGCCGAGTCGATGCAATTCAGCAGAAGCCCGGCGGCATTACTGATCACAAAGAGGATGTCAAACGCCCGCGTCGCGGCCATATTACGCCCCGTAGGCAGAAGAGTGAACAAGATGTACAGGAGGTTAATGTACAATACCGCGACCACATCAAAGCGTAGCCCTCCCGCAAGTATCCAGAACCATTCCGTGGTATCCAGCACGCCGAAGATTTCCCGGTTAAGCAGGTAAAAAATGACACGGGAAACTGAAAATAAGAGAAGCACCAGGGAGATCCGCAAGATCACCGTGAGCCAGGGAGAATACCGGTAGGGATTATGAAATGTCACCGTGCAAAAGTTTATTGAGCTCAGGACGAAATTAAAAAACCCAAAGATCAGCATTGATTTTTGGGTTTTAATGGTGGGAGCAAAGGGATTCGAACCCCTGACCCTCTGCTTGTAAGGCAGATGCTCTGAACCAGCTGAGCTATGCTCCCTTTTCTTTTTTTAACTTGCCCCGGCGAGGCCTGATTTGGTGGGAGCAAAGGGATTCGAACCCCTGACCCTCTGCTTGTAAGGCAGATGCTCTGAACCAGCTGAGCTATGCTCCCCTGAAAAGGTTTGCAAAAATGCAGGCCTTTTCGGTTCTAAACAAGTTTTTACGCTACTTTTTTTTACGTTTTTTTGTAGCCGCCTCAAAATCAGCGATTTCTTTCATGACGTCTTTGAAGGTGCGTGACTCTTCATTGGAGAAGAGAAGGGTTTCCTGGTATTCCAGGTCAGACAGCGTCTGGGAGGCCGGGGCATAGCCCAGGTAATCTTCTATGGCCTGGAGGAGGGGCGTTTCTTCTTTGCTGCAAAACGAAACGGCTTTGCCCTTGCGGGTGCCGCGCCCGGTGCGTCCGATGCGGTGTACATAATTTTCGGCTACTTCAGGAAGGTCGTAATTGATGACATATTCCACTTCGGGGATGTCTACCCCCCGCGCGCTGACATCGGTAGCAATGAGAATGGTGGCCGCGCCCTTCCGGAAGGCGTCCATGGCCGTTTTTCTTTCGTGGTGAGTTTTGCCGCTGTGCAGCGTAACCGTGTCAATGCTGACCCTGGCCATGGCGGCGGCCACACGCTCGGCGCGTACTTTGGTGCGTACAAAAACCACCATTTTTTGTCCTTCGTTTTCCCGGATCATCCTTTCCAGGAAAAAACGTTTGTCGTCTGTTTCGACCATCACCACCGAGTGGTCAATGTTTTTGGAGACGGGGTCATCCGGGGAGATCTGGATACGGATGGCGTTGGTGACGGTGGAGTAGGCCAGCTTCTTGATCTTTTCGTCTATGGTAGCGGAAAAGAAGAGGGTTTGGTGCCGGCGGGGCAGTAGTTTTTTGACGTCTTCTATGTCTTTGTAAAATCCGAGGTCCAGCATGCGGTCTGCTTCATCCAGCACCAGGAATTTTATGCTGTCGAAACGGATATGGCCCTGGGCGTGGAGGTCAAACATTCTTCCCGGTGTAGTCACCAGGATGTCTACTCCCTGCTGCAAGGCCCTGATCTGGGGATCCTGCTCCGTACTTCCGAAGAGGGCCAGAATTTTGAGGCGGGTATGTTTGCCCAGGTTTTTGAACACATCGGCGATCTGCTGGGCCAGTTCATGGGTAGGCACCATCACCAGGCAGCGGAGGGTTTTGAATTTTTTTTCAGCGCCCAGGAGGTGAAGAATAGGGATCACAAAGGCTGCGGTCTTTCCGGTACCGGTCTGGGCTATGCCCAGGATGTCTTCGCCGGCAAGTACTTTGGGCAATACCTTGTACTGGATATCGGTAGGTTTCCGGAAACCCTGTTCGGCAATGGCCCGCTTGATTTCCGGCAGTATTCTGTATTGTTCAAATTTCATCCCCAGGTGATCACATTGTTTTTCTTCTTGCCTTTGTTCCACTCCCGTGGCTTTTTGTGGGAAGGCTCACCCTCTTTGTCTTTTTTGGCTTCTGAAACGACGATCGCACGTCCCAATTGCTCGGAACCGTTCAGTTCTCTCACCGCTTTGAGGCCTTCCTTCCTTTCTTTCATCTCTACAAACCCGAAACCCTTGTTCTGACGGGTTTGTTTGTCGATCACGATTTTTACGGAAACTACTTCGCCGTAAGGAGTGAAGAGGGCTTCCAGGTCTTTCTCCTTAAATTTAAAGGGAATACTTCCTACAAAGATGTCCATGGGTTACTGTGTTAAGTCTCTGAATGTCTTTTCTAAACTCTGATTTCCTGATTTTAGTTCGTGCAGGGGGGCGTCAGCTACCAGGTTTCCCTGGCGAATGATAATGGCCCGGTGGCAGAGGAGTTCTACTTCCTGCATGATATGTGTACTGAGCAGGATGGTCTTATTTTTTCCGATTTCCCGGATCAGGCTCCTGATTTCGGTGAGTTGGTTGGGGTCAAGGCCGGTGGTGGGTTCGTCAAGCACCAGGATGTCCGGGTTGTGTACAAGGGCCTGGGCCAGTCCTACCCTCTGGCGGTACCCTTTGGAAAGCTGTTCTATTTTTTTATGTTTTTCGGGGGAGAGGCCCACCTGCTGTATGACTTCTCTGACGCGTTCTTTCAGCACGCCACGGCGGAGGCCGTTCAGGCTTCCGGCAAAATGCAGGTATTCGGTCACGTACATGTCGTGGTAGAGCGGGTTGTTTTCCGGCAGGTAGCCGATATGGGATTTGAGCGCTATAACGTCAGGGCCGAAGGGTTGTCCATGAATCTGTACGCGGCCTTCCGTAGGCGAAATAAAGCCGGTAATCATCTTCATGGTGGTAGATTTCCCTGCGCCGTTGGGACCCAGGAAGCCTACAATCTCACCGGGATTCACCGAAAAGGAGATTCCGTTTACCGCCACCTGGCTTCCGTACACTTTTTTCAGGCCTGTTACTTCTATTGACATGGCGAAAACAACAAAAACGCCCTGCTCGTTTGAACAGGGCGCCCTTTTAAAGGTTATATCCTTACTGAGCGGTTATGAAATTGATAACGGCATTGTAGTTTTTAAGGTCTACACCGCTTTTCTCCAGGGCCGCACCGATAGTTTTGGTGGTCAGCACCACGTCAAATTCCAGGTCTCTGTTAGGCTTGGTTTCAGGAGTTCCGTCGAACAGTTGGGTGTCAAGACGGTATTGTACTTCAACACTACCGGTTTTATAGCCGTAGTTCATACGCTCATACGCACCGCTCATGTCGATGCTGAAGGTAGTAGGAAGCGCTTGCAGGTATCCGTCATTGTTTTTAACGAAAACTACCGCGTATTTTTCAGTAGTAATGGCCGCATCTTGCAGTGCCGCTACACCCCAGGTGCTGGTAGCGCCTGTACCTATACCGGAGATTTCTTTGTTTTGCCAGTCAGCCACTTTCACTGTAAAGGCCAGTCTTTCCACATTGGCATTGCCGTCTTTACCTTGAGGACCCTCCGGACCCACAGGGCCAACCGGACCTACCGGACCCACAGGGCCAACCGGACCCACTGGGCCTTGTGCACCTTGAGCACCAGTCTCACCTATCGGACCCTGATCTCCTGTACATGACCAAAGAGTAGTACTTGCTGCCAGTGCAACAATGGCTAAAAGTTTTGTAATTTTGTTCATAACTTTAATAATTAATAATTTTTTACAACCAGAATTGCAGCAAAAATATTTAATCGGGAAGAACTTTGCAAGATTCTGGTGCTGATTATTTAGTATACGGTCATTTTTTTAATCTTTAATAAACAAAAACTTAATGGAAAAACTGGATTGCCTTGCCCAAGTGGCTGAATTTCACAGCACATTTCACCATCCTATAGAACCGATTCCGCTTATTCCTTCGCCGGAGCGTTGCGCGCTGAGGGTATCCCTGATCGCGGAAGAACTGAAAGAGCTGCAGGAGGCCATCCATGCGCAAGACCTGGTGGAGGTGGCCGATGCCCTGTGTGATATTCAATACGTGCTTTCAGGAGCTATCCTGGAATTTGGACTGGGAGGGAAATTCAAAACGCTTTTTGATGAAGTGCAGCGTTCCAATATGAGCAAAGCCTGTAAGACGGTGGAGGAGGCCGAAGCCACTGTAGCCTATTACCGGGAGAAGCGGGATACCGACTGCTATTACGAGCAGGATGGAGACGTGTACCTGGTGTACCGGGCGGGCGACAGGAAGACCCTGAAAAATATCCATTACTCGCCCGCAGACCTGAAAACAATCCTGGCGGAATGATCAGGGAACGGATCGAACAGCTCCGGGATGAGCTGCCGGAAGGGGTACGGCTGGTAGCGGTTTCCAAATTCAAATCGCCGGAAGAGATCATGGAGGCCTATGAGGCCGGACAGCGCGATTTCGGGGAGAACTATGTGCAGGAACTGCTGGCCAAGCAGGCGGCGCTGCCGGCCGATATTCGCTGGCACTTTATCGGAGGCCTCCAAAGCAATAAAGTGAAGTACATCGCACCTTTTGTACATTTGATTCATTCGGTAGATAGCCTTAAGCTGCTGAAAGAGATACACAAGCAGGGCGTGGCGAACGGCCGTGCAATCGATTGCTTGCTGCAAGTGCATATTGCCCGGGAAGAAACCAAAGCGGGTCTTACGGAAGCGGATTTTCTTGCCCTGGTCGCCAACCCTGAGCTGGCGCTATTGCATTATGTGAATATCACGGGAGTGATGGGCATGAGTACGTTTACAGAAGATACTGCCATTGTACGTGCCGAATTCCGGACTTTGAAAGCTATTTTTGAAAAGGGGAAGCAGTTCTTACCGGAGATGCGGGAGATTTCCATGGGCATGAGCGGCGACTGGCCTCTGGCGGTAGAAGAAGGGAGTACGATAGTTCGGATAGGAAGTACTATCTTTGGGGCAAGAAAGTGAGATAGCCATCAGCAGTCAGCTATCAGCAGTCAGGGTTCCGGGAAGTCTCTGGCAGCGCTTAGGCGGTGTGCCGATTTTCTGATAGTGGTTCGCCACCCGGCTGATAGCTGAAGGCTGAAAGCTAAATTTTATTTATAATGAACAAACTATTTATTCTGGCCGGGGCGGTTTCCGGTTTCCTGGGGGTAAGCCTGGGGGCGTTTGGAGCGCATGCTTTGAAAGATTTTTTAACGGCTGCTCAGCGGACCGATACGTTTGAAACTGCGGTGAAGTACATGTTTTACCACGGACTGGCCCTGATACTGACCGGGATACTGCATAAAGAGTTTCCGGTGCCGGCCGTGCATAACGCGGGCTGGGCCTTTATGATCGGTATTCTGATCTTTTCAGGAAGCCTTTTTCTGCTGTGTGCCACCGGTGTAAAAGTTTTGGGCGCGATTACTCCTATTGGCGGAGTGGCCATGATTGTAGGGTGGGCGCTGCTTTTCTGGGGTGTTTATAAGAGTTGAGAGCTTTGAGCTTTGAGCTTAGAGCCTTGAGCTTAGAGCTTAGAGCTGCGAGTAGTGAGTAGTGAGTAGTGAGTAGTGAGTAGTGAGAAATCGGCGTGCCGGCGGAGTGTCGCTTGGCTGACTGCTGATAGCTGAAGGCTGAAAGCTAAAATTTATACAAATAGAAATAATCAGTAATTATGGATGCCATAGCTTGGGAGACCGCAAAAGAATACGAAGACATTACGTATAAAAAATATAAAGGGGTAGCGCGCATTGCCTTTAACCGGCCGGAGATCCGGAATGCGTTCCGGCCGAAGACTACTTTTGAGTTATACGATGCCTTTGAGGATGCTACGCAGGACCCCAAGGTGGGGGTGGTGTTGCTTTCGGCGGAGGGGCCTTCTTCTAAAGACGGGGTATGGTCTTTTTGTTCAGGCGGGGATCAGAATGCCCGTAAAAAAGGCGGATACCGGGCGGAAGACGGCCGTGACCGCTTGAATATCCTGGAAGTGCAACGTCTGATTCGCTTTATGACCAAGCCGGTGATCGCCGTGGTTCCGGGCTGGGCCGTGGGCGGGGGGCATAGCCTGCACGTGGTGTGTGACCTCACGCTGGCCAGTAAGGAGCATGCCATTTTTAAGCAGACCGATGCCGATGTGGCCAGCTATGACGCGGGTTACGGTTCGGCTTACCTGGCCCGGCAGATTGGACAGAAAAGGGCGCGCGAAATCTTTTTTCTGGGCCGGAATTATTCTGCTCAGGAGGCATACGAAATGGGTATGGTGAACGCGGTAGTACCCCACGCCGAGCTGGAGGAGACCGCTTTTCGGTGGGCGCAGGATATCCTGAAGAAAAGCCCTATGGCCATCCGGATGTTAAAATTCGCGTTTAATCTTATTGATGACGGACTGGTGGGCCAGCAGATCTTTGCCGGAGAAGCCACCCGTCTGGGCTACATGACCGAAGAGGCCCAGGAGGGAAGAGACGCGTTTCTGGAGAAGCGGCCGCCCGATTGGGATAAATTTGAGCGATATTCCTGAAACGGCTTTGCATTCGCTTAAATACAAGCTATTTATTCGTCCAAAAATTTTGTCCGGAATATTTTTTCCTTAACTTTGCAGCCCCAAACACCGTGTGGAAATGCTGCCCGCGTTTTCATGCCTGAGTAAATTATAAGAAAAGTTCGGGTTCCGACGGGCTTTAAGCACTTAAAATTAGTGCCTTATAATTCAAGAACAGGAAACTTCCCCTGAGTGGCTATTTGGGTAATGCCTGAAAGGAGGGGGTGACCGGATAATTTTAAATTAAACGTAAAAATTAGTAAACGTGGATCAACTAAGTTATAAGACGGTTTCAGCTAACCGTCAGACTGTAGAGAAGAACTGGGTAGTTATAGATGCCAGCAACCAGGTATTGGGTCGTTTTTCCAGCCAGGTAGTGAATATCCTGACCGGTAAAAATAAGACTTCCTATACACCCAATGTAGATTGCGGAGATAACGTGATCGTGATTAATGCGGAGAAAGTACGTTTGACGGGCAAAAAACTAACGGATAAAGTCTATACCCGTCATACAGGCCACCCCGGTGGACAGCGTTTTGCGACTCCTAAGGAGCTTTTCGCGAAAGACGGTAGAAAAGTAGTAGAAATGGCGATCAAAGGTATGCTTCCTAAAAACAGGTTAGGCAGCCAGCTGTACAGGAATCTGTATGTGTACGAAGGCGGCGAGCATCCTCATCAGGCGCAAAATCCTACGAAAGTAGAACTTTAATTATTTCGAACGTTAAAAATCTTTAATATAACATGCAGGTAATCAATACCGTAGGTAGAAGAAAAACAGCTGTAGCCCGTATTTATCTTAGTTCGGGTAAAGGCGAGATGACTGTAAACGGCCGTAAATCATCGGATTATTTTCCTACAGAAGTTCTTCAGATCATCCTGAACCAGCCTTTCGGACTGGTAAGCGGAGAAGGAAAATTTGATGTAAAAGTCAACGTAAGAGGCGGAGGTATTGCCGGTCAGGCGGAAGCCGTCCGGATGGCCATCTCCAGAGCCCTTTGCGAAGTGGATAGCGAGAACCGTCCTCCTCTGAAGAAAGAAGGGTTCCTTACTCGTGACTCCAGAATGGTGGAACGTAAGAAATACGGTAGAGCCAAGGCCCGTAAGAGATTCCAGTTCTCTAAACGTTAATATTGGTCCAGACAGGGCTTATCGTGCCCGATGCCCTGTGCTGCTTATTTTATATTGTATACATTTTAAACTTAACCAATGGCACAAATTCAATACAAAGACCTGTTGGATGCAGGCGTACACTTTGGTCACCTGACCCGTAAGTGGGATCCCAGAATGGCTCCATATATCTTTATGGAGAAAAACGGTATTCACATCATCGACCTTAACCAGTCGCTCGAATCGCTTCAGGCGGCCCAGGCTTTCCTGAAAGGCGTGGTTCGTTCCGGCCGGAAAGTGATGTTTGTAGCTACTAAAAAGCAAGCACAGGAGATTGTTTCGGAAGAAGCAAAACGCCTGAAAATGCCTTTCGTAACCGAAAGATGGCTGGGAGGTATGCTGACCAACTTCAGCACCATCAAGAAGTCGCTTAAAAAGCTTTCGAACATTGAAAGAATGCTGGGCGACGAAGAAACGGCGAAGAATATCGCTAAAAGAGAAAAATTGATGCTCGGAAGAGAAAAGACAAAGCTGGAAAGGCTGTTGGGCGGTGTGACCGACCTGAGCCGGCTTCCCGCAGCGCTTTTCGTAGTAGATATCAAGAGAGAACACCTGGCGATAGCCGAAGCCAAAAGACTGGGTATTCCGGTAGTAGCCATGTGCGATACCAACTCTAACCCGGAACTGGTAGATTTTGCTATCCCGGCGAATGATGACGCCTACAAGTCTATTTCCCTGATTACCCTGGCCATTGGTAAAGCCATTGAAGAAGGTATCCTGGAAAGAAAGACCGATAAGGAAAACGCAGCCCTGCAAGAGGAAGAAGAAGCGAAAAGAGCGGTAGATACTGCGAAAGAAGTAGTGAACAGGGAAGATAGCGGAAAAAGAAAGCGACTGAAAACAGCCGATGAGGCTTCAGAGGAAGAACCCGCTGCGGAGGCTTCATCTGAAGAAGAGGCATAAGATATTTTGCTTCGCATCTGACAGCCCGAAGCATCGCTTTGGGCTGTCGTATTTAATACGATTTTTTAACAAAAAAATAATAAAAGATGAATATTACAGCTGCTGACGTAAATAAGCTGCGTCAATTAACCGGTGCGGGAATGATGGATTGTAAAAAAGCCCTGACCGAAGCAGAAGGAGATTTTGACAAAGCCGTAGAAATATTAAGAAAGGCAGGCCAGAAAGTGGCAGCGAAACGTGCCGATAACGAGACTTCCGAAGGGGTGGTGCTGGTAGAAGTATCCGCCGACGGGAAAAGTGCGAAAGTGGTAGCCCTGGCTTGTGAAACAGAGCCGGTATCTAACGTAGAAGATTTTAAAAACCTGGCGGCTGGTATTATCAAGGCGGCCGTGACCGGAGATGTGAAAGATACCGAGGGCCTTTTAGCGGCTCAGCTGGATAACGGACAGTCGGTACAGGAAAACATCACCGAACTGGTGGGTAAGATTGGAGAGAAAATCGTGATCAGCGCGTTTGCTCACGTAGAAGGCGAGAAAGTAGCCAGCTATATCCACTCTAATAAAAAAGCCGCCGGAATCGTGGCTTTTGAAGGTACAGGCGGTGCGGATGTAGCCGAACTGGGCAAAGATGTGGGTATGCAGATTGTGGCCATGAAGCCTGTAGGGCTGGATAAAGACGATGTGGATCCTGCCATCGTAGAGAAAGAAATTGAGATTGGTAAAGAGCAGGCAAGAGCCGAAGGCAAGCCCGAAGCTATGCTGGAAAAAATTGCCCTGGGTAAACTGAATAAGTTTTACAAAGAGCAGACCCTGCTTAACCAGGAGTTCGTGAAAGATCCTTCCCTGACCATCGCCCAGTTACTGGATAAGACGGTAAAAGGACTGAAAATTGCTTCTTTCAAAAGAATCGCGATTGGTTGATTGGTTTTTTGCGCATAAAAAGGTCCGGGAGGGGTATACTTCCCGGACCTTTTTTGTGGTCGATATATCCGGTTCCCGGCTACGCTCGAACTGACACACTTTCACCACCTCTTGTGTCCGTTCGAGGAATAATTTTACGGATGTAAAAAAATAATCTAAGTTGACGTTATAATA
>CAYRGN010000021.1:0-58498 GCA_964423865.1 uncultured Lacihabitans sp.
TTTCTGATAGTGGTGCGCCACCCGGCTGATAGCTGAAGGCTCATGGCTATTTCATTGGTATAATTTTTAGCTCGTGGTTAAAACTTCCTTTTTATTTCTCCGGCAAGTGGATCTCTGCGATCATACATCGGGCTGAGCCGCCTCCTATGGTTTCAATATACCCCAGATCAGTATGCAGTATTTCAGCAAAGTAGTCCATGGTATTGATCTGTTCACGGGTCAGTGATGTGTAAGCGCGGTCAGACATCACCAGGAAATTTTTCCCTTTTTTGTTTTTGACCAATAGCATATTACCGGCAAAGGCGTTCATCTGCTCCATACTGATTTCCATCACGGTTTTACCGGAATTTTCCAGTTTTTGTTTTACTTCCAGTTTTTGATCTGGATCACGAATGGCATCCAGACAGATTACACAAAATGTGTCGCCCATAGACATCACTACATTAGTATGGTACACGGGTATTCCACCTTGATCAAAGGCTTCGAAAGTAACCAGTTCGTAGTCAATTAACTTTTGCCAGGCTTCCAGCACCTCCGGATTTGTCCGGGAAGACAGGCAGGCATAGGCAATCCGGTTGACGCGGTCCAATACCATGCTTCCCGTTCCTTCCAGGTATTTGCCCTCTTGTTCAAAATGCGTAAGGTCCAGCAAAACATGAAAATCATAATGTTGTTTCAGGAAGTCCAGGATATCTTGCCGCCGCTCTCTCCTTCGGTTCGGAGCTTCCAGGGGGTAAACCAATACTTTCCCCGAATGATGGGTGGAGATCCAGTTATTGGGAAATAGACTGTCGGGTGTGTAAGGCTCCGGCGTATCCTCGAAAACATGTACATTGATATCCCGGAGTCTCAGTTGAGCCACCAGTTCATCAAAACATTCCTGGGCCGAACTATTTAATGTTTCCTGGTGGATATCTTCTTTTTGCTGAAACGCGTTGGTAGATGCGGTTTCCAGATTAAATGCAAAATTCACCGGCCTAATCATCAGTAAATTAGATGTTACTTGCTCTTGCATAGGCGTAGAAGTTTAAGGTTTCATGCTCAATATTAGTTATTTTTTTCGAGAATATCCTTTCTTTTTAAGGGTAAACTCATACAATGTGATCCTCCACGGGCACGGGAAAGTTCAGCGGAAGGAAGAAGAATAATGGTGTCTCGGACATCTTCTGTTTTGATTTCACCCGCCTCCAGCCGGGCCAGGAGATCAACTGCGGAAATTAAGGTAAACCCCTGGGATTTAAAGGCTTCATCGGTTTTATCGTTGCGGTCATACGCCAGGGCCACCCCTTCCTGCAATACCAGGAGATTACAGGAGTCTGTCCATTGCTCTCGCTCCCCAAAAGGAAAAATGTCGTTTCCCGAATACACAAAACGTACCGGCCCGTCACATTTAAGGTCGTTTTGGGATATACCGGTCAGGAGGTCTTCCAGATGTTCCACATGTTCCACTTCCACTCCTGAAGGCTTGTTAATAAAGGTTTTAATGACTACTCTTTCAGCGTCATCTCCCGGACCCAGCGCTTCCCAGGCCTTGTGATTGGGCTGATCCGCCTTTTTTTGAACCATAGAGCGGAGTAGAACCCACACGTCTTTTTTGATCTGGGTGAAGACCGTATCAATGTGCATGTAATCCCGTTTGCTCGGGATTTTCACAATAGACACTTTCTCCACTACTTTCTTTTCAAATAGTTTATGCATGGCCTGCCGGGCCGCGTCAAGGCTGGTACGCTCCGAAATTCCGATGAGCAGGTGATTGGGGGCCACCATCATCACGTCTCCTCCTTCAAGGGTGTCCAGGCGCTGCATTTTATCTTCCGGCAGCAGGAAATGTTCCTCATTTTCTTCTATCTCAATGATACGGTCGGTATATTCCCGGAAAAGAGGGTGGTTGAAAAAGATGTACTTGGCAATCAGGGATTCCCGGGTGCGGGCAGTACGCGCGGGTTTGGTCAGGATAATGTGATCATTGACCACCACGCCCAGGTCGCGGGTAAAGATAAGGTTGGGAACCGGGGGAAAAAACATTTCTCCTTCATCCGTTATGCCCGTAATGAGAATTTTGGAAAGTTCCCGGTTGGAATAGCGTAGGAAATGGCGCATTTCCAGGTAAGAGCATTCTTCAATAGCCGAAACAGCGGCTACAAGCGGAACCCGCACCTCCTGGTTTTCCAATACTTCACAAAGAAGGCGCTCGATGTCAATGACCTTGTCCGATTCGAAATAATGTTCCGAATTAGGCTTAAAGAAGTCCCGTTCCGTATCTCCTGCGCTGTTGTACCAGCGTATAGCCTCGGGGTCCAGGAAGTGAAGGAGGAGTTTAACATAGAGGTCATACTCCTTTTTGCGCATGGTTTCCAGGTGGATAATGTCTTCAAACAGCCAGTCCTGGGCCTTGGAAGGAACCACCTTCCCCAGTCCGCTGTCAGGGCTGTGAATAATGAGTCGCTCCAGTCCCGCTACCTCGGAATTGACAAAAATGGATGTATTCATGGGTGTGCTGTTTGATATTATGCAATTTGGCTTTTCGTTTTGAGAAAGGCAAATACTTTTGATGTATTTTTGCACCGAAGTAAGCACTTTTTTAATGAATAATAACTATTTATCAGACCTGGCCCACCGTTTCGGTACCCCTTTGTACGTGTATGACGGCGACAAAATCGAGGAAAAGATCAATGCACTCCGTGGCGCTTTTCCGGATGTGAAAATGAAGATCAAATATGCCTGCAAGGCCAATACCAATGTTTCCGTACTTTCTCTCATGAAGAGGTTAGGAGTGGAAGTAGACGTGGTGTCTCCCCAGGAAATGCACCTGGCGCTGAAAGCGGGTTTTACCCCCGGGCAGATCACTTTTACTTCCAGCGGGGTGAGTTTTGACGAAATTGAAGAATGTGTAAACCAGGGTGTGCTGGTGAACGTAGACAACCTCTCGGCCCTGGAAAAATTCGGTCAGCAATACGGCAACAGCCAGCCGCTCTTTATCCGGATCCGCCCGAACGTGGAAGGAGGAGGAAACCTGAAAATTTCTACCGGTCACCGCAATTCCAAATTTGGGATTCCGGTAGAACAAAAAGCGGAGATCCTGAGACTGGTAAACCGGTATAACCTGAACGTGGTGGGGCTGCATCAGCATACCGGCTCTGACATTAAAGACGGAAGTACTTTCCTGAAGGCTGCGGAGGTGATGTTTGAACTGGCAATGGATTTCGGGAATCTTCAGTACCTCGATTTTGGAGGCGGGTTTAAGGTGGCCTACCGGGAGGGCGATGCCACCACCGATATGAAAGACCTGGGAGAAAAACTTTCCGCAACCTTTGCTGATTTCTGCAAAAGGTACGGGCGAGACCTGGAACTATGGTTTGAACCCGGTAAATTCCTGGTGAGTGAGGCCGGTTTTCTCCTCGCATCCGTAAATGTGGTTAAAAATAACCCGAACGGAACCCTTCTCGGGTTGAACACGGGGTTGAACCACCTGATTCGCCCCATGATGTACGACGCCCATCACGATGTGAAGAATATTTCCAAAGAAGGGGTCGTATCTGAAAAAAAATACAATGTGGTTGGATATATGTGTGAAACCGACGATATTGCTAAAGACCGGATGCTCCCGGTGACGGAAGAAGGAGATATCCTGGCGATCCGGAACGCGGGCGCCTATGGATTTACCATGGCTTCTAATTACAACAGTCGTTTCCGCCCTGCCGAAGTGCTGATTTACCGGGGAAAAGATTACCTGGTTCGGGAAAGAGAAACCATGGAGGATATCCTGAAAAATCAAATTCTGATCAATTTCTGATATGGACTTTACACGTTCCTCTAAAGCCGATGATTTCCAGGCCCCTGATTTCTACGGGGTAGATGAACTTCTTTCCGAAGAACAACTCCTGGTAAGGGCATCGGTAAGGGATTTTTGCAAGAAAGAAATCTCGCCGATTATAGAAGATGCGGCCCAACAAGCAAAATTTCCTCTTTTCCTTGTTAAGAAAATGGGTGAAATGGGATTGTTTGGTCCCGTTATACCGGAAACTTATGGTGGGCTGGGGGCAGATTATATGACGTATGGACTGATGATGCATGAACTGGAGCGGGTAGACTCCGGCATACGCTCTACCGCCTCTGTGCAGGGTTCACTGGTGATGTTCCCTGTCTTTGAGTTCGGCTCGGAAGAGCAAAGGCAGAAATACCTGCCGGCGCTGGCAACAGGTGAAATGCTGGGCAGCTTTGGGCTTACTGAGCCAGACTTCGGATCTAATCCCGGGGGGATGCGTTGTCACTTTAGGGAGGAAGGAGACTACCTGATACTGAACGGTTCCAAAACCTGGATTTCCAACGCTCCTTATTGCGATATGGCGGTAGTTTGGGCCAAAAATGAAGCGGGAAGGGTAAAAGGGCTGATTGTAGAAAGAGGAATGGAGGGTTTTACCACACCCGAGATAAAAAACAAGTGGTCGCTGCGGGCCAGCGCCACCGGTGAACTGGTGTTTGATCAAGTGAAGGTCCCCCGCGCTAATCTGCTTCCCGGAGCAGATGGGCTGCGTGCGCCCCTGCGTTGTCTGGATAACGCACGATTTGGAATCTCCTGGGGGGCGATAGGGGCCGCTATGGACTGTTACGATACCGCCCTGAAGTACGCTTTGGAAAGAGTTCAGTTCGATAAACCCATAGCTTCTTTTCAGCTTATACAAAAAAAACTGGCTGAATTTCTGACCGAAATCACAAAAGCACAGGTATTGACCTGGAAACTGGCGAAAAATAAAGATAACGGTACTGCCACGTCCGCACAAATCTCCCTGGCCAAACGAAATAATGTGGCCATGGCGCTGAACATTGCCCGCGAAGCCCGCCAGATTTTAGGAGGCAACGGTATCACCGGAGAGTATTCCATTATGCGTCACATGGCGAATCTGGAGTCGGTGGTGACCTACGAAGGTACCCACGATATTCACCTGCTGATCCTGGGCCAGGAGATCACCGGGATTCCCGCTTTTAAATAAAATACTTCGCTTTTCGTTATTAATTTGGAAGAATGACGATTTAATTTAGTGTTTATATAATTATACAAATGTCATGATCAATGTAGGAATAGTAGGCTTCGGACTGTCGGGAAGATATCTTCAGGCCCCCTTTTTTCTAACCAATCCCCAATTCAATCTGCTCCGGATTGTCACCTCCCAGGAGTTGCCACCTCATATTTTTGTGGAAACACAACGGGCCGACTCCATTGATGAGTTACTGGCCGACAAATCCATTGATCTTTTATCAGTTTGCTCTCCCAGCGCTACCCATTATGCTTACGCAAAGCGCGCGTTAGAGGCCGGGAAACATGTGCTGGTAGAGAAACCCATCACCGCAAAGCCCGAAGAAGCGGCCGAACTTTTTGAACTGGCCCGGCAGAAGGGAAAAGTGCTGAGCGTATTTCAAAACCGCCGGTACGACAGCGATTTTCAGACGGTTAAGCAGGTAGTCAAATCAGGCATTTTAGGAGAAATCTTGTCGTATGAGGCGCATTTCGATCGCTATAAGCCGGTGCTGAACGCCAAAGCATGGAAAGAGAAACCCGATGCCACTACCGGTATTCTTTATGACCTGGGCGCCCACTTGGTAGACCAGGCCATTGACCTTTTCGGGAAACCTGATGCGGTTTCCGGAGAGGTATTTACCCAGCGGAAAAACTCGGAGATTGACGACGCATTTCACCTCAATATGAATTTCGGAGCCGTGAAGGTCAATTTGAAATCCAGCCTGCTGGTGAAAGATCAAGGACCAAAGTACATCGTACACGGAACCCTGGGATCCTATACCAAATACGGTATGGACGTGCAGGAAGATCACCTGGTCGGCGGTCTTTTTCCCGTTCAGCCGGGTTTTGGTATAGAACCGGCTTCCGGTTATGGCCGATTGTGCACTTCCGTAAACGGATTAGAGATTACCGGTACGGTAGAAACGTTGCCGGGGAACTGGGGTCGTTTTTTTGAGAATCTGGGAGAAGCAATCCGTACAGGAACGGAAACCGAAATCAAGTCCTGGCAGATCGTAGAGCAGATCCGTATCCTGGACCACATCAAACAGTATAGTTGATCATTTCGGGCGGTGTCGTATCACACATATGGGTTTCAGTTAAAAAGGATATTCCTCTTCACCGCCCTTGCCCGGTGGGTTGATCCGACTTTTAAAAGTACTCAGGCCCGGGTCGGCAGGGGCCTGGGATTCAAAATGATCGAGGCCGGAAAACTGGCTGAGCGCTGAAGGCGCCAGGGTATTATGATATTCGCCCAGGTTAGCAAATTTGGTGTATTTGCCCACAAACTGGAGCTGAACGGTTTCGGTAATCCCCGCCCTGTTCTTGGCAATGATCACTTCGCCCACACCTTCCGTAGGATTTCCCTGATCATCTTCCATAATCTTGTAGTACTCGGGCCGGTACAGGAACATAACCATATCGGCATCCTGTTCAATGGATCCGGATTCCCTCAGATCAGACAGCTGCGGGCGCTTGTTTCCTCCCCTTGTTTCTACGGCCCGACTCAGCTGAGACAGGGCGATTACCGGCACTTCCAGCTCTTTTGCCAGGTTTTTAAGAGAACGCGATATGGTGGCGATTTCTTGCTCCCGACTGTTGGACACGCCCGAACCCGCATCGCCCGTCATCAACTGAAGGTAATCAATGATGACCATCTCGATTCCGTGCTGAGCCTTTAGTCGGCGGCACTTCGCCCTGAGTTCCAGGATACTCAGCGCAGGGGTGTCATCAATAAAGATTTTGGAGGAAGACAGGCGGGTAATCCGGTGGTGAAGTTGTTCCCACTCGTGTTGCTGAAGTGTACCTTTCCTCAGTTTTTCGCTGTCCAGTTCCGCCTCTGCGGAGATCATCCTAAGCATCAGCTGGGTGGAAGACATCTCCAGGGAAAAGATGGCCACGGGCTTCTGGTGATCTACTGCCGCATTTCGCATGGCCGAAACCACGAAAGCCGTTTTCCCCATACCCGGACGGGCCGCGATAATGATGAGTTCGGTTTTTTGCCAGCCTCCCGTAAGGGCATCCAGCTCCCTGAAACCGCTGGGAACACCGGTGATCCCCTCATTATTGTTTAATTTCTTATTCTCCAGCTCGCCGATGGTGGTTTTCATGATGCTTTTGGCATCGGCGTAGTTTTTCCGGATATTCCTTTCAGAAATCTTAAAAAACGACTGCTCCGTTTTGTCCAGAAGCTCGAAAATATCCAGTTCATTGGCCGCGCCTTCGTCCATAATTTCAGACGCTACCCGGATCATCTCCCTTTTAATACCCGCCTGGGCCATAATCATGGCATGAAACTCCACGTTAGAGGCCGAGTTAATATGGCTGGTCAATGACGCCACATAGCGCGCGCCGCCTACCGCCCTGATCAGGCCCTTGCTTCTCAGGCTCTGGGTAACGCTTAAAGGGTCTATCGTTTCTCCCGCATCGGCCATGTCCAGGATCACCTGGTAGATAATTTTATGCTCTTCCCGGTAGAAACTGTCGGAGGATAGTACCTCTCTGACTAGGTTAACTGCTTCCTTATCAATAAGCAAAGCGCCCAGTACAGCAGATTCTATCTCTGTCACATGAGGCAAACGCCCGGCTTTAGACGGGTTGATTTCGGGGTTTATATGTAATTCAGTCTCGTTCAATTTCAGGCGATAACTTCTCTCTAATCGGTCTACAAAAGTAACAGGATAAAGCCGCTAAAAAACAATATCTTTTATAAGTAGACTCCTTCCTGATTCTGAATGTCCTAACTTTCAATGAATTGATATTTTGAAATATTTTTTTTGTGGGAAAAAACGGATTATTGTGAATAAATTCCACAAATTTGTGTACAAATTAAACCTTACCGCATTTTGATAGAAAAGTCTGTAAAATTAGAGATTTCAAACCTAAATGAATTCTTTGGCCCGCAAAATGAAAACCTCAAAGAATTAAACCGCTCTTTTCCTGAAAGTAAGATCGTTGCGCGGGGAGACGAGGTCTTTCTGAAAGGATCAGCCGCAGATCTTGCCCGCATAGAGGACGTATTCGGCCGCCTTCTGCACTATTTTGAAAAGTACAATGTGATGCCCCTGAAAGAGGTGCAAAATACCCTGGAAGGAAATAAAATTGACGAATTTCTGAACCAGGACGACATCATTGTACACGGTAACCGGGGGCTGATCGTGAAAGCCAAAACCCGGAACCAGAAGAGGCTTGTGGAAGCCGTGAAAGATCACGATATCGTATTTGCTATTGGCCCTGCCGGTACCGGGAAAACCTTTACGGCAGTAGCGCTGGCCGTAAAAGCGCTAAAAGACAAATCGGTTCGGAAAATTATTATCACCCGTCCCGCCGTGGAAGCGGGGGAGAACCTGGGTTTTCTACCGGGCGACCTGAAAGAAAAAATAGACCCTTACCTGAGGCCCATTTACGATGCGCTTGACGATATGATTTCGTCCGATAAGCTCAAAGGGTATCTCGAAAAAAACACCATCGAGATTGCCCCTTTGGCCTATATGCGGGGCAGAACCCTGGATAACGCCTTTATCTTGCTTGACGAGGCGCAGAACACCACACCCATGCAGTTGAAGATGTTCCTGACCCGGATGGGGCCTTCCTCTAAAATCATCATAACGGGCGACAAGTCTCAGGTAGACCTTCCGAAAAATCAGCGCTCCGGCCTCGAAGAGGCGGCAAGGATTCTCCGGAGAATTCCCGGTATCGCCTTTATTGAACTGGACGGCAAAGATGTGGTAAGACACCCGCTCGTCGTAAAAATTCTAGAAGCGTATGAAAGGGCCGATACGTAAACTGCTGCTCCTCTTTTTGCTATCCACCCTGTGTGCAGAAGCCCAGACCGTACGTTGTGCCTCGGATAGCAAGGCTGTAGAAAACAAGGAACTTCACGAATATATTCGCCTGAAAGCGGCTGAAATTAAAGGAAAAAATCTAAGGTTCTCGGCTTTGCCGGAGATTATACGGATACCCGTAGTGGTGCATGTCATCCACAACAGTACTTCAGGAAACATAGAAGGTTCTAATATCAGTGACGCCCAGATTTACTCCCAGATTGACGTGCTGAATGAAGATTACCGCCGTATGGCAGGCACACCGGGTTATAATACCAATGAGGTAGGAGCCGATATGCAGATTGAGTTTTTCCTGGCCAATATAGACCCGGACGGTCACCCTTCCACGGGCATAAATCGGGTGTACAGCAGCCGCAGGAGTTTTAACGTTTTGTCGGAAACCTCCACTATTGCCAACCTGTCATACTGGGATGCCAATAAGTACCTCAACGTATGGGTAACCACCCTCTCCGGAGGCTATCTGGGGTATGCAGAATTTCCGATCGGAAACTACGACGGACTGGAGATCACGGATATCGATGAAAAAACCGACGGGGTTTTTATTGACCACAGGGCTTTTGGAAGAAACACGGGTACCGTAGAAGGGCCTTATGCTTTCGGACGCACCACCACGCACGAGATTGGTCATTGGCTGGGACTTATCCATACCTGGGGCGATGCCCGATGCGGTACGGACTATTGCGACGATACTCCCCAGGCAGAATCGTCCAATAATACCGTGGTCTGTACTCCCGTGTACTCGTCCTGCCGTGGAACCACCACCCGCAATATGATCGAGAATTATATGGATTATACGGTAGACAGTTGCATGAATATCTTTACCCAGGACCAGAAAGCCCGGGTGAGAGCCATCCTCGAAATCAGTAAAAGAAGGCAAAGTCTCCTGGCCAATGCCGATATTTTTGAAACGGTTAGTGAACCTCTGGTGTTAAAAGTATTGGGGAACCCGGTGCAGGGTACCAGTCTCGACTGTAAAATCCTGGTCAGTGAACCCCGGGATTATACCATAGAAATTTTTGATGACGGAGGGCGACTTGTCTTTTCAGAAAAATATACGAATTCCCTGAGCCGGGTTATACACATTCCCAAAGCCCGTATCGGGAGCGGGATGCGCCACCTGAGGCTGTCGTCAGGCAGTAACCGGATCGACCGCCGTATCATATCCTTGTAAGACTGTGATGGAGAAACCAAAATTTGACGACATTTTCATGGAACTGGCCATGAACCTGGCCCGCAGGTCGCATTGTGTCCGGGCCCAGGTAGGCGCTGTGCTGGTAAACGATACCCGTATCATATCCATCGGGTATAACGGGCCGCCTGCCGGTACCCATAACTGCGACGAAGAGTTTGGCGATGAGGGTTGCCCCCGCGATTCCAAAGGAAGCTGTTCCCTGGCCCTGCACGCAGAACAAAATGCGATTCTGTATGCTACCAAAAACGGGGCGAACGTGGAGGGATCTACCCTGTACGTCACTTTGTCTCCCTGCATAGCCTGCGCCCGGGTTATCTATTCCATGAAAATAAAAAAAGTTTTGTACCTGAATTCCTATGCCGAATATAAGGGAATAGGCATAGACGAAGGAGTAGAATTTCTGCGGAAGTTTGGAACGGAAGTAATTAAATACGAAAAAGTATGAATTACCTCGCACATCTTTTTCTTGCAGGTGAAAACCACGGGATGGTGGTCGGTAGCCTGCTGGAAGATTATATTGTGGGGGGGATAGAAAACGAAACCAACCGGCATTTGCCTGCCGATATCAAAGATGGACTGAGGTTGCACCGCCACATCGATACCTTTACAGATGCAGATAAGGTTGTTTCAGACTGTAAACAATTCTTTTACCCCGGTTTCGGTAAATATGCGTCGGTGATTGTAGATGTGATTTTTGACCATTTCCTGCACAAAAACTGGGAGATTTTTGCAGAGGAAGAGTTTGATACCTTTAAAAATCGCGTGTACAGGTCACTCAAAGGGGAATACACGGAATGTCAGCCTCCCGCTTTACAGCGCCTGATTGACTCCATGGTGACGTACGACTGGCTGAAAGATTATATTCATTTCGAAGGAACTGCTAAGGCCCTGTCCAGCCTTAACCGCCGTGTTCGCCAGGTAGACCTGACCGAAGCAATGCCGGTGATGCGGGAAAACTACGAAGACATTAACCATTTGTTTCTTGACTTCTTCGGGCGACTGAAGACGTCATGCGAGATAGAAATTGCAAGTTATGGCCAATAAAAACGCGGATATTATCCGGAACCTCCAGCCTCAAAAGCTCAAACCCCTGTATTTCCTGCACGGTACCGAACCGTATTATATCGATAGCTTTTCCGATAAAGTGCTGGAAATCGCCATTCCTGAGCATGAAAAGGGATTTAACGAGTATGTGTTGTACGGCAAAGACGTGAGCGTAGGCGACATCCTGAACTATGCCCGGAAGTTCCCGATGATGGCCGAAAGACAATTGGTACTGGTGAGAGAAGCACACGCCATTTCCGATATGGGTCAAAAGGAGGCGCAGGCATTGTTGGAAAACTATGCGAAAAATCCCCTGGATACTACTGTGTTGGTGTTGTGTTTCGGTAAAAGTCAGGATGAAAGGAAAACGTGGGTAAAGTCATTTTCAGCTAAGGGGGAGATCCACAACTTTAAGAAAATGTACGACTCGGAGGTGCCGGAATTTATTGCCGGCCTCTTTAGAGAAGAAGACATTAAGATCAGTCCCAAGGCCGTACAGCTTCTTAGTGAACACCTGGGCAATAATCCCCGCGCCATTCGGAATGAAATGGAGAAAATAAAGCTCAACCTGAAAGAAGGAGAAGGGATAGATGCCGACATTATTGAGCGCTTTGTCGGGGTTTCCAAAGAATTCAACGTATTTGAGCTTCAAAAAGCCCTGACAGATAAAAATGCCACAAAGGCTTTCCGGATCGCCCACTACTTCGGTAGTAATGCCAAAGATCACCCTCTGACCATGAACGTGATCGCGCTATATAATTTCTTTTCAAAAGTGTTGTTGTTGCACGGACTGGGCAACAAACCCGACAGCGAACTGGCGCGTATTCTCGGTGTCAATCCCTACTTTTTGAAAGACTACAGACGTGCAGCCCAGGCGTACTCTTTACCGCAGTTGAGAAGGGTCATTCATGCGTTACGGCAGGCCGACGCGCGGTCAAAGGGAGTGGATGCGGGAAGCGCCTCCGAGTCGGATATTTACAAGGAGTTGATATATAATTTCCTGAGTTAGATTTTTTCCAGGATTCGTAATACCGATTCCTCGACCGTAAATTTCCGGATCTCCTCGAACGGGATCCATTGAAGGGCCAGCGTTTCGTGATTCCGGGTGAGGGGTTTTGTAGAATCGGACTCGAACAGATACCGTACGTCAAAATGCTCATGCTCCGGTACTCCCTTTAGTTCCGGTATGGTATGAATATCGAGGTCCACAATCTGCTGGTCACTTCGAATGATCTGAACTCCCGTTTCTTCAAAAACTTCTTTGATGGCCACCCCCAGAGTATCCTCGTCCCCATCGCAATGTCCGCCGGGCTGGAGCCATTTATCCAGTTTCTTATGATGAATAAGCAGGATTTTGCAGGCATCGCGATCGATAACAAAGGCCGACGCCGTGATATGCCCTTTCAGGTTGCTGCGCAAGAAGCAATCGGAATTGTTCCGGATAAAATCGATGAAACGGTCTCTGACCCGCATTTCCTGCGGACTTCCGGCAGAAAGAACCTGTATTTTTTCGATGAGCGGGTTCATGGAATATAAGTAATGGCATTGGGCTTCAGGCCCGTAGAGAGTCCCTTTATTTTTTCTTTCGATGTTCGTTCAAAAATTTCCAGCGTATTTTGTTTCTGATTCACCAGCCATACATGGTTTTTCAGAAACAGGAATTGGTGAGGATCATTCTCGGTAGCCACCTTGCTTTTCATCTCCCAGGAAGTTCCGTTCTTCTGATACACATACAGATAGTTTTGTCCCTTGGCGCAGATCCACAGCTCTCCTTCGGGACTGAACGCGGCAAAACCCGGAGAAAAGGGAAGATCCACGTGATCGGTCACCTGGAATAGATTCAGGTCTACAAAATTCAGAGACTTTTGGTTGGCATTTTCCACAATGGCTTGGCTCGGTTGTTGTCCCGGCCAGACATTGGTAGGGAAGGGGTCTACCTTCACATCCCTTAGCACCGTTTTGGATACCGGATCGATCACAGTAAGAAAAGAAGATTCCAGACAGGTCACCAACACGTACCCGCCCCAGAAGATTACCTCATGTGGATCCGCCCCTACCGTAATCTCTTTCAGCAGGCTGCCGTTGCGGCTGTCGTACACCAGAATACGCCCCGAATGGGAAACCAGTCCGGTCCAGATTTCAGTGCCGTCAGGAGAAAATACGGCATTGTGGTTGGCAAAAGGCACGCGGAAAGTCATCTCGTTTTTTTCGGTATCGCGGTTGAAAACCACCACATACCCGTTGGCTTGTACGGAATGGAGTCCGTCGTGTCCCCCTGAAAAATCATATTCAGGCAGGGCAAAGGCAAAACGCCCGTAATCAGGGCTTGTGCCGATATGATGAATAAAGGTATTGTGGGGCGAATGGATAAATATACGGCCTCTCTCCTCGAACGTTTCCGGGTTAATCACCGAGAGGCTGTTATCGCCGCCGTTGACGACCAATACCGACGGGTCTTTCAAAAATCCTGAAATCTCCGCTTCGTTCCGGCTACAGGAAATCAGCAAAAGAAACAGGGTAGGGTATATGAAGCGCATAAAAAAACGTTGCCTTTGTAAAGACAACGTTTTGCGTAAAACAATATTCAATTTTATTTGTAAATCAATGAAAATAAAAACCGCACTGCCGATTTACCTCCTTCCCGGGCCATCTCTTTCGTGGTTTCCGAAAAAACGTCTTCTTTTACTACCGATTCATACGTCTTTTCCACCGGCACTTCCTGAGAAGCGGCGGTTAAGGTATGTTGGTGCGCAGTTCTATACATCATTGCACCCAAAAGCACCGTAGCGCAAAATAACAGGACCAGTAAAGCGTACTTTTTCATAAAGAGGATGTTATTTCTTACAAAAGTACAAATAAAAATCGAATAATCCAAGTAAAATCACAAATTTGTATCGTCCAGTTTGCCTACCATTTTTTCGGGTCTTACCCACTCGTCAAACTCTTCAGGAGTGAGATATCCCAGGGCCATAGCGGTTTCTTTCAGGGTACTGCCGTTTTTGTGAGCGGTTTGGGCAATTTCAGCGGCTTTGTAGTAACCGATCTTCGTATTGAGGGCGGTCACCAGCATCAGGGAATTGTTCACGTGACGCGTAATATTCTCCGTGAGCGGCGCAATACCCACCGCGCATTTATCATTGAAAGAAACGCAGCTTTCTCCGATAAGCCGCGCCGAATGCAGGAAGTTATAAATCATCATGGGCTTAAACACGTTCAGCTCGAAATGTCCGGTAGCTCCGCCTACGTTAATGGCTACATCGTTGCCCAATACCTGGGCCGCCACCATGGTAATTGCCTCGCATTGGGTAGGGTTTACCTTTCCGGGCATAATGGAGGAACCCGGTTCGTTATCGGGGATATAAATCTCCCCAATACCGGCGCGCGGACCCGAAGAAAGCATGCGGATATCATTCCCGATTTTCATCAGGCTTACGGCCACGGTTTTCAATGCCCCGTGGGCCTCTACTACCGCATCGTGCGCGGCCAGGGCTTCAAATTTATTCTCCGCCGTCACAAAAGGAAGTCCGGTGAGGTCGGCGATTTTCCGGGCCACGTTCTCCGCGTACCCTTCGGGCGTGTTGATGCCCGTACCTACGGCGGTACCGCCCAGGGCCAGCTCAGAAAGGTGAGGCAGCGTATTTTTGATGGCTTTCAGTCCGTGCGTAAGCTGGGATACGTAACCCGAAAACTCCTGCCCCAGCGTCAGGGGCGTGGCATCCATAAAGTGGGTCCGTCCGATCTTCACCACATGCATAAACTCCTGCGCCTTTTGGGCCAGGGTATCCCGGAGCTTTTCAATGCCCGGAATGGTCACGTCTACCAGCATCTTGTAGGCGGCGATATGCATGGCTGTAGGGAAGGTGTCGTTAGACGACTGCGACTTGTTTACGTCATCGTTCGGGTGGATAAACTTGGTTTTGTCTGTCAGTTCTCCTCCCTGAAGTACATGCGCCCGATAGGCGATCACCTCGTTACAGTTCATGTTCGACTGGGTGCCCGAACCGGTTTGCCAGACCACCAGCGGAAACTGCTCGTCTAGTTTTCCCTCCAGAATTTCCTCACACACCTGGCCAATCAAACCGGTTTTCTCCGCGTCAAGCACGCCCGCGTCGCGGTTGGCCAGGGCAGCCCCGTGCTTCAGGTACGCGAAAGCCCGGATGATCTCTTTCGGCATTTTATTGATGTCTTGCGCAATTTTGAAATTTTCAATGGAACGCTGAGTCTGGGCGCCCCAATACACGCTGGCCGGTACTTTTACTTCGCCCATCGTGTCTTTTTCTATTCTGAATTCCATTCCTTAATTTTATTTATTGAAAGTATCAGGGGTAAAAATACAACATTGGCGGCTAGTATCTGAGCCTGCGCATAAAAAAAAGCGCAAATGGACGGGATGATATTTTTTTTGCTAAATTACCACGTTTTTCAACCCAATTATCTAATTAACCCATATCTGTATGAGCGGATCTATTCGTATTAAATTGTCGTTTATGATGTTCCTGGAGTTTTTCATCTGGGGAGCATGGTTTGTAACGCTGGGCACATTTTTAGGGAATAACCTGAATGCCACCGGGGTAGAAATATCCAATATTTTCGGTACCCAGTCGTGGGGAGCCATCATTGCCCCTTTTATCGTGGGACTTATCGCCGACCGTTATTTTAATGCCGAGAGAATCCTGGGCATACTTCATCTTCTGGGCGCCGGCCTCATGTACCTGATGTATACGTCGGGAACCGCCGGAGAGTTTTTCCCTTACGTTTTGGGTTACATGATCCTGTTTATGCCTACACTGGCCCTGGTGAACTCCATTTCCTTCCGTCAGCTCAGTGACCCTGAAAAACAGTTTTCCGGAATCCGGATCTGGGGAACCATTGGCTGGATTGTGGCCGGACTGGCGATCAGCTACGCTTTCGTATGGGATTCCGAACAGGCGATACGGGAGGGAATGCTCCGAAATACTTTCCTGATGGCTTCTATTGTATCGGTGGTACTGGGTATTTACAGTTTTACCCTGCCCGCTACACCGCCTACCAAATCGGCTGAAGGACAATCTTCCATTTCCGATATTCTCGGACTCGATGCTCTTAATCTACTGAAAGATAAAAACTTCCTGGTTTTCTTTGTGTCTTCTATCCTCATCTGTATTCCCCTGGCCTTTTATTACCAAAACGCAAACCCTTTCCTTGCGGAGATAGGGATGGAGAATCCTACGGCTAAAATGACGATCGGACAAGTGTCGGAGGTGCTTTTCCTTCTCGCTTTACCGGTGTTCTTTAAGCGGTTCGGATTTAAAAACACCATTCTTCTGGCCATGCTGGCCTGGGCGCTTCGTTATGTGCTTTTTGCATACGGTAACGCCGGAGACCTTGGTTTTATGCTGATCCTGGGCATTGCCCTGCACGGGATATGTTATGACTTTTTCTTTGTGGCCGGTCAGATCTATACCGACGCGAAAGCCGGCGCCCGTTATAAAAGTGCGGCTCAGGGACTGATCTCTCTGGCCACCTACGGGGTAGGGATGCTGATCGGGTTCTGGGCTGCCGGACTGATTGGCGACAGCTATGCCGCTATTAAAGAGACCGATCTGGCCCTGTTCTGGGAGAAAGTATGGATTATCCCCGCCGGAATCGCCTTTGCCGTAATGCTGCTGTTCCTGGTACTTTTCAAAAATGAAAAAGTAGAATCTTAAGACAGAATTGCGTGACAAGACAGGCCGGATCCTTTTGTGGGGTCCGGCCTGTATTATTTACAGGAGGTGTAATTTGGCGATTTGGTCAGATATTTCTTCTGCATACCGCTCGCTCATGATACTTTCCGTTCAGAATTAAAATACCCAAAATTGGGTATTTTTACTACAATAGCAATATATTACTTTTGTCATACCTATTATTTTATCGTTAGATCAATAGCCGGCACTATGTTTTCAAGTTATTTCCGGAATTTATCAATTTTGAATTGCATTTTATGATTTTTTTTAAAACGTAAAATAATTTTGCTATGAAAAAAATCCTTTTCGTTTTGTTTTTCTGTGTTTCACTAGGGGTGTTTTTTACCGCAGACTCAAAAAGTAGTACCCCTGTAGTAAATGATGGTCCAGTAACAGCTTTTCTTTGCTTTTATACTGGGTCGTTTGCAGATGTTTGTCCTTATGCGGGATTAAATATCATAAGGTGTATGCCCGGAGTTACTTCATGTGCCTATTTTCCTCCGCATACTGATTGAGTCCTCATTTTTTCATTGTTATTAAATTATTTGGGTACCTAAATTTCATAATAATAGGTGCCCAAATTTATAATTGAGTGTAAAAATATGGATAAACTTGAAATTGATTAAAGTATTCTGTATCAAGAATTTATTTATAAAACTATAGTCTAACATTGCTTGAGGAAGTCAAATAATTTATCTTTGTTAATCTCATTTTTTTGACATATCGAAAAATAGCGTAGGCTCCTACTTCATAAGTGTTACCGGAAAGAACTATTGTCTTTATGAAATTTCCATGAGCAAGATTTGCACACCGGCGGATGTGTAGATAACTGAAAATGAGTTGATTGAAAAATTTATGCATATGAAAAAAATATTTATTATATTATTAAGCAGTTTGGTAATAAGCTGTAATGCGCAGGACTCCAATGAATCAGCAGCTATTTCTTTTCAGCAATTTCCAATCGAAAAAGAAATTACCTCTCAAAACCTTTTTGAATTGGGTGGGAATCCGGTTATAATGATGTCTTTGTATAAGGATTCGCTGTTGGTGATACGTAAAGAACCTCAACCAACTGGTGGTCACCATTTTTTCACTTATAATCTTTCTGCTAAGAAACAGGTGGCATCTTTACTCCCAATGGGTAGAAAACCGGGAGAAAGTATCGCATTTCTTTCTTATGGCATTTTTGGGAACGAACTCTGGGTACATGATGTGGTAAAGAAGAAAATCATATTTACCAGCATAACAGACCCTTCAAAAGAGGGGAGAGAGGTAAACATACCTCATTTTTTCTATTGGTTAAACCCGCTTACAGAAAACACCTTTTTAGGCATTGGAGATTACTCTTCCGACTTTAAATTTTCGATATTTGATTTGGCTCAACAAAAAACTGTGGACTCTTTGGCTCCTTACCCTAAAGGATTTCCACAGGCCAGGAAAAACGCTTATGAAAGTTTTTTGTTTAGCGCCCCAAGTGCTAATGTATATGTTTTGGCTGCCCGGCAGGCAGATCGAGTAGAGTTTTATGATTTTGAGAAAAATTCGGATAAAGTCTCAAAGGGGCCGGAGGGTTTTGAACCGGATATGGATATAATGAAGACTCCGGACGGACGGGAAATAAGTGCTATCAATAAAAATACCCGTTTTGCTTATGTAAGAGGTCATACTACCGATAAGTATGTGTATTTGCTGTATTCCGGAAGCAAGAGAACTGATGAAAACGCCGAATTGGGCAAATCCATTTTCGTATTTGACTGGGAAGGCAACCCGGTAAAACGTCTGAACCTAAAGACCGGTATAGTAGATTTTGTAGTTACTTCAGATGACAAGACCCTGTATGTGAGTAATCCATTAACCAAAAGTATTGAAATTAGCTACATAGATTAGTATGAAGGTTTATTATTTTGGATTATTGCTTATTGTGTTTTCATGTAGTTCGCCTAAGGAAACTGCGGCAGACGAAACTGCAGGAGGAGAAATGCTGATATTGCCACAAGCTATAGAGTTTTACAGGCAAACGGGTGACACTCTGAATAGGGTTATTGATACAGAGAAGCTCAAATTATATGTACCGATTGATGTGTCTTGTTCCACATGCCTGGCAAAATTCGATAATGTCGGGCGTTTAAAGGAAACACTCAAACCGTATGATGACATATTGCAAATAGTGCCTGTGGCTTACTCAAAAGATAATAGTTTTGAGGCTTTTAAATATTACACAGAGAATGATGAGCTTCCGAAAACCGATTTGGTAATGATGCTTGATTTAAGGAATGATTTTTACAGGGCTAATAAATCATTACAAATTGATGAGGGTGTATTGACTGACCAAGATAACCATATATTGATAGTGGATAAATTTGCAGATAACGTTGAGAGTATTGATGTTTTGGTGAAAAAATTAAAAGAATTTAAAAATTAATACGGTTATGTTTAAATATTTGCTCTTTCTGTTTTGTTCATTCTCCTTGTCGGCACAGGAACTTGTAGGGTACACTGTAGTGTATGATTTCTCTCATGTACGTGATGTTAACCAGCCTGAAATACCCTACAGGTCAGAAATGATGCTGTCACTAGGAAAAAGCTCTAGCAGGTTTTGCCCGGTAACCGAGTACCAGTCGTTTAAACGGTTTAAAGAAAGCGCCAGGCAGCCGGTGGTAGTAAGTGCTGCACCACCTAAAGTGGTGATGGGCGGCCCGCTTTTACTTACCGGCAAATCCGGAGAAGCCGAGTATCGCGAACAGATAATGAAAGATTTTACTATGAAAAAACTGGATAAAGCAGCTATGATTGGTATGAAGTTTTTCCTGGTTTCAGCCGCCCCTATCCCCGGTATTAAATGGGAAATAAAAAATGAACAAAAGGTGCTGTTGGGGTACAGTTGCCAGTATGCGGTGGGGCACTGGGCAGGACGGGAGTATAGGGTATGGTTTACTACTGAGCTTCCGTTTCAAGACGGCCCCTGGGTGCTAAACGGGCTGCCCGGGCTTATTCTGGAGGCTGTGGATTCAAAAAACGAGGTGTCTTTTAAAGCCACATCGCTAACAAAAAACACCCATGCTGAAGAACTGGTAGAGTCTGTTTATCCGTATGGTGAGTGCATTGAAATCAAAGAAAAAGACTACAGAAGAGCGATGGCCTTGTTTGTAAAAGACCCGGAGGCTTATTCCTCAGCCCAGGTGTCAGGAGCTAAGGTAGCCGTGATGAACAGAGAAACTGAACAAAAAGCTGAACTATCCAAAACAAAGAAGTATAACCCGATTGAACTCGATTAAATGGCGATTAATGTGCTGTTTCACGGCTGTTTATATTTGGTCTGTAAATGCTACGGTTGCCCAGTCAAAATATATTCACGGAAACATTAAATTCGAGAGCGAAAGTGCCTCAGCTATAGTTATTATTGTAGATGATGCAGCGAAGGTTCTGGGCTATACGCAATCTGACAAACAGGGAAACTATAAATTACCCTGCCCGATAGCCTCCGGTTCTCTTTATATAGAAGTTAGCCTTTATGGTTTTGAAAAGGCCCGGAGAAAAATAGAGGATGACACAGAAAAATACGATTTCTACCTTAAAATTAGCCAGATAACCCTTCAGGAAGTTAAAATTAAGTCTCCACCGGTTACGCAGATGGGTGATACCCTTAGTTTTGATGTAAAGAGTTTCTCGCAAGAGCAGGATATAACCATAGGCGATATTATGCGCAGGATTCCGGGAGTGGAGGTGGGCGAAGACGGAACCATTTCATACAATGGTAAAAAAATAGAAAACCTGTACATCCATGGTGATGATCTTATGGGCGGGCGATACGGCGTAGCCACTAAAACCATTAGAAAAGAGCTGATATCCAGAGTAAATATTATTAAAAATCACCAACCCGTAAAAGCACTTCAAAATAAGATTTTGACAGACAATATAGGCATAGACCTGGTGCTTAAAGACGAAAATAACCTCAAAATAAGCGGTAATGTACTGGCGGGAGCCGGGGTTCCGAAACTATATGAACTGGAGGCCTCACAAATAGTACTCAACAAGTCTCTGAAGATGCTGAATACCATAGGGGCGAATAATACAGGCAAAAGCTATGAAAACCATCTCAAAAACATTGGAACCGGGGGCTTTACCGGGAGCCTCTCAGGCTATATTCCAAATATAAAGCTTACCCTCGGAGATGCAGGGGCGCCTAACATCCCCCAGATTTATTATTTAAGGAATCAATCCCGGTTTGGGTCTTTGAACAACATGATTACCTTAAAAAATGATTTGAAATTACGGGTAAACATAGCAGGGCTTAATGACTACAATAAATTTGAGTCTGCAAGTACAGTAACCAGCTTCCTTCCGGAAGATACCCTGAGGTATTTTGAAAGCCAGTTTCTGAAAAACACCCCCAGGTTAGCAGATGCTTTGGTAAACGCAATGGTAAATAAACCGAAATATTTTTTAAGCAATAATACCAGGATACGCTGGATTTTAAACAATGACTTTGGGCAAATGAACTTTAATGCACAGGATTTTGGCCAAACCCTGGATAAGAGAGTGCAAAATATTTCTAATGAGTTTAACTTTATACCTACGTTTAAAAAAAATAGTTTGCTGGAGTTCAGGTGGCTTTTAGAACATAATACCGATGCCCAGAATTTATCCATAGGTTCGGGATACCGCCCCATGTTTACCGCTGACTCCGGGCAGGTTTTTCAACACATAAAGCTGCCCACTTTTATTTCAAACGCTTATGTGTCTTATAAACATGTAAATAAGATTTTGGTGCAGGATTACAAAATGGGCTTCATGGCTGAAAAACAGAAACTGCACTCAAACCTCTACTCAAATACTGGCAATAAGGTGGTTCCCGACCCCGGAAACAGTTTGGATTGGCGAAGGCAGTATCCGTATTTACACGCAAATTATCAGATAAAAACCTCAAAAAACCGATACGAAATCTTAATACCTTTGGAGTTTCAAACCGTAGAATTCGAGCAAAACGATATTGCACTTAATTCAAAAAACCAACGTTTGCTTTTCAGCCCGAAAATAAGCTTCATTCATGATTTTACGCCCGAAAAAAGATTTATTTCCCAGTATAATTTTCTCAATACATTGGGTGATATTACGCAAATTTACCCTGGCGGTATTTTGTTAAACTACAGAACCTTAACGGCAAATGACCCCATTCTTCAATCTAAAAACACCCATAACGTCAGCATGGAATACCGGTACGAAAGGGCCATTGCCATGCTTTTTATGAACGCCAAAGCGTCCTATTCACTTACTACCTCCAATACTTTGGTAGCGTGGGAATTTGAAGAAAGCATCCAAAGATCAAAGATACTTATGCAGGAAAACCAACAGCAAGGTTACAACCTAAGCGGAGGTTTGAGTAAGTTTTTTTGGACACCAAAATTCAGAGTTTCTTTAGACGGCTCCTGGCATGCAATAAACTATGAACAACTTATAAATAGCAGGTTAACTCCTGTTTTGTCAAATATTTACAATCTGAAAGCAAGTTTTGATAAGAATTTTTTTAGCAGGATTTCGGCAGATTACATCTTTTCGGCTTCAGTAGTTACAAGTACCACAAAAGAAAACCAAGACATGGTTTCTTTCAAAAACAGATTTACTCGTTTCGAGCATAAAGCGAGTTTACTTTTTAATGCAAATAAACAATTACAAGGCAAAATTTCGGGAATACAAAGTAGTACCACACAGTCCATGGACAGTCCTGTCAGGTATTTCTTTATTGATTTGGATTTGAATTACAAGACCAAAGCAAAAAGATTGGAATTTATCCTGAATATGTCCAATCTGCTAAATCAGAAGCATTTTGAAGTGTTCCAGATCAGTGCAAATCAGGCGATAAGTAATTCGTATGCCCTGAGGGGGAGAACCACGCTTGCAAAGACCCTGTTTTACTTTTGATCCACAAGCAATACTACAAAAATTACTACTTACAGGATATCCTGGAGTTTAATCGGGTACTATATTTTATATTTTTCTATTTTTGTGCCAATATTCATTTTCGGGAGTAACATAATTAAGTCAAATGACCTTATAAGGGGATCATTTGAACCATAAAGCGTGCGATATTTTATTGAAATAAGTTACATAGGCACACATTTCCACGGCTGGCAGTTGCAGAAAGACGGGGTGCCGACTATCCAGGGAGAATTGGAAAAAGCATTGAGTACGGTACTCAATACCCCGGTGTTTATTCAGGGGAGCAGCAGGACCGATACCGGGGTGCACGCGCGACAGCAATTCGCCCACTTTGATGTGGAAAACCGGCTTGAACCCGCTGTGATTGACCGATTGAACCGCTTCCTTCCCCGGGATATTTCCGTGCGAAACCTATACCCGGTCAAGGAAGACACCCACGCCCGCTTTGATGCCACAGGCCGCAAGTATATTTACCGCATCATTCACCGGAAAGACCCCTTTAAAAAGGAGTTTTCCGCCCTCTATACCCGCCGTCCGGACGTGGAAGCCATGAATCGGGCCGCGGAATTGCTTTTTAACTACACCGATTTCCAATGCTTCAGTAAAACCAAAACCAACGTACTCACGTTCAATTGTACCATTACGGAGGCCGTGTGGCGGGAAGAAGGGGATGTGCTGGAATTTCATATCTCCGCCAACCGTTTTCTCCGGGGAATGGTGAGAGCCGTGGTGGGAACCCTCCTGGATGTAGGGTCAGGGAAAACAAGCCTGAAGGGGTTTGAGGAAATTATCCTGGGCAAAGACCGGACAAAAGCCGGCTCGGCTTCCAAGGCGGAGGGACTCACGCTGGAAAACGTATATTATCCAGAAGGATATTTTAGTGGGGAATTATGAATTCAATTACGAATTAAAAATTACGAATTACGGAAATCAATTGCGAATTAAAAATTACGAATTACGGAAATCAATTACGACAACTCGCTACTCGGAACTCACTACTTACTACTTACTACTTACTACTCGAAACTATGCAAACAGAAATCGGAACCGATATCGCCAAAGCGAAAGAAATCCTGGAAAGGGGAGGGCTGGTGGCCATTCCTACCGAAACGGTCTATGGGCTGGCGGCCAACGCCCTGAACCCTTTGGCCGTGGCGCGGATCTTCGAAGCCAAAAACCGTCCCTCTTTTGATCCCCTGATTGTACATATTTCGACATTTAAAGAATTATACAAATATACTTCGTCTTCTTTGTTTCAATTAGGTGAAATTGCGAATAAATTCTGGCCGGGACCGCTGACCGTACTGATGCCTAAAAATGAGATTATACCCGACATGGTCACTTCGGGATCTCCGCGGGTGGCGTTGCGAGTGCCGAAACACCCGGTCACGTTGGAATTACTTTCCGGGTTGAATTTTCCGGTAGCAGCACCCAGCGCGAACCCCTTCGGCTATGTTTCGCCTACCACCGCGCAGCATGTGTTTGATCAACTTAATGGGAAAATAGATTATATTCTCGACGGAGGTCCCAGCCGCGTGGGCGTGGAATCCACCATCATCGGTTGGGAAGGAGAAGAGTTGGTGGTTTACCGCAAAGGCGGACTTGAAATAGAAGAATTACAGACGGTTTTTCCGGGAAATATCCGGATCAACGACTTCTCCGACTCCAATCCCAGTGCGCCGGGTATGCTGAAAAAGCATTATTCTCCGGGAAAACGGGTACTCCTCCTCAAAGAAGAACAAGATTTATCTTCTTTTGATATACAAAAAACCGGTTTTTTGAGATATTATTCTCCCGTAAGTGGCTTTTCTAACCAGTTTTTTCTTTCGAAAAATCAAGATTTGAACGAAGCGGCATCCCGCTTGTTTGAGGGACTACGCTATCTGGATAAATCGCCCATCGATACTATCTTTATTGAATTTGTTCCGGAGACAGGGCTTGGGCGCGCCATTAACGACCGCCTGCGGCGTACGCTGGCGGAAGAGTAATAAGTTTTTGTAGAAATGAAATCGGTATGCCCATAGTTGGGTAAAGTTTATCCACGAATCACGTTATCCATACTCAATTTATCAATTCTGCTCAAAATATTTTGTACTGATGTTTTTTCCAATCTGGAAAATGCAAACCATTTTCTTCCTAAATCTTTTAGTGATGCGCCAATATGATAAACATCCTTGTCGTCAATAATTAAAAAACGATCGTGGCTTTGGGTAAATGGTTTCAGTATAAAATTTCCGTATTGCTCATTGGCTTTGTCCAAATCAAGTATAAGCTGTTTTCCTGTGGCTTTGCTTAACAGCGTTACGCTCACACCCTTTTTCTTTTTGGCCAAATGTGTAAATGTATTTTCATCAATGTAATTATCAATCAACACAATGTTTTTCTTTGCCGAACGAATGATTTTTGAAGCAAACTCGTATGCATCAAAGACCTGTCCGTCAAAGAATATACCTTGCGTAGGAATAAGATGCGTGTTTATTTGTAGAGAGATTTTATGAACTTCATTAGAAAGGTTTTCGAAATTATTCTCAATCCTATTCATTCGTTGATTTAAGGCATATCCTTTCAATAAATAGTCTTTTAAAATATTTGTGGCCCAAATTCTGAATTGAGTTCCCTGTTTTGATTTTACGCGGTACCCAACTGAAATAATTACGTCCAGATTGTAGTATTTGGTATTGTATTTTTTGCCGTCTGAAGCAGTTGTCAAGGAATCCTTGACAACTGAAATTGGCTCTAACTCTTTCTCCTTGAAACAATTATTTATATGAAGACTAATATTTTGCATCGAAAGTTTTCCACGAATCAGGTTATCTCCTAAAAATGGTCGGAAGCATGACTTGCTACTCTTCTATGACCATCACCTCAATTCTTCTGTTTTGGGCTTTTCCTTCTTCGGTGTCGTTTGTAGCTACGGGCTCAGTAGAACCCTTACCCGATGTCTGTATCCGCCGGGAATCGATCCCCTGGTTAAACAGCCAGTTGGCCACCGCCCGCGCCCTGAACTCCGATAAACGCTGGTTCTGACGCTCGTCGCCGGTTTTGTCCGTATGTCCGATCACCTCGATCTGCACCCCGGGATTATCCCTCATAAACTGAAGTACTTCCTGAAGCTTGGTTTCTGATCCCGGCAGCATACTGGTCTGGCTTTGCTCAAAATTCACCCCGTTAAGCGCGTACCTGCTTCCTTTTTTAGCTTCCATAGGCACCGGTTCCTGAACAGTCGTGGTATTTGCAGGGACTTCCAGGGGAATTTCTACCGGGGTTTCCGCTACTTCGATTACCGGTTCTGGCGCCACAGGCTCCAGGCGTATGTTCATTTCCAGCTGGGCCAGCTGCTGGCGGTTGCTGGAAGCCGTATAAGGCCGGAAACCCGGCACCGAAATGGTCACCTGGAGGATTTCATCCGGGTCTGATTCCAGTACAAAGGCGTTTTTCTCTGCTTCAAAAGAAGCCGACAGGTCTAGGCCGTTCGCCTGCTTCACCGTTGCTTTTGCTTCCTGTTTCTGCGCTTCGGTCAGTTCATTTTCAATCACCAGGGCCAGCGGATAAGTGGCTTTGCGCAGGGCGATCTCCATATTTTCATTCTCTATACCGGTCTCCTCGTCATACGGGGGGTAACCCTCGGCCTGCAGTAGCACCCGGTAACGCTGACGCAGGCTGAGAAGCGCACTGAACGCACCAAATTCCTCCCGGACAGGCAGGTTTACGCTCGCCGCGGAAAGTAGGTTCACTTCTTGAGGGTGTACCGTTTCACGAGTATAGGCATCGGTGACAAGCAGCGTCACTTTTTGGAGATCAGCAGGCGTAAGTTCGAGTGTCATCTCCCGCGCCGTATTTTGAAGGGTCGTGGTGAGCGGCTCGTAACCTTCGGCCTGTATTTCCGCCGTATAGGGTTTTTCCGCGTTAATCCGGTAGGTCAGGTAGGTGCCTTTGCTGCTGTTAAAGAGGGTTTCTACCGGATTTTTGTTTTCGTCCAGGATAAACAACTGGCTTTTCAGCACAGGTTGGAGGCTGTGGGCGTCCACAAGTGCGTATTCGTGCTCGGTAAACGTAATGGAACGTACATCGAAAGTCACGGGAAGTAGTTCGGCTTCCGTACTGAGTTTTGCGATTTGTTTCTGAGAATACGAACCGAAACCTTCTTTGCGGAAGACAAAATTGTACTCTCCCTGTTCGGTGGGTTGGTAAGATTCACCCGAATTCACCCGGTCTTTTCCGCCTGAGGGGCGCGTGACCTCTACCTGGGCATCGATCCGTTTCCCCGAGACCATATCTCTCACTACCACAAAGAAAGGAGCGGGTGAGGCGGCTTTCGCTACTACTTCGGTAGGTTTGGGCGTCAGTTTGACTTCCAGCACATCCAGGTCATAGAGATGTTCGGTTTCAAATCTTTTTTCTTCGGTATAATAAAGAGATGCTTCCGCACTGACTTTTACATCAGACCCTTTGACCACCTCATAAAAGCGGTTTCTCTTCTCAGTTTTGAGCGGAATGGTATTTTCGGTAAGTGCGTAAATCATTTTGATTGTAGCGTTCGTGATTTCCATGCCGTCCATACTGTTGATCACCCTCACATGTAACCGGATCTTCTCACTTTCCTGGGCGAAACCCGCATGAAACAGGCCGAGCACTACCAGCATCAATTTAATTTTCATTTATATCTATTTTAGTTGTCAGCCTTCAGCGACAGACCGTTTATTCCTGAGTCGGCCGCTCTGCCACTTTCCTCAAAGCTCGCAGCTCATCGCTCAAACCTCATGGCTATTCCATCAAACTTTTTTACCTTTGAAGGGTTCAAATATAAGTGTTGTTCTTAAATAACGTATAAAACCGGTGCGCCTGAAATTTTTTTGAAATGATATTTTCGCCTGATTTTTTTCCTTGCATAGATTATATCCGGCATCTTCCGGACGCAGAAACCGTTGAGGTAAACGCCTCGGCCCAATACCGGAAGCAGTCGTATCACACCCGCGCCTATGTGCTGGGCCCTCACCGTGTAGAAATGCTCCAGGTGCCGGTTAAAAAATTTGCGAATCATGCACTGATATCCCATATTGAAATAGACTATTCCACAGCCTGGAACCGAAAAGCCTGGAAAACCCTGGAGAACAGTTACCGGAACAGTCCGTATTTTGAATACTATGAGGATCATTTGTTCCCGCTGTTTTCCGGGAAATACGAGCGTTTGGTGGATTTGAATACGGCTTCCCTGACAATCTGTCTGAAATTAATGCGGGTAAACAAGACAATTTGTCTTCGGGATTTTTCGTATTATGAATATAAAAACCAATTTATTAGCTTTAATGCGAAAAACAGGGAGGAGAATGCGGCCAATTTGCCTTTTCGGACCTATACACAAAACTTTGGCAGCAAGTTTGAGTCTAATCTGAGTATTCTGGACCTCCTTTTTATGAAAGGAACCGGAAGTTGGGAGATTGTGAAACCGTGAGGGATCACATTGGAGAAAAAAATTGTTATACAATAAAATACAAAGGAGAAAAGCTAATGGAACCCAAGTTTTCGCAAAGAGTTAAAGAGGTAATATCTCTGGCAAAAGAGGAAGCCTTACGGCTGGGTCACGACTACATTGGAACAGAACATTTGATACTTGGGATGATCAGAGAGGGCGAAGGCCTGGGTCTGGGACTCATTCAGAAAGCCGGGCTAAACCCGGAAGATCTGAGAGCAACTATCGAAAATTCCACAAGAGGCACGGCAACCAATACCATCAAGAATCTGGCGAATATACCGTTAACGCGGCAGTCGGAAAAAGTGTTGAAAATTACACATCTTGAAGCCAAAATATTCAAATCAAATGTCATAGGCACCGAACACCTGTTGCTTGCAGTGTTGCGGGATGACGATAACCTCGGTTGTCAGATTCTCCATAAATTCCGGATTGACTACAAGTTGATCAAGGAAATGCTGGAATACCAGTTGACGGGTATTGAGCCGCGTATGGACAGCCAGGATACGGATGATGAAGACAAGAGTTTTGGCACCGGAAGCGGTTTCGGACAAAAAGCCGATACCAAGGGGGCTGAGAAATCAAGAACGCCTATCCTGGATAATTTTGGTCGCGATCTCACAAAAATGGCGGAGATCGGGAAACTGGATCCGATTGTAGGCCGAGAGAAAGAAATCGAACGGGTGGCCCAGATTCTTTCGCGCCGCAAGAAAAACAATCCCATTTTGATTGGAGAGCCGGGTGTGGGTAAAACCGCTATTGCGGAAGGTCTGGCCCTGAGAATCGTACAGAAAAAGGTATCGAGAGTATTGTTCGGGAAACGGGTGGTGACGCTGGATCTCGCATCGCTGGTGGCCGGTACCAAGTACCGCGGGCAGTTTGAGGAGCGCATGAAAGCCGTGATGCAGGAGATCGAGAAAAACCCTCAGATTATCTTGTTCATCGATGAGATTCATACCATCGTGGGCGCGGGCGGTGCCAGCGGTTCACTGGATGCCTCCAATATGTTTAAACCCGCACTTGCACGGGGAGATATCCAATGCGTGGGGGCCACCACCCTCGATGAATACCGCCAGTATATTGAAAAAGACGGCGCCCTGGCGCGGCGTTTCCAGATGGTGATGATCGATGCCACCTCTGTGGACGAAACCATTGAGATCCTGCATAATATCAAAAGCAAATACGAGGATCACCACCACGTTACCTACTCCGATGAAGCTATTGAGCTGGCGGTGAAATACTCCGAAAGGTACATTACCGATCGTTTCCTGCCGGATAAAGCCATCGATGTGATTGACGAAGTAGGGGCAAGGGTACATATCAAAAATATTAATGTACCCCAGGAAGTGGTAGATCTTGAAAATGCGGTAGAGGAGATCAAACAGGAGAAAAACCGGGTGGTGAAGAGCCAGCGTTACGAAGAAGCCGCCCAGCTGCGCGACCGGGAGAAACGACTGATTGATCAGTTGGAAAACGCGAAATCTGCCTGGGAAGAAGAGTCCAAAAGACAACGTTTCGAGGTCACCGAAGAGCATGTGGGGGAAGTGATCGCCATGATGACCGGTATACCTGTGAAACGGGTGAATATGAACGAAGGAGAGAAGATCCTGAAAATGGGCGATAATCTCAAAGGGAAAGTGATAGGGCAGGATCCGGCCGTGGAAAAATTGGTGAAAGCCATACAGCGTACCCGGGTAGGACTCAAAGATCCTAAAAAACCCATAGGTTCATTCATTTTCCTGGGACCTACCGGGGTAGGAAAAACCGAGCTTGCCAAGAAACTGGCCGAATACCTCTTTGATAAGGAAGACGCACTCATCCGGATAGATATGAGCGAATACATGGAGAAATTCAGTATTTCGCGCCTGGTGGGAGCGCCTCCGGGATACGTGGGGTACGAAGAAGGCGGACAGCTGACCGAGAAGGTGAGGAGAAAACCGTATTCGGTCGTGCTTCTCGACGAAATTGAGAAAGCACACCCGGATGTATTCAATATCCTTTTGCAGGTATTGGATGACGGTATCCTGACGGACTCCCTGGGCAGACGGGTCGATTTCCGGAATACCATTATCATCATGACGTCGAACATTGGGGTGAGAGACCTGAAAGACTTCGGTTCGGGAATAGGTTTTGCTACCAAAGCCCGGATGGAGAGCCAGGACGATCTCGTGAAATCGACCATTCAGAATGCATTGAAGAAGTCGTTTTCGCCGGAATTCCTGAACCGTCTGGACGATGTGATTGTGTTTAATTCCCTTACTCGCGACGATATCTTCAGAATTATTGATATCTCTCTGGATAAGTTACTTTCCCGGATCCGAAACCTGGGCTATATGCTGGAACTGACCGCAAGCGCCAAATTGTTCCTGTCGGAAAAAGGATATGACCAGCAGTACGGGGCGCGTCCTCTGAACCGGGCCATTCAAAAATATGTGGAAGATCCTCTGGCCGAGGAAATCCTGAAAGGCTCGCTCACGGAAGGAGATACCATACTGGTGGATCATGTGGACAAGGAAGAAAATCTGAAGTTTTCGAAGAAATCGAAGATTGAAGAAGTGGAGCAGTAAAGAACAACTTCTAAAGGTGTTGACCATGGGCGGGATGGTATTGGAATGCCCGGAAACCACGATGGTTTTGCCCCGGTTAGCCTGAATCATGGTAGAAATCAGGATGTTTTTCATAGGAGTATAACAGGTTTTACCTATTGTTTTACTAAAGTAATAAAAATATTCCGGATACGTGATGGAATACAGAAGATTCTGAGCGCGGTCTTTCCGGTGAAACGGATACAAATGTTAGGGTAAACTGTCCTAACATCGTCTTGTTTTTCGTACTTTTGAAAACGATTTACCGAATAACCCGTGAAGCTTTTCAGAATTTTATTGCTCCTGTTCTCTTTCCAGGGCTTTTCCCAGACCCTTTCTCCTCAGGCCCAGGTTTCCCTCCTGACCATTTCGCCGGGAGATGAGCTTTATTCTACTTTTGGCCATAGCGCGATCCGGATCAGTGATCCTGCGCAGATGATAGACTTCAATTATAATTACGGTACTTTCGACTTCTACGCTCCCGGGTTTTATGTGAAATTTTTGAGGGGATACCTTAACTATATCATCTCTTCCCATAACTCGTACGTGGAGATGGAATACTGGAACCGTACGAACCGCTTGATTACCGAACAGGTGCTGAACCTGTCGCCAACCCAAAAACAAAAGGTATTTGATTACCTGGAAAATAACCTTAAGCCGGAAAACCGTACTTACCGATATAAATTCTTTACCGACAATTGCAGCACCCGCCTAAGGGATGTGTTGCAGGTGGCCTGTGGCGACAGCCTGGTGTTTGACCGTCAGCTGAATGCCGACAGTTCTTACCGGCAGTGGATCGACAAGTACGCACATGAAAACGGGCAGGAGTGGGCTGATTTCGGAATGGACCTGGCCATTGGTACCGGATCGGACCGGAAAACGGGGTGGTCGGATGCCATGTTTATCCCGGATAATTTGATGAAGGCCCTGGACGCGGCGCGGATCCGTACAGCAAATGGCATGGAGAAGCTGGTATTGCAGAAGTATGATCTGAATCAGATCCGGCCTAAAGAAAAGAAAGGTTTTTTGACTCCTTCCCTTTTCTTTATGTTTCTGATGTTTTTAACGGTGGGATATACCCGCTATCAATTTAGCCGGCAGAGCCAATCACTTCTTTTGGATAAATTCTTATTTACCATCGTGGGAGTGGCCGGATGGGTCTTATTGCTTTTGTGGGTAGCTACAGACCACGGTGTAACCCGCAATAACCTCAGCCTTCTGTGGGCCTCGCCTCTGGTGTTTCCGGCTGTATTTTATTTGGGAAAGAAGAAATGGGCCGGTTGGTTCCTTGTCGTTTTTACGGCATCACTGGGAATAGCCTGGCTGTATCATCTGTTTGGGAGCAATTTATCTTTTTCTATACTGTATATCTTGGTTATTCTGACCACACGTATCATTTTCTTATTTAAAAATAAATACATTGGATTTTCAAGGACTTAAAAATCTGCTGGTGGAAACGGCCCGGGAGGCCGGGGATTTTATCCGCCAGGAAGCAAAACGGTTTGATCATCGCGCCATAGAATATAAAGACGTCAATAACGTGGTGTCGTATGTGGATAAAGAAGCCGAAAAAATCATTGTGAACAGGCTTTCGGCCCTAGGTGGGGGCATTGGTTTTATTACGGAAGAAGAAACCGCTTCTACTGCCGATCGTGACGGGTACAACTGGATCATTGATCCCCTTGACGGTACGGCTAACTTCGTACACGGGGTGCCTCATTATTCGGTAAGCCTGGCCCTGGCAAAAGGCAAAACGGTAAGAGCGGGCGTGGTGTATCATATTCCCTCTGACGAGACCTACTGGGCCATTCAGGGCGCCGGTGCGTGGAAAGACGGTCAAAGGCTGAGTGTATCTCCGGCCCTGAAATTGCAGGAGACGCTGATGGCCACAGGTTTTCCGTATTACCGGTTTGAAGAAATGCACAAATATGTCCGGATTCTGGAAGAACTCATGCAGAATACCCACGGTTTGCGGCGTTTCGGCTCTGCGGCGCTTGACCTGGCCTATGTGGCAGAAGGCCGCTACGACGGTTTTTTTGAATACAATTTGAACAGTTACGATATGGCGGCCGGTGTTTTATTGGTACAGGAAGCCGGCGGCAAGGTGACTGATTTTTCAGGCGGCGATGATTTCCTTTTCGGAGGAGACGTGGTGGCCGGAGGGGGCAGCCACGCCGAATTACTGGACGTGATCAAAAAGTACTGGTCGCCGGCAAGCTAGTGGCGATACTCGATCAGTTCAGCGTAGCTTCCCGGATCAGTTCCTCCGATTTTTCTTTTCCCAGGTAAGCGTCGATCAGGAAATGCAGGAGATAAATGAGAGGCGTTACCAGGATAGCAACTGCAAATTTATAGAGGTAATTGACAGAACCTACGGCAAGAATTTGCTTGATGTCCCAGTTACCGAAAAGGTAGAAAGCGATGAAGATCACCACGAAGCTATCGAGTAGCTGGGAGAGCAGGGTAGACCCGGTGGCCCGTAACCAGATATGTTTATTGCGTGTAATAAGCCGGAGCTTTTTAAAGACATAGGCGTCGGTAATCTGCCCGATCAGGAAAGCGATGATACTGCCGATGATAATGCCCATTCCGGAATTCAGAATAATGGAATATGCGTTATTGATATTCAAAGGAAATCCCTGGGCGTCGGTTTGGTTGAGATCCAGCCAGAACTGGGCGGGGGGCAGGGCGGAAGCGCCAAACAGCACAAAGAAAGTATAGGCGATCAGGATAGTGGTAATATACGAGATCATTTTAACCCCTTTTACCCCGAAATATTCGTTGATGATATCGGAAATAATAAATACCACGGGCCAGTTCAGCACGCCGGCAGACATGTTGAAGTCGAGGCTGAATCCGAGGATATTGATCTGAGCAGGAGGCACGCCTAAAACACTCTCCAGTGAAAATATTTTTGAACCGATAATTTCCGCGGTAACGGCATTGGTGATGAAGAAACCGCACAAAATGATAAAAAGGATACTTTTACGGTTGTACATAGGGGGGCTGTATTTGAAGAGTAAATATAGGGGTTCGTTTTGGGAGTGTTTTATGAAAATTCAATGTTTTTTTCCGATACTGATATTTTTTGTTTAATTTCATTTCCTGAAAATAATTGAATTCCAATGCAAAAATTACTCAAAGCAATTATTGCCGGATGGGGCGCCAAAAAGTTCGGAGGCGGCTGCTTCGGTACTATTATTGTTTTCCTTTTGATCTGGTGGCTGTTGACACAGTTCGGAGGAATGTAAAACCTGTTTTTTTTTGAAAAATGTAATGTAACGGAGACAAAAATCTGTTTTTTAAGGAATTGTTAAGATGTTACATCACTTTGTGGATTTGTGGAAAAGAGGTGGGTTAATCCACCACCACATACTGCCGTGAAACAGGATATTTTTCTCCTGTTTTATAAGATTTTAATAGGTGATATGTGGTAAAATATTGATATATAATATTTTATATTTTCACAAATGTGTATAAATTTTAGGATATTTTTAATAAAATATATCATTTTTCTAGCGGAATTCGTCTTTGTAAATTGATCTGTATGCAGTTAACACTTATTCCTACTCCGATAGGAAACCTGAAAGATATTACGCTCCGCGCCCTGGAGGCCCTGAAAGCCGCAGACCTGATCCTGGCCGAAGACACACGCACCACGGGAATACTGCTGAAACACTATGAAATTGCCCGGCCTTTGCAGAGTTACCATATTTTTAACGAGCATAAAGCGGTGCATAAGATTACGGATACCATTGCTTCCGGTAAAAACGTAGTGCTGGTCTCCGATGCCGGAACTCCGGGAATTTCGGATCCCGGTTTCCTGCTGGTACGTGCCTGTCTTGAAAACGGGATAGAGGTGATTTGCCTGCCGGGTGCCACGGCTTTCGTTCCTGCCCTGGTAGTTTCGGGCCTGCCTACAGACGCCTTTGTGTTTGAAGGTTTTCTCCCGGTGAAAAAAGGACGGCAGACCCGGCTGAACGCCTTGAAGGAAGAATCCCGAACCATGATCTTTTACGAGTCGCCCCACCGTATCCTGAAGACCCTGGAGCAATTCCGGGAAGTTTTTGGTCCGGAGCGAAGGGCCTCTGTCAGCCGGGAAATTTCCAAAATGTATGAAGAGACCGTTCGGGGTACTTTGTCAGAAATTCTTACTATTTTTGCAGGTAAACCTCCTAAAGGAGAAATCGTAATCGTAATTGCGGGAAATAAAAATTAACCAATAGCCTGGAGTAGTCGGTTTTGAAAGTGCGTGCCGCGTAGCCGGTAGTAAATCAGGCTGACAAGTCAATGGCAAAAAGAAAAATGTACACCTATGAGATTTGAAAACAAGACTGTGTTGATCACCGGCGCCTCCAGGGGTATTGGAAGGGCTATCGCGGAAGAATTTGTCAGAAATGGTGCGAATGTGGCTTTTACCTACCTGTCGTCTGTAGAAAAAGGACAAGCCCTGGAGAAAGAACTGGGCGCTTTCGGCACCCGGGTGAAGGGATACCGGTCAGATGCTTCTCACTTTGCCGATGCCGAGAACCTGGTGAATCAGGTGGTGGCCGACTTCGGGCAGGTGGATGTACTGATCAATAATGCAGGGATTACGCGCGACACCCTGCTGTTACGGATGACCGAAGAGCAGTGGGATGAGGTACTGAGAATTAACCTCAAATCGGTTTTCAATCTTACCAAAGCAATTTCTAAACCCATGATGAAAGCGAGAGCCGGATCCATCGTGAATATTTCTTCGGTGGTAGGGCTGATGGGCAATGCCGGACAAGCCAATTACTCCGCTTCCAAAGCGGGGATGATCGGGTTTACGAAATCGATTGCAAAAGAGCTGGGTTCCCGGAATATCCGCTGCAACGCCATTGCTCCGGGCTTTATTGAGACCGAAATGACCGGGGAGTTGAATGCCGCCCAGCTGGAAGAGTGGACGAAATCGATTCCTTTGAAGCGCCCCGGACAAGGCACTGACATCGCGAAGGCCTGCATGTTCCTGGGTTCCGACGATTCGGCCTACATTACCGGACAGGTTTTGGTGGTAGACGGTGGCCTTCTAATGTAAAACACCGATATGAAATCAGAAATCGTTTCTCAAACGCCAGGCTGGTATATTTTGCTTTGCCTGGGTTTGGGAATCGCTCTTGCGGCACTTTATTATGTCAAAGCATCTGTTTTAAGTACCGCGCAAAAACGCCTTTTGGCCGTGCTTCGGGGAGCGCTCGGATTTTTGGTGTCTTTTTTATTGTTAAATCCACTGATTAAGACGGTGAGTTCCCTGGTCATCAAACCCAAAGTGGTGGTGCTGGTAGATCACTCCCGTTCCATGCATTCGGGGGGAGATCTCGGCCAGGCGTGGGCCGGTCTCGACGCCCTCCGGAAAGATATAGGTAAAAAGGGATATGAGGTAGAGTTCCGGAACCTGGATGACGCGCCGGTAGACGGGTTCGGTTCCGAGACTTTCCAGGCCAGGAATACCAATCTCTCCGCCGGCCTGAATTCTGTAAAGAATAATTACGAAGGACAAAACCTCAGCGATGTCATTCTGTTTTCCGACGGTATTATGAACGCGGGCGTATCACCGACCTTTCAGCGTTACCCTTTCCGGGTGCATGCAATAGGTTTTGGAGATTCCACAGTTCGGAAAGATGCTTTCATTGCCGGCGTGGCGGCGAATAAACTGGCTTACCTGGGAAATAATTTTACGGTAAGCCTGGATATCGGCTCGGTACTCCTCAAAGGACAGTCGGCCCGGGTAACCTTAACGGATTCGGAAGATAAGGTGCTGGACAGCCGTACGGTGACTTACGGGTCCGATGAAACGTTTGAGAGTTTTACTTTTGTATTGCCGGCTAGTGCCGTAGGGAAGCAGCGGTTTGTGGCCCGCCTGCAGGTGGTCGACGGAGAATATACCTCCCGCAATAACCGCCGGGAGTTTGTGGTGGACGTGGTCAACGGAAAGGAGAAAATTTTGCTGCTGGCTTCTGCGCCTCACCCCGACATCAGGGCTTTAAAAGCCATGATTGAAAAAAATGACCTTTTTGAACTCACCGTTAAAATAGTAGAGGAAAAAGATATTCCGTCGCTCCGGAGCGAGATTTTCGATGTTTTGATTCTCCACCAGTTTCCGGATGCCGGCCAGTTGCATACCCGTTTTCTGTCTGGCTTGCTGGCACGTCAGAAGCCGGTCTTTTTTTTCCTGGCGGGGAAAACCGACTTGTCGTATTTTAACGGCATGCAGAACATTGTGGGCATCAGTGCCCAGGCGGGTCGTACCGATAAGGTAACCTCCCGGGTGAATACTTCTTTCAGCCTTTTTACCATAGGGACGGGCCAGGCTGCGGTGATCGCCGATTTTCCGCCTTTGGGCGTGCCTTTCGGAAGTTATACCCTGCAAACGGGCGCAGAAGTGATCCTGGGTCAATATGTCTCCGGAATCAATACTTCGAGGCCTTTATTGGCCGTTAATCTGACGGGTACCCGTAAGATGGCCGCTTTCGCGGGCGATGGACTCTGGCAATGGAGGCTGGAAGAGTTTGCAATGACAGGAAATCAGGAAAATCTGGACGATATTATCCTGAAAACGCTGCAATTGATATCTGTCAGAGAAGAAAAGGGAAAATTGCGGGTATACCCTGTAGCGGATGTTTTTGAAACGGATCAGCGGGTAAGTTTCGTGGTGGAGGTGTACAATGAGATTTTTGAGAGAATTTTTGACCAGAATATTCGTTTAAAACTTAAACACCAGGGCGATCCGGAAAAGGTATATGATTTTACCGTACGGGAAGGCGCTTCGCGTTTTGAACTTTCCACGCTGGTACCCGGGGTATATACCTACGAAGCCACCGCCCGGGTTCTGGGAAAGGAGGAGATCTCTAACGGACAGTTTGTGGTGACGGATACGGATGTAGAAATGCAGAATACTACCGCAGATTTCAGTTTACTTCGTACGCTCGCCCGTGAAAACCAGGGAGATTTTGTCTACGCCGACCAGATTATGGAGTTAAGGAATACGCTGGAAGAAAACGGACTGATTAACCGGGTAGTGGCGCAGGAAGACCTGAAAGACCTCATTCATCTGCGCTGGATTTTAGGCCTGATCCTGGTGCTGGCTACCCTGGAATGGGTGCTTAGGAAATACTTCGGTAGCTATTAAATCAGATATTTATATATTTATCTAAATTCGTCAAAACTCCTAATTTTGTATTTATTACGAAATATTACTTTATTTTTTAATTTTTAGGATTCAGTGAAAAAGCTGCTTTTAATGATGTTGGTATCCTGGTCTGCTGTAGGACAGCATGCCGAAATTTTGAAAAGAGTTCATACAGCTATGATATTTGAAAAAAAGCCTTCTGTCATAAGTGTACCTGTCGATATCTCGATAGAAGACTTGCAGAACCAGATTAACAAGGGGCTTCCCGATCTGATTTACGAGGATAACAGTTTTACCGATAACCAGCGTGACGGTTTAAAATTAAAGGTATGGCGGAAGGGCAACCTGATTTTTACGGACAATAAAGACGGTGTACTGACGTATGAGGTACCCCTCAAAGTATGGGCGCAGAAGGAAATTACGATTTTTGGAATTTCCCAGGCGCCTACTACTGATTTTGAGATCAAGATCCGTTTCGCTTCCCGTTTCCGGGTGACGGAAGATTACCGTATCGAGACCCAGACACAGGGGCTCAGTTACACCTGGATTACGCGTCCGGTAATTAAATCCAGTCTGGTAGATGTACCCATTACGCCGGTTATCGGTCGGGTCATTACCGATAACCTGCCTTTGTTCGCAAAGCAGATCGATAATACCATCCGGGAAAATTATTCCCTGAAATCGTATGTGATTGAAGCCTGGAACCTGGCGAAACGACCAGTACAGGTATCGGAAGAGTACAACACCTGGATCAAGGCAGACCCCGTGGAAGTGTACATTACCCCGTTGCAATCGGTAGGCACCAGTTTGAAAGCTACCCTGGGCATCAAGATATTCATAGAAACGATGGTGGGTACACCCGTTTATGCGTCTTCTACAGTAGTAGAGGTACCGCCTCTCCAGATGGTGAAAACCATTGCGGAGGAGTTCGACGTACAGCTTCTGAATGTGATCTCGTACGAGGAAGCCAATGCCATCAGCAAGCGAATGTTCATTGGAGAGGTTTTCGAATTCAGTAACGGAAAGTATAAGATTGAGGTGAAGGACCTGGAAGTAGGGAATGAAAAGGAGTATATTCTTTTCACTATTCAGACCCGAGGCAGTTTTCGTGGACAGATCCGTATCCAGGGAATTCCCGTTTATGACCCGGACCGGATGATGGTGGTATTGAAAAATGTGCAGCTGGATGTAAAAACCCGGAATTTACTGCACAAAGCCGCCGCCTGGTTATTGGAGGGTACGCTGGAAAAGCGGGTGGCCCAGGAGTTTGGTCTTCCTTTGAATGATATCATAGAATACTCCCGGAAAAGTGTACACGAAACCATTAATTCGGAGTTTTCCAAAGGAATACGTATGCGAGGACAGATTCTTTCGGTGGATCCGGACCAGGTCATTGTGACAGACGAGGCCATTCTGGCGGTGATTAATTCCCGGGCCAAAGTACAATTGGTGGTAAAAGGGATGTAAATGGCATAATTTTGCGGGAATCCATGCGGTAATTTGAATATCTTCTATGTATTTTTGTGGGAGAAACAGGCCGATCTGTCGCCTCGGCTTCTGCCGGGGAGGAAAGTCCGGACAGCGCAGAGCATCATGCTACCTAACGGGTAGGGGAGAGTAATTCTCCACAGCCAGTGCCACAGAAAATTACCGCCCGGAGCTTGCGAAGGGTAAGGGTGAAAAGGAGGTGTAAGAGACCCCCACGTATATTGTGAAATATGCGGTTCAGGTAAACCTCATGAGCTGAAAGACCAAATAAACCGGCATAAAAGGGTGGCTCGCCCGGGCCGGAGGGTAGGTTGATAGAGAAAGCGGGTGACCGCTTTCCCAGATAAATGACAGAACAGAACAGAATCCGGCTTACGGGCCTGTTTCTTTTATACTTTTTTCTTGTGGGGGATGAGCAACTTTTCTCCGCGCTGGGAATGGTTCTTTTTCTTTCCGTTCGCCGCCATCAGGGCTTCTACACTTATGCCGTATTTATTGGCTACCACCCTCAGGATATCTCCGGGACCTACCGTATGTACGGCCTGAACAGGCACGGTAATTTTGGTAATATCCACTTTTATTTGAGCAGGATTCACCTCGGGATTCAGTGACTGGAGGTGGGCACTGCTGGTATTGAATTTATTCGCAATGCCGAAAAAGGTCTCGCCTTCCTTCACCACATGAATGGCGGTTTCTCCTTTGTAGGTGAATTTTACTGGCGCGGACTTTTCTACTACCGGCGCAGGTTCACGCTTGACTTCTTCTACAATTTCTTCTCTTTCTTCGGCGATGGGTGTGGTGGTTTCTACCAGGTCGGAATCTGCGATAATGCCCGTTTCCATACTTTTCATGTCGGCAATATTGCTGGCGTCGTCAGACATGAGGTTCCAACCCGCATAAAGCAGAAGTACCACAATAGCGAAAAGGATGGCCAGCACGATAGCCGGCGTATTGTTAGCTGTAGATCGGGGTTTCCGGTTTCTCTCCTCGTTTCTCTCTTCAAATTCCATTATTGAAAGCTGTTTTTAAGTTCTTTGTTCATTGTGGCCACTTTTTCCTTGAGTTCCTCCTTGTATTCTAAAAGTTTTAAAGCTACTGCGGGAGAGGAGGTAGCCAGAATCTGTACAGCCAAAAGGCCGGCATTCGGCGCGGCATTGAGGGCTACAGTAGCCACAGGCACACCGGAAGGCATTTGCAGGATAGAAAGTACGGAATCCCATCCGTCTATAGAGTTGCCGGATTTCACAGGCACCCCGATCACCGGCAAAATGGTACAGGAAGCCACCATGCCCGGCAGGTGAGCGGCCCCGCCAGCGCCGGCAATGATTACTTTTATCCCTCTTTCTGCCGCCGAAGTAGCGTATTCCACCATTTTTTGCGGGGTTCGGTGGGCCGATACAATCTCAATTTCATACGGAATATCAAATGTTTTCAATATATCTGCGGCGCCCTGCATAATGTTCAGGTCCGAAATACTCCCCATTATAATTCCAATCATTGGTTTTTCGCTATTACTTTGAGATTTTTCTGTACAAAATTCACCTTTTCTTTTAAGTTTTCAAAATCTGAGGCCAAAATAGTCACGTGTCCCATTTTCCGGAAGGGCTTGGTTTGTTTCTTCCCGTAAAAGAAAGGGAAGGTATTGTCCAGGGCCATGATTTTGTCCAGCCCCTCCGCTTCGGCTTCTCCCGTATGGCCTTCTTCTCCCAATATATTGACCATAGCGGCGAGTGTAAAGGTAGACGGGTCGCCCAGGGGCAGGTTCAGAATAGCCCGCCAATGCTGGTCAAACTGCGACAAGGCATTGGCCTTTTGGGTATGATGCCCGCTGTTATGAGGGCGGGGAGCCACTTCATTTACCAGGATCTCGCCCTCACGGGTAAGAAACATTTCCACGGCCAGTAATCCCGTTATCTCCAATGCATCGGCTGTTTTTTTAGCGATTTCTTCCGCTTTTTTTGCTACCAAAGGCGTGATGTCGGCCGGTGAAAACTGGTATTCTACCAAGTGAGCTACCGGGTGAAATACCATTTCTACGGACGGAAAGCATCGGGTTTCTCCCCGGCTGTTCCGCGCTACAATCACCGCGAGTTCTTTTTCAAAATCAACAAATTTTTCAAGGATGCCCGGTGCATCAAATGCCCTGGAAAATTCGTCCGATGTTTTAAGGGGTTGCACACCCTTTCCATCGTATCCCCCGACCGCCAGTTTATTCACGGCCGGCAGAAAGTCGGCGTATCGGCGTACGTCTTCCCGGTTACCCACCACCACAAAAGGCGATGTAGGGATGCCGTTCCGGGCAAAAAACTCCTTTTGGGTACGCTTATTCTGGATAGTTTCGATGACCGCCGGTTGTGGAAAAACCGACTTTCCTTCCTTTTCCAGCCGTTTTAGTGCTTCAATATTGACATTTTCAATTTCAATGGTGATCACGTCAAGATCTTTTCCGAAAGCATACACCGTATCGTAATCCGTGATAGAACCGTGTACGAACCGTGTAGCAATGGACGAACAGGAGCATTGGAGATCGGGATCTAGAACAGCCACGTGGAGGTCCAGGTCCAGGGCAGACTGAATCAGCATTTTTCCCAGCTGTCCGCCCCCCAATATACCAATTTTTAAGCTTTGAATCATGAATAATGTAGTATCTTGCAAAATAACGGGAAAAGGAGGAGAAAACCTTGACACGGGGAAAATTAGTTCGGGGAAATGCGTAACAGCTTCTTCCCCGGCTCATTACTCACTACTCATTACTCACTACTCACTACTCCCAACTAACTTTCTACGTATGCGAACTTTTTTGGCGGGGGCGGCGGCCCGGATTTTTGAGAAGCACGAATTAAATACCTTACAGGAGCTAAAAATAGTATTGCCCAGCCGGCGGGCCGCGCTCTACTTCCGGAACGAGCTGGCGAGGCTTTCCTCCATTCCTTTTTTCTCACCTGAAATCAGTTCGGTAGATGATTTTATACAAGGGTTGTCGGGATTGAAGCCGGTAGACCCTATCGATCTTTATTTTGAGAGCTTCGCCCTCTGGAAGGAGGTGGACCCCGGTCAGTCTTTTGAGAAATTTCTGACCTGGGCGCCCACGTTGATTCGTGATTTTAATATGATAGATGCGGCGCTGCTCCCCAACCCCCAGCAATTGTTTCATTATATGAGTGCGGCGGAGGCCCTGAAGCGCTGGGACCTGGAGGAACATGAATTTTCGGAGACCTCGTACGAATACTTTACTTTTTTTGACCGGATGGCCTCGGTGTACGAACGCCTCCATACCGTACTGCCGGAGAAAGGCTTGAGCTATACCGGGATGGCCTACCGGAAAGCGGCGGAGCATATCCCCGAAAGCGGGTTCTATTATTTTATAGGACTGAATGCGCTCAGCCGGGCCGAAGAAAAGATTATTACTGCCCTCGTAAGGGCAAAACGGGCGGAATGTATCTGGGATTCGGATGATTTCTATATGAATTCACAGGATAAAGCGGGGAGGAAACTTCGTACATATAAAAAATCGGGGCGGTACGGTACTTCGTGGAATTTCCAGGAGAGCCTGTTGGAGGGAGCATCGAGGGATGTTTATGTGTACACGCTGAGCGCGAAAACCCTTCAGGCGCGCCTCGCAGTTGACCTGGCGGCCGGTTCAGGTGCGCAAAGTCACGCCCTGGTGGTTACGGATGAAAATGATTTTTCTCCTTTGTTTATCCATTTGCCCGGACTGGCCCTGAAAGTGAATGTGTCGGGAGGGGTAGCATTAAAAGGAACGCTGCTGATGCCTGCCCTGGAAATTCTCTTCCGGTTAATGGAATCGCAAGGAGAGAGCCTGCGCACCGAGCTGGTAAAAGTGTTCATGGCCAATGCCCTCCTGAGGGGAGTGATGTTCAAAGAAGCCGGTGAACGCCCGGTAGCGCAATGGGAAAAACAACTCGCGCGCACAACCCACCTCTATGTAAAACGCGGAGACCCGGGACTGAAAGAAAGCAATTTTTTCATCGCCTGCATGAAGATCCGGGATCCATTGTCGTTTTTGAGTGCCTTAAAAAAGTTCCTGGAGGCATTGGCCCTGTCGGAGTCGGAAGAAGCGGCTTTCGCCCTTGTGCTGCTGCAAAAACTGGAGAGCCTCCGGTTGCGGGTAGACGAGACGCTTTCTCCTTCGTCTTTCCGGATTCTCTTCGGAGAACTTGTCAAAACCATCAGTTTACCTTTTGAAAAGCAGCCCGATGCCCGCCTACAGGTGATGAGCATGCTGGAAACCCGGTGCCTTGACTTTGAGGAAGTGACATTTCTCTCTTTCACGGAAGGGAATCTGCCCTCAGGAAAAAGAAACAATTCGTTTATCCCGTCTGACGCGCTGAAGTATTTTGAGCTGCCGTCGTATTCCGACCAGGATGCCATTATGGCCTATCATTTTTTTCGTTTGTTGCAAAGGGCCCGCCGGGTAAATATCCTGTACGTAAAGGATACGGGAAACGGAGTGGGGCGAAGCGAAAAAAGTCGCTTTCTGGCTCAATTGGAAGAAGAATTGAAGTATAAAAACAATAAAATGCGATTTTTTTATCCCGAAATTAAGCTTTCTTCGGTCGAAGAAAGCCCCTCTTCTGTCTTGGAAGTGAAAAAAACACCCGAAATTTTATATAAAATCCGGACTTTTCTGGAGAATAAGGGACTAAGTGCTACTTCACTAAACGAATATTTTAACGGGGAACTGGGTTTTTACTGGCGTTATATTGAAAACATTAAAGACAGGGAGAAGGACGACTCCGCTATCGGGCACAATGTGTTCGGTTCGCTCGTACACTATATACTCGAAAAAGCAGATCAACCCTATCTCGGTGAACGGATTACCAGGGAAGTAATTCAAAAGCAAAAGCAATTTTCCCTGTTGGAATTTGACCGTCTGGTAAAAGAAAATCAACCCGGTTTCGATTTTGAATACGGCTTGAATGCGGTGTTAAAGGCCCTGGCGCGGGAGTTGGTTACGAAATATTTTGAAAAGCGACTTCGGGAATTTACCGGGCCATTTACCATTGAGGCCCTGGAAAAGAAATTTGAGGTTACCCTGGATTTCAGAGGGGGGCCTGTGAAAGTAAAAGGGACGGTGGATAAGATCGAGCGGCATGGCGACAAACTGGTGGTGATTGATTACAAAACCGGGGATGTGGATCCGAAAAAAATCCGTTATCCTTCGGGTCGGGAAGAGATCTCCCTGAGGGATTACCTCCGTTTGCCGGACAGGGATAAATTTAGACAATTGCTGCTCTATAAATTCCTGATAAGTGAATTATATGGCAAAAATGCGAATTATGAGATCAAATTCTACTCTTTTAGAAAATTAGATACTGATCTAATTTTAGAAGTAGAAAACCATACAAATGAGGAGGTATTGGAAGCGGTGAGGCAAATGATTGAGGGCGTAGTAGACGACTTACGGAATGATGAAAAGTCGTTTGTGCAAGAGCCGGGGCAGGCGGTGCCCGCGTATTCGGATTTTGCCGATCTTCTGAGCATGGGCGGGAGATAAAAAAATATGAAACAGTAAATGTGTTGAACATAAGGAAGTTCTGTTAAAAAGCGGCGGTGGGAATAAAAAAAGAGGATTTCAGTATTGCCAAGATTAAAAAAACATCTATCTTTGCATCCGATTTAACGGAAACGTTAAGTTTAGAGAGATGGCAGAGTGGTCGAATGCGGCGGTCTTGAAAACCGTTGACTGTAACAGGTCCGGGGGTTCGAATCCCTCTCTCTCTGCAAAAGGGCTGTAAATTTTACGATTTATAGCCCTTTTTACTGACAAGTAGTTAATTATCAGTAGACTAATCTCGTTAAAGATGGAAGCAACAACTGAAAAGGCGACGCTAAACGACGCCAATGCTCTACGAAAAGACTGGCTGAAGCCAGAAATGGACGTACTTCTGGTTAATAATAGTGGAGACGGGCCATCGGATGAAGGTGGTTTAGCTCAGGATCCCTCTTAAGGATTTACAGAGAGCTTTCCGGGTATGATACTTGGCTGCACTCCCGTTGGTAATACCTTAGATTTTTCGGATTTCGAATTTGTCGAAATGCCCATGATGAAGTTGGGTTGGAAAACCGATTCAGGGGCTGAGTTTTTTCAGGATACCAGTCGTCATCTTATTTTTACAGCCCAGGGCCGGGTTGACAACACCGTTGAATTGCAATCTTTTACAGGAACGTGTTCGTCTTCTGCCGAATATATTTGGAAAGCCTTTCTTGCTTTTGGGAAAAAATGTGTGACTCGCATCGTAGGCGATTGGTTTTTTGTTGCTTATGATACTCTTTCAGGCGAGTTGTTTATGGGCAGAGACCAATACGGTAAGGGGGAGCTTTTTTACAGGGTAACCCGAGATGGTTTCTGGCTAAGCAGTTCAATACAAGCCCTGGTCAATGCCTTTCCCCAATCATTAAACCCCTTGTTTGTTATTCGTACATTATACTTATGGCAATACAGGAACGCGGAAAAGGAAACCATTTTTAAAGATATCTTTACGTTGCCTCCCGGGCATACGCTTACCTTCAAAGAAGGAAAAATAAAAACACAGCGGTATTGGTTTCCGGAAAACATCCGTTTAAAATACTACGCAGATACCCGGGATTATGCAGATGAGTTGCTGGTACTAACCAAAGAAGCTATCCGATGCCGTATACCTGAAAACAGGGCCATGGCTACCATGCTTAGCGGCGGGTTCGATTCCGGTACCGTCAGCTTACTTACGGCCGAAATATTTGGTGAAGTTCCGTTGACTACCTTTAGCCATGTGCCTTTGTACGACAGGTATCATCATTCTTACCGGAATAAGATTAATGACGAATCCGGTCATATCGATGCCATAGCCTCCTCAGTAAAAAATATTCGTTCGTTTAAGCTCAAATCCGGGCATATTTCTCCGATTGACGGAATTGAAAAATTCGTACACCGATATAATACTATGATCCCCGGCGCAATAAATGCGTTCTGGCTGATGGATATTAATGAACAGGCTGAAGCTATAGGGGCGGAAGTATTATTTTCAGGCGGTACAGGGAATGCGGCCCTATCTTACAGAGGACTTGCGATGATGTCTGGTTTTGATGCATTGAAACACAGGGTAATAAAACCTGCTCTTCGGAATATTAAGTGTTACCGGTGGTTTATGAAAACATCCCGATCATCCTTCATTACTAAGGAGCTGTTAAATGAATACCCTATTAAGTACGATATGCTGCTGCACGGAACAGGGCTCCATTCTGCTTTCAGAACGGCACAGGAAGAAATGTTGATCCTGATCCATAAAACCACCAAGGGCAGGCTGGACGACTCCACTCACAAAATAAGAAAGCTGGATCCGACCGCAGATATCCGGATAATAGAACATTGTATGGCCATACCCAATCATTTTTTCTTTAATAAAAAGGGGGAAGACAAACAGGTAATTCGCAGGATGATGGCTGGCAGATTACCTGATATGGTATTGCATGAAAAGCGAAAAGGATTGCAGTCATCTGATGTTTTTCTGCGTGTGAAAGCCGAAATCGACCGGGTGGAAGAATATTGCATTCGTTTTGAGAAAAACCCTACTTTCAGGTATTTCATTGATACACAAAAATTTAAGGAGGCCGTAAGTATCGTACGAAATCAGGAGATAGAAGACAGGACTGTTGTGGGCAATATTTTGAGCAGTATAATGCTTGGCGTATTTTTAGAACAGAACAATTTTTAATATTGTACCTGATTTATTTTTAGGAAATATTATTTACTATGAGCCAATCCAGTTTAGAGCAGCCGGCCGCTGCTCCGGAAACCAGTCGTTTACAGGGATCCAAAACCGTATATCCCATCTTATTTGCCATTAGCTTTTCGCATTTGCTGAACGATGTCATCCAGTCGGTAATTCCTGCCGTTTACCCCATGCTGAAGGAAAATTATGTCCTCACTTTCACGCAAATCGGTATTATTACCCTGGTTTTTCAGCTGACCGCCTCCCTTTTGCAGCCATTTGTAGGTCTGTATACCGATAAAAACCCTACGCCCTGGTCGTTGCCCCTGGGCATGCTGTTTTCCCTGGCCGGTCTGATGTTCCTGGCGTTTGCTAGAGATTATACGCATATACTGCTTTCGGTGAGTCTCATTGGTATGGGTTCTTCGGTATTTCACCCGGAAGCATCCCGGGTAGCGCACCTGGCATCCGGAGGCAGGAAAGGCCTGGCGCAGTCGCTCTTCCAGGTGGGTGGGAACGCGGGCAGCGCGGGCGGCCCCCTTCTGGCGGCATTGATCGTGGTACCTTTCGGTCAGAAGTATATCGGGTGGTTCGGGGTTATAGCCTTTATGGGCATTCTTCTCCTGACGTATGTAGGGCGGTGGTATCAGCGAAACCTGGCTTTAAAAGACACTAAAAAGAAAGGGGCGGTCAGCGCATTTGCCCCGGGAGTTTCCCGGAGGCGGGTAGTAGTCTCCATCGTCATCCTTTTGTTGCTGATTTTCTCCAAGTACTTTTACATGGCGTCTATGAGCAGTTATTTTACCTTTTACCTCATGGAGAAATTCCAGGTGAGCGTGCAGCAGTCGCAGCTTTACCTGTTTGCTTTTCTGGCCGCCGTAGCCGCGGGTACTATCCTGGGTGGTCCTTTGGGCGACCGTTACGGGCGTAAACTCATTATCTGGGTGTCTATCCTGGGCGCGGCGCCTTTCAGTCTCCTTCTGCCGCATGTGGGGTTGGCCATGACCGTGGGACTGGCCGTAGTGATCGGTTTAATTATTTCTTCCGCCTTTTCAGCTATCCTGGTGTACGCTACGGACCTGATTCCCGGAAAAGTGGGCATGGTAGCCGGCCTTTTCTTCGGCTTCGCCTTTGGAATGGGCGGTATCGGCTCTGCGGTACTGGGTCGCCTCGCCGACCAAACCAGTATAGAATACGTATTCTCCCTCTGCGCTTATTTGCCGTTGATCGGTATTATCACCGGTTTTCTACCCGGTATTGAGGGAACGCGGAAGAAATCATAAATGAGCCATTACCTATCCGCCCGCACGGTTTTCATAAACAGGAGTTTCACGGAAGCGCCTCCGTATGGCGCGTTGGAGATTTCTATCTTTCCCTGTAACTTGTCTACCAGGTCCTTACAAAGAATGAGTCCGACGCCCGAACCTTTTTCGCCGGTTGTTCCTTCGATACTATCCTGTACGCTCACAAAAAGTGACCTCAGTTTGTCGGGTTCAATGCCCGTACCGGAGTCTTCTATAATCACTCCTGCGTAGCCGTCTTCTTCCATACTGTATATCCGGATGGAGCCATTGGCCGGGGTAAATTTAACGGCGTTGTGGAGAATGTTTCGGAAGATAATCGTCAGGTAATTCATATTGGCCTGAATTTCAACAGGAACAGCCTGGTTGTCAATACGAATATCTTTGCGGTTAATTTCCTGCTGATTTAACTGAATTGCGGTATTGACTACCGTGCTGATATCCATAGCCGTCATCTCGGCTTCCTCATTTTTTAGCTGAGAAGACGACCAGGTCAGGATATTATCGAGGGTAGTATAAATATTTTTGGCTTTCCTGTTCACACTTATCAGGTGAGGATGAAGCGCGCTACCTTTATTCTTCCACTCGTGTACGTCAAGAATAGTAATCAGCTCGGCAATGGGGCTGCGTAATTCATGACTCATCAGGGAAAAAAGCTTGTCTTTGATAAAATTGGATTTGCGGAGACTCTCCGTCTGCACGGAGATAGCCGTGTTTTGTTCCCGGATTTTTCTATTGCTATACGAAAGCCTCCGGAAGAGGTAATAAATCCATCCGCATAGCATCACCAAAATAACGGTGAGCACCAGCAGTAAGATCTTTTCTCTTCGTTCTTTTTCCAGGAGAAGCTGCTGCATGGTGTTTTGCTTCCTCATGGATTCAAATTTGCTCTCCAGCGATTCGAGGTCTTTTAAATTCTTGACCAGGTAATAACTTATCTCGTTACTTACATGGGCTATACTGTCCTGGTAATCGCCGATTTCCCTCCAGACTTTTAAGGCCTCATGGAATTGTCCCTTGTGTTCTTTCAGGCGGGCATCTGTTTTCAGGATGGTCACGTAATCCGTATCGTAATAGAGATGACGCGTGATTCTGTCGGCTTTGGGGTTAATTGCTTCAGCTTTATCAAATTCCCGGAGGGAGAGATAAACCACCGCCAGGGCAGCATCTATACTGGTTTCCGGGTATTGCACGTCATGATTGTTCATGTCCCGCAACTCTTTAAAGATCTCCAGGGCTTTATCCACCTTACCCGCCTGAAAGTATGCATTGGCGATATCCAGCAATAAATTTATCTCTTCTACAATTTCCGTATAATTTAAAGGCAGGCTTCTGAATTCGCGGTATAGTTTTTCCTGGTCCGATTCTCTTCCCTCCAGGATGGCTAAACAGAGTTCACTTTTGATACGAAATGCATTCCGCATGTTCATATTTTCATGGTATTCGAAGGCTTTTTCCTGGTAATGGTCGGTAATCATCTTGTTCGGAGTGCGGGCATTAATGGCCGATAAGAGGATATAGTTGGAAAAAAGATACCGATCGAGATGGTTTTTTCGGGCGAACTCCAGGTTCGAAGAAATTTGTTCAAAGCTGGGTTTGATGTCGCCTTTATCAAAGCAGATCATAGCGCGGGTGTATCCGCTTCGGGCGATTCCCTGTATATAATTGATTGACAAAGCCTCCCGGTAGGCTATGGTAGAAAAATAAGCGGCTTTATCAAACTGGCCTACCCGTTTATATCCATAGGCGATATAGGTGTTAAAATCGGATACATAGGTTAACATGTGAAGTTGTCTTGCTAATGAACGCCCCTGCTCGGCATAGAGCAGAAAACTGTCTAAACGCAAATCTCCGGCAGCAAAAACAATATCAAGAGAGGTCTGGTATAGTCTGACGACTTTCAGGGAGTCTGCTGAGCCGAATACCCGGGTGGGCATGAAGCCTGCAAAAAGAAAACTTACGAAACAGAAAAATCTATGCAAAGGCTTTCCCATGCGCGGTTGAGTTTAAAACTAAAGTTTTATCTTGTATAACTACAAAATGGTCTTAGGGGGATAAATATATAGGGATCCATACCTTTCTTCTGCGTAATCCAAACATTTATCTACATTACTCAAAAATACGTAATTTTTTACTGATTTGTACCTTTTACGTAAAAAAATAGGAGACGAATAGCTGAGTTTTGATAATTTTTTGGGTAAATAGGGGAGGTTTAAGTAAAGAATTTATGTAAATTGTCAGTTACTACTCGGGAAATACCCGTCTAATAAAGTATCATAAACTTAGCTTTTTTCTCGTTATTCAGGCAACCAACCACCCAATTAATACCGATAGAAGAAACCGAATGTTGAAGTCTAAAAATTCAGGAATGAAAAAAATACTGCTTGTCCTTATTCCGTTTTTGTTCATTTTGCTACTGAATACGGATTTTTACAGGCTTAAAACCCTGAAAGACTACGGCTTTGTCAACTATTTTGAAGATTCTGTTATCCAGGACGACAACGAGGTAATCCTGGGGTTTTGGGATAGTCCGGAACGGATACTGGTGGCCCGGAAATTTAAGGCGGGGTATTTCCTGGTGCAACGAGACCCGGCGGCTACGTATATGGTGGCCAGGGGCGAAAACTTCCTGGATGATTCACGCACGGTAATTCAGAACAAGAGCTTTAAAAGAAGCAGGATCAAAAGCGGAAACAGCGGTTTGGGTGGGCTGTATGCCCCGGATAATTTTCCTTCAGACGAAATGTATGCGATGGGTTATACGCCAAATGAACAGGCGGAATGGACCAGGCGGACAGCCGAGCCGGAAAGGGAGGTGTCGGCAGTAAGCAGCGGCGTAATGCCCTACCGCCTTCCGGCGGGAAAGAATACGACCGACTGGACACAGTTTCCGGATTTGACGGTACCGGAAGGCATCACACACGTAGGGGGCTACGGATTCCCCCTGTATAAAAATGAAAAGCTACAGAACGGGAAAGTCAATCTCCTGTCTAAAGGGTTTACGAACCTGGTCAACCTGAATGCCCTGCCACGCGCGGTATGGGACGGGAAAAACAGCTACTATTTTAACCAGTTGCATTATCTCTTAAAGGTAGCCGCCCGTAATATGGTGAAAGAGGGGAAAAACGGCGGGAAATACGGGAATATCGCGAGTATCGCCTGGCTGGAAAATAATGACACGAACATTCCGTACTATGATGTAACGGTAGAGGGCGCCCGGGAGCTGGGTCGTGCTCTTTTCAAGGCTTCCTGCTGTGGAAACAGTATAGATGACCCAAGCTATACCATTGCCCAGAATGAAAGTGTCATCATGTTAGACGAGGAAAGTATGCGGGTGTACGACTGGGCCGGGGGCGATAGCTATGCGTTTCTGGGTTACCTGAACCAGGGGATGATGGAAGCCGCAGGACCCGCCTACCGCATTTTCTGGTATGCCCAACCGGTGCAGAGATGGTCTGTGGCGAATACATTACACAACCTGTCTTCCCTGAGCGAAAAAGAAATAGAGGCGGCCTTTAACGATAAAAATATTCTGATGAACTCTCCGGGCTGGAAAAACAGCACCTGGTATGTAGACGCCTCCGGTTCCTATTCCAAAGTACCTTTCCTGAGCCAGACCGAAATTTATGAGAAAGCGAACGGGAAAATAGCCACAGACAAAAACGGAAACCGTAAATTCAGAAATGAAAACTTCAGTTTGAAGATCTTCAACCAAAGCACCCCGGTGCTGGCTACGCCTCACGAATATATTCGCTATGCACTAAGCAATGGGAAAACGGGAGAGCAACTGTTTGGGAGGCAATATGTAGACCTTCGGACGGATGGCTCGGCGACCATTAAGAAAGAATATGCATCGAGAGGGTTTAACTGGAATGAAAACGGTTTATCAAGGCCTTATCCTCAATATTGGGAGCCGGAGACCCGTTTGTGGGTAAACGGTATCTATCGGCGGGCCGACGGTATCATGGCCGATTTGCTGATGCTGGCACGGCTGGAAAAGGGAAAATGGGACATTTCCCGTGCGAACAGCCGCTACAAACTGTATGGGGAACACCGGCCCCGAACCGAACCCTGGACCTTCGGGGGAAATTCCGTAGAGGTCCGGGAGGTAGGGGAGAGCCAGATTTTCTTTGATACTTTTATGTTGCTGCTTTCGGGTGGGCAGGCCCTGTCTTCCTGGGACGACGGCTTTTTCCGGAATGAGTTGCCCGAAAAAGGCCAGCCTCTTTACGGGGAAGACGATTATTGGGGTCGGTATCATGCGAAGCTGGCTGCGGTACAAACCGTACTGAAGCCCCTGGAGGGGAGCCGCAGTACAGATTGGACGTATATTCACTTTTATTATCCTTTTTGGGGCCAGAAAAATTCGGAGGTGATTTCCTCCGGTATTTATTACAATGGAAAACTGTATGTATTTTTCCTGAACCCTACCCTTGAAAACGGAGAAAAGCAAGTGCTTACCCTTACGGCAGGTAATAAAAGCTATACAGTAGACCTGACCGGCCATGAAATATATTATAAGTCGCTGGATGTTCCTTCCGGTCTGAATACCACTGATTTCAAGTTAGCTTACACCACCATTTACGGGCGTAAAGTAAAAGTAAACGGCCGGGTAACGAACAAAATTTCGGAGCATTACGAGTAGTCGGGTGTAGGGTTTAAATTGGGGATTGAATTTGTTTTTCAGAAAAAAAATCTTTAACTTTAGAAAAATCATAATTTACATAAACCCATGGAAGAACAAAAAGGAAAATTGACGCGTCAGACCGGTGCGCCGGTGCCTGACAACCAGAATGTGCAAACGGCTGGTCCGCGTGGCCCCATGCTGATGCAGGATTACTGGTTTTTAGAGAAAATGGCCAATTTTGACAGGGAGGTCATTCCGGAACGCAGGATGCATGCCAAAGGGTCGGGCGCCTTTGGTACTTTTACCGTAACCCACGATATCACGCGCTATACGAAAGCGGATATATTCAGTGAAATCGGTAAAAAAACGGAGATGTTTGCCCGTTTCTCCACCGTAGCCGGGGAGAGGGGCGCAGCCGATGCCGAAAGAGATATCCGGGGCTTTGCCATGAAATACTATACCAACGAAGGAATCTGGGACCTGGTAGGAAATAACACGCCGGTTTTCTTTTTCCGCGACCCGATGAAGTTTCCGGATTTGAATCATGCGGTAAAACGAGATCCCAGAACCAACCTCAGAAGCGCCAATAATAACTGGGATTTCTGGACGCTGCTGCCTGAGTCACTGCATCAGGTGACCATTGTGATGAGCGACCGGGGTATTCCCAAGGGGTATCGGCACATGCACGGGTTTGGCAGCCATACGTATAGCCTGATCAGTAGCGACAATGTACGGTACTGGGTAAAGTTCCATTTTGTAAGCCAGCAGGGCATTGAAAACCTGTCGGATGAGGAAGCGGCCCGTCTGGTAGGACAAGACCGGGAATCTTCCCAGCGCGATCTGTTCGATGCCATTGAGCGGGGCGATTTCCCGAAATGGAAGATGTTTATCCAGGTGATGACGGAAGAGCAGGCCAAGACCTATCGTTTCCATCCTTTTGACCTCACCAAGGTATGGTCGAAAAAAGATTTCCCGTTGATTCCCGTGGGTGAATTTGAATTGAACCGCAATCCGGACAATTATTTCCAGGATGTGGAACAGGCGGCTTTCAACCCTACCAATATTGTACCGGGAATCGGTTTTTCTCCTGACAAAATGCTCCAGGGCCGTTTATTCTCTTACGGCGATGCGCAGCGCTACCGCCTGGGAGTAAACCACTACCAGATTCCGGTCAACAAACCGCGTTGTCCTTACCATGCCTATCACCGTGACGGTGCCATGCGGGTAGACGGCAACTACGGCTCGGCCCTCCATTATGAACCGAACAGTTACGGACAATGGCAGGAAGATCCTTCGGCCAAAGAACCGCCTCTGGAACTGGACGGTACGGCCTATGCCCATAATTATAGAGACGACGACGAAGATTACTTCACCCAGCCGGGCGACCTCTTCCGTATCATCAAAGCCGATGGCAAAGCGGATCTCTTATTTAAGAACACCGCCGCCCAGGTAGGAGGAGCGGAGAAATTTATCCAGATCAGGCACATCCGGAATTGCTATAAAGCCGATCCCGAGTACGGTGAAGGCGTAGCGAAAGCGCTGGGACTGACCATGGAAGAAGTGAATAACTTTGACCTCTCACCGTACAACCGGTGGGCTCCGGGGAAATAATACAGGGCAGTAAAAGCAAAAAGAAGATGTTTAGAGTACTGGTACTTTAAGCATCTTCTTTTTTGTAGCGGGGAGCAGGATCGAACTGCCGACCTTAGGGTTATGAATCCTACGCTCTAACCATCTGAGCTACCCCGCCGTACTTTGGAGGTGCAAAAATATAAAACTTTCTGAAATCCTACAACAAAAATAAAATTGTTACGTAAAACTTCGAAAAAAACTTGATAAAGTATCCGGTAAGTGAGATATTGTAAAAAAAAGGATGTGTATGGCAAAATTTAAATATACCCAGGAATTTCCCTTTCGCGCTTCGCCCAAAGTATTGTACAATTATATCAGTACGCCGGGCGGACTTCAGCAGTGGTTCGCGGAGAAAGTTACACTCAATTCCGACAATCAGTTTGTTTTTAACTGGGATGAGCGTGACCATACGGCCGATCTTACCTCTTCCCGTCTGAACAAGTCCAGTCGATTTGATTTTACAGGCGAGGATACCGGTAACTTCCTTGAATTTAAGTTTGTGACCAGCGAGCTGGACAACTCCACCTACCTAAAAGTGACGGATAATTCAGACAACGAGGATCTGGATGACCTGGAAAGCATGTGGAAGGAGCTAATTTCCAACCTGAAAGAAATAGTGGGGGGCTGATTTTGAAATCGGGAAAAAGATTGAGATTTTTGCAGCCTCTTAAAGCAGGCCTTATGTAGCCCGCCGAAAGCTAACGCGTGTAAGATGAAAAAAATAGACAAGCTTTTTGTCAAATCCTATATCGGGCCGTTTGTGCTCACTACGGCCATCGTGGTATTTATCTTTCTTATGCGCTTTCTGATGATTTATTTCAATGATTTCATCGGAAAAAATCTTGATGGAATTGTTTTTACGAAATTATTCTTTTATTTTACCTTAATGACACTCCCCATGTCATTGCCGTTGTCCACCCTTTTGGCCACACTGATGTGCTTCGGAAACATGGGAGAGCGCTCTGAACTCACCGCCATGAAATCGGCGGGTATCCCGCTGACGCGCCTGATTCTTCCCACGTTTATTCTTTCGGTCTTCGTGGCCCTGTTTTCCATTGTATATAATAATTATGTGAACCCCTGGGCCAACCTCAAGGGGTGGTCGCTGCTGTACGATGTAAAAACCACGAAACCGGCGTTAAATATCCAGGAAGGTATTTTTTATAATCAGATTCCGGGGTACCGGATCAAGGTAGAAGAAAAGATGCCGGATGGACAGACGCTAAAAAATGTGATCGTGTATGACCATAACACCGGGAGCGGTAACCGAAACGTCACGGTGGCAGACTCCGGCCGGATGTTTACCATCAATATGGAAAGCCAGCTCGTATTTGAATTGTATAACGGGGTAAATTATAGTGAAGGAACCAATTACAATAACAGTACCCAGCTAACCCGGTATTCTTTCCAGAAAAACAGGCTGGTGTTTTCATTGAAGGACTTTGGAATGAACCGGACCAATGAAAATGATTTTAGCTACCACGAGTACATGAAAAGTATCCCGGAGCTGAACCGGAAAATTGACTCCCTGAACCAGGTGCTGGAGACGAAACGCAAAGAGCAGGCGGTGACATACAAGCGACTTGAAGTATATGCCTTTTCGGATCTCGGCCGGGATACCACTCAAAAAGTGGCTATTGAGGGAGGAGCTTGGGCAGATTCCCTGCTCGCTGCCGTGGAGAAAAAAAACTCGGTGGAAGAGCTGAAGTCTTCGGCCCGGAGCAAGGTAGAAAGCCAGAAGTCGCAAGCGGTGGGAGATTTGAGCTACCTGGTCAGCGTAGAAAAATCGGTATGGGCAGCCGACCTGGAGCGCTGGAACAAAGCCAGTACCGCTTTTTCCTGCCTGGCCATGTTCCTGATTGGTGCCGCCCTGGGTTCCATTATCAAAAGGGGGGGCTTCGGAATGCCCGTACTGATCTCCATCGCTTTCTTTATTTTGTATTACCTGATGCAGCAGATGGGCAATAAATATTCCAAGGAAGGCCTTATCCCCTCTGTGGCGGGCGCCTGGATGCCGTTTGCGGTTTTGTTCCTGATCGGGGTGCTGCTGATGCGGAGGGCGAGGAATTTTTAGTTCGAGTGGTTTGAAAAACTCACTACTCGGAACTAAGCACTTATAAACAGTTCTGCCGAGATCCGGTCTGATAAGATCCTGGCTTCTTCGGGAATGGTGATGATGTCTTCATTCTGAATCAAGAGTTGTTGCGATTTAAGTTTTTCGACCGTATCCCGGAAACTGCGTTCAAAATTCGGCGCTATCCATGATACTTTGTTTAAAGAAATTCCCCAGATTGTTCGTAAACCGGTGAGAAGATAATCATTGACCCGGTCGGCAGGGGAGAGTTCTTCCCTTTCAAACTCCGGTTGTTGCGATTCTATTCCCTGCATATAGCGGTGATTGTGCGCGATATTCCATTGCCTGGATGTCCCGTTATACGAATGTGCAGAAGGTCCCACTCCCAGGTATTCCTCGCCCAGCCAGTAGGCCGTATTGTGTACCGCGTACTTCTGGTTCCGGGCGAAATTCGAGATTTCATATTGCTCGTACCCCGCTTCTCCCAGTTCGGAGGTCACGATGCGGTATTGCTCGGCCGCGTAATCGTCAGAAACAGGGGCCAGTTTCTCTTTGGCGGCCCAACGACCAAACACCGTCTCTTCTTCAATGGTGAGGTTATAGGCCGACACGTGCTGCAAGTCAAATTCCTTCAGGATCTGAATGTCTTTCCTTAAAATTTCCGCTTGTCGCTTTTCATCCAGGTGAAAGCCTGTTTTCGCATAAATCAGATCGGCAGACGAGGTTTCAAACCCCCTTTGAAGAATGAGGTCAAGCGCTTGCTTCGCCTCCCTGGACGAATGCGCACGGTTCATAAACTTCAAAAAAACTTCGTTAAATGTCTGTATTCCTAAACTGATGCGATTAATTCCAAGTGTGTGCCAGAAATCCAAACGCTCCCGACTGATATCGTCCGGATTGGCCTCCAGGGTAATTTCCTTCACCTGATTCAGGTTATATCTCCGGTGAACAGTATCCAACAGGCTTTCCAGCTCCTCAGGACTTAAAATAGAAGGAGATCCTCCCCCAAAATACACCGTTTCAAGCTTTTTTTCGCTCAAATACTGGTCTTTCATCTCTATTTCCCGCCCGATAGCTTCTACCATCCTGGCCTTGTACGACAAATTCGTACTGAAATGAAAATCACAATAATGGCAAGCTTTTTTGCAGAACGGAATATGGAGGTAGAGGTGCATGAGAGTAGGGAGTAGGGAGTATTTAGTAAGGAGTAAACTAATCGATTTTCAAAGATTTTATCAGACCTCTGATTATTCTGGATACCTCTTCACTTAGTTCCCCCATAGGTTTCACCTTCGCTTCGCTTATATAATTTAACCTTTGGGCTAAATATAACATTGATCTTACTTCTGAACAGGATCCTTTGGCTATATATAGAAACCGAACAAATTCTTTATTCGTACGCCTTCCAAAACCCTCTGCTATGTTATTTGAAATCGAAACCGATGCCCGGCAGATCTGATCTTTAAAAGAAAAATCTTTAAGCTCCTTAAAATCCTGATATACATAGACAGCTAAATCCTGGGCCTTTTTCCAGGCAATTAATTCTTCAAATGATGTTACTTTCATAAGTCGTGTGTTAACAATTCAAAATTAAGAACAATATGCTAGTTATGCAAGGGAGTAGTGAGTAGTTAGTAGTTAGTAGTTAGTGGGGTAGTCGATACTCTATACTCCCTACTCTATACTCCCTACTCTATACTCCCTACTCTATACTCCCTACTC
>CAYRGN010000022.1:0-56463 GCA_964423865.1 uncultured Lacihabitans sp.
CGCCACTGTCTGTTCGAGCGTAGCTCCGAGAACCGAGCCCCCGTAATTCGTAATTTTTAATTCGTAATTGATTCCGTGATTCGTAATTGACATCGTGCCCTTCGTCAGGCTCAGGGTGACGGTGGCATCCGTAAAGGTGAAAGTAACACCGGTGCCGCCACTATCAGTTCGAGCGTAGCTCCGAGAACCGAGCCCCCGTAATTCGTAATTTTTAATTCGTAATTGATTCCGTGATTCGTAATTGACATCGTGCCCTTCGTCAGGCTCAGGGTGACGGTGGCATCCGTAAAGGTGAAAGTAACACCGGTGTCGCTACTGTCTGTTCGAGCGTAGTCGAGAACCGAGCCCCTCAGAGCTTTGCTCGCAAACTTCGCACTCTCGTGCTTGTTTGTGCTCGGGGTGCCCCTCGACTGCGCTCGGGGTGACATTAGCAACCAAGGTGACAGTAGCACCGGCGTTCCCATTGTCAGGCTGAGCTTGTCGAAGCCCGCAGATATCGAAGCCCGTAAGTAATGTACCCTTAAAATACTTTGTCAAGCACAAGCGCCCTTCGATCCCTCGACTGCGCTCGGGGTGACATTAGCACCGGTGCCGCCACTGTCTGTTCGAGCGTAGCTCCGAGAACCGAGCCCCCGTAATTCGTAATTGATTCCGTGAATTCGGCAGGCTGCCTGGGCCGGGGCGCGCAGCTGGCCCCGAGCTGTCGAAGCCCGAAGCTGTCGAAGCCACGAGTTACCGAAGTATCGACGGATACGGTACCAAAAACTATTTACGATTCGCAACTGCTGCAACTCACCAGTTGCGTCACCAGTTCCTTGGAAACACTCTGGCTTCTCTGGTAATAGAGGGTTTTTACACCCAGTTTCCAGGCTTCAATGATCAGGCGGTTCACGTCTTTTACCGGCACTTCGGCCGGGATATTCAGGTTCAGGCTCTGGGCCTGGTCTACATACCGCTGCCGGATAGACGCCTGCTGTATAATCTCCAGTTGGCTGATCTCCTTAAAGGTCTTGAATACCGCTTTTTCCTCCCGGCTAAGTTCGTTCAGGTGCTGTACGCTGCCGTTATTCAGCATAATACTTCTCCAGATTTCCTCGTTGTCCAGGCCCTTTTCCTCCAGCAGGCGGGTCAGGTACTTGTTTTTCCGCATGAAGTTGCCTTTGGCCAGACCGGCTTTGTAATAATTACTGCTGAACGGCTCTATACCCGGCGAGGTTTGTCCGAGGATAGCCGAAGAAGAAGTAGTAGGCGCTATGGCCATAGTGGTCGTATTTCTGCGGCCGTATCCTTTCAGAATATCGGGTTCCCCGTAAATCATCGCCAGCTCTTCGCTGGCCTTTTCGGCTTCGTTCCGGATGTGGCTGAAGATTTCGTTGGTAAGCTGTTTCGCTTCCAGGCCTTCAAAGGGCAGCATACGCCTTTGGAGAAGGGAATGCCAGCCGAGAGCGCCCAGTCCCAGGGCCCGGTGGCGCTTCGCGAAGCGGTTGGCCGAAGCCATATAATGGTTGTTTTCGGTTTTCGCGATAAACTCCTGGAGTACCGCATCCAGGAAAAAGATCGCCAGTTTCACCGCCTTCGTATCTTTCCATTCGTCGTACAGTTCCAGGTTCATGGAAGACAAACAGCAGATAAACGACTCGTCCTCGCTAGACGGCAACATAATCTCGGAGCAGAGGTTGCTCGCGTTGATCCGCATATTCAGGTCTTTGTACACCTGGGGTTTGTTCCGGTTAATATTGTCGGAAAAGAAAATATAGGGAAGTCCCTTCTGCTGACGGCTTTCCAGCACCTTGGCCCACAGGCTCCTTTTTTCGGTATCTCCGTCAATCATTTCCTGCATCCAGTAATCCGGTACGCAAACGGCGAAGAAAAGGTTTTGGATGGGGTTTCCGATGTTTTTGATCTGGAGAAACTCTTCGCAGTCGGGATGGTCGATGTCCAGGTAGGCGGCGAAGGCCCCCCTTCTCACCCCGCCCTGGGAGATGGTGTCCATGGCGGTATCGAACAGTTTCATGAAGCTCACGGCTCCACTGCTTTTGCCGTTGTCGGTCACGGCGCTTCCGCGTCCGCGCAGGTCTCCGAAATAGCCCGAAGTACCGCCGCCGGTTTTGGTTTGCATGATGACTTCCCCCAGTTTGTGGGTGATAGACTCGATGCTGTCAGGCACGTGTACATTAAAGCAGGAAATGGGCAGGCCCCGTTCGGTTCCCATATTGGCCCAGATGGGAGAGCTCAGGCTCATCCATCCCCTTTCAATCATTTCCCGGAACGGCTCTGTCAGTTCAGGTTTATACAATCTTTTCGCGGCGGCTGTGCAGATCCGGTTGATTGCCCCTTCCACGGTTTCTCCGTTCAGCAGGTAGCCCCGGTTCAGAATTTGCTCGCTCTCCGGGTTTTTCCACCATAAACGCTGGGTTTCTTCTTTTTCTAACGGTTGTTCTGTTAAAAATAATTCCATCATGTCTGTGTTTTAGAATAAATCGTCTGCGGTAATACTTTTATCGTGTTTGGTATAATCTACGGGGCGTTTTGCAAAGAAATCATCCATGGTGTTCGCAAAAACCTCCTCTTCAAACCAGCTCACGGGCTGGTATTCGGCGTGCGATACGTTAAACAGGGTGCCGAACCCGATCTGTTTCATGCTTTCATCAATGCGGAACTTCATAAAATTGAGCAGATCATGTTTGTTGATAATGGAGAGATCTCCTTCCGAAAAGATCCAGTCGAGGATGCGGCTCTCCACCTCAATAGATTCCCGCACGGTGGAGTGAATCAGGGCTACGGTCTCTTCGTCAAAAAAATCGGGGAACTCCTCCCGAATGGTATTGATAATATAAATCCCTCCGTTGGCGTGAATCTGCTCGTCGATAGACGTCCAGGCAATGATATTGCTCACGTTTTTCATGTATCCCTTGAAACGGGTGAACGACAGGATAATGGCAAACTGGCTGAAAAGCGATACGTTTTCGATCAGGATGGTGAACAGGATCAGGGAAATCACATATTTCTTACGGTCTTCCGAACGGGTGTTGGCCAGTACCCCCGATAGGTATTCCACCCGCTCCCTGATCACCGGCACCTCCATCAGATGCTGAAAATCGTTATTATAGCCCAGCACCTCCAGCAGGCGGGAATAGGCCTCCGAATGACGGAACTCGCATTCGGCAAACGTACTGCCCAGGCCGTTGAATTCCGGCTTGGGAAAATTCTGGTAGAGATTTCCCCAAAACGATTTGACCGCCACTTCAATCTGGGCAATGGCCAGGAGGCTGTGCTTAATCGCGGTTCTTTCGGCCCGGTCAAGGTTGGCGTGGAAATCCTGCACATCGGCCGTGAAATCTACTTCACTGTGTACCCAGTAGGCCTTGTTAATGGCTTCCGTGAATTTAAGAATCTCGGGATATTCGAAGGGTTTATAATTCACCCGCTTGTCAAAAATGCTCATGTGTTGTTGCTGTTTTTGGATGATCTGTTTAAGCTCTTTTAAGGGAACAACGGCGGAGATAATCTCCAAGACAAATATAGGATTAAAATGAACTCTAAAAAAATTAAACTTAAAAAGTTTCAATTTTTATGTTATAATAAATTGATAATCAGATAATTAAAATTTTTAATAAACCAAAAAGTTAACAAAAAAATTTAATACTTGAATTTTTCCTTCTTAAATAGTAATTTTTTAAGAGAAACTTCAGGCGTTACAGTACCTGAAATACTGGATCAAAAACGGCATTTTTTTGCGTGGCTGGGAAAATAAAAAAGCGGGGAACAGACCCCGCTCCTAAGTACGTTTTTTATAAATTACGAATTACGAATTACGAATTAAAAATTACGAATTACGGGGGCTCGGTTCTCGACTGCGCTCGCAAACTTCGCACTCTCATGTTTGTTTGTGCTCAGTTCTCGACTGTGCTCGAACTGACATTGGCAGTCGCCCTTGTCACCCCGAGCGAAGTCGAGGGGCACTCACTACTCACTACTCAGCACTCCCTACTTGGCACTCGCTACTCAGCACTCCCTACGCATCCACATTGGCGTACTTCGCATTCTTCTCGATAAACTCACGCCGGGGCGGCACTTCGTCGCCCATCAGCATGGAAAATAACATATCTGCTTCTACGGCCGACTCAATAGTGACCTGCTTCAGTGTCCGGTTAACCGGGTTCATGGTGGTTTCCCAAAGCTGTTCGGGGTTCATTTCTCCGAGGCCTTTGTAACGTTGTACCCCCACACTGTCTTCCTTACCGGCACCGGCCAGGCGTTTGACCGCCGCGTACCGTTGTTCCTCGGTCCAGGCATAGACCTCGTCTTTCCCTTTTTTCACCAGGTACAGAGGAGGCTGAGCGATGTACAAGTAACCCCGCTCTACAATTTCCCGCATAAACCGGTAGAAGAAAGTAAGAATCAGGGTTCGGATGTGGCTTCCGTCAATATCGGCATCCGTCATGATGATGATCTTGTGGTAACGCAGCTTGTCAAGGTTCAGCGCTCTTTCGTCTCCTTCCTTCCCGATCTGTACCCCCAGGGCAGTAAAAATATTCTTGATTTCGTCGTTTTCGTAGATCCGGTATTCCTGGGCTTTCTCCACATTCAGAATTTTCCCTCTCAGGGGAAGAATGGCCTGGAAATTCCGGTCGCGGCCTTGTTTGGCCGATCCCCCGGCCGAGTCTCCCTCCACCAGGTACACCTCGCACAGGGCGGGGTCAGATTCCGAGCAGTCGGCCAGCTTGCCGGGCAGCCCGGAGCCTATCAATACGTTTTTCCGCTGTACCATTTCCCGGGCCTTTTTCGCTGCGATACGCGCCCTGGCCGCCAGAATCACCTTGTCTACAATGGTTTTGGCGTCTTTCGGGTTTTCTTCGAGGTAGTTCTCCAGCATTTCCTGCACACAGCCGCTTACCGCCGCCGTTACCTCGGAGTTGCCCAGCTTCGACTTGGTCTGTCCTTCAAACTGGGGTTCGGCCACTTTCACCGAAATCACGGCGGTAAGCCCTTCCCGAAAGTCGTCTCCCGCAATCTCAATCTTCTCCTTGGCCAGTAAACCCGATTTCTCCGCATACGCTTTCAGGGTACGGGTCAGCGCCATCCGGAAACCGGATACGTGGGTACCGCCTTCCGGCGTATTGATATTGTTCACAAAGGAAGATACGTTTTCGGAATAGGAGGTATTGTAGATCATGGATACCTCCACCGGAACGCCGTCTCTCTGTCCTTCCATATACATGGGCGTAGTAATCAGCCTCTCCCGGCTTTTGTCCAGGTATTCCACGAATTCAATCAGTCCGCCGTCCGAGTGAAATTCCTCGTATTTTGGATTTCCTTCTTCGTCTATCTCCCTTTTGTCGGTCAGGGTCAGGGTAATTCCCTTGTTCAGGAAAGACAATTCCCGTAGCCGGTTGGCCACCGTCTCGTATTTGTATTCCGTCACCTGGAAGATCGAATCGTCCGGCTTGAAATGGATGATGGTGCCCCGGTCTTCCGTTACCCCGATTTCCCGGGTAGGGTAGAGGGGTTTCCCGATAGAAAACTCCTGTTCGAAGATCTTGCCTTCCCGGTGTACTTCCGCTCTCAGGTGCGAAGAAAGGGCGTTCACACAGGAAACCCCCACGCCGTGAAGTCCGCCGGAAACCTTGTACGTGTCTTTATCGAATTTTCCACCCGCATGCAGTACCGTCAATACTACTTCCAGGGCAGATTTTTGCTCTTTTTCATGCCAGCCGGTCGGAATCCCGCGGCCGTTATCTTTTACGGTGATGGAGTTGTCTTCGTTGATGGTGGTTTCGATCCGGTCGCAATACCCCGCCATAGCCTCGTCGATAGAGTTGTCTACCACTTCCCAGATGAGGTGATGAAGCCCTTTAAACCCGATATCCCCGATATACATGGCCGGCCGTTTCCGTACCGCTTCCAGTCCTTCCAGTACCTGTATATTACTTGCTGAATAATCTTTGTTCTCGCTCATAAGTTGTTTTTGATCCGTTTTTACCTTCCTACCCAAGGCGGAAGATGGATACGTTAAGTGCTATGAAAAATCTAACAAAGATAAGGGATTTTGGCCACTTTATCAACGGTTTTTTCGGGCGCCTCTGCTTTTTATTCACGGAAACTTGAAAAGCTGCGGAAATTGCTTTACAATTGCATATAACCGAACCCGAGCCAGGATTGTGAAACTTCTTCTCCCCCTTTTTTTGCTGTTCCAGTCGGCTGATCGTGAGATTACTGGCCAGTGGGACCTGTGGATACCGGGCGCAGTGGTCTACCTTGAAAAAGACCGTGACCTGTACCGCACCTATTCGCCCGGTGCCCCCATGAATAAACTGAGTATCGCCGCAGACGGAACCTATACCTGGGGCATCACCAAAGGTAAACTCAGGAAGGTGACGCCCTGGTACCAACAGGAAGGTGTGACGTACTATTCGCTGCACGATGATAAGAATAACACGTACGACTTCTGGTATAAGAAGGCCACAGATGAACTGATTTTCCTGTTTGGTGAGGTGGGAGGGCATGCAGCTACTGCCAGCCGTACAGGTAAAATTTTGACCCCTAAAGCAGACACCGTGCCGGAGAAAGGCGTTCTACCCGGTGTGCAGACCGGGCAGATAAAGCAAATACCCGCAGCTTTTAAAAGGGGCGAGCGGGTAGAGATCTACTGGAGCGGTCAGTGGTACAAAGGTTCCATTCTGGCCGTGAGAAACAAGGAATACAAAGTGAATTACGAAGGCTGGGGGACCTTGTATGACGAATGGGTAAGCCCTGACCGTCTCCGCAAGGTCAAATAGGCCTGCCTCCGGTCAGTTCAGCTTTTCGAGGATGGCGTCCAGCTCTTCTGGTCCTGAAAACTTAATGGTCACCTGTCCTTTGTGGATATCCTGAACCCTGATCTTAAAAGGAACGGTCGTCTTTCCTTTCAGCGTCATTTCTTCGATACGCATATCTTCCCGGTGCATTTCCAGTTCATCAGCTTCTGCTTCAAACGCATTCCCCTTCTTCACCAGGGCTTCTACCTCCCTGGCGCTGAGGTTATCTTCCAGGATTTTCTGGTAAATATCCATTTGCAGAGCCGGATCATTGACAGGAATCAGGGGCCTTACCTGGCCTACGGTCACCACACCCAGAATCAGCCCCGTCTGTATGTCGGCAGGCAGGTTCAGCAGGCGCAGGTAGTTGGTTATATTGGAGCGGCTTTTCCCGATTCGGTTGCCCAGGTCTTCCTGGCGGAAGCCCAGTTCTTCCATCATCCTGCGGTACGACAAGGCAATTTCTATGGGGTTGAGGTTTTCCCGCTGTATATTTTCAATCAGCGCCATTTCCAGGGAACGCTGGTCGTCTACTTCCCGGATATAGGCCGGTATTTTTTCCAGTCCCGCCATTTTAGAGGCCCGGTAGCGTCTTTCCCCCGAAATGATCTCAAATTGGCCACCCGGGGTTTCCCGCACGGTAATCGGCTGTATCAGTCCCTGGAGCAGAATGGAGTCGGCCAGCTCTTTCAGGGCCGCCTCATCAAACGCTTTCCGGGGTTGCGCCCCCCCGGCTACAATTTTATCGGTTTCAATTTCCCGAACCCCCGAAAAGGCGGCCACCTTGCGTTTAACCACCAGGTCGGAGTCGCCCAAAAGAGAGTTTAGTCCTTTGCCTTTATTTTCCATCTTTAATTTCCGGAAGATTATTTCTCGTTAGAAGCTCTTTAGCGAGGTCAATATAACTCTTGGCGCCCTTATTTTCAAGGTAGGAGATGTCAAACTCCCCGTCTTCCGAAAACATCAGGAGGGCGGGAACGCCGTAGCTGGGCGCTTCGGCCAGTTTCACATTCCGTGGTACCAGGGTTTGGAAGCAGATGGGCCCAAAGTGCTGGCGTACGTCGTCTACCACCATTTTGGAAAGGTTGGTACGGCCGTCGTACATGGTCAGCACATACCCTTCCATGGCCAGTTCGGGGTTCAGGCGTTTTTTAATAATCTCTATGGTATTCTGTAGCTTGGCGATGCCTTCCAGGGCGAAATATTCGCATTGTACCGGAATCAGGACCGCGTCAGAAGCAACGATGGAGTTCACTACCATCAGCCCCAGGGAAGGAGAACAGTCAATAAAAATAAAGTCGTAATCTTCTTTCAGTTCCGTGATGATCTCTTTCAGGATGTACTCGCGGGCCACCTGGTTGACAATCTCCAGTTCAAATCCGGCCAGGTCTATATGGCTGGAAATGAGGTCGAGGTTCGGGATCTGGGTTTTGACGATGCACTCTTTCACCGGCGACTGGCCCACCAGGGCGGTATAGATGTTATGAGGCTGTTCTTTGCTGTCAATACCAATGCCCGACCCCGCATTAGCCTGGGGGTCTGTATCGATCAGCAAGATCTTATAATCCAAAACCGCCAGGCTGGCCGACAGGTTGATTGCCGTGGTGGTTTTTCCCACACCGCCTTTCTGGTTGACAATAGAAATTATTTTACCCATAGGGAATGTATGTTTTAAAAAGGAGAACAAAGATAAACAATAAAAAAAGACGCGCGACGAGATTGTCGATAACTAAGGGTATTGTGGAAAAAATTCAGAACGTTCTCCGTTAATTTAACGGGTGTCATGAGGTAGGAAATCACAAAGCATGTATTTTTACGGGATGATTCCCCAGGATACCGTAAATCAGATCCTCCAGGCCGCTGAGATCAGTGAGGTGGTAGGTGAGTTTGTCAACCTGAAAAAAAGGGGGGCGAACCTCATCGCGTGTTGCCCTTTTCACAACGAAAAAACTCCTTCATTCTCCGTATCTCCTGCTAAAGGCATCTACAAGTGTTTCGGATGCGGGAAAGGGGGAGACTCCGTGCGTTTCATTATGGACCTAGAAGGGTTCTCTTACCCCGATGCCCTCAAGTGGCTGGCCAAAAAGTACAATATTGAAGTAAAAGAAAAAGAGTTTACCGATACCGAGCTGGCCGCGCAAAACGAAAGGGAGAGTCTTTTCATTGTTTCCGAATTTGCGGAAAAATATTTCCGGGAAGTCTTGAACAACACCGAAGAGGGCCAGAGTATCGGATTTAGCTATTTTCGGGAAAGAGGGTTCTCTCAACCCATGCTGGAACGTTTTCATCTGGGGTATGCACCGGAGGGCCGCGACGATTTTTACCGCGCAGCTGTGAAGGCCGGGTTTTCTGCCGAAGTGCTGGAAAAGGCCGGACTGATCTCCGTAAAAGAGAACCAGGTGTACCTCGACCGTTTCCGGGGAAGGGTCATTTTTCCTATTCATAACGTAGCCGGTAAGCCCATCGCCTTTGGTGCCAGGATACTGAAAACCGACGCCCGCGCCCCGAAATACGTCAACTCGCCCGAAACGGATATCTACCATAAAAGCCATATTGTATACGGTATTTACCAGGCCAAGAACGCCATCCGCCAGAAAGAAAACTGTTTCCTGGTAGAGGGCTATACCGATGTGGTCTCCCTGCACCAGGCGGGGATTGAGAATGTGGTGGCGTCTTCCGGTACTTCCCTGACCGTAGAACAGATCCGCCTCATCGGGAGGTTTACCGAAAATATAACCGTTTTGTATGACGGCGACAGCGCCGGCATCAGGGCTTCACTGCGGGGTATCGACCTTATTCTGGAAGAAGGATTGAATGTGCGGGCCGTGGTATTCCCCGGCGGAGATGACCCCGACAGCTTTATCCGCAAAGTAGGTGGAGAAGCGTTCAGCCGGTATGTAGAGCAGAGCCAGAAAGATTTTATCCGGTTCAAAACCGAAATTTCCCTGGAAGAGGTGGGGGAGGACGCCGTTAAAAAGGCCGAGCTGATTGAAAGTCTCGTGGCTACCATCACTAAAGTACCGAACCCTGTCAAGCGCCAGATCTTCTACCAGGAAGTAGCCCGTTTGCTGCACATTGATGAGCATATTCTGATCAATGAAGGAAACAAGCGGGTGGCCACCCAGCTCAGAACACCACGGAAGGGCGACGGGGGAACGGTGAGTCCCGCCCCGGCGGAACGCCATCAGGAGATGGAGCTCCTGCAGAAAAGCGACAGCCGCGACGAGGAGGCCCTGGTGAAAGACCTGGTGTTGTACGGGCACGTGAAAATCGACGAAACCCAGGTGCTGGCCGACTATATCTTCGCAGAAACGGGCGTGGAGATTCTTAACGACCCCCTGCTCAGGGCCATTTATCAGCAATACCACGAATTCTATCTCCGCGGAGAAGCTCCCCCGGAAAGGTACTTTACCTCTCACCCCGACAGCGCGGTGCAAGAGAAGGTGGTCGACTGGGAGTCTCCCAAACATGAGTTAAGCAAACATTGGGTGAAATACGAAATATTTGTACCGGAATACCGCGATTCCCTCGGGGAAATCATGACCCGCATCAATTTCAGAATACACCTGCTGAAAATAAAAAAGGAAATCCTGGACATCATTGAACAACTCGATACCGAAGACGAAGACGAAGAGGTCATCCTCCAGGAAGCCCTCCGGAAAAAAAATAAGGAAAAAATGGAAATCGCCGAATTTTTGGGCACAGTGATTTAGCAATTACGAATTACGAATTACGGATTACGATTACGGTGGCATACTTTTCAGAATCATTCGTAATTCGTAATTGACAATTCGTAATTAAAAATTCCTACATATCCTCAAGCGACAAGCAGCGCGCATCAATCTGGTACCTGGCCAGTAATTTGTTTCTTAGGTGTTCCACTTTTGCAGCGAATAAGTCCGGTTTAAAGTTTTTCTTTTGTCGTTTTACTTCAATCGCTACGGCCTTGTTTTTCTCCAGTTTAAGGGCTACAATATCAATTTCATTTTGATTTCCTTTAGGTTCCCACCAAGAGCCAATAGCACGATATTGAGAACTTTCGGCCATTTTTTGTTTGAAATACCGTTCTAACATGTGACCGGAATAGGTGGGGTAATCCGCCCGGATAATGGATTGCAGGCCCTTGAAATTTTTGATTTCAATTAAAGAGCGATGACGGTCGAAGTAATTGAACCAGAAGCGTATAAAGTTATCCTGTATCTCATACCGGACCGCCTGACTTCCTTCCTTTGCTAATATCGGACGTTGACGGACAATAATACTGTAGTCTTCCAGCAATCGTTTGATTTGCCCGCCAATGCTTTTGTCTCCTAATGCCGACTCTATTTCAGGTTGGGTGTTGGTGCCACCGGAAATAGCGCTCAGAATAGAAAAATAAGTGGCGTAGTTTTTTCCGAACTCCTCTATCAGCAGGTTTTTCCCTTCATCCGTAAAGGGGGAATTTTCCCGAACCATGAATGAAATCATTTTGTCGGTACTCAACATACGATTATCACAAAACAGCTCTACGTATTTGGGAACTCCACCGGTGAAAGAATATAGAGCAAGCAGGTCATCATGGGTATAAGCAGGCCGGTAATCCTGCATAATTTCTTTGAGCGTTGCCAAATCGAAAGCGGATAATTTGATGATATTATCCGCCCGGCCAAACAGAGGTTCTTTTCTGTTCTGGAATATTTTCTGCATTAAAGAATAGACCGAACCGGAAACCACCAGGTTCATTCGGGACTTCTGACGGTAGGTGTCCCAGATATTCTGCATGTCGCTGTAAACCGATTCGTTAATCGTATAAAATTCCTGAAATTCATCAATAATAAGGTTGAAAGACCGGTTAGTGGCCAATTCCATCAGGTATTGAAACAAGGAGCGGAATGTCCGGATTTCCGATGGAACGAATGTCTGGAGAGATTGACTGATTATAGGGATAAACTCGGAACAAAGCGTAGCTTCGTTCTTACGTCCCACAAAAAGATAGACGGTTGGCAGGTCCTCCACCGATTTCATGATCAGGCTGGTTTTGCCGATTCGTCTTCTTCCTGTCACTACGGTTAAACGAGAATGCTCGTTAAATGATAAGTGCTGAATCCTTTGCAATTCGGCCAATTCATTGGTCCGGTTGTAAAATTTCATTTCCTTAAAAGTATAGTAAAAATTATTGTAGTTACGGCCGTAACTGTTACCACAGTTACAAAGATAATTTAAAAACCCTGTCGATAAACATTTTCCCCATTTAAATTGTCAATCGTCAATTGTCAATTGCCAATTCCACCCCTATCTTTGCAAGTCAATACATAATCAATGAGTAACGAAGTTATATTTTTCGGCGGCTTTACCCTTTTTACCATTTTTGTGATGCTCCTTGACCTGGGCGCGTTCAGCAAACAGAAAGAACATGTGGTAAAATTTAAGGAGGCGGCTTTCTGGAGTACGGTGTGGGTTTCCCTGGCGGTGGCGTTTTACTTCTTCCTGAGGCATTACGGGTACCTGGTACACGACGTGAGCGATCTGTCTCATCTTCAGCAAATAAAAGAACAGTACTACCCTGCCATTAATTTAAGGGATGATTATGCCCGCGACCTGAAGGTGTTTCAGAACAACATGGCCCTGGAGTACATTACCGGTTACCTGGTGGAATATTCCCTTTCTGTAGATAATATCTTTGTCTTTATCCTGATATTCAACTCTTTCGGAATCCGCCCCAAGCATTATAAAAAAGTGTTGGTCTGGGGTATCCTGGGTTCCATTGTACTGCGTTTTGTATTTATCTTCCTGGGGGCCGCGCTGATTCAGAAATTCGACTGGATTCTGCTGGTTTTTGGCGCTTTCCTGGTCTACACGGGGTTGAATATCCTGTTCAAGAAAGACGAGGAGGAAAGTATAGATACCAAAAATCACCCCATGGTGAAATTCACCGGGCGTTTCTTCAATGTATACGAAAGATTTGTGGCCGACCGCTTTTTCTTCCGTCACAAATACGATAAGCATAAACTCTACGTCACCCCGCTTTTTGTGGTGATCCTGGTGATTGCATTTACCGATGTGATCTTCGCAGTAGACTCCATACCGGCCATTTTTTCCATTACCAAAGACCCGTACATTGTCTTCTTCTCCAATGTCTTTGCCATTATGGGGCTGAGATCCATGTTCTTCTTCCTGGTCAATATTATTGACATGTTCGCTTACCTGAAATACGGTTTGGGCGTACTGCTCACCTTTATAGGAGTGAAAATGCTGGTACACAGCTGGCTGCACGAAATCGGTTTTACCAACGTGCATTCTCTGCTGGTGATTGTGGGTATACTGGCAGTAAGTATTGTAGCCTCGTTGCTTTTTCCGACGAAGAAGGGAGATGTGGCCTGATGGTCCGGTACTTCTGATAGCTAAAGTCTAACTTCTAATAGCTAAACCCCCTGGCCATTTCATCCGGAAAATAGGGCATTATTTTATTGGGAAAAACTTTTCCTTTTTTAATATTTGACGTAAAAATCCTTGCTTTAAATATAAATATTTAGGTATTTGCGAAGCTAACATTAACTAAAACAATATTACTATGAAGAAAAGACTACTGCTTTTATTGGGCATGGTGCTGTTCGGATTGGGGGCGGTTTATGCCCAAAGCCGGACAATCACGGGGAAAGTTATCTCTGCAGATGACGATTCTGCTATCCCTGGCGCATCGGTGCTTGTGAAAGGGACTACGCGTGGGGCAATCACCAATGAATTGGGAGAATTTACGATCACAGCCTCTTCTGATCAGATTTTGGTGGTCAGTTTTATTGGGATGACCACCCAGGAAGTTACAGTAGGCACGCGTTCTATTGTGAACGTTGTTCTGCTTAGTGACACCAGACAGTTGGAAGAATTTGTGGTAACAGGTCTTGGGATCAGCAGAAGTGAGAAATCATTAGGCTATTCAGTACAAAAAATTGATGGCGATAAGCTTCAGCTGGCTCAGGAAACCAACGTGCTGAACAGCCTTGCCGGTAAAGTATCGGGAGTACAGGTATTATCAGGAGCGAGTTCTTCCGTGGGCGTATCGGCCAAGGTGAGAATCAGAGGGGTGAACGGCCTCACCGGTGGAGATCCCTTGTATGTAGTTGACGGCACGCCATTAGCTAACCCTAATTTCTCCTCCACTACCGACGGTCCGGATTATGGAAACCTGGCTTCCGACATCAACCCGGACGATATTGAAACCCTGAACGTGTTGAAAGGACCAGCCGCTACTGCTATTTACGGGGAGCGGGGTAAATACGGGGTAGTGCTGATCACTACCAAAAAAGGAACGAAAAAACAAGGACTTGGTGTTACCCTCCGCTCGGCGGTTTCTATGGAGAAGGTTTATATCCTGCCTGAATACCAGAACGAATACGCCGGTGGGTACTCACAGGACTGGATTAACGTGGTAGACCCCGTTGACGGACAGACCTATAAGCGCTTGAACTATTCTGCGGATGAAAGCTGGGGCCCGAAAATAGACGGTACAGTTTACCGGCCATGGTATTCCTGGTATCCCGGAACAGCAGATTACGGTAAAACCGTGCCTTTAACGGCAGCTCCTGATAACGTAAGAAGCTTTTTTGAAACCGGAATGACCAATACCAACGGTATTGATGTATCGGGTGCTAATGATCTGGGCTCTATCCGCCTTGGCTTTACCAACCTCACCCAGTCAGGCATAATTCCTAACAGCCGTTATGGAAGGAATACACTGACGGCCAATACCACTGTCAATATTACGAATAAGCTTTCTGCTTTTTTCAGTGTGAGCATTGTTGACCAGGCAGCCAGAGGACGGACAAGTTTCGGCTACAGTGCCCAGTTCGGGAACCCGATCAACATGTTCAACCAATGGTTTCAGCGTCAGTTGACCATGGAAGAACTGGCGGATTACAAGGGCTCTGACGGTTCCATGAGGTCATGGAATATCAGCTCGCCCTTTAATACCCGTCCGCTTTACTGGGACAGCCCCTATTTCTCTGTATATGAGAACGTTCCTACCGACCAGAGAAACCGTTACTACGGTAACTCGGGCCTTTCGTATAAGTTTAATGACAGCTTTACCCTTAGAGGAACCTTTTACAGAGACAGTTACTCCCAGGGAATTCAGGAAAGGGTAGCTACCGGTGGTCTTGAACTGGACTACTACCGTGAATTTGTAGTCCGTTCTGCGGAAGACAATTACGAACTGGTAGGTATTTATACCGATACATTCGGTAAAATTTCAGTGGACGGTACCGTGGGGGGTAACCTGAGAAAGAACCGGTATTATTCTAATAACGCGGCTACGGTGGGCGGACTGACCTCGGTGAACCTCTTTATGGTGGGTGCATCGGTAGACCGGCCGACCTTGTCGAGCTCTAGAAGTGAAAAAGATGTACAATCACTATTCGCCAGCGCTACACTGGGGTATGATAACACCTATTATCTGGGCGCTACCATCCGGAACGACTGGTCATCTACCCTTCCTAAAGAGAATAATTCCTACGTTTACTCATCGGGTTCGGGGTCTGTTATTTTCTCCAACTGGTTTGATTCCCGGATCCTCAGCTTTGGTAAAATCAGGGCATCGGTAGCCCAGGTAGGATCTGACCTGAATCCCTACCAGCTAGCGTTGGCATATAATCTGGGTACACCTTACGGTTCCAATGCTAACTTTGTGGTACCGGACCAACTGCCCAATGCCAACCTGAAGCCTGCTATTACCACTTCGTGGGAAACCGGGATAGATCTCCAGTTCTTTAAAAACAAACTGAGCCTTGACTTTACCTATTATAATAATAACAACAAAGACGAGATCATTCCTATTGACATTTCAGGAGCTTCCGGTTTCTCAACAGCACTCATTAATGCCGGCTTTATCCAAAGTAAAGGCTTTGAGATCGGTTTTGGCGGTTCTCCTGTTTCTAACGGATCACTGCGTTGGGATACCCGTGTCAATATTGGTAGAAACCGGACCATCGTAAAAGAGCTTTACGGGGGCGAAGACGGGTTGAAAAATTACCTCCTGGCCAACGGTATCGGTGGTGCAGGCTGGGGCGGACTTACCCTCAACGCGTTTGTAGGCGAAGAATGGGGGCTTCTGAGAGGCCAGGGATACACCTATCTCGCAGGCCATGAAGGAGATGCCAATTACAGAATTATTGATGAAGAAGGAAACTATGAGACAGTTGCCAATAAGGATTTGGGTTCTATTCTTCCCGCATTTACCGGCGGATGGACCAACTCCATTTCTTATAAAGGTTTTGATGTGGGCATTAACATCGATTTCCAGAAAGGCGGGAAATTCCATTCTGTTACCCGGATGTTCAACAACTATTCAGGCCTGGGCTTTGAGACCGTAGGAAACAATGACAAAGGAAACCCGATCAGAGATGCCGTAGAAGATGGCGGAGGAATAAAAGTGACCGGCGTATTAGCTGACGGCACCCCGCATACGGTTTACGTGGATCCGGTGGCTGCATTCGGAGGGTATTTCGGACTTCACGAAAGACATATTTACGATGCTTCTTATATCAAGGTTCGGGATGTGGCCGTAGGATATAATATTCCTGCCAAATCCCTTTCCAAGACGCCCTTCCAATCGCTGAGAGTATCCTTGATTGCCAAGAACCCTTGGCTGATTCATTCTAATGTGGTGGGCTTTGACCCCTCTGAAATTCTGCCCGGAGCGAACAGCCTGGCCTTTGAAGAAAGGTCTCAGCTGCCGAGTGCAAGATCATTTGGAGTTAATGTAGTGCTAGGACTTTAAAAATGGAAAGACAATGAAAAAAAGCAATATTTTATCAACCGCAGTTTTGGCCTTCTCTATGTTTTCCTGCGGGGAGTTCGGGGATATCAATGTGGACCCTAACAGGCCGGTAGAAGTGGCAACAGCTACCATACTCACCAGCGCGGAACGCAATATCAGTGATATCGTGGGCAGTACCATGGGTGCCGTATATGCACAGCATGTGTCGGAAATTACCTATACGGAAACAGGGCGCTACCAGTCCATTCAGGCGGATTTCTCCGGCTGGTATACAGGTCCGCTTATGAACCTGCAAGATTATATCGAGAAAAATAGCAATCCTGAGACGGCTGCCGCGGCTGCTGCCAGTGGCTCCAACGCTAACCAGATTGCAGTAGGCAAAATTCTCCAGTCTTACTTTTTTCACTACCTGACAGACCGGTGGGGGCCGCTTCCTTATTCAGAAGCACTTAAGGCCAAAGAAGGGATTATTCTGCCTAAATACGATAGCCAGGAGGATATTTACAAGGGAATTATCAGTACTTTGAATGCAGCCCTGGCAGGATTTGACGGGGGCGCTGCTCCCCAAGGAGACTTTGTGCTTGGTGGAGATGTGGAAAAATGGAAGCAATTTGCCAATACCATCAAGATGCAGATAGCCATCCGGATGGCTGACGTGAACCCGGATCTGGCAAAAAGCACTTTTAACGAAGCGATAGGTGGAGTAATCACCGCTGATCTGAAATACCCATACCTTGGTGAGTCTAATAACCAAAGCCCGTGGTATGCCAGCTACATTACCCGTCAGGACTTTGCCATTTCCAAGCACCTGCTGGACTACCTCGTTAAAACCGGGGATCCCCGCCTGCAAAGTTTTGCCGATCCGTCTCGTAACTCCGTAGCCCAGGGGAACCCGGAATACGCCGGTATGCCTTATGGGCTGAACGTTTCCAGCTATGAACCTGCTAATTTGAGTTTCCCCAATTCTACCTATGTGAAAGCGCAAAATGCGCCCATGCCCATTTATACGGTAGCTCAGGTAGAGTTTGCTAAAGCAGAGGCCGTGGCCCGTGGATGGATCAGCGGTAATGCGGAAACCCACTTCAAAAATGCGATTCGCGCTTCATTAAGCCAGTGGAGTGCCAGTTTTGCATCAGACGAAGACTTTGAGGATTTCTATGCTCATGCTGATGTGAAGTGGAATGCCAACGAATGGAAAGCCTCACTGGCTCAACAGAAATGGGTAGGACTCTATATGCAGGGTTTTGAGTCTTGGGCCGAATACAGAAGATTGGGCGGGCCGATGCTGGTGGTAGGAGAAAATCTGCTCAACCCCAGTCGGAATATCCCCAGAAGATTTATGTATCCCAACACGGAAAAGAACATCAACGTAGATAACTATACTGCCGCGCTACAGTTGCTGGGCGGCAATGATACCGATGGCACCCGTTTGTGGTGGGATGTGGCTAATAAGTAAAAAAATCTCTCTTTGAGATAAGCCGGGAAGGCGTTAAAAATAACCGTTGAGGTGAATTTTTAACGCCTTCTTACTTATAGTAACCATTAGCTATTAGCTATCAGCCATTAGCTATTAGCTATCAGCCATTAGCTATCAGCTATCAGAAAGCCGACACACCAATGATGAATAAAACTGCCCACCGCTACGGCTGACGGCTGATAGCTGACGGCTGAAAGCTTAAATTTTATGAAAGATCCGAAACAAACAGATCTCCTTAAAAAAGCCTGTTCCTACTGTATCTACCAGGAGCGTACCCAACAGGAGGTACGGGAAAAGCTGAAAAGCTGGTGCGTGTCCGCTACCGAAGCCGAAGAGGTCATTGCCTGGCTCATCACAGAGAACTTCATCAATGAAGGGCGGTACGCCCGGCAGTTCGCCGGCGGAAAATTCCGCATGAAGAAATGGGGGAGAAGAAAGATTATCTACGAACTCAAGGCCAAAGGCATTAGCCCGAATGCGATCCGGGAGGCCTTAGAGGAGATCACGGAAGAAGAATATTTCCATACCCTACAGGAGCTGGCCCAAAGAAAGACAGCGGATTTACATCCGGAAAAAGACCCCTTTGTCATCCGGAAGAAAGTGACGGCCTACCTGCTGATGAAAGGGTATGAGCCGGAGCAGGTGGGGAGTGTACTGGAAGGGAGACGTGACCTCTGAAATCTCACACCCCTGAATCACCCTCGGTATATTTTAACATCGCGCTGATCTGGGCGGGGTCATTGAAATTAACTTTGTTATTGGATAAGTATTCTTTTACCCGGTCTTTATTTTTGGAGGCGGAGAGCAGATTCTTCTTATTCAGTGGTTTAAAGCGATTGTTTTTATCTCCAATATAATACTCTCTTTTGAATTTCAGATCCTGGTATTCATTGGCTACCAGGTTGAGCAAACCTACCTCTGCCTGATTTACGTTGATTACATCTACAGAAGCGGTGGAGTTTTTTCCTCCCATAGCCCCGCCCTTTTTCTGATTAGACTGTGCAAAGTAACTTCTTTCGGCCAGTTTCAGATCACCGTATCCGCTCACCTCCTGGTAATATTTACCTTTTTCAGGGTAAAAGGTGGTTTCTTTGATTTTCATATACACAAAATCATCCGGATTGCTCACCGCGAGTGTATCCCCTTTTTCATCAATAAACAGCATCTCGTCAAAAAAACGATTGAAATTAAGGGTCATTAAACCTGATTTTCCGGATTTTAGCTTAGCCGTACCTTTCACAAAACCGGGTGAAAAATAGATGACCGAATCCGGTATGACCTCCCGGATACTCTGGCCCGGTTTTACTTCAAATACACTGGTTTGAGCGTATGTCAAATGAGACACTGCTACTAATAACACGATAGAGAAGGCGCTGAATTTCATGGGATATCATCAATTTATAAATAAAGTTAAGGAAAAAACGGAATAAAAAAAACTGTATTGATTTTTAGTCAATACAGGTTACCGAATGTTCTGTTTTTCTTATTATTATAACAAATGCACTATGGGTTAATTAATAATATTAACAGGGGCTTGCAACACTTACTGCTTCACCATTTACGAAGGAAAAGGTGTCACCTACATTGGAAAAGCCGCTATAAACCTGGTATAAACCATTTAATGGCGTTGGACCCAATGACCAGGCGCTATCACCAACTTTAAAATCCGAATAGGGGTATTCTACCTCTGCCGTGCAAAACAGGGGTATTGCGGGTGGGTTAAGACATGAAACATCAATGAACATGGCATCAACCGTTATTGGGGATAGGGTGCTTGGCGAACTTTCTGATGCCGAAACAGTATGGCTTTTATCGAATCCAGAGAACAGAAGTAAAAAAATGCAGGTGAGTGCTACGAATAAAATGGGTTTAGTTTTCATGATTTTTTAAATTTAAGATGAAACAAAGATCTACAAAACTCTTTTAAAACAGGAAAACGGCTATATTCTAATTTTAATAATAAAATTCATTAAAATAGTTCAATAATTAATTACTATAAAGATATAACAAAAAGCACTTTATACAAAAAAACCTGTACTGACTTTTCATCAATACAGGTTTTTTTAGAAAAATGTAACTTACTACTGTACTTTCTTCAGTACAAAAGGATAGGTGCCACCCCAGCTTCCCTGATCTACACCATAAGCCAATTCGATAGTGAAGCTTTCATCACATGGGTAAACCATGGAGTTAGTACCTCCACCGGATAAGAATGAGCCGGTATATGGACCGCCCCAATTCCAGTTTCCACCAACAGACTGCCTAGCGAATTCTATTCTATTGGTAATTGGATTTACGGTAACCACAATAGCTTTAGGATTTGCTACTTCCGGATACTCAAACGAGAAAGTGGTTTCACTAATTCTGGTCAGTTTCACGATAGTTCCCGGAGCTACTTCATCCCATGCATCACTTACTACCTCAAAATCTCCCTGATAAATCGCGGAGTTATAGGCACAGATAGCTCCGTAGCGGGCAAAGTGAGAAAAGCCGGGCGCCGCTGTGGGTCCAGAGCTGGTCGAAACACCGCCTAACGGAAACGCCTCATATTTTTTTCCGCCTACATAGATATCGGCAGAAAAATCATAGTTATCATTCACCACGATAGGCTCTCCGAACAGCGCTTGTATTTCGGTTCCGCTTACCGTAAATGAAGCTGGAAAAGAAGTCACGTCTGCTTTATAAACTTTTACTTTAGTACCCGTACCTCCGTTTTTTCTTACTACTACATCCACTTTGTCAGGGGAGAATGATCCCGGTCCGTCAAAAAATTCCGATACGGTAAATTTTCCCTGAAATGAACCCGGGTTGAGTACGTCTATGGACTGGTTTCCACTTGGATCTACTTTAGTAGAAATAGCAGGTACGGCATCTATTACATCTAAATATTTCTTTTTGATAGGCCCGTCATCTACGCTACACGATACCAGAGCAGCTGTAGTAACCGCAAAGAAAAGAAACTTATATAGGCGTTTTATATTTTTCATATAATCAATCATTTTATTTGAATAAATTGTACTTAGGGCATCCAGAAAATTTTATACGATTGTACTGCTTTCTGAGGAGCCGCATTGCTGTTTTGGTTGATCTCCTGCTGCGGATAAGGAAGCGAAAGCGGATAGGCCGTTCCGTTGGAAACCGGTACTTCCCACGCGTCTTCTCCATTGCTTCTACCCGGTACATCTACTGAGGTTACAGAACCGATGGGAGCCGGGCTAAACATTACCGGGAATCCCGTTCTTCTGTAGTCCGTATAATTGTCTACGGAATTACCAAATCTGGACAGCCACTTCTGCGTCATGATATGCTCCAGTTTTTTCGTGCTGCCTGCTGCATCAAATGCGGCTACAACACCGTTTACATAGGTGGTAGTGGCGGCTGATGTAGCAATGGCAGGTACTTCCTGGCTGGGCTTGATTAAGTTGGTAATCACGTAATCTACCTGGGCAAATGAAGCTTTCACGGCATCAGAGAAGACTTTGCTCTGGTCGCCCTGTGCCATTCCCGCGTTGATGAGTTCAGCCTCCAAAAACAGGCGGTCTGCATAGGTAAGCGCCCTTTGAGGGGCAGCGCCCGTTCCGGCATTTCCGGCATTGATTACACCTGCTGAAGCGCCGATGATCTGTCCTGTGCCGTCATCATACCGGCCTCCTATCGGGTAAATGCCCAGCAGGGTGTAGGTATTGCTGTTTGAACCACCCACACAGCGGCTGTTGGAGCCGAAGATTAAAGTGATAAAGCCGCCGTCTCTGTAATCGGTACAGTTTTCCGGAGCTGCGGTTCCTGATTTCTGATTGTAGAAATAATAAGGAATCCGCGGGTCGGTTAAGCCGGTATTAATACCGGGGTTCTTGCCTTTCATGATCTCATACATCCAGTGGCTTGGAATCTGACCTCCCCGTTGTGCCGCTGAATAATCACCGTAACCGGGGTACCGGTCATCTGTACTGGTAAACGGACCATAAGGGAACAGGAAACTTTCGGCCTGAGAATTGATCAGTGAGGCCGGATTTGCCAGTAAAGTAGAAACTTCTGAAGATACATTCTGCACTAACCTAACCTGTGTATACAGCTTCAGTTTGATGGTATTGGCGGCTTTTATCCAAAGATTTGAATTCCCTTTATATACCAGGTCATCATTGCCGGGTTTCACTTGGGGTGCCGTATTTTGTAAATCCGCGATACCTTCATTTAACATGGTAATCAGCTGAGGGTAGATCTGAGCGTCATCATCAAATTTAGGCTGGGTGATTCCCGCTTTAAACTGATTGAACTCACTGAAAGGGATGTCGCCCCAGATATCTACCATCTGGCTTACGGTATAGGCTTTTAATACTTTACCTATTCCGGCATACGTATATTGCTCATTAGCGGTAGCCTGTTCTATAACCACATCCAGGTTAGTAACAATCTGGTAAAGCGTATTCCAGCTGCCGCTCGTACCGGTGGGCGCTATACCGTAGCGGTTGTATCCTCCATACTGCATTAACTGGTGGGTATAAACACCCAGGCCATTGCCAAGCACGCTGCCCAGGGCAAAAACACCACCTATCCGCTGTTGAGCACTTGTTAAAAGTGTAGAAATCGGAACAGCGGTTGGGGAGTTCAGGTTGGCATTAACATCTAAATATTTTTCACATCCGCTGAATAGTACCATGGAGGCTACTATAATAGGCTGGATAAAGATTTTTATTTTTCTCATAATACTATATAATTAAAATAGTGAGCTGGTTAGAATGTCACATTAAGGTTAAATCCATATCTCTTCGCGGTAGGGGCACCGATAATATCAAAGCCCTGCGCCGAACTGGTTCCAAATGAACTTACCTCAGGATCATAATTAATATACTTAGGCGTACCCGGAGCTCTGTACCACAGGTTACGGCCGCTAAACGAAATGTTAATCCTTTCCGCAAAGTTTAACTTTTGCATTAAAACCCTGGGCAAATCGTAACCAATTGTTATCTCTCTTAACCTGTAAACGCTGGCGTCAAAAAAGCTCATTTCTCCGGCTGAGTTGGTAGCGAAAGAGCTGGCATTGGCTACCCCTGCCTGGAAATACAGGTCGTTGGTAGAAAGGCGGGTCTGGTTAGGAACGGTCTGGCCATCAACAAGTAACGGAACAAACATCAGTTTGCCATCCGGCCCTACTACCGAGTTCGGGTTACCGTAAATACCCTGGATTACCCTTAAGACCTCTCTGTCTTCGTTGTCTTTGGTTACACCGCGCCCTAACATACTGTTAATAGATTCCGAGAAGAACATGCCACCCACGGTTATGTCAAATAAGGCGCTAACCATAAGTCCCTTGTAGGAAACCGCATTGGTAACGCCCAGTTTGTACTTAGGTTCAGGTTGGCCAATATGCATCACATTAGGGTTTACCAAAGGCCAGCCGCTGCTGGGATCAATTAATAATTGTCCGTCTTCAGATCTGGCAAGGGTTGTCGCCTTGAAGTGATTAAATCTCTCGCCCGGCTCTAAGAAACCACCGGCAGTAGTGTACCCCGAAAAAGTAATACTTTCCAAGCCGTCTATTAATTTTTCAACCGTATTGATATTCCGGGTATAGGCTCCTCTGATTTCCCAGTTCACGTCTTTTGTACGCACCGGCTTGGCGGTAAGTCCGATTTCCCAACCGGTATTTTTAATTTCACCGATGTTGGTATAAAAACTCGAATACCCGGTGGTCACCGGAACGTCTACGGCATAGATTAAGTTGGTAGTGCGTTTGTCGTACCAGGTAATATCCGCGCTTAAGCGGTTTCTGAACAGGGTAAAGTCAGCGCCGGCCTCCAGTTCAGCGGTAAATTCAGGGGTTAAGTTAGGGTCATACGTGGTGGTACCCCGTGTTGCCCTGGGTTGCCCCAGAAATGAGGTAGACGATAAACTGAATACATCCTGGCCATTATGCGGGTTGGCATCGTTACCTACTTTCGCGTAGCCTACGCGTACCTTACCATAGTCAATGATGTTAGACCGGAGCCCGAATGCGTCTGTCCAGACAAATGAAGCAGATACGCCGGGGTAAAAGTACCTCGCATTTTTATAGGGTAAAGTAGAGGTCATATCCATTCTACCCGTAAAGTTAATAAACGCGTAATTTCTAAAGCCCAGCGTGGCATCTCCAAAGTAACCTACCAGCCTTCTTCTGGAACGTGAATCGCCGTCAAAGAATTTATTGTTGGTGTTTCCTAAATTATAGATACCGGGAACAATAAAGTCTACGCCTCTTACCGTTTGCGACCGGGATATTCTCTGGTTGACGTCATTTCCGATTCTGAAATCCAAAGAGAAGTCATCGTTGATTTTGGGATTAAACATGGCCACAAGGTTAGACTGTAGCTCCTGGTTCCGGTAAATCGTTTCGGTAATACTTCCTAAAGCATTGTCAGAACTACCTAATGAACTCTTATCGATGATCGCATCTCTGAAAAGGGCGTAGTTGTTCACCCCGAAGGTATAGCCCAGGGTAATCCAGCTGTTAATCTTGTAGGATGCCCTCACATTACCCTCCACACGGTCATCTTTCGTAGTGATGGTATTGTGCTTGGCGGCCCAGATAGGGTTGGTGTACTGCCCGGTGTTAAACCCGATCTGGTTACCCTGCCGGTCTTCTGATGGCCACGCCAGCATATCCCAGTTTCTGGCCTGCGTAAAGGTACGGCCCCATCCGGTTAAGAAAGACTGCGCCTGCCCTGAAAAACCCCCTACCTGCTTGGAGGTAGTATAGGCTACTTTAGCGCCCACGGTCAGTTTACCCCAAACGCTCTGCCCACCGGCCGAGATGTTATTCTTGGCGTACATGGTATTCATGACGTATCCTTTATGGTCTACATTGGAAGCCGTCAGGTTAAAGGTAGTTCCGCCGCTTCCTCCGTTTACGTTAATGGAGTTTTCATAAAGAGCACCGGTTTCAAAAAGGCCGCTCACGTTATTGGGTGCAGCTGTATAAGGAGCCATGCCATTGGGGAACAGCTCAGGATAGGCCGCGTACATGGCCGCCCAGGTATTGGCAGGAATGGAGTCAATCCCTGAAGACGAGTTCCGGATAGCCGCTCCGGACGCGTTATAAATCAGGCCCTTGCCAAACGCGGCTCCCCATGAACCGTTAGATGACTGGGTTACAAAGTTCGCTCCGGCACCGTACGTATTCTGAAAAGTAGGTAAATTGGCGATTTTTTCAATGCTGACACCTGACTTGAAGGTTACGTTTAAGGGCTTGGCACCTTTATTTCCGGAGCCAGACTTGGTGGTAATTAAAACCACACCGTTAGAAGCTCTTGAGCCATAAAGAGAGGCTGCTGCTGCACCTTTTAACACGTTTAACGATTCAATATCGTTCGGGTCAAGGTTAGACAAACTGGTTCCTGAAGCTCCGCCGCCTGAAAACGCGTTTCCGGAACTCACTTCAATATTACTATAAGGAATACCGTCTACGATAATCAAGGGCTGGGTAGCCAAACCAATGGAGGAAACCCCCCTGATCTGGATACGGGTGGCGGCACCGGGCGCGCCTTGTCCGAGCCGGATATCTACTCCGGGTATTTTTCCCTGAAGTCCTTTCAGTACATCGGGTTCCGATTTTTGAATTACAGACTCAGGGTCAACTGACGATACGGCATAGCCAAGAGATTTTTGCTCTCTTTTAATACCAAGGGCAGTAACTACTACTTCAGAAAGTGCCCGCCCGTCAGACTGTAGTGCTACATCAATTACACTTTGATTTCTTAGCACCACTTCAGAAGCTACCATTCCGATGTAAGAAAACACTAAGGTACTCCCGGAGGGTGCATTTAATTGGTAATTCCCTTCTGCATCGGTTTGGGTACCACTCGTAGTACCTTTTACCATAACGGTTACACCGGGGATACCGGTGCCGTCATCAGCAGAAGTAACTTTACCCTTTACACTCCTGACTTGTGCAAAAACATTACTCACACAAAACAAGAGAAAACTGAGAAGTAAAAATTTCCTCATAAGATTTTATTGTTTGATAGTTAGAAAATATTTATTTGGTGGCGAATTTATTAAAAAGAATATTTTGAACCTAGTATTTTCATAAAAGAATATTTTGGAATTAATGATTTTTATAGGCAATAAACTTAGCTGTTGGCCATTTTACCGATTGGAGTGGCTAACCGCAACGGCAGTCTTTTTTTAATGGCTAACAGCTCATGGACGTTTCATGCCTTTATTTAGAACAGTATGAATACAAAAACATTAACATTCGTATCTCCTTTTGACTTTCTCAACAAAATTTCGCTATTTTGTATGGATATATATATAAAAGGGTAGATGATGTCTGGGGTATCAAGAAGAGGTTTTTTCGGGAGTTTTTGGGGAGCGGCACGTGGTGAAGTAAAGGCCGGATGGGAAGAGCATACTACGCCCCTGTCCAGAGAAGAAGTAAGACACCTCTTGCAGCGGTGTACTTTCGCCCTGTCTCCCGCCGTAATAGATAAATATGTAGGGAAGACCGCAGGGGAAGTGGTAGATTTACTTTTTAGTAATGCCCTGGCCAAAAGCAGCCCGACCCCGCCCTCCTTCGTGAACGATGTGCTGTACAACCCGGATAACCTTTCCGGCAACAGGAAAGAAGAGGAAAGCCAGAAACTGGCCAGACATTCGGGGGATTATAACTGGGATATCGGGGCATGGTGGGTCACCCAAATGAAAAATGACCGGGAAAGTATCCTGGAAAAACTGGTTTTTTTCTGGCACGGGCATCTGACCACCCAGTACGCCAATTGTGTCAGTATTCCGGCCATTCCCATGTACCTTCAAAATGATCTTTTCAGGAAGAACTTCGCGGGCAACTTTTATACCCTGCTGGAAAAAATTACCGTAGACGGCGCCATGCTGGTTTATCTTAACGGCAATGAGAATGTCAGTGAGGCGCCCAATGAGAACTACGCCCGTGAACTGCTGGAACTTTACTCTTTAGGGGTAGGAAACTATACCGAAACCGATGTCAAGGAGGCCGCCAAGATTCTGACCGGATGGAAAGTGAAATACTTCGCAGACGAAAGCCCCGTCCCCAACCGGGGATATTTTAATCCCAACGATTTTGACAAGAACACCAAGCGCTTTTTCGATGAGACCTTTAACGTGAACTATGAGGTCACGGAAGCCAATGTGTACAATAATTCCGTCAAGAAGCTGATCAGCGTCATCCTCTCCAAAAAAGGAACGGTGGCCGCTAACTTCATGATGCGGAAATTCTACCGGTATTTCGTGTATGCGAACCCGAATGAAACCGACGAGACCCTGATCAAGGAGTTGGCCGCGCGCCTGGTGGCGGAGAAATTCGAGTTTACTCCCGTTTTGAAAATGATGCTGAAAAGTAAGCATTTTTTTGATCCCGAGCATATCGGGATTCAGCTGAAATCACCGGCGGAAACCATTGTGAATACGGTTAGCCATTTCAAATTTGTAGACCTTTATGCGCGTAACGTGATGTCAGAGCTGGGCCTGGAGCTGTTTAATCCGCCCAACGTAAGCGGCTGGAAGGGCTACCGCAGCTGGGTATCTACCAAGAGCCTGCCTACCACTCTTTTTTATATTCACGAGATATTTAGTTTCAATAACAACACCGATTTTGCCGTATGGGCCGAGGGAATAGACAGCTCCGGCGATCTCCCCCAACTTACCCGCCGTATCCTGGAAACCTTTTTCGGACGCTCGGTAAGCGAGGATAGATTCAGGGAGTACACGGCCTTTCTGGCGGCATCTCAAAGCGAGTGGAGTACGGTAAGAAGCGACAGGAACACCGCCGGGCAAAGGGTGAAGAAGTTGATGGAAAATGTGATCAAAGCGCCGGAGTTTTACCTTTCATAAGTGCAGAAGATATGAGAAGAAGAAGTTTTATAAAAAACTCTACCATGGGCATTGGGGTGGTGTCTACCCTGAGGCTGGATAAAATGGACGTGAGCGCCTTTCAACCCGCCTCTTACCAGAATGAAAACGACAACATCGTGGTGGTGGTACAACTCTTCGGCGGGAACGACGGTATGAATACCATTACGCCTTACGAATGGGACATGTACTATAAGCAGTTCCGGCCTACGCTTCATATTCCCCAGAATACCGTTACCCCCATCAGCAAAGAGAAGGGCATGGCCATGCACCCTTCCCTCAGTCAGGGAGTCAAAGGCGGTATGCTGGGCCTGTTTAAGGAAGGAAAGCTGGGGGTACTCAGCGGCCTGGGGTATCATAACCCCGACTTCTCCCATTTCCGGTCTACCGACATCTGGTTGAGCGGCATTGTGCCCTCGAGTACCTCTCAGCCCTTGCCTACCGGCTGGGTCGGCCGTTATTTTGATACTTTCTCCGGTGAACCCAAACCCGAAAGCCCCTACTGTATCCAGGTAGGTAAAACGCCGTCTCTGATGTTCCTGGGCGAAACCGGGGAAAAGTCGATTGTGCTGGAAAACGCGGAAGACATGTACCACCAGGGACAAATGGTGGAGGGTAACCGGATCGGTATTGAGGCGGGAAAATATTACAAGAGTGAGTTTGATTATGTGAACAATGTAGGGGTGGAAGTCAGGGAATATTCCCAGGTGATCAAAAAGGCCTATGATGCAGGAAAGAACATAGAGAGTTATACGAACGCCACCCTGTCTCAGCAGCTCAAATTGGTGGCGCGCCTGATTGACGGCGGACTGAAAACCAAGGTTTACTTTGTAGAGCAGACCGGCTACGATACCCACGCCAACCAGGGCGGACTGGAGGGTACCCATTCCAAGCTGCTGAAAGAGCTTTCCGAAGCCATCAGCGCTTTTCAGTCGGATATTGAGCAACTCGGCCATGATAAAAAGATTGTAGGAATTACCGCCTCCGAATTCGGCCGCAGGCCCTACGAGAACGGCAGCGCCGGAACCGACCACGGCACCTCAAGCATCATGTTCAGCTTCGGTACAAGCGTGCGGGGTGAGGTAATCGGCGATTACTTCGGATATTTCCCCCTCTATGACGGGTTTAATCACTCGTATGCTACCGACTTTCGCAGTATTTATTTTGAGTTGGTAACCAGTTGGTTCGGGAAATCCACCGATTTCGGTGCGGGCATATTCGGAGAAAAGCTGAGTTATATCAATGAAACGGGCTTCCTGAAAAGTACCGAAAAAGACCCCGCTCTTCCCAAACCGCCGGACCCGCCGGTAGTGATCGTAGATCCGGAAACGGGCCAACCCATAGTGGGGGAAAAACCGAGCCTCGAAAAAGACCGGTTTACCATTTTCCCTAATCCGGTTGTACAAGACTGGGCCTACCTGAGAATGAACCTGCATTATCCCGCCAGGGTAGAAGTGACCCTCGTGACCGTTGACGGCCGAGACGTAGGCAAACTCATGGAAGGAGAATACCGCCCCGCCCAGCATGACATCATCATTAACCTGAAAGTACCCCCGGGCATGTATGTGGTGCGGGTAAAGGTAGGGAAGGTGACGTATGGGGTGAAGTGTGTGAAATTATAATGGTCAATTACGAATTACGAATTACGGGGTCAATTACGAATTAAAAATTACGAATTACGAACTGTCAACTATCAACTGTCAATTGTCAACTGTCAACTATCAATTGTCCATTGTCAACTGTCAATTATCAAACGAATTTCGTAATTTTGCGACTTAAAACAATATAATTCGTATGGGACGGGCGTTTGAATTCAGAAAAGCGCGAAAAATGAAACGGTGGAGCTCTATGGCTAAGACCTTCACCCGCATAGGCAAGGATATCGTGATGGCGGTGAAAGCAGGCGGGCCTGACCCGGCTACTAATTCCCGACTGAGAGCGGTAATCCAGAACTCGAAAGCGGCCAATATGCCGAAAACCAATGTCGACAACGCCATTAAGAGGGCGTCGTCAAAAGACCAGGAAGACTACAAGGAAATCGTGCTGGAAGGATACGGACTGCACGGAGTGGCCGTTTTGGTAGAATGTACCACCGACAATAATAACCGGACCGTAGCAAACGTGAGGAGCTACTTCAATAAAACCGGAGGTAATTTGGGTACAAACGGTATGCTCGACTTCATTTTTGAGCGGAAATGTGTTTTTAAAATCGCCGCTTCCGATGCCACCGATCTGGATGAACTGGAGCTGGACCTGATCGATTTCGGAGTAGATGACGTGTTCCTGGACGATGAAACAATCAATATTTACGGGGAGTTTACCGCTTACGGCGCCGTGCAGAAATACCTGGAAGAAAAAGGGTTTGAACTGTTGCATGCCGATTTTGAGCGCATCCCTACCGATACTAAAAAATTAACCGAAGAAGAAGCCGCGGACATCGACAAACTCCTCGAAAAACTGGAGGAAGACGATGACGTGCAGAATGTATATCATAACATGGTCATTATATGAGAAAAAAATACGCCGCAGGAAACTGGAAAATGAACAAGACGTTTGACGAAGGACAGATCCTGTTGTCAGAGGTCGTGAATATGGTGAAAGATGAACTTACGCACCCCAATGTGCAGGTGGTGCTGGGTGTTCCTTTCCCTTACCTGAGTACCTTTTCAAAGCTGATCGATACGCCCAAAGTAGCGTTAGCGGCTCAAAACTGCCATCCCAAGGCCTCCGGGGCTTTTACAGGAGAGGTATCCGTGCCTATGCTGAAATCGGTTGGCGTAAAATATGTCATTATCGGCCACTCGGAAAGAAGGGAGTATTTTGGGGAAAGTGACGCATTCATCGCGGAAAAGACTGACGCCATCCTGGCAGAAGGACTAACCCCTATATTTTGCTGCGGAGAGACCCTCGCCCAGAGAGAAGCCGGGATCCATTTTGACTTTGTCAAAGGACAAATCAAGAACAGTCTTTTTCATCTCGATGCCGAAACCCTGAAAAAGGTGGTGATCGCCTACGAACCCATTTGGGCCATCGGCACGGGGGTAACGGCTACATCGGCCCAGGCCCAGGAAATGCATAAGGTATTGAGAGACCATCTGGCAGATCAATACGGCCGTGAAATCGCGGAAGAAGTGTCTATCCTGTACGGAGGAAGTGTAAGCGCTGCAAATGCGCAGGAACTGTTCAGCCAGGCGGATGTAGACGGCGGACTGGTGGGCGGCGCCTCACTGAAATCAAGAGACTTTACGGAGATCAGCAAGTCGTTTCCGGACTGAATTTCTTAATATTTTGGTAAACAGGAATTTAAAAATTGTATTTTTCTAAGAATTTCGAAAAATAGTATGCGTGAATACCTTTTCCTATAAAAAAAGGGTTCTAATTTTGTCATGTGATTCAGAGGGAAAGAAAGAGGAGGAAGAAAGAATCACGTGTTTTGAATAAGTTTTTATTTAAGGTTGAATAGATTTTTAAAAACAGCATCATTTTGAATGCTGTTTTTTTGTTAACGGTAGTCCATGTCGCGGATATACACGATGAAATCTGCGGTAGAATCGGTTCCCGCCCCGTAAAAATCACCGTCAAAAAAGACATTGATCTCGGTCTGGAAATTGAGACTCAGATTACAGGGGTAGGCGCGGGTATTGTATTGCAGGCTACCGTCGGGACTGAAATGAAGGTAGAATTTCCCGGATGTGTCGGTAATGATACGGCCCGGTTCATTTTTTAAGGTCATCACAAAATCGCCCGCGCCGGGGCAGCGCACGTCCGGCCGGTTATCTCCGCAGGCAAAATTCAGGCATAGCGCCAGTAGTAGAAATTTTCTTTTCATATTTTATTTTTAGCTGTCAGCCTTCAGCTATCAGCTATGAGCTACGAGCTTGGCGGAAGGCCGCCCCACTTCGCATATTCATCACCTATTGCGGTGCCTGGCATCTAACCGCAACAGCGGCCGCATTTAACATCTAACAGCTATGAGCTATGAGCTATGAGCTACGAGCCAGCCACTTCATTTCGCCTATTCATCACCAATTGCAGTGCCTGGCATCTAACCGCAATGGCGGCTGCATCTAACAGCTCTTAGCTATGAGCTGTGAGCTTTGAGCTACGAGCCAGTCGCCTCATTTCGCCTATTCATCACCAATTGCAGTGCCTAACATCTAACCGCAACGGCGGCCGCATCTAACATCTAATATCTAACATTTCCTAGCTCAAAGCTCAAAGCTCACAGCTCACAGCTCAAAGCTCCTAGCTCACCGCTTTTCTCACATTAATTCCGTGCGAAGTTAGGGATTTTTTCTATTTTTGTTTGGAAAGAAAACCGCGGGTATGAATTTAAAAATGAATGAAAAGGTGATCCTGGTTTCCGGGGGAGCAAAAGGAATAGGAGAGGGGATTGTTAACCGCCTCAGCCTGGAAGGGGCGTTTCCGGTGATTGTAGGTCGAAACCGGGCCGACAATGATCTTGCCCTGGAGAAAATACAGGCGGCAGGCGGCTTTGGTTTTTCCGTGGAAGCGGAACTTTCCCGTCCGGAAGAGTGCGAAAAAGCCGTACGCCTGACCCTGGAACGCTTCGGGCGGATAGACGGACTGGTGAACAATGCCGGCGCCAACGATGGGGTGGGACTGGAGTCCGGCGATTATTCGTCGTTTATGGCTTCCCTCCATCAGAATATGGTGCATTATTACTTGCTGGCGCATCACGCTCTACCCGCCCTGATCAAAACCCGGGGGCCTATTCTCAATATCACCTCCAAAACGGCCGAAACCGGACAGGGGAATACGTCGGGATACGCGGCGGCCAACGGCGCCAGAAACGCGCTCACCCGCGAGTGGGCCGTAGAATTACTGAAATACGGCATCCGGGTAAACGGCATTGTAGTAGCAGAATGCTATACGCCCCTCTACGATAAATGGATCAAAACCCTCCCCGACCCGGAAGGGGCTTTGAAAGCCATTGAAAGCAAAATTCCGCTGGGCAAACGCATGACCACCGTAGAAGAAATCGCCGATATGGCGGCCTTCCTGCTCTCCTCCCGGTCCAGCCACACCACCGGTCAGCTCATCCATGTAGACGGCGGTTATGTGCATCTGGACAGGGCGTTGTTGTGAATGAGTTTTGAGTAGGGAGTAGTGAGTTTCGAGTGCTTAGTTCCGAGTGCGGGTACTCCCTGTCACCCTGAGCTCGAAGGGCACGATGTCAATTACAAATTAAAAATTACGAATTACGGGGGCTTCGACAACTCGGGGCCAGCTGCGCGCCCCGGCCTAGGTAGCCTGACAAGGACAACGCTTGTGCTACTTTCCCCTTTACCGATCCCACTGAGCACTCCCTACTCCCTACTCCCTACTCCCTACTCCCTACTCCCTACTCCCTACTCGGAACTCGCTACTTGTCACCCCCTCACAACCTGATCAAATTCACTTCCACGTCCGCCAGTATTTCCGCGGTGCGCTCCGGCCGTGCATCGGTGATAAACACCTGTCCGAACGCCCCGTCCCGGATCATCGCGATCAGGCTTTCAATGCGGCGGTCGTCCAGCTTATCGAAAATATCGTCCAGGAGGAGAATAGGTTTGATTCCCTTTTCCCGGTAGATCCAGTCGAACTGGGCCAGTTTCAGGGCCATCACATAGCTTTTCCTTTGTCCTTGTGAGCCAAACTTCTTCACCGCCATTCCGTCCATTAAAAACTCGTAGTCGTCTTTATGCACGCCCATTGTGGTGCGCTGAGCGGCGAGGTCTCTTTCCGTCTGGGCATAGAAACGTTGTTCAAAGTCGGGGGATGAGCTATCGGAAAGGTAGTTCAGGCTCACTTCTTCCCGGTTTTCCGAGAGGGCGGCGTAGTGGGTATTGAAGAAAGGTGTGAACTTCTCCACAAAGTGTTTTCGGGATTCGAATATGACCTTCCCGGCATGAATCACCTGGGCGGAATAGATCCGGAGCAGGTCGGCATCAAAGAACTGTTGTTCAGCGAACTGTTTGAGCAGGCTGTTGCGCTGGTCGAGGGCTTTGTTATAGCCGAGGTAGGTTTGAAGGTAATCGGGGTAAAGCTGAGAAAGGATGCCGTCGAAGAGTTTTCTCCGGGTTTCGGCGCCGTCACGCACCAGGTCGGTGTCGTTCGGTGCAATCAGCACCACAGGGTATTTCCCGATATGGTCGGAAAGCCTTTCGTACACTTTTCGGTCGGCGCTCACCGTTTTTTTGCCCTGGCGGGGGAGATGAAAGGCGATCACTTCCTCGCGGCCGGCACGGAAGGCTCCTTCTCCTACACAAAAATCTTCTCCGAAACGTATGCTCAGCTGGTCCTGGTTATGGATAGCACTTTTCGAAAGCGCCAGGAAATACACGGCGTCGAGGAGGTTAGTTTTGCCGCTTCCGTTTTTTCCCACAATGCAGTTCAGTCCTTCCGAAAACGTAAAAAAGCGGTCTTCGTAGTTCCTGAAATGGTATAAGCGGAGATTTTGAAGGTACATGATGTGCAAAATTCGGAATTTAAAGTCGGAAGTTCAATGGAAATATAAGCGGGAATCTCTATTTTTGTACTTTAATATTTTAGTGAACTACTTTTATGGCAGCAAAAAGCAAGGAAGCAGCAAAAGTTAAATATTCCAAAGAACAATATATCTACTGGTACGACTCCATGGTACTTCAGCGTAAGTTTGAAGAAAAAGCCGGGCAGTTGTACGGGCAGCAAAAGATCAGGGGTTTTTGCCATTTGTATATCGGGCAGGAAGCCTGTTCTTCCGGGTCTGTATCGGCTTTGAAGAAAGGCGATAAATACATTACTGCCTACCGCGATCACGGCCATCCCCTGGCCCTGGGAACCGACCCCAACAAGATCATGGCAGAGCTTTACGGGAAAGTCACCGGCACCACCAAAGGGAAGGGCGGCTCTATGCATATTTTTGACAAGGAAGTAGGTTTTATGGGGGGACACGGTATCGTGGGCGCCCAGATTCCTTTGGGAGCAGGTATAGGTTTTGCCGAAAAATACCAGGGAACCGATAATGTATGTATCTGTTATTTTGGTGACGGAGCCATTCGGCAGGGCGCATTTCACGAAGCCCTCAACATGGCCATGACCTGGAAGATCCCTACCATTTTTGTAGTAGAAAATAACGGTTACGCCATGGGTACTTCCGTAGCCCGTACTTCTAACGTACGGGAACTGTACACCCTGGGCGAGGCGTACGATATTCCTTCCGAGGCAGTAGACGCCATGGACGTGGAGATTGTGCACGAGGCAGTGGCCCGCGCCGCGGAAAGAGCCAGAAAAGGAGAAGGCCCCAGCTTCCTGGAGTTTAAAACCTACCGTTACCGGGGGCACTCCATGTCAGATCCTCAGAAATACCGTACCAAAGAAGAAGTAGCGGAATGGAAACTGAGAGACCCGATCGAATTGATCAAAGACCGGATTCTTACCCAGAAGATCGCTACCCAGGAAGAACTGGATGCCATTGACACCCGGGTAAAAAAACAGGTAGAAGAGGCCGTGAAATTCGCGGAAGAATCGCCCTGGCCGAAAGCGGAAGAAGCCTTTGAAGACATTTACGTTCAGGCAGATTATCCTTTCCTGAGAGAATAGATCTGAAAGACCGTACAGGTAACAGGCCGGGCCCGGAACAGGGCCCGGTTTTTTGTGGATCGGGGGGTAGGTGTCTTCAGCAATCCGGGCTTCGACAAGTTCAGCCTGACAGAGGGTAACCTGCCCCGATTATCACGACTGTCACCCTGCCTGGGCGGCCCCGAGTTGTCGAAGGGCGCCTGTTTTTAAACTCCCTACACACAAAATTTGCCCCTGTTTACACATAAATCTAAATATAATTTATAAATTTGCACTCCAAAATTTTGACAACCAATTAAAATGGCAAAAAAAGCGAAGTCAGGTATTGAGATCATAGCAGATTCGGAAGCGCTAAAAAAAGAAGTATTTAGAATAGAAGGCCTTTTTGAGAAAAATCAAAAAGTGGTATTCATCATCGGCGGACTTATCCTGGCCGTGGTAGCCGGATTTTTCGGGTATAACTACTGGAACAAAAACCAGGAGAAAGAAGCGCAGGCCGCCATGTTTGACGCAGTCTATTCTTTTGAAGCCGACTCTACCGCCCAGGCCCTGAAGGGGCAGGGAGGAAACGAAGGTTTGCTCTCAGTAGCCGATAACTATAGCAGCACCAAAGCCGGTAACCTGGCCAACCTGTACGCGGGCATCGCGCTCATGAAAGAAGGTAACTTCGAGGAGGCCATTACGCGCCTGGAGAAGTTTTCAGCAGGAGATGACGTACTGCAACCCCGGGCCTACACCCTGATCGGTGACAGCTACCTGGAACTGGGCAAGAACGATGACGCCATCCGTTACTATAAAAAAGCGGCAGACTACAAGCCGAATAAATATGCTACACCCGGTTACATGATGAAGCTGGGCAATGCTTATCAGGTAGCCGAAAATAAAGGAGAGGCCGTGAAGGTTTATTCTAATCTGGTAGATAACTACCCGTCCGCCATTGAATCGGTACTGGCGAAGAAGTATAAATCGAAGCTGGAAGCGGAGCTTGGCGGAAACTAAGATTGAAGTAAAGATAAGATCGAAGGGATAAGCCATGGTTTATCCCTTTTTTATTCCTTGAAATATGGCATCAATAGATAAAAATTTAAGTATTTTTTCTACGGAAAACCTTCCCGACGTGTCGGGGAAAAAGTTTGCTATACTTGTAGCCGAATGGAACGAAGACATTACCGAAGCCCTGGCTACCGGCGCGATCAACACCCTGTTGCAATACGGGGTTCCCGAACACAATATCGTCAAAAGATATGTGCCGGGCAGTTACGAACTGAGCTTCGGCGCCCAGGTGATGGCCCGGCGCCCCGACATTGACGCCGTGATCGCCATAGGCTGCGTGATCCAGGGAGAAACCCGCCATAACGACTACATCAATAACGCGGTAGCACAGGGACTGACCCAGGTATCGCTCAAATACGATAAGCCCGTGATCTTTGGGGTATTGACCCCCAATACCCACCAGCAGGCGGTAGACAGGGCCGGAGGCATCCACGGTAACAAAGGAGACGAGGCGGCCATTACCGCCATCAAAATGGTAGGATTACATTAAACACGGAATAGAATATGCAAGTTTGGAAATTTGGCGGCACCTCTGTAGGAAAGCCCGAACGCATGAAGTCCATAAGAAACCTGGTGACCAGCGATGAAAGCCGTAAACTGGTGGTGCTTTCTGCGCTTTCCGGTACCACCAACGCCCTCCTGGAAATCGGTGGCGCTTTAAAAGCGAAAGAAGTGGCCCGGGCCAATCAGCTGATTGATGACCTCAGAGCCCATTACCATACCTTCATTGAAGCGCTTTTTGAAACACCGGACGGACTGGACCGGGGCCGGCAGATCATCAGTGCCGAATTTAATGTGATGTCTAAGCTGGCCACCTGGCAGCCCTTTACCGAAAAACAGGATAAGGAGCTGGTCGCCGAGGGAGAAATCCTGTCCACCCAGTTATTTACCGCCTACCTGATGGAGAAGGGCGACAGCGTGACGCTGATTCACGCCCTTGATTTCATGAAAATAGATGAAGACGGGGAGCCGCTTTTTGAGGCAATTGAAAACGACCTCAAGGCCATTCTTGAGGAAAAAGAAGCCTACCAGGTGGTAGTCACCCAGGGCTTCATCTGCCGAAACCCCCATGGCGGTATTGATAACCTGAAACGGGGTGGGTCAGATTATACGGCATCGCTCATAGGCGGAGCGCTGACCGCCGAAGAAATCCAGATCTGGACCGATATTGACGGGATGCACAATAATGACCCCCGTGTGGTGAAACGTACGTTTCCTGTACGCTACCTGACGTTTGAAGAAGCGGCGGAGCTGGCTTATTTCGGGGCAAAAATCCTGCATCCCAATACCATCACCCCCGCCAAGCTCAGGGGGGTACCCGTAAGGCTTAAAAATACCATGGAACCGGAGGCGCCGGGTACGCTCATCTCCGCCCACACCCAGGGGGGCTCGGAAATTACCGCCATCGCCGCGAAAGACGATATCACCGCCATCTACATCCATTCTACCCGTATGCTCAATGCCTACGGTTTCCTGAAGCGGGTATTCGATATTTTTGAGAAATACAAGACACCGGTAGACATGATCACCACCTCAGAGGTATCGGTGGCCGTGACCATTGACAATTCCGCCTACCTGGAAGCCATCTCGGCCGAACTGAGCCAGTTTGCCGACCTGGAGGAGCATGACCGCAACCAGACCATCATCTGTGTGGTAGGACAGTTTTTTGCCGATAAATCGGGCATTGCCATCCGTATCCTGGAAGCCCTCAAAGATATTCCGGTGAGGATGATCTCCTACGGCGCGTCAGAACACAATGTATCCATCCTCGTAGACACCCAACACAAAAACCAGGCCCTGGAAGCTTTGAATGAAGGGCTTTTCACCTTTGAAAAATAGCGCGTATGTTACAGTTAAATACGATCCGTGAAAACCTGCCCCTGGCCATTGCCGGCCTGGAGAAGAAACATTTTAAAGATGCATCCCTGGTAGTGAATCAGGCTCTGGACCTGGATAATCAGCGAAAAGATATTCAGTCGAGGCTGGACGCCACCCTGGCGCAGGCGAACGGCCTGGCCCGGGAAATCGGCGCCCTGATGAAGTCGGGACAAAAAGAGGAAGCGGAAAAGCTAAAAAGCCAGACGGCCGGACTGAAAGAAGTTTCAAAGGAACTCGAAGCCGCCTTAAAGAAGGTGGAAGAAACCCTTCACGAAGTGATGGTCACCCTACCCAACCTTCCGCATGTCTCCGTACCCGAAGGAAAAACGCCGGAGGAGAACGAAGAGGTAGAGAAAGGCGGTACGGTACCCGCACTCCACGAAGGGGCTTTACCCCATTGGGAGCTGATTAAAAAATACGACATTATTGATTTTGAGCTGGGCAATAAAGTCAGCGGTGCGGGCTTCCCTTTTTATAAAGGAAAAGGGGCGAAGATTCAGAGGGCCCTGATCAATTTCTTCCTGAACGAGGCCGAAAAGGCGGGCTACCAGGAGGTACAACCGCCCGTGGTCATCAATGCTGCCTCCGGCTTTGGCACCGGCCAGCTTCCTGACAAGGAAGGCCAGATGTACCATGCCACGGCAGACGACCTCTACCTTATTCCCACCGCGGAGGTGCCCATCACCAATATGTACCGGGATGTCATCCTGAACGAAAATGACCTGCCTGTAAAGCATGCAGGATACACCCCTTGTTTCCGCCGGGAAGCCGGCAGCTGGGGCGCCCATGTACGGGGTCTGAACCGTCTCCACCAGTTTGATAAAGTAGAGATTGTGCAGATTACCGCGCCGGAAAACTCCTATGCCGCCCTGGAAGAAATGATGGGTCATGTACGCGGCTTGCTCGAAAAACTGAACCTGCCTTACCGTATCCTCCGGCTTTGCGGGGGAGACATGAGCTTTACCTCGGCGCTGACCTATGATTTTGAGGTATTCTCGGCCGCCCAGGAACGCTGGCTGGAAGTGAGTTCCGTCTCCAACTTTGAGACCTACCAGTCCAACCGCCTGAAACTGCGGTACAAAGCAGACGGGAAATCCCAACTGCTGCATACCCTCAACGGCTCGGCCCTGGCCCTGCCCCGCATCCTGGCGGCTATCCTGGAAAATAACCAGACGCCCGATGGGGTTATCGTGCCGGAGGTATTGAGACCGTTTTGTGGTTTTGAGATGATTGATTGAGTTTAGTTGATTTAAGCTATATAAAAAAAACGCACCTCCTTAAGATGCGTTTTTTTTATTGTTCAAATAAGTTTTTAGCACTTTCCCACAGTATAAATTGCATCTTTTAATTATTCTTTTAACATTTGCTGGAAAGAATATCCACACAAATGAACAAAATAGAGTTTGATGAGAAAGGAAATCTATCTCCATACAGTATTATAAAATGCAATGATTTGTCTTTTATTTCTGATTTTTTTGTTTCAAACCCGATTTTTTCCCGGTCACAGACAAGGGAGAAAATTTTCAGGGGTTTCCTGCAATACATATTAGACATAAATAAATATATACAGGATAAATGGACGATTTGGATCGGAGGGAGTTTCCTGACCGACAAATTAGATCCCGGAGATATTGATATAGTAAATATTTTTGAATGGTCTGAGAACATAAACGCAAAGGCCAAAACTTTTGAAAGGCGTTTTTTTTCGGAAAATGCTAAAAAGAAGTATAATGTTGATGCGTATTTTATAGCTACTTATCCGGATAATGATGAAAGGTATAAATATGCAATGGATGACCTCAATCATTGGAAAGATTTTTTTGGACATTCACATGAAAGTATATTTGGAGGCAGAAGCCCCAAAGGATTTATAGAAATTGAAATACTCTTTAACGAGGTAATATTAAACAAGCTGAACAATAATTAGCTTGACTTTAATAGGCAAAACATGTAATTTAGACCAGAAACTATATCAGTTCGTTATTTTACAGGATTACCTTTTGGAATATGAATAAAAAAAGTATTATAAATAAGGCCGAAAGACCCGTTAGCCCGGAAAGGTTAGATACGCTTATTAAGGAGAGAGAAGAAGCCGTGGTAAAATATCCGAATGATAATTTTTTGAAATTAACATTGACCACCTTTAATCATCAGAAAGGAGAACTTATCAAAACCCTGAAGAAGTGAAGAGATCAGGTCGAAAATATTACTCGCCCAGCCATTTATCTCCTGCTCCTTAACCTCATTAATTACCCCGTTGAATTCCCTGTTTACCCGGTATAAGGCCATAGCGATCGTCAGCCTGGTCGTACTGTTCTTTGAAGCAGGACGCTAATTCTCTTCGAATTTAGATTGATTCTAAAACAATAATCTGCTAGCTTTGAGGCTCTATAAGTAATTGGATTATTCTAAGTATTTTAGCTCTACTTTAAAACATTCATTATGTCCTGGTTAACCAAAACCCTTACAAGTTCTATCGGTAAAAAAGTACTGATGGCACTTACAGGTTTATTTTTGTGTACCTTCCTTGTAGTACACCTTTCCGGTAACTTTCAACTGTTTAATCACGATGACGGTTACGCTTTTAATACCTACGCTGTTTTTATGACCACGTTTCCCGTGATCAAGGTCATCTCTTACGGAAACTACTTCTTCATCCTGTTCCACGCCTTCTGGGGATTGTACATTACCTATAAGAACAGGCAGGCAAGACCCGTGGGTTATGTGGTGAACAAAAATCAGTCGTCTCCCTACAGCAGGAACATGGCCATTCTGGGCACCATTCTCCTGGTGTATATTGTAGTGCACATGAGCGACTTCTGGTATAAATTCCATTACGAGCACCTGCCTTATGTACAATACACCGAGCAGCTGAGCACCGGGGAGATTGAGGCGGAGGAAAAGGAGGAAGGGTATACGCAGGATGTGAAAATGGTGGAAACCATTAATGAGGCGGCCGGTACACGCACCGTGGTGGTGAAAGACCTTTACAAAGTGGTTTCGGTGGCATTCCAAAACATCGGACTGGTACTTTTCTATGTGCTGGCCATGTTTGCCCTGGCGTTTCATCTGGTTCATGGCTTTCAGAGTGCCTTCCAGTCGCTTGGCCTGAGACATTCCAAGTATACCCCCCTGATCAAAGGGGTCAGTGTTTGGATATTCGGTATACTCGTTCCTATCGGGTTCGCAGCCATGCCGCTTTATTTCTATTTCTTTAAATAATCATTCGTTTCAGATATGACATCTTCAAAACTGGATGCAAAAATACCACAGGGGCAGATAGCCGAGAAATGGACAAAATACAAGTCTACGATTCCCCTGATTAACCCGGCCAACAAAAGAAACCTGGAAGTGATTGTAGTAGGTACCGGGCTTGCCGGCGCCTCCGCCGCGGCTTCGCTCGCCGAAATGGGCTACCAGGTGAAAGCTTTCTGCTTTCAGGACTCCCCGCGCCGTGCACACTCCATCGCTGCCCAGGGGGGGATCAATGCCGCTAAAAATTACCAGAACGACGGTGACTCGGTCTACCGTTTGTTTTACGATACCGTAAAAGGGGGCGACTACCGCTCGCGTGAGGCCAACGTACACCGCCTGGCCGAAGTGTCTGCCAATATTATTGACCAGTGCGTGGCCCAGGGCGTACCCTTCGCCCGCGATTACGGCGGAATGCTGAAAAACCGTTCTTTCGGTGGGGTACAGGTGAAAAGAACCTTTTACGCCGCCGGACAAACCGGGCAGCAGCTGCTCCTCGGCGCATATTCGGCCTTGGAACGCCAGGTAGGCCTCGGCGCAGTGAAAATGTACTCCCGCCACGAAATGCTCGATGTGGTGATCATTGACGGCAAAGCCCGCGGCATTATCGCCCGTAACCTTACTACTGGTAAACTGGAACGCTATTTCGGCCACGCCGTATTGCTCTGCACCGGTGGATACGGAAACGTGTTCTACCTGTCTACCAACGCCATGGGCAGTAACGTGACCGCCGCGTGGAAAGCCCACAAAAGAGGCGCTTACTTCGGAAACCCCTGCTTTACGCAGATTCACCCCACCTGTATCCCCGTGTCGGGCGACCACCAGTCGAAACTGACCCTGATGTCGGAATCACTACGGAACGACGGCCGGATCTGGGTGCCCAAGAAACAAGACGAGACCCGCGCCGCCAACGATATCCCCGAAGAAGACCGCGATTATTACCTGGAAAGGAGATACCCTGCGTTCGGTAACCTGGTCCCCCGCGACATCGCTTCCCGCGCCGCCAAAGAGCGCTGCGACGCCGGCTATGGGGTGGGTATCACCAAACAGGCCGTTTATCTCGATTTCCGGTATAACCTCATCAATAAATACGGAAAGGCGGAAGCCTCCCGCCTGAACATTGAAAACCCGGACCTCGATACCCTGGTTCGCCTGGGCAAAGAGGTAGTGAAAGAAGAATACGGTAACCTCTTTGCTATGTACAAGCAGATTACCGGGGAAGACCCTTACGAGGTACCCATGAAAATCTATCCCGCCGTACACTATACCATGGGCGGCCTGTGGGTAGATTATAACCTGATGACCACCGTACCGGGCATGTACGCCCTGGGCGAGGCCAACTTCTCCGATCACGGCGCCAACCGCCTGGGCGCATCGGCCCTCATGCAGGGACTGTCAGACGGTTACTTCGTGATCCCCATCACCATCGGCGCGTATCTTTCTACCGAGATTCGTACCAAAGCCATTCCTACCGACCACGAGGCGTTTGAACAAGCCGAAAATCACGTGAGGGAACGCATTGAAACCCTGAAAAAAATCAACGGGAAACAAAGCCCGGAATCTTTCCATAAACGCCTGGGCCACATCATGTGGGAAAAATGCGGAATGGCCCGTAACGAGCAGGGACTGAAAGAGGCCATCGGAGAAATCAGGGCCCTGAGAGAAGAGTTCTGGAAAGACCTCCGCGTCACCGGAGGTACCGATGAGTTTAACCCCGAACTCGATAAGGCCGGTCGTGTGGCCGACTTCCTGGAACTGGGCGAACTGATGTGTATCGATGCGCTTGACCGCAAGGAATCGTGCGGCGGACACTTCCGCGAGGAATACCAGGAAGACGGGGGCGAGGCCAAACGTGACGATGAAAACTTCATGTTTGTGTCGGCATGGGAATTTAATAAGGAAAGCGACTGGACCCTCCATAAAGAAGTTCTCGAATACGAAAACATCAAAATAGCCCAGCGTAATTATAAATAATCTAAACTATCGTAGTATAATGAGTAACGAGAATATGACCATACACCTGAAGGTTTGGAAGCAAAAAAACGCCGAATCAAAAGGACACTTGGAAGACTACAAAGTAGAGAATGTTTCGCCGGATATGTCCTTCCTGGAGATGTTTGACGTATTGAATGAAGAACTCATTCACGAAGATAAAGAACCGATAGCCTTTGACCACGACTGCCGGGAAGGTATCTGCGGGATGTGCTCTATGTACATTAACGGCCGCCCGCACGGTCCGCTGGAAGGGGTAACCACGTGCCAGCTGCACATGCGGAGTTTTAAAGACGGAGACACCATCGTGGTAGAGCCGTGGAGAGCTACAGCTTTCCCCGTAATCAAAGACCTGGTGGTAGACCGCACCGCCTTTGACCGCATTATCGCTTCGGGCGGGTATGTGTCGGTCAATACCGGGAACGCCCAGGATGCCAATAACCTGCCCATTGGTAAAGACAAGGCAGACCTTTCTTTTGCGGCGGCGGCCTGTATCGGTTGCGGCGCCTGCGTAGCGGCCTGTAAAAACGCCTCGGCCATGCTGTTTGTCTCGGCTAAGGTATCCCAGTTGGCACTTCTGCCCCAGGGACAACCCGAGAGAGAAGCCCGCGCCCTCAGCATGGTAGCCCAAATGGATGCCGAAGGCTTTGGCTCTTGTACCAACACCGGCGCCTGTTCTGCGGAATGCCCCAAAGAGATCTCCCTGGAGAATATTGCCCGCCTGAACCGCGAGTTTCTCGGTGCCAGTTTGTCAAAAAGAGAATAATTTACGTACTTTTGCGTGATCAGGTTATCCAGACGATATATCGTAGGGATAACAGCGGTTCCCGTCTCCGCTCGAACAGACACCAGTAACGTTGGCTTGTCACTTCGAGCGGAGACGAGAACCGAACTTTTTTAATAACCTGCTTAGCGCTTTTGAATTTTATTAGACAAAACCACGTTACTTCCCTTGTAGCGTTTATTAAAATTATATGAATGGATTAATTATGGCAGCCCAGCTCCTGCTGGCGCTGACTATTCTCGTAGGTCTGCACGAATTCGGACATTTCCTCTTTGCAAGGATCTTTAAGATCAGGGTCAATAAATTTTACATCTTTTTCGATTTCCTCTTCCCCCTTCCTAACGTACTCAATTTTTCTCTCTGGAAAAAGAAAGTAGGCGATACCGAATACGGACTGGGCTGGTTTCCCCTGGGCGGATACGTAGACATCGCGGGCATGGTAGACGAGACCAAAGACGCCTCCCAGCTTTCTTCAGAGCCTCAACCCTGGGAGTTTCGCTCCAAACCCGCCTGGCAAAGACTGTTTGTGATGCTAGGCGGAATTATCGTGAACGTGCTGCTGGGTATGATGATCTATTCCGGCGTGAAATACGTGTGGGGTGATACCGACTACGCCAGGGAAGAACTGAACAAAGCCGGGATTTTCGCATACCCGACCGCCGAGCAGATCGGACTGAAGACCGGCGATAAAATTATTAAGATTAACGGACGGGATTATAAAAATTATAGCAATATCACGGCGGCAATTGTGAGTGAAAACACCACATTTACCGTGCAGCGAGACTCCCAGACTCTGGATATCTTCGTGCCAAATGAACTCATCAACGATGTGGCGAAGAAAAAAATGTTCATCGCACCCCTGTTTGAGTTTGACATTTACGCGGTAAGTAAGGGAAGCCCCGCCGATGAGTCGGGCCTGCGGGTGGGCGACAAGATTGTGAGCCTGAACGGAGAGCCGGTGAAATACTACCAGGAGTTCAGCCCGAAATTAAGGGCCAATGCCGGTAAGAAAATAGAGCTTGGAATACTGCGTAACGGCACGCCGCTGACCATAAACCCTACCGTAAATGCCGACTCCACCATCGGGTTTACCATGAACCCACTTCTGAACGTGACCAAATCTGAATTCAGCCTGGGCGAAGCCATCAAAACCGGATCTACGGAAGCGCTGAGCATTATTCCCCAGCAAATTAACGGATTCGCACGAATTTTTAAAGGACATATATCTCCTCAGAACGCACTGACGGGTCCGGTAGGACTGGCCCAGATGTTTTCACCGGCCTGGGACTGGGAGAAATTCTGGATCCTGACCGGGATGCTTTCCATGGCGCTGGCGTTTATGAACGCGCTGCCTATTCCGGCCCTTGACGGGGGCCATGTGATCATGCTCTTGTACGAGATGATTGCCGGAAGGGCGCCTTCCGAAAAATTTATGGAGAGAACCCAGCAGGTAGGTACGTTTATCCTGCTGGCGCTGATGATCTACGTACTCTTTAACGATACGATAAAGCTGTTCTGAGTGGATTGAGGACACCTTTCTTTTACATCTCTACAGGCCGTTTTTAAGCGGTATTCGGCCCTGATTTCTTCTTCCTGCTGGAACAATTTCCAATAGTATGCTTGCATACGATCGAAGAATGCTTAGCTTTGAGAAATTTTACCATGATGAAGAAAGATAAGACGCTGGATTTTTACATTAAATGGGTATGGCACGGCATTTCCCGGATGTACAATATCTATGCCGCGGCGGAAGACATGACCATGTCTATAGGATATGTGTTATTGAATATCGATATTGAGAAAGGTACGCCGGCCACCAAAATAGGCCCCCAGATCGGTATGGAAGCGCGAAGCCTTACACGCATGCTGAAATCCCTGGAAGAAAAGGGATGGATTTACCGGGAAACCGACCCTTACGATAAACGATTTGTCAATGTTTTTTTAACCGATCTTGGAAAAGAAAAGCGTAATTTTGCACGGGCAGGAGTATTGGAGTTCAATGACCGCGTGATGAAGACCGTTTCCAAAGAAGAGCTGGATACTTTCCTGAAAGTAATTGAAAAAATTAATACCATCATTGAGTCTGATACACATGAACCCATTTTCGCTACGAATTATCCCTAAGCTCTTCCGTACCTGTATTCTGAGTGGCATGCTGCTGGTGCCGGCGGCCCTTTCTGCCCAGAGTGTGGTGTATTATCCTTTTAATTCGGTGCTGGGCGTAAGCACCAATCCCAATAACCTGTTCTGGGCCGATTTTCGTATTTTCACCAATTCCTATTTTACCTCGGTGACGGGTGAAATCTCGCCCCAGTTTACCGTGTACAGCACCCCGAGGGTCGAGTACTACACGGGCGCGGGCGTAAAAGTGAACTTCTACAATATGTTTAATAACTATAACCCGGTAGAAGGATATTTCCTGAACGCGGGGGTAAAGGCGAGGCCTTTCGACAAGTTTAAGAAGCTGCACATCGCATTTGAAATTTCGCCCTATGCGGTCAGGCAGATGGATGCCGGGCTTTTCCGCACCATGCTGGGCGTCGGGTATAATTTTAACCAGAGGAAATGAACGTAAGACCGGGGGCATTCATTGTTCGGGATCATCGTCTGCTTACTTTAAAATACACCTATCCCGGTGGAATTATTCACGCGCTGCCTGGAGGTAACCTGGAATTCGGAGAGGAACTGGCGCTTGCGCTGGAGCGGGAGCTAAGGGAAGAACTGGGCATCGCTTGTGTGCCTGACCGGATTATGCATGTGGCGGAAGTACTGTACGAAGGCCGCAATACCATCCATTTTATTTTTGAATGCCCGGAATTTACGGGAGAACCTCGTATCAATCCGGTGGAAACCAAGGCCGAAGAAATCGTGTGGCTTCCCCTTGCTGAACTGGAGCGCTTCACGCTCTATCCCAACGTAGGGAAATACCTGTCAGCCGATGACGCTCCCCTGTTTTTGGGGGTCATTGAGCAGCCGAGGTATTGATGGGGTTTTGATGTAATGTAACTCACGCGCCCTTCGACCCTTCGGCAAGCTAAGCTCAAGTGCCCTTCGACCCTTCGGCAAGCTCAGGACAGGCTAAGCTCAGGGTGACAAATGGTACACATTGGTAACTACTGTCACCCTGAGCTTGTCGAAGGGCACTCTGAGTAAATATCCTACTCTCCAATCTTTAACCTCTGCTGCGGCTACCGCTTGTACTCCTCGAAGAAGAAGAGGTTTTAGCGGAAGAGCCCGAAGATGCGGAGCGGTTAGACACCCCTGAACTCTTGGAATTGCTCTTGTTGCGCTCTACCGAGCTTTTTTTAGGAGCCGGGCTTTGGCTTGAAGTGCCGCGCTCTACCGAGGAAGTTCTGCCCGGTGCGGTACTCACATTGCCGGAGCTACGCGAGCTTCTGGTTTGGGTTTCCACTCTTCCGGAAGTTCTTTCGGGAGCAGAGCTCCGCGAAGATTCCACTCGGCTTTGTGGGGTGGCCGCTCTCTCAGGAACCCTGGAGTTCGCCCCGGAGGAAGACCTGCTCGGAGCCGCTGACCGCGATGACTGAGTGTTGCGGTTCGAATACTCCCGGGAACCGGAGTTGCTGTTTCTGGCAGGGGTAGCTACCCGTGCCGGACGATTGTTCCAATGGGTGGTGTAATTATTCCGTTTGGTATAATACACATGTTTTACCGGGTAGTAGTTCCGTGGCATATAGCCCACGCGAATAGTACCGTATCCCCGTCTGTCGAAACGGTAGAAATCATAGGAAGAGCCGAAATACCAGCGAAGCGGTCCGGTAATCACGATACCGGTGTATCCGTAATATCTTCTGTCCCAGTCAGACAGCTCAAGGCCGATGGCCCGGTTGAGCGCCACTACATCCAGCCAGATTTCATCTTGCTCCCAGGGACTGTAATACCCGTCAGATTGAAACGCCCATTCTTTACGCTCAATGTTTTCCAGTCTCCTGTACAGGCGGTTGGCTTCCCGGTTGGTCAGATACCCTGTGCGGACACCATCGGAGATCCGGACGCGAACGTCCCAACGCCAGTCAAATTCCTCGTCATAGAAATACCGGTCAGGGCCTTCCATGTATTGCGCTTTCACCGAAAGTGCCGCGAAGAATATTACCACAAATGCTATCCACTTTTTCATTGCCGTAATTGTTTAGGTTTTGCTTATTAGATGTAGAATCGTGGAAAAGGTTTTGCTAACGAAGTGTTAATAATGTAGATTTGGGCAGAGATCAGCAAACTATGAAATTTTCAAAGCAGGTAACCGTCATCGGGGGAGGAAGCTGGGCCACGGCCCTTATTAAGGTTTTGATGGAAAATAATGTCCGGGTCAAGTGGTGGATGCGGGATGCGGGCGCGGTGGCCCATATCCGCAAATATCATCACAACCTGCATTACCTGAGCAGTGTGGAGCTTCATCCTTCCAAAGTGAAAGCCTACAGCCATTTAAGAGAGGCTCTGAAGGGCGTGGAATGGGTGATCCTGGCCGTTCCCTCCGCTTTCATTGAAGAGGCGCTGCAAGAGGCGGACTCCGCCTGGTTTTCGGGAAAGAAAGTAATTTCCGGCGTAAAGGGCATTATTCCTTCCACCAGCCAGTTGGTGACCGACTGGTTTTCCCAGAGGTTTGGAGTGTCTCCCGAAAATATAGGCGCCATTGCGGGGCCCTGCCACGCGGAAGAAATTGCGCTGGAGAAATATTCCTACATTACCATTGCCTCTTCTTCGCCGGAAACGGCCGGAGATTTCGCAGGCTTGCTGAGTTGCCGCTTTGTCAAGACCTCTTTCCTGACCGACATCCACGGGGTGGAATACGCCGCCGTGATGAAGAACATTGTGGCCATGTCGTGCGGAATCGTCCACGGCCTGGGAGCAGGAGACAACTTCCAGGCGGTGATGGTTTCCAATGCCATTATCGAGATAGAGCGTTTCCTCGATACGGTGAGTCCGCGGAAAAGAAACGTGAACGTGTCGGCCTACCTCGGTGATCTTCTGGTGACCTGTTACAGCCAGTTCAGCCGTAACCGTACTTTCGGGAACATGATCGGAAGGGGCTACTCGGTGAAGGCGGCCCAGGTAGAATTAAAGATGATTGCCGAGGGCTATTACGCCACCGAATGCATAGAGCGGATTAACCGGATACACGGGGTAGACCTGCCCATTGTGAAGTTTGCCTACAGCGTCTTGTATAAAAATGAAAAGCCCCTCAAGGCCTTTGAAGAACTTAAGGGGCGATTGATTTAATTCACCAGGCCCTGGCTGGCCAAGGTGTCGTACAAATCTTTCAATTTTATTTTCCCGGGCGCCCGCGCCGTTATTTCGTTATTGTCCAGCAGTACCGCCCCCAAACGCTGGTAGGAAGGGTGTTCCCGGATAATGTCGTAGTCGGGTATTTCCCTCACAAATTCGTCGTACAGGCCGGCCAGTTTGCTTTCTGCCGCAAAGAGGTCGGTTTGCCCGGGGGCCGCTTTTCCTCCCGCTTTTTTCACTTTTCCTCCTCCTTCGGGGAAGAGTGTATCCACGCCTCTTCCCACGGTTCTGGTCCCGGCGGAGACAGGGTTAGCCGGTGGAGCTGCGGGAGGCGTCACGTCTTCAAATTTTGCGGCCACAATGGTCACCCGGATTTTGTCTTTCAGGCTGCGGTCTATGGCGTAGCCGTGCTTGAAAATCTGGGCCTGGGAGCGGATTTGGGTTTCCACGAAATCCATGATTTTAGACTGATCAGACATTTTGATCTTGTACTCGGGCAGTTCGTCTGAATAGGCCATGGAAACTAGGATACGCTTGGCGCCGCGGATATTGCTGTTTTCCAGCAGGGGAGAACTCAGGGCGTTTTCAATGGCCTGGAAAGCCCGCTCGGGTCCGGAGGCCTCGGCGGTACCCATTACGGCGTGGCCGGCTTCGCCCAGCACCGTCTTCACATCGGCAAAGTCAAGGTTCATTACGCCGGGGCGGGTAATCAGCTCGGCGATGCTGCGCACACCGCCGGCCAGCACTTCGTCGGCCATTTTATAGGCGGTTTCGATATCCATATCCGCGAACATATCGGCCAGGCGGTCGTTTTTGATAATCAGTACGGTGTCGCAAAACTCTTTCAGTTTTTCTATCCCGTTCAGGGCCTGCTGGAGTTTGTGGGTGCCTTCGTGACGGAAAGGGTCGGTGACCACGCCAATGGTCAGGCGACCCAGTTCACGGGCTACGCGGGCTATTTCGGGCGCGGCGCCCGTGCCCGTTCCACCGCCCATACCGGCGGTAATAAATACCATTTCCGTCGGGGCGCCCAGCACCCCCCGTATGGCTTCCTCGCTTTCCAGGGCCGCGTCACGGCCCACCTCCCAGTGGGTACCCGCTCCCAGTCCTTTGGTGAGTTCCGCTCCCAGCTGAATCTTCACGATCTCGTCCGGAAGGTGGCCCAGCACCTGCTGATCGGTATTGCAGGCCACGAAGTCGACGTCGCGCATGCCCTGGTGGTACATGTTCAGCATGGCGTTGCATCCCGCGCCGCCCACGCCTATCACCTTGATAATTTTATCCAGGTTAGACTTCAGCTGGAGTTCGTAGTTAGGTTCGAATATCATTTTGTATTTTGCATATTATAGCCATCATTCAAATCGTTGGTGGGTTTCCGGAAAATACTTTTTCCTAAACCCGAAAACCAGCTTCCTTTTTCTTCCCGCTCCGTGTCCGGTTTAACCTCTTTGGGCTGAGGATGTTTGTTGACCACGGTATGGGGGGTCAGGATTCGGTTATCTGCCCGGCGGTCAAAAGGAAACGCGGGCGCCACAATAAGTCCCAGCAGGGTAGAGTACCGCGGGTTTTTCAGGTGTTCGAAGCCCGTAAAGTTAATGGCGGTGTTAAACAGGGTAGGGCGTACGATCACGTTTTTGCACACCTCGGAAAAAAGGGTGCTGATATTCCCGTAGAGCGAGGTACCCCCGGTGAGGATAATGCCGTTGAGCAGGTGGGCTTTATACCCCGAGCGGGTCAGTTCGGCACTCACCAGGGCAGCGATTTCCCTCAGGCGGAGTTCGGCCACGGTCATGGCGTTCCGGAGGTACACCTCTTTGGCCGGAAGCCCCAGTTTGCCTTCAATGATCACAATGGGCGACTCCTCGGTGACGGAGATACTGCCGCAGACTTTTTTCAACAGTTCGGCATCGTGGAAAGTGAGGTTAAAGGCTTTCTGAAGGTCGGCATTGATGCTGTTCCCGGCTACGGGAATCACCGACTGGTACCTCAGGCTGTTGCTGTGGTACACCGACACTTCCGTCATTTCTGATCCGATGTTGACAATCGCCACGCCGTCTCGCTTGGTTTCCGGTTCTTCCGAAGAATTGTTCAGAAGTGCACAGCTGTCTGCGATGGTATTGAGCAGGATATTTTCCACATCCAGGTAACCGGAAGAGCCTTTGGCGGGTACCTGGTTCACGCATTCCAGCAGGTGATCCAGGTTATCGGATTTGGTGGTGATAAAACTGAAATCTCCACTCAGGGTGTTGCCTATTTTCCCTACAATCGTACTCAGAGCCTTGTCGTCTCCCACGTAAAAATCTTTGGGCAGGCTGTGAATCACCGTGTGGCCCGGAGGCACCTTGAACGAGCGATTGGCGTCGTCAATCAGGCGGTTGACATCCTCCTGCTGAATCCGGTTCATGCCGCCTGAGGTTACCACTTTGGTGTGTTTGGAATGTGTGGTGAGTGACAGGTTGCTGATGTTAATGTTGACGGTATTCAGTTCAAATTCATAATCGGATTCCTGTTCGGCGATTTGTCTGGCCAGTTCGTCCAGTACAGCCCCGATATACTCCGAAGTCATCTGGGCGTTCACAATATTTCCGAATTTCAGCACCTCGTCATTGGGGTCCACCCGCTTTTCGCTGAATCCTATCACCTTTATTTTTCTTTGCTGCTGCAAACCCACCACGGCGGCAATTTTTGAACTTCCTATTTCCAGTCCTATGAAACATTTCCCTTCCTCCATTGTGAATTGTTGTTGATTAATTGACGTAAACTTACTTAAAATTAATTACTTGCATACGATCTGCCCATCATATTTAACACTTACGTGCTGAAAAGTACTCCATTGTTCCCGGGGTATTATTTTCTTATAGAAGACCATCAGTTTTTCCAGTTTGGTCTGAATCTTCTCGGGCCGGCCAAATTCAATGATATTTTTCCCCAGCAGGGGTTCCATTTTTACTTCCTTGTGTCGGTTTACATCCAGGCGGGTGATCTGGGCGTTCCAGAATTCATCGCCCGTGATGGTATTCACCAGCGTCAGGAGGTCGCGGTTCTGTTCGGAGCGCAGCCCCTTCTTGTCCCTGAAAAACTCCCCGCTCAACAGCAGTACGGTGGGGGTAAAGTTTGGGGAAACGGGGAAAAAGTGTCCTTCCCCGTCCATATAACGGTCGGGGAAACGGCTGTTTCCCAGGATACGCGCTACCGGTGTAAAGACTTTTACATCGATATGCAGGTTTCCCTGCAGGTCGAAATAGGCCTGGCAGTCGCGGATAATCCCGCTGTTTTCTACCCGCCTTTCCAGCATTTTGAGGTCTACAGACACCACGGGTTGTCCCATCAGGGGTTCATTTCCCGCGTTGGTTACCCATTTTTCCACATCTTCTTTTTTGACCAATAGTTGCTTCGCGTCTTCTTCAATCCGGATCATTAATCCCTGGCAGCGGCGTTCGGTGTCGCTCCGCGCGGAAGAAAAAACGAGGAACAGGGCCAGAGCCGCCAGGGAAACCCCGCCTACCGTGTTCAATATGGTCTTGATATTCATGTGTATAAAATTTTTGCTTTCAGCCTTCAGCTTTCAGCAGTCAGCTGTTCCAGGTATTCGTTCGGATTTTCCAGTATCTTAAACCGGTCGCCTGCCTTGGGCTCCAGGTCGGTCTGGCACCATTCTTTCAGGGTCTTCACGTCTTCGTTCCAGCGGGTGCCGTCCCAGAATTCCAGTCCTTTGTGGTCCCGGATTTTATAGAGCGCGGCGGGCTTGTACGCCGTACCTAGGTAGGCGTGGCGGCGGCCGTTATCTTTGGCCCAGCGAATCACCTTCCACATCATCCATTTGCCGAGGGAATGGCTGCGCATGTACTCGGTATCGAAAAAAGCGAACCAATAGTGTACCATCTCTTCGTTCAGGGCGGCGAGTACATAACCCATGATCTTGTCGGCGGTTCTGAACTCGAAGAGATGGGTGCCGGTTTCGCGGGAAAGGATGTAGTTCCACCGTTCCAGGCTCATGTGATCCTCTCCAATCCGCTCGTTGATGTATCCTTCGCAGAAGCGGATAAATTCGGGGTCTTCCGTGTTAAATTCCGCTTTGGGCACCAGGTTCATGGTAATTTCCAGGGGTTCCACCATGCGATTTACCCGCCGGTTTTCGGAGGTGTCGTCGAATTTATCGAGGTTGACTCTCAGGCTTCGGGCGAAATAATACACCTCCTTTTCGAGTCCGGCGTTGCCGGTATACGGAAGAAACCCTTTCCGGTAGAGTTCAGTTACTTCTTCCTGCGACTCTTTGAGGGCGTACAGGGCGTAGTTAAACGTGTAGGTGGTGTAATCTACCGTGTTTTCGGAGAGGAAAAGTTTCATTTTTCTACTAATTTAAAGAGCTCATTTACAATATCCCTGGCGGCATCGGGCCGGGCAAAGGCACGAATGGCCTTTTCCATCGCAGCGATTCTTTCCGGGTCGGCGAGGATCGATTTTACGGCCGGGGCCAGTTCTTCATTCACATGGGAGTCAGGTATCACCATCGCCGCGCCCTGGTGGCTGAGGCTTTCTGCATTTTTGGTCTGGTGGTCTTCGGCGGCGTGAGGGAAAGGCACCAGTATGGCGGCTTTCCCGGTCAGCGCGAGTTCAGAAACGGCCAGGGCGCCGGCGCGGGAAACCACGATATCGGCGGCGGCGTAGGCCTGATCCATTTCGTAGATGAAATCCGACACATACACACCGGGGAGGTCGCGGGCGATCTGCCGGGCCTCGGGCAGGAAGGTTTTGCCCGTTTGCCAGATCACCTGAAGTCCGTTGCTTGTCAAGGCCGGCAGGGTGGCACCTATTGCTTTGTTGATGCTCAGGGCGCCCAGGCTTCCGCCGATCACCAGCACGGCGGGGCGGTCGGCGCTGAGTCCGAAATGTGCTTTGGCCTCCGGCCGGCTCACGCCCGAAAGCAGCATGTTATTCCGTACGGGATTACCGGTAAATACGATTTTTTTCGGCGGGAAAAAGCGCTCCATACCGGGGTAGGCCACACAGATTGCAGACGCTTTCTGCGCCAGGAGTTTGTTGGTCACGCCCGCGTAGGAGTTTTGTTCCTGGAGCAGGGTTTTTACGCCCAGGAAACCCGCGATCCGGAGGGTAGGGCCGCTGGCGAACCCGCCTACGCCCACGGCTACATCAGGCCGGAACGACCGCACTACCCGGTAGCCTTTCCACATACTGCGGATGAGCTTCAACGGGAAAGTGAGGTTAGCCAGGAGGTTGGCACGGTGGAAGCCGGCAATGGGCAGGCCCACAATGGGGTAGCCTTCCCGCGGAATCTTCTCCATTTCCATTTTTCCCAGGGCGCCCACAAAGAGGATATCGGCATCCGGCCTGCGGCGTTTCAGCTCATTGGCTATGGCCACCGCCGGGTAGATGTGCCCTCCTGTTCCTCCTCCTGATATGATGACTTTCATGGTTTAAGCAGGTTTAGCGTGTTTACTTACACTTAACACGATACCCAGGGCAATGAAGGAAACCAGGGCGGAGGTACCTCCCCGGCTGATCAGGGGCAGGGTTTGCCCGGTGACCGGCCCGAGGCCTACATTCACCGCGATATGTGCGAACGCCTGGAATACCAGCAGGAGGGTCAGGCCCACGCAGAGCAACCCGCCGAACGCCCTTTCCGTATGGTTAATGTTCACGATACCCCGGCCCAGCAGCCAGAGATAAAGGCCCAGTACGGCGAGGCCGCCCACCAGGCCATATTCTTCCACTACAATGGAATAGATATAGTCGGAATAGGCTTCCGGCAGCACGTTTTTCTGGGTGCTGTTGCCCGGTCCCACCCCCAGCAGGCCTCCTTTGGCAATGGCCACGTGCGCAAAGTTTTTCTGGTCGCTTTTTCCGCCCATATAACCGCCTACATATCCGTCTTTGTCAAGGTCTTTGCCGATGAATGCTTCCGTACGGTCAATCACGGTAGAAACGCGGCTGATTTCTTTGCCTGTGGTGAGCCGGATCAGGAAGCCCGTGGCCAGTGCCAGGGAAACCACCCCGAGAATAACCAGGATAAGAAACCGGAGATAACGCCGGGGTACCTTACCGATCCACATGATGATAAAGCAGGTAAAACCCAGGATGAGGGCGGCCGAGAAACTGGACAGAGAAATCAGGAATACAATGACCCCGCACCATGCAATGATTTCCAGGAGGTCATTCTTTTTGTATTCGATATGGATCTTGCTGGCCAGCATGGCGGCCAGGTTAACCACCAGGATCAGTTTCACGAAGTCGGCCGTCTGGAAAGAGAGGCCCAGTACATTGATCCACCGGCGCGCGTTACCTATGCTGACCCCAAACATGAGGGTATAAATCAGGAGGAAAGGGGAGAGGTACAGCAAGATCTTGGCGATGTGCGCGTATTGGGCAATATCAATTTTATGCACAAAATAGGTGATCATAACGCCGATCACCAGGAAAAGAACGTGACGCATAAAGACGGCTTCGGTATTGCCGCCGGCCTGCCGGTAGGCGAGGGTGCTGATGCTGCTGTATACGGTTACTACGCTGATGAGCGATAGCAAACCCAATATCCACCAGATCTGCTTGTCACCCTGCAGATGGTTTTTAAGTTTGTCAGTCATAGATTCGGATCGTTTAGGAAAGCTGGAATTATCCGGTATGCAACAAATTTAAACTTTTTGGGAGTACATAAAAAAGAAAGTAGGGATTAATATTTACCGTTAAAAAGAAAAAGGGGGAAAATCATCCGACTTTACCCCTTTTTTATAATTACGAATTGTCAATTACGAATTACGAATTACGAATTACGAATTACGAATTACGAATTGTCCTTGCC
>CAYRGN010000023.1:0-52868 GCA_964423865.1 uncultured Lacihabitans sp.
AGCGTCGCCCGGCTGACTGCTGATAGCTGAAGGCTGAAAGCAAAAATTTTATACACATGAAAAATATATACATTCTATTGTTATTCATAGGCTTCGCTGCTCAGGCGCAGGAGCGGGAAGTAAAAACCTCGAAGTTTGTTAACCAAACGGAAATTGCGCTGCTGGCAGGGCGAAGTTTAAAAGGAAATACCTATTATTATCCATATTATAGTTCATATTATCCCTGGCCAACTCCTGTGCCGACGTATACGAAGGGGAACACGGGAAGTTTCAGTGTGCAAACATTCAATGGCTGGAGGGTGAAACCGAAAACGGCGGTGGGCTTCACCACCGGCCTGGACGCCTACCAGGGTGCGCTTATTCTGCCCTTGGCGGCAGGGGTTCGGCAGGTACTATTTGAGAAAGGGCCTACCCTCTCTAAAATTCAGGCTTCACTAGACCTTGGGGCAGGTACATTATGGCTGGACGGCGAAGAACAGGTATCGAAGGAGGGCGGACTGATGATTAACCCGGCGGTAGGTTTTGTGTTTCCTACACGCTCTGGCTCGGCCTTTCTCTTGAACTTCGGATACAAGTACCAGCATTATTCCCTCTCTTATTTTTATAGCGAGGATAATTTCACTACGGAAACCCGGAATATTAAACGGTTACAGATAAGGCTGGGATTCCAGTTCTGAGCGGGTATCAGAACGTTTATTGGCGGAGAAGTGTTTTATTTCTACCGGTAGTGTGCGTAATTTTGCCGCTTAAACGTTTTTGTGATGACCATTTGCCATATCCTCACCTATTCTTATGAGAACGGTGGCACCTCTCAGGTGGTTGCCGACCTGGCCTCCTTTCAGACCGCAAAGGGGGATAAAGTCAGGATATTGTCTACCGAACTGCCGGGACACTCGCGTTACCCGGTCCCCCCCGGCGTGGAGTTGATTACGTTCAAACCGGAAACCATGACCCGGGTAATACCGCTTTACAGTTCCGCGATGTACGACTACGTGCAGGCCAACGACAAAGACATTGACGTGTATCACCTGCATTGCCTCTGGAATTACGGGGAAATGCTGATAGACAAGCTGCATTTGCATCATAAAACAGTGGTGACCATTCACGGCAGCCTGCACCCGTATACTTTCAAGGGCCTGGTGTATTACAAGCGCCTGGTGTATTCCAAATGGTTCCAAAAGAATTTCCTTCAAAAGGCGAAGATTATCCACCTGCTGCACGAGGGGGAAGTGAAAGACGTAACCGATTACCTGGGTCACCGGCCCGAGAACCTCGAAGTAGTTCCGAACGGTATTGAGCTTCAACCGGTTCCTCTTCCTGAAAAGAGAAACCGTCATGAACTTTTGTATATAGGGCGCCTCCACCAGAAAAAAGGGCTGGATATCCTGATGCCCGCGTTTAAGAAGATTGTAAAGGAAAGGCCGGATGCCCGTCTGCGGATTGCAGGTCCGGACGACGGCATGCTGGATTATATCCGGGAATACACGACAAAAAACGGACTGGAAGAGCAGGTGGAAATCCTGGGTACCGTAACGGGTACGGCCAAAAAGGAGCTTTTCAGCCGGGCGGGAATTTTTGTGCTTCCCACCTACTCGGAGGGCTTCTCCCTGGCGGTGATGGAAACGTTAATGTACGGACTGCCCGCGGTAGTTTCAGACCAGACCGGGCTTTCGCCCCTGCTGGAGAACTACGAAGCGGCCGTAGTGACCGAACTGAACGCCGAGGCCTACGCAGCAGGTGTACTCCAGGTGATGAATGATCCGGTTTTATACGAGAGCCTGCCCCTGAACGGGCGCCGTCTCCTGGAAGAAAAGCTGGAAAAAGGCCAGGTTTGCGCCGAGTTTAACTGCCGGGTATACGACAAGTTCAGAAGCTGAACACGACTTGCGTTATGACAGAAAACGAAACCGTAAAAAAGTACCTCCCCATGGTGCTGTCTATTGCTATCTTTATCTGGATTTTCCTTATCAATGTATCCCTCAACCTGGTCAACCTGGTGATGGGCATTACTACCATCCTCTCGGGGCTGCTCTTCAGAAGGCTGCATATTTCGGATGGAAAAAACCTCAGAACGCAGTCGTGAGCTATATGCGGTCATCATTCACATTACTGGACTTTCCCTTCTTCATTTCTTTGTTGTTTCCGAACCGATAATTTAGCGCCAGGCCTACCCGCCGCGAATCGGAGTAGCTCAGGGAAGTCACGTAGGCATTGGTGATATTGGTACTGTAGTTCCGGTTTTTCCATGAATGGAAAATATCCTCGAATGACACATTAAGACTTGCTTTATCTTTCATAAACCGGTATTGAAGACCCAGGTTCATCATCATCCTGGCCCGCGTCACTATCTGCCCGTTATAATCTTTGGTAGCATAATTCACATAATTTGAAACCGTGAGTTTAGGAGAGACTCTGAATGTGTTATGCAATTCTCCCCTTAACACGCGGATGCTGTAGTCAAGGTTTTCCACGTAGAGTTTTCCTCTCAGTCCGATATGTGCCAGGCGAGCGGTATAATTGACATCCCACCATTTCGTCAGCCGGGTATTTAATCCGAAATGCAGCATATACATGTACCCCTCTGCAATATTATCCTGTTTGGTATAAAAAATGTTTTCGATGGTTTCAGTAGTGGGTAAAATCACATCTTTATAGGGATTGATATGAAACCCGGCCGTCCATTTCCCTTTATGCCGGTACATCAGCTCGTACCTGTCCTGTACCTGGGGGTTGAGTTCCGGATTTCCCGTGGCGTAATTATAGGGGTCACGGTATTGCATAAACGGATTCAGGTACAAATAATAAGGCCTGACCAGCCGCTTTAGGGTGACGAATGTCAGCACATTTTCCCCTGCGGAATCGAGCTTATAGCTGACCATGAGATTATGAAAAACATTGATATAATTGCGGTCAAATCCTGACGCTGGCACCTCTTCATTGCCCAGTTGTGTACCTGCGGCGTGGGTAGTTTCGGCACGCAAGCCCACTTTTAAACCCCATCTTTTAAATTCGCGCTGGCCACTCAGATAGGCAGCATTGATATTCTCATGGTAGAGAAAATGATTGGATTTTGCCCATACGGTTCTAAAAATGTGGTTTTCGGACTCCTCATAGCGGTTATGGTTGTCATTATCCATAAAAGTGGCTTTCAGACCCGCCTCAAAGCGTCCCCCGGAGATGGGATGCGTATAGTCAAGAGAGGCTGCCCGGGTTCGTATTTTTGTATCCAGCAAATAGCGGAAGCCTTCTTCCCCGGTATTTTCAAAATTCTGGATCGCATTATTCAGATACCGCACCTGATTTACCTCTAATGTAAGTTCACGTTTCCTGAACTTTCGCACAAAATAGGTGGCCAGGCCATCATAGGTTTTGGCTTCCCGGTTAGTATTGAACGTAATCCATGATTCTCCAGCCGCCGTGTTTTCCAATGTTCTCAGAGAGGGGGCATCAGGCCGGCTGTTCCTGTAGAATATTCCCACGGTGCTTCTATCCGACAGGAAGTAGTCTAATCCGCCATGAACGCTGACCCCCTTGGAGTGGGCCTGATTTCTTATGTTTTGTTCTACGAGATGATTCTCTTTCAGAAAGCGGGGTTCCCTTAGCTCTACGTCCTGATAATCCTCTCTGAAATATCCGCCCGAGCCATACACATTAATTTTCCCAACGTTATAATTCAGGCTCAGGCCGTCATAACTCCGCCAGTATTTTCCCACATTGTGCGACAGGTTGATACTTCCGGCCCAGCCTGCCTTGCGGTTGGCTCTAAGTTTCAGGTTGATGATGGCTCCACCCGCGGCATCGTACTTTGCCGGCGGGTTATCGATCAGCTCAATTCTTTCTATGTCTCCCGCAGACAATGACTTTAAGTAATTTTCCAGGTCACGGCCGCCCAGATTGGTGGGCCGGCCGTTAATGAATAGGATCACCCCCGATTTTCCATTGAGCGAAATGGAGTTGTCTCGTACGTTAACCCCCGGCGTTTTCTCTAAGAGGTTAAAGGCGTTCCCGGTATTTCCGCCCGGCATAGCGTCTACATTGACAATAGTGCGGTCTATCTCGTTTTCAATCATGGGTTTTCTGCCCTGTATCACCACTTCATTCAGGGCAATATCACCGGACTCTTCCAGCACCAGGTTGGTAAAAATATGGGAGGCCTCCACCGGTTCTGACCGGTAGGGTCTGAACCCTAATACACTTACCTTCACGATATATTTCTGTTCTGTCTTTAGTTGATCAAAATAGAATACACCCAAAGAATCGGTGAATTTTCCCTGTACGAGGAGGCTGTCGGCATACAGGGTTACGGTAGCCCCGGTTACGGGTTCATTCCTGGTATCTGTAATATTTCCGGAAATGCTTTGACTAAAGGCCGGGAGGGAAATCAGTAGGAGTAAAGTTAACTTTTTCATTGATTAAATTTTTCCTCAAATCTCCCCTATGCATTGGCCCCCATAAAATTCAGATGACAGAACATCTGAAACCCCTGACTGATGGTTACATTTCGATGACGAAACATATTTATCATAAAAAACTCGTTTTCTGTCCTCATTTTATGGGTTTTCATCATATTTGCTTTGCCAAAAGGTCAGATGCAAAGACGTTTGTCAAAAAAAACATGTTTAAGCTCTTAAAAAAATACGGAATATGGCTTGTGCTCCTTAGTATTCCGCTCTGGAATATCTTCAATATGATATTTGTGCCGATGGGTATAGCAGAAGAAGAGTCTGTGGCTACCGGCACCGTCATACTGTTTTATCTTGGCCTTTATATCGGGCACAAAGTTTCCGTCCTCTATTTCAGGAATGTGATGGAGATCTCCAGGGAAACGATCATTCGCAGTACACTGGCGTTTATTACGGCACTTATGGTATTGATGGGGCTGGTTCGCCAAAGCGTGCATTCCCCATCCAAAGCCGCTATTGCGTTTCTGATTATTTCTATGGTTATGCTGCTTGCCGTGCTGATAGCTGCCATGGGTACTGCATTTTTTCTTGTTTCGGAAAACAGGTTAAAGACTTCCGAATCTCAGGCATTAATGAGCCAAAGCGAGCTTCAGCTTTTACAATCTCAGCTGAGTCCGCACTTCCTGTTCAATACCCTGAATAACCTGTACGGCCTGTCTCTGGTGAAAGATGATAAATTACCTGGCTTGTTGCTGAAGCTGTCTGAACTTCTTCGGCATTCGGTATACCAGGGCAACAGCGTGTTTGTTCCGCTCAATGAAGAGATCAACTATATTAAAAATTACGTAGAATTTGAGAAAATTCGCCTGGAAGGTCGTCTTTCGCTATCTGTAAACCTGGAAACCTCTGATGACCTGAGCATTGCCCCTATGCTGCTGATCGTATTTATTGAAAATGCGTTTAAGCATTCTAAAAATACTTCTCATGAATCCATCAAAATTGACATAAGTCTGAAATTATGGGAAGACAGAATCCTGTTTTCCGTATTTAACACATTTGATGCTTCGCAAGTAGTACAGAATGCTTTAAACAAAAACAGCGGTTTAGGCCTGGAGAATGCCCGGAAAAGGCTGGAGCTTCTCTATCCCGGTAAACACGAATTAACCATAGAAGAGACGGTGAATACCTATAAGGTGCTTTTACAACTAAAAATATCCTGAAATGAAGTGTTTGATAGTAGATGATGAGCCTATCGCGCGTGAAATCCTGAAGACGTACTGTTCCTATTTCCCTTATCTGGAGCTGGCAGGAAGCTGTAGCAATGCCCTGGAGGCCCGGCGGATTCTGGAAACCGAAGCGGTGGATGTACTTTTCCTGGATATCAATATGCCGGTGCTGGACGGGATCTCCTTCCTGAAAACCCTGCGTTCAAGACCCTCGGTGATCTTGACCACCGCGTACAAGGAATATGCCGTTGATGCTTTTGATCTTGAAGTAACCGACTATCTTGTTAAACCGTTTTCACTTGAACGGTTCATCCAGGCGCTGGACAGGGTAAAAGAGGCCCGTCCGCAGATTTTGCCGGCAGGTGCGGAAGAGGAACCGGTAGTATACCTGAAATCCGAAGGCAAGATCTTCCCTGTCCGGTTTACGGATATACTTTATGCCGAGGCGAACGGGAACTATACGCTGATCTTTACGGAAGCCCTTTCCCTGAAATCCCCCATGACTTTTACGGCTTTCGAGGCCCTGCTTCCGGCGGCAGGTTTTGAAAAAATTCACCGCTCCTTTATTATCCATAAAAGCAAAATCACCCATATTGAGGGAAACCGGGTGTTCCTGGGCAAACATGAGGTACCGATAGGTCAGAATTACCGGGAGCGCTTTCTTAAAAACCTCGGAATTTAGCGATTATCTATACCTTCTCGCGGGCGCTTAAAAGGGCCACCGTCCCCATGGCAAGGGTTAGGGGTATGAGCAGCAACAGGGAGTAGGTCCAGTCGGAGGTCCAGTCATAGATCAGTCCGAATGCCGGGGGTGAAGCGGCGGCGATAAGGTATCCGAACGACTGGGCCATACCGGAGAGGCGGGCGGCTTCCTGGGGTGTTTCTGTTTTTAAGACAAAAAACATGAGTACAATGCTAAAGGCCAGGCCGGTTCCGATACCAATACAAATGACGGAAGGAATAACCAGAGCAGTCTTAAAGAAGATGAGTCCCAATACGCCCAGCAGCAGTACGCCGGTGGTAAAGAGAATTAGGCGGGTATGTTTTTTTACCCTTGCCGTAATGACGGGTCCGAAAAGTGTAATGGGCAGCTGGGTCATCTGGATGTAGGAGAAGGTCCAGCCGGCCTCTTCGCGGGTCATTCCCCACTCCTGCAAAACCACGGGGAGCCAGGCCACAAACACGTAGAACATGCACGACTGAAGCCCCATAAACAGGGTAATGTACCAGGCCAGGCGCGATTTCAACATGCCTGAAAAACTGCCCAGGGCGGTAGCGGCTTCGGGCTTTGCAGGCCGGAGCTGGGGTATCCAAACCAGGAAACCCAGGATGGCAGGAACTACCCATACCCCTATAGAGCCTCTCCAACCCCAACCGGACCACAGCCCGATCTGCACACTGAACCCGGAGGCCAGCACCCCTGCTATGTTCATGGAAAGGGCGTTTATTCCGGTCATTAAGCCCATTTTTTGAGGAAATCTCAGCTTGATAAACGCGGGCATCAGCACGTTACCGATGGTGATGGCCACACCCACCAGCGCGGCTCCCAGGAAAAGCAGCGACAGGTTTCCGGAGGCCCGGGCCAGCAGCCCCAGACCCAGCACCGGCATGGAATACCACAATACTTTTTCCAGGCCAAATCTCGCAGCCCACTGGGGAGTAAAGATGGAGAAGCAGCCAAAGGCCAGGAGAGGCAGGGTGGTGATCAGGCCGGCCTGAAGGTTATTCAGGTGCAGGGCTTCCATCATTTCATGGACTACCGGACTTACCGAAGTGAGGGGCGAGCGGAGGTTAATGGCGATAAACACCACACCCAATACGCTGAGTATCGCGCCCTTGTTTTTATTCATCATTGTTCTGACTCTTTAAAAAGCCCCGAAGTTACGCCTTTATCGGCGAAGGGTCAACTATCCTTACTCTTTGATTAGTCCTATGTCGTGGCAGACGTTTGAAGAGGGGTACCAGGCTTTCTCCCTGCATGTCGGCGGGGGCGGTAATGCCGGCGACTTCGAGGAAAGTCTGGGCAAAATCAAGGTTCTGCACCATCTTGGTGTTTTGGGTACCCGGGCGGATCACGCCGTTCCACTGCACAAGCAGGGGTGTTTTGAATGATTCGTCAAAAATAAAGCGTTTGTCGTACCAGCCGTGTTCACCCAGGTAAAAGCCCTGGTCGGAAGTATAGACAATGATGGTATTTTTATCCAGTCCGTTTTCTTTGAGGAAGTCGAGCACCTTCCCTACCCCTTCGTCTACCTGTAGGGGTAAGATACGAAATTTAAACGGTTTTCACTTTCGGCGTGCGGCTATTTGATGGCGCTTTCATATTATCCTGTAAAATCGTATTTTTGGCTTTTGAATAGTATTGCCGTTTAGTTAAGGAAAAATATCTTGATTTTATTCCATATTTAAAGTTATTCTCCAAAGCATAATCTGAGCGGATCGGTGTAAAACCTGGTAAACTTTATGAGATCTTTTTCAATATTCTGCCTCCTTCTATCTTTCACCGCAACTGCCCAGCAGAAAAAACCCAATATCGTCTTGATCATGGCGGATGACCTGGGCGTCGGTGACCTGGGCGTTTACGGACAGAAACTGATCAGCACCCCGAATATCGACCGCCTGGCGGCGAACGGACTGAAATTCACCCAATTTTATGCCGGTACTTCGGTATGTGCTCCCTCCCGATCGGCCTTAATGACGGGTCAGCATACCGGCCACACCTACATCCGCGGCAATAAAGAGATACAGCCGGAAGGACAAGAAGCGCTGGCCGACTCCGTGCAAACCCTGGCCATGCTGCTCCAGAAAGCAGGCTATGCCACCGGCGCTTTCGGGAAATGGGGTTTGGGTATGGTGGGCTCCAGCGGCGAGCCGAACCGTAAAGGGTTTGATGAATTTTTCGGATACAACTGTCAGCGGCAGTCGCACCGCTACTACCCTACCCACCTCTGGAACAACGACCGAAAAGTAGTACTGGAGGGAAATGACCTTACTCAGAAAATACATTATGCGCCTCAGTTGATCCAGGAGAAAACACTGGAATTCATGGAAAGAAACCGGGACAGCCCATTCTTCCTGTTTATTCCTACGGTGCTGCCTCACGCAGAACTGGCCGGTCCGGAAGATGAATTTTACAGCAAGTATGCCGCCCGTTTTGAAGAGACCCCGTACAAGGGCAATGATTACGGCCCAGAGGCCACCGTGCCCGGGTACGCTTCGGTAGACAAACCCCGCGCCACGTATGCCGCCATGGTAGAGAGAATGGACCATTATGTGGGCCAAGTGGTGGAAAAATTAAAAGCCCTGGGTTTACTGGAAAATACCCTCATCATTTTTACCAGTGATAACGGGGCGCATTCGGAAGGTGGCGCCGACCCGGCATTTTTTAACAGCACGGCCGGTTTACGCGGACAAAAAAGAGATCTTTACGAAGGAGGAGTACGCGTACCTTTTATTGCGCACTGGCCGGAATACATCCGCCAGCCCCGCGAAAGCGATCATGTAGCGGCTTTCTGGGACCTCCTCCCTACATTTACCGAATTGGCGGGGGCTCCGTCGGCCCGCTATACCGACGGACTTTCACTTGTACCTACCCTCACCGGAAAAGGCAAACAGCACACACACCCCTACCTCTACTGGGAGTTTCATGAGAACGGAGGGCGGCAGGCCGTACGTGCCGGTAAGTGGAAACTGGTGAAGCTACAGGTGAAAAATCCGTCAAAAACCACTTATGAATTGTACAACCTGGAAAAAGATACGGGGGAAACAAAAAATCTGTTCCCCCGTAAAAAGAAGGTTTTTAAGCAATTAGCGGCTTACATCGAAGAGGCCCATACTGAAAATCTGCTCTTTCCGCTTAACTAAGAAGTTTGTTTAAAACACATATTTCGTAGACAGGAAGTGTGAGCTGTGCCCTTCTACGATCCAATTGAATATGGCTTTGTTCATGTCGGTATCTTTCGTGGCCACCACCGTACGGATAGAGAAGGCCCTCAGGGCGTCTTCTACGGAAAGCGTACCTTCTGCCGAGTCTTTACGGCCGGTGAAAGGGAATGTATCCGGTCCGCGCTGACACTGCGCATTGATGTTCACCCGGCTCACCTGGTTCACCAGGGGATCGATCAGGTTAGCGATCTGATCCGGCTTAGAGCCGAAAATACTCACCTGTTGCCCGTGTGAGGAGTCGATAATGTACTGGATGGGTTCTTCCATATCATCAAACGGCACCACCGGAATCAGGGGACCAAACTGCTCTTCGCTATACACCTTCATTTTACTGTTCACCGGGTAAAGCACGGCCGGGTAAACGAAAGAATTTACGGTAGTTCCACCGTCCGCGTTCACCACTTCCGCTCCGTGGGCCCGGGCGTCTTCAATACACTCCGCCAGGTAAGCCGGCTTGCCCGGCTCAGGCAGGGGCGTCAGCTGTACGCCCGGATCCCAGGGCATCCCGTATTTCAATTTCTCCAGCTCTTCCGTAAAGAGGTTCAGGAAACGCTTCGCGATAGACCGGTGAACCCAGATGATCTTGATGGCGGTACAGCGCTGCCCGTTAAAGGAAAGCGACCCCAGGATACATTCCTTCACCGCCAGTTCCACGTCCGCATTTTTCAGTACAATGCCCGCGTTCTTGGCATCAAGCCCCAGTACGGCCCTCAGACGGTTTAGTTTGGGGTGCATTTTTTTCAGATCACTCGCTACTTTGCTCGAACCTATCAGGGTCAATACATTGATTTTACCCGTATGCATCAGAGGAGGCACCACGTTGGCGCCCCGCCCGTAAATGGTATTGACCACGCCTTTGGGGAAACACTCCCTGAAAGCTTCCAGCATAGGATAATGCAGCAGAGTACCGTGCTTGGGCGGCTTAAAGAGAATGGTATTTCCCATCAGGATGGCCGGAATCAGCATGGTGTACGTTTCATTCAGAGGGTAATTGAAGGGCCCCATACACAGCACCACCCCAAAAGGAGAGCGCCGGATCTGCCCGATGATCCCCTGCTCAATCTTAAAACGCGAAGAATTCCGGTCTATATCTTTCAGACAATCGATGGTATCGTAAATATACTCCACGGTACGGTCAAACTCTTTCGTGGAATCGCCCAGCGACTTACCGATCTCGTACATCAGCAGACTCACGATCAAGGCTTTCTTTTCCAGCATTTTCCGCACAAAGTTCTCCATACACGAGATCCTGTCGCTTACACTCATGGTAGGCCATTCTCCCCGCCCGCTATCGTAGGCTTTCAAAGCCGCCTCAAGGGCTTCCATGGCTTCTTTTTCCGTAGCGATAGGGTAGCTGCCGATCAGCAGGCTTTCATACGCGTCTCCCTTTTTCACATAAATGGGAGAGCGCACTTCCTGCACGGGGCCCGCCCACTGTATCATCTGCCCGCCCATCAGGTATTCTTTCTGATGCACGGGTTCCAGATGAAATTGTGCAGGAATCCCTCCCTCCTCCGGGAAAATATCGGTGATTTTTTGTTCTAAAGATTTCATAGTTAACGGTAGTTGGTTTAACAAATCAGGGGCGAATATAGAATAAAGTTGCGGGTAAATAATACAATTGCAACTAAATTTTATTCTGCGAATTAATAAAATATCTAATAATTGTTTAATGCTATAAGCGATTTTATATAGAAATATTTCAAAAAACTAAATAAAATATAGATCGGTATCGTTTGCAGAGAGGGATTTCAGAATAGAAATAAATTATTTTTTCATAGGATACTATGAACATTCGTACTAAATTTATTGAATTAAACACAACTATAAATGGAAAAAAGAGAAATAACGGAACAGGAGTGGGAGTTAATTTCTGCAATCAGAAATTATAAACGGGCATATCCGAATGGGGCCAAATCCATCCTATTCTATATCATGCAACTACTTGATAATTTATTAGACCGGGAGTAACCCTTGCTGTCTTAAAATATGCATTTATGGTGAAGATAAAAGAAACGAGTATGAGATATCAATTGGAAGATATCCTGACCGATGTGAGCTGGCGGCAGATCGCTCAGGATTACTTTGGTAAATCCAGCAGTTGGATATACCATAAACTCAACGGGATAGATGGTAATGGTGGCGAAGGCGGGTTCTCCTCTGAAGAAAAAGAACAATTAAGAGGGGCGCTTTCGGATATAGCCGACCGAATACGTAAGGCCGCGGATACTATTGTCTAGGGTACACTTACGCATAAAAAAGGCTTGCAAAATTGCAAGCCTTTTTTATGTCCGAAAAGATCCGTATTACAGTTTCCTTTTCCCCGGGTCTCCCACCGAAATCATGGCACAACGGAAACCAATGGTCGCCGTAGCGGAATCCTGATCCAGGAATCTCCGGGTGCCGGGCGACAGCCAGTAGGCCACGTCGTTCCATGAACCGCCCTTGTACACCCTCACCTTGTTATCGATCAAAGAATTATGGTTTTTGGTGTCGTAATTCCTTTCTTCGTCCTGGTAATCGCTTCTCCTGATCGGATTCAGGTCGCTAAAATCACGATATGAATTCGGACGATACAGGTCATATACCCATTCATTGACGTTACCGGCCATGTGGTATAATCCGAAATCGTTCGGGTAGTATTCGTACACAGGAGCCGTAATCTGGTATTTATCATTCAGGCGACCGGCTACGCCGGCGTAGTCACCCCGGCCTCTTTTGTAGTTCGCCATCATTTCGCCTCTTTGCTTGCCTTTTGCTCTTCGCATGGAAGATCCGTCCCAGGGGTAAATCCGGTTATTGTAGTTTTCATCCACGGTTTGTGTACCGATAGTGGCCTTCGCCGCGTATTCCCATTCGGCCTCTGAAGGCAGGCGGAAGTTGGGCATGTTAATACCGGTTTCTATCGGCACTCTTCCCGTTACCTGCGGGGCTGCGTCTACGGTGGTGTCATCCTTTTTCTTCCTGCCGAAAAGCAAGCCTTTTTTTCCTCCTTTATCCCCGTATTTGGCATACATTTCATTGTTCACTACGGCAGTTCTCCATTTACAGTAGTCGTTGGCCTGTACCCAGGATACGCCCACCACCGGATAGCTTCTGAACCCGGGGTAGCGCAGATACTGATCTACGTACTGATCGTTGAACGACATCTCATTGGCCCACACCGTGGTGTCGGGCAACGCCGACGCATAGAACTCACGGGTAGAGTCCTGGCTCACGGCATAGAGATATTCCAGGTAATCGAGGTTAGAGATCTCCGTTTCGTCCATATAAAAAGAACCTACGGTAACCGTACGGTCAATATTATCGCGGGAGTAGGTTACGTCTTCTTCCAGGGTACCCATTACAAAGCGGCCTCCTTCAATAAACACCATATTCGGTCCCGCCGGCTGGCCTTTGAAGTCTGCCACCTTAAAACCTTCACCTTCTTTCTTGGCGTAAGCGGCACCGGTGGTCCGGCTTCTTTTTCCGGGATCATTAGACGATTTCTTACCGCTGCTACACGATGCTGCTACAAAAAGAGTAAGTGTCAGGAAAGCAACACTTAAAGTTATTCTCTTCATTATACTTTATTTTTAATACACGAATTCGCAAAAATAAACCAAATATCCGAAATCCTTACGGTTTCCCTTCAATATGCGCCCGGACCTTGTCAAAAAGGGCGTCTATCTGCTGAATGGCCTTCACTTCCGCTACCTCAAAAACCAAACGGTCTTTCACCTGTTTCAGGCTGGCCTGCTTCGGATACAATTTTATGAAATCAAGAATTTTGCCAAACTTCTCGGTCTGGTAGTATTCCGGATGCTTTTCAGAAACGAAATACCCTTTTAGTTTAGTATTTTTCAGAATTAATTTTTCAAAACCGATAAATTCCGCTTTCCACCTGATCCTGACTATTTTAAACAGTTCTTCCACTTCGGCGGGCAATGGACCGAACCGGTCGGTTAGAGAAGCCCTCAGACTTTCCAGTTCCTCCTCCGTTTTCAGGGTGTCAATGGTATTGTATACTGAAAGCCTTTCCGAAATATTCGTAATGTAGGTTTCCGGAATCAGGATCTGGAGATCCGTCTCTATCTGACAATCCTCAATCTTGAATGATTTTTCGCTCAGTTCTTCTTCAAAAAGGCTTCTAAACTCGTTTTCTTTTAATTCGGAAACCGCCTCATCCAGTATTTTATGATACATTTCGTATCCCAAATCATTGATGAAGCCGCTTTGCTCCGACCCCAGCAGGTTACCGGCTCCCCGGATGTCGAGGTCGCGCATGGCCACCTTGAAGCCGTCGCCCAGGTCGGAAAACTGCTCTATGGTCTGCATTCTTTTGCGGGCGTCGGTGGTTAAACCCGACAGAGGAGGGGTCAAAAGATAACAAAATGCTCTTTTGTCTGACCGGCCCACCCTTCCCCGCATCTGGTGCAGGTCAGACAACCCGAACATGTGGGCCTGGTTAATAATGATGGTGTTGGCGTTAGGAATGTCAAGCCCAGACTCGATGATATTGGTAGAAATCAGGATGTTGGTTTCGTTTTCAATAAAACGGATCATGACCTTCTCCAGCTTGTCGCCCTCCATCTGTCCGTGCGCTACCCCAATTCTCGCCTCCGGCACTAATTTATAGATAATATTGGCTATTCTGTCGATATCATTCACCCTATTGTGTACAAAAAACACTTGTCCGCCTCGCCCCAGCTCATAACTGATCGCATCCCGGATCAGCTCTTCTTTGAAGGTATCCACCCGGGTGTCTACGGGTTGGCGGTTCGGTGGAGGCGTAGCGATTACAGAGAGGTCACGCGCGCCCATGAGCGAGAAATGCAGGGTACGCGGAATGGGCGTGGCCGTCAGGGTCAGCACGTCTACATTCAGTTTGAGTTCCTTGATCCGGTCTTTTGCCTTCACCCCGAACTTCTGCTCTTCATCTATGATGAGCAGGCCCAGGTCTTTAAAAACCAGCGATTTGCTGAGCAGTTTCTGGGTGCCGATCAGGATATCCACTTTTCCTTCCTTGACATCTTTCAGGGTTTGGGTGGTGTCTTTGGTTGTCTTGAAGCGGTTCAGGTAATCTACGGTCACCGGCATTCGGGCCAGTCGTTCTGAAAAAGTACGGTAATGCTGCAGGGCCAGGATGGTGGTGGGTACCAGTACGGCCACCTGTTTCCCGTCTGCGGCGGCTTTGAATGCCGCCCGGATCGCCACTTCGGTTTTTCCGAAACCCACATCGCCGCATACCAGCCGGTCCATGGGGTAGGGTTTCTCCATATCGGTCTTCACTTTGGCCGTGGCTGCGGCCTGGTCCGGCGTATCTTCGTACATAAAAGACGACTCCAGCTCTATCTGCATGTAGTTGTCTTCTGAAAATGCGAATCCCGGCGCTTCTCTCCGCTTGGCATACAAGGCAATCAGTTCCTTCGCAATGTCTTTGACCTGACGTTTTACCTTTGATTTCCGGTTCTCCCAATCCGCCGAACCCAACTTACTCATGGCGGGCGGCTCCCCTTCCTTGCCGGAATATTTCGCGATCTTATGCAGGCTGTGAATATTCACGTAAAGCAGGTCGTTATCGCGGTAAACCAGCCGTACCGCCTCCTGTTTTTTCCCTCCTACGTCTATGGTTTCCATTCCTGCAAACCGGCCTATGCCGTAGTCTACGTGGGTCACGTAATCGCCCGGCTGCAAGGCCTTCAGCTCTTTCAGGGTGAGGGCTTTTGACTTCGAGAAGCGGTCTTTTTCCCGGTAGCGGTTAAGGCGCTCAAAGATCTGGTGATCGGTATACACCAACAGCTTATTCTGCACATCAATGAATCCGTCTCTCAGGTTCGCAGATAGCGGGGTAAACTTAAACCGGGGATTGATTTCTGCGAAGATGGTTTCCAGACGGTTCAGCTGCTTGAGGGAGTTGGAAGCGATAAAAATGGTGTATCCCCGGGCCTGATTTTCCGTCAGGTCTGTATTCAGCAGGTTAAAATCTTTATGGAAAGAGGGTTGGGGTTTTGAGCTGAAAGGAAACACCGGAGTGTCTTTAAAATAACTCTTTTTGCCCAGTTCCAGGGTTTTATAGCGCAGGATCTCTTCTTTTATTTCTTTCTGATCCAGGTGCGACTGTTCCGGTTTTAAAGACAGGTTGATGTCGCTGCCGCTGTTTTCCTCGTACGCCTTTTCCACCCGCCGGTAGTGGCTCTCTACCCGGTCAAGCACAAATGCGGGGTCATGAAAAACCAAGAGGGCGTCCGCCGGAAGAAAGTGAAAAAACGGGACGCTCTCTTCCAGCGCCATTCTTTCCTGGAGGTTGGGGGTAATGCTGATCTGGCCTGTCTTTTGGGTAGACAGCTGAGACTCCGCCTCAAACGCTCGGATACTCTCCACTTCATCGTCAAACAGTTCTATCCGGTAAGGCACATCATCGGAATAGGAGAATACATCCAGGATACCTCCCCGCACGGCGAACTGCCCGGGCTCATAGACGAAGTCGGTTTTCTCAAAATCATAGGAAACCAGCAGCTCCGTCACAAAATTCAGATCGAGGCGGTCGCCCACCTTTACTTTCAGGGTATGGGCCACCAGGGTCTTTTTGCTGACTACTTTTTCCGAAATGGCTTCGGGGTACGTCACAATGATGAGCGGGTCAGGATTCTGAAACCGGGTAAGCAAAGCGGATCTTTGGATCACATTGGCATTTTCCACCTCCCCGGCTTCCCGTTTGAAAGAGGCGGGAAAGTAGGCAATACCGGGCGAATCAAACCCGTACAGGTGCTGAAGGTCATTAAAGAAATACAGGGCTTCTTCCCGGTCTTCGAGAATAACCACCGTCACCAGGGGACGATTTTCAAAAATGGCGGCAGTAAAAATGCTGTTCAGGCTTCCGGTCAATCCTTCGGTGCGGACATGCGCCTCCCTGTTCAGTGCGCCCGCCAGGTTTTGCACAAAACTATCCTGTGTATAGATCCTGAGGAAATCGTGCGTGTTCAAAAAATAAAATTTGGGATACAAAGGTAAGGGGTCTTTGCCTTTTTTTAAAGTGATGGGGGAAATATGAGTGGTGAGCTATGAGCCGTGAGCTATGAGCTGTGAGCTATGAGTAGTGAGTAGTGAGTAGTGAGTAGTGAGTAGTGAGTAGTGAGTAGTGAGCTGTGAGCTGTGAGCTGTGAGCTGTGAGCTGTGAGTAGTGAGTAGTGAGTAGTGAGTAGTGAGGGGTGAGGGGTGCGAGGTGAGGGGGGCAGGGGTATTTTGATCTTTGGCGGCGTAGTATGGGTAGAGGGGTGACCCGAAGTGTGGGGGGGTCAGGTGCCGCAGACCGGTACGCGCACGGGTAGCCCGGCAATCAACTGCCTGTTTCGAAGAGAAAATTGTACTTTTCTTATATTTTAGACAGTTTCTAAATAAAGAATTTGTTTGCTTATTTAGACTTAGTCTAATTTTGTAAAACCTTCGGGAAGCCTATAAAAAAATTTTTGACGGAACGGTATGAGACTATTTTTACTACTGGTAATTTTCACTTCGCAACAGGTTTGGGCGCAGACGTCCACTTTAAAAGGGCGTATCACCAATGAAAGCGGGGCGGAAGTGGCTTTCGCCACCGTTCAGCTGGCCAAAACCTCCCTGGCCACCATGACCAATGAAAACGGGCAGTATGAGCTAAAAAATGCCCCTTACGGGCAGTATACCCTTCTGGTTTCTTCCCTCGAAATTCATCGCCACGAATCTAAGATAACCCTCAACCGGGCAGATCATGTGCATCACGTTTCGGTCAGATCGCGCAATGAAAACGAATTATCCGAAGTAAAGGTTACCGGGAAAACCGAAAAGAAAGAGATGGAAACCACCGGCTTCGCGGTATCCATCATTGAGACGAAGGAAGCTTCCCTGAGAAACCTTAATACGAACGAACTGCTTGACCGTACGGTAGGGGTCCGGGTACGTCAAAACGGAGGAATAGGATCGCGTGTGGAATATAATCTAAACGGGATGTCAGGAAGCGCGGTAGGCATTTTTCTTGACGGCATCGAAATTTCTACTTACGGTTCTTCCTTCAACCTGAACAACATTCCGCCCGCCATGATTGAGCGTATCGAAGTGTATAAAGGCGTACTTCCTTCTCACCTTTCCGGTGATTATGTGGGCGGAGCCATTAACGTGGTACTCAAGAAAGACGCTTCCCAGAACAATATCACCGCCGCCATTTCCTACGGTTCTTTCAATACTTTCCAATCTGACCTTTCCGGCATTTACCGAAACCAGAAAACCGGTTTTACCACCCGGGCTTCGGGTTTCTACACCTATACCGATAACAGCTACACTACCTGGGGGAAATTCTCCAAGTATGTGCATCCCAACCGGGTACTGGAGCGTTACTACCGGGCCAAAAGGTTCAATGACGCATACGAGTCGGTAGGCGGGCGTTTTGAAGCCGGTTTTACGAATGTCAAATGGGCCGACCAGTTCTTCCTGGGTTATAACGTTTCCGATACCTACAACGAAATTCCCCATGGAACCACCATGGCCCGTCCTTACGTAGGCCGTTTTGCCGAGTACCAGGCCCATGTTGTCAGCCTGAATTATAACAAAAACAATTTCCTGGTGAAGGGCATGGCGCTGACGGTAAACGCGGTTCAGAGTTACCGCAGTACGTATGTGCAAGACACGGTAGGCCAGGTATATAACTGGGACGGCAATCCCCGTATGCTGATCCGCAACGGGGTAGCAATGCCCGTGCCGCCCATTGCAGGGATGGGCCAGCAGGGAGCCGCCACCATTACCGAAGTCAACCGCCAGATTACCAATATGCGCTCTAACCTGGCGTATATGCTTACCCGCGGCCACCGTGTGTCTGTCAACTACAAAATGGAAACCACCGCCCGCGACGACAACGATCTCCTGAAGCCGGTAGATAAAAATATGGTGACTGTCAGCGATGTGGCCAACCACATTATCGCCGCCAATTACGAAGCCCAGTTTCTGAACGACAGGCTCAAAACCAATATCCTGGGCAAGTATACGTTTAACCGCACCACCCAAACAAGACCCGAACTGATTACCCAGGACGGCATCAATACGGTCAACCGGGTCACTACGGTCAACGTGAACAATAACCGCGGCTACGGCGCCACTCTTTCTTACCTGGTGATCCCCAAATTGTACGTGATCGGCTCTACGGAAAATTCCTTTGTAGTGGCCACCGAAAGCCAGCTTTGGGGAGACCCGGAGAACAATATCCTGGAAAACCCCGGTCTGGTTCCGGAAAAGAATATCAACTATAACCTGGGCTTCCGCTACGGTTCGGTTAACCGCGGAAAACACAAGCTCACCCTGTACGCCAATACTTTCTGGCGGAACGGTTACGACAAAATCACCCTACAGGCGGTACAAGATGAGATTGTACAAGGCCGGGAGAGCGATGCCGACATCGAGGTAACCCGCTACATGAACCTCGGAAGAACGCAGTCTCGCGGGTACGAAGGTGAAATCATTTACGTCTACGATAACCGCCTGAACGCCCTCTTCAACTTCTCCAAGTTCAACTCCCTTTTCAAACAGGAGCTGGACGACAAAGGCAATCCGCACGATCTCTATGATTTACAGCTGCCCAATGAGCCTTTCTTTACCATGAACGGGAGTGTTCAGTACCGGATGAACGATAAACTTCAGAAAAACTCGATCCTGAACATTTATTACAATACGGGTTATGTGGCGCCTTTCCGCACGGTTTGGATGTCTTCGGAATGGTTTACTACGCCTACCCAGTTTTACCACGACCTGGGCGCCAGCTACCGCTTTCCCAAGGGCAAAATCGTAGCCAGCGTTGACGTGAAAAATATCTTCAATGCCGAGATCTACGACAACTTCGGTGTGCAAAAGCCCGGCCGGAGTATTTCTGTGAAACTGAATTATACGATTAGCAAATTTTTATAACCAAAACTCAAAAATGAAAAAAACGTTGTCAAAAGCAGCTTTTATTAGCGCCCTGGTGATGCTGGGTACTACCGCCTGTGAAAACGATTCCCCGGGATCGGAAAAAGAAAATGAAGCGGGAGACGGACGGGAATATATCACCCTGACCGCCTCTATTCCGGATGAATCGGGTACTGCCGGAAACGGGGGAACCATGGCCTACGCCATTACCCATGAAGAGGCTATCGACCCCAGCTTTTCCCTGAATATTTACCAGGACGGATTTGGCCTGCGCTCGGCACGTACAGCCCGGGTTCAGGGTTCTGAAGACGGGAAAGAACTGTACAATATCCAGTATACCGGCGAAGACGGAGGCGTGTACAACAAGTACCAGGTTCGCGGAAAAAACAATTTCTTTGATACCGGTGAAGAGCTGGAGCTCGCTGACCTCATCGGCACCTCTCCCCGTTGGGTAAAAGCGGCGGAAGGCATTGGTGTAGGCGTTCACCTTACCGGTAGCACTACCGTAACAGAAGGAGAAGCCCCCAATCACGTTTTCAAATACACCAGGGGTACCGTGAGAATCGCGCTGATCGACCTGGTAAACGGAGGATCTCCTAACTCTACCGAGTTCGCTTTCCCTTTCCCTGCTGAACTGGAGGCCCAGGGCTATTCGGTAGGACGAATTGACGTTCCCGTACTGAATGAAGCTAAAACCAAAATCTTTATTGGCTGTAACGTAACCAAAATCGACCCTACCAAACTTTCGTACAACAGCAGCGGTAACCCTACATGGGCCAACGATGCCAACAGAACGCTGGGTACCACGACACTGGTAGTGGATTATCCTTCCCTGCAAAATCCGACATTGCTCTACTCTACTGTGGCTAAAACCAATAACCATTCTTACCGTACGATGACTCAATTTGTAGGTACGGACGGTCATATCTACCAAGCCGCTTCCGGCCAATGGGTCGGCCACCAGATATTGCGCATCAGCAGTGCCACAAATGACTACGACAATTCTTACGAGTACAATCTGAACACGGCTTTAGGTGAAACAAGTACCCGTATCCTGGCCTGGAGATATGTTAAAGACGGTATAGGGCTGGTTTTATACGATAAAGGCAACAATACAGGCGGTTATCTCGCCCTTATTGATTTGAATGCCAAAACGGCTACCAAACTCAGCAATGATTATGAATCAGGGCTGAACTTCACCCAATACCAGAATATCTCGGTAAGCGGTGATTACGTTTATGTACCCCTAACTCCGACAGGTGAGGCCGGAAAGTTGTACGTAGTCAACTGGAAAACCAAAGAAGTGATCAAAGGCGCCACCCTGACCGGCCAATCCGGATCCAGCTATATCGGGTCTTACTAATCATTTTTTACTGAAAAGAGGAGAGCCGTTTAAAAAGGCTTAATCCATTCTGAAGGTTTTCAAGATATCCTGGAGGTATCTAAAAAGGACGCAAATACAAAGCGTTGAGGAGGAGGCAGAAAAAGCATACTGTGGTATGTGACGGAAGCCGGATCCTGAAAACAACGCCGTAGTTTGTGTCCTTTTTAGATACCTTCTTTTTGTTTGGTTTTCATTAAAAAATTACCTGAAAGCAAGAAATACAACTGTCGTTATACTTTCACACATTTTTCATTTAATTTCGTTTTCCAATTAAATGCCATCAACATGTCTTTCACAGATTATTACAAACTGCTGGGTGTAAAGAAGAGCGCAGATACGGAAGAAATCAAAAAAGCGTACCGTAAGCTGGCGCGTAAATACCATCCGGACCTGAATCCCAACGACAAGGAAGCGGAGGAAAAATTTAAGGCGGTAAACGAGGCCAATGAAGTATTGAGCAACCCCGAAACCCGGGCCCAATACGACCAATACGGGGAGCATTGGAAAAACGCAGAGGCCTTTGAAGAACAAGCCCGGAACCGTCAGGCCCAAAGAGAACAAAACTACTCCTCGTCGTCGGAAGATGACTTTTTTAACTCCGTATTCGGGGGAGAGGGAGGCTTTGATTTTGGCTCTTTCCGGCAGGGGCGTGCCGGAGGAAAATTCAAAGGTCAGGATATTCATGTCGCATTAAAACTTCTGCTCACCGACGTGCTGACCGAGCAGAAGCAGACGTTTGATGTGGGTGGGAAAAAGATACGGATTACGGTACCCGCGGGGGCTTACAACGGGCTACAGATTAAACTGGCCGGATACGGGGGAGAGGGATATCAGAGCGGACCCAAAGGAGACCTCTATATTACTTTCCGGGTGGAAAACAATACGGCGTTCCAGGTAACAGGCCATGACCTGAGAGCGGAAACGGAACTGGATCTTTATACGGCTATCCTGGGCGGACAAAAAACGGTGTCTACCCCTTACGGCGATATCCGCCTGACGGTAAATCCGCTTACCCAGAACGGCACCACCGTGCGCGTCAAAGACAAGGGCCTGCCGGTGTACAAAGAGAATGGAAAATACGGGAATTTGCTCATCACCTACCAAGTGAAATTACCGGAGTCACTGACACCGGAAGAGCGCAAATTATTCGAGCAATTGAAAAACATGAAGTAAAATGGAATGGATTTCAAGAGAAGAATGTGTTCGGGTTTACAAAATCGACATGGATTTCTTTAATGACCTGGTAGAGGCCGGACTGATCGAAACAGTAGAAGAAAAGGATACCCTCTATCTTCACTACGACAAACTCGCTCATTTCGAGAAATTGGTTACCTGGCATTATGACCTGGAAATCAATATCCCCGGACTGGAAGTAATCTGCCGCCTCCTGGAAAAGATGGAAAACCGGTCGCTTTCCGGATAAGGAGTCGCGGAAAATATGTAAAAAGGGGCCAAGCTTTTTGGACAAGGCCTATGCACGCCATGGGATTTATCCCCGTTGCCCGTCCAGCGTCTTCCAGGTCAGGTCTTTTCCTTTGTCAATCAGGTAAGCCGCCTTGCCGTAATCCCAGATACCGCTGATGTCGCGCGGGATATCTACTACGTAGTCAGGTTGATACAAATCTATAGACAAACGGGTAATTTGATTTCGCATTACATAGTACGCGTGCTGAAGAACGGAAATCATGGAGTTGTCCGGGTAAATTTTCTCCCCCCGCTCAGCCGTGCCTTCCAGGTTCACCGCCACCACGATATTTTCACCTCGCTTACGCACATAATTGAGCGGCAAGGGGTTTAAAACCCCTCCGTCTACCATTTTGTCGTTCTCTTGAAAAACGGCCGTTAAAACGCCCGGAATGGCGATGGATGCCCTGATCGCCTCATACAAACTGCCTTCACTGATGCTACAGTCGCATTCCTGCGTTAAATTGGTGGTTACTGCCGTAAAATCTATGGGCAATTCCTCTATGGGTATATCCGGAATCAGCGTTTTGACTTTATTCAGTACTTTTTCGCCTTTTACCCATCCTGTACTTTGAAAAGTGAAGTCCAGAAGGCTAAAAACATCCCGATTGGTGAGTTTTGTTACCCACTTTTCAAACACATGCAGTTCTCCTTTCGCATAGAAACCCCCGATCAGGGCGCCGATAGAAGAACCCACTACCTCGTCAATCACCGCACCCTTTTCCTCCAGCGCCCGGATGGCCCCAATGTGGGCAAGCCCACGGGCACCGCCACTCCCCAACACGAGTGAAACCTTTTTTCCTGAAAAATTCATTTTGCTTAATCTACTTTCAGAATTTCATACCGTTCTGAAATGCCATTTTCATTCACGGCCTCTATGGTGAAATAATAGGTTTTCTGGCTATCCATGGATTTAAACCAATACTCATTGTTATTGTGCACCATCACGGAGTTATACAATTTCTCCGGATGGGTGCCGTAATAAATAGTATAGGCATAGGCATCGTCTGATGGACTCCACTTGATGTAGGCTGACCGCTTGTCTTTTTCGGTCCTGAACACCATAAACTGTTTAACTTTGGCAGGTTCAGCACCGCTACCGTTCCCGAAGACCCGCAATCCGCTGAGCGCAAATTTCCCGGTGGGGATATGTACGTTTTCCAATTTCAGGTAACGGGCCTTCATCGGCGTGAGGAGTTCTACATAATCGTGGGGTACATCGGTTTTATTTTTACTTTTATCTGTGATGACCTCCCAATTATGGCCGTCTGTGGAGGCATATAAAATATACTGGTGGTATTGGTCGGTGCGCTTGCCTAACCAGGCCACATCCTGGTCGGCGTAATTGATCTGTATGGCGTTTACCCGAGAAACCTGCCCGAGGTCTGTTTCTATCCACTCCCCGGCGTCACCGGAAGCTGCACTCCAATAGGTTTTAATGTTTTCATCCACGGCGTTATTCGGCAGAAACCCACCCAGGGTAGAAGATACGCGCACGGGCTTTTGATAATTCAGCAGCATCCAGCCGGGCTGTAATTCGGATTTTCTTTCCGGGGCAGAAGGCAGATAAGTGGGGTAGTCGCCGAATGCGGTATTGCACCACATCACCCCATCGCTGTCAAATCCTGTGGGCCACATACCCAATCGGCGTTCAAAGGTATTTTTGACCGATATTACCATGGTACTGATGTGCCAGTAATTGCGATGGTTGTCCTGGAAAGTAGCCCCGTGGCCTGCACCGCGCACAAAGCCACCCAATTTATAACTTAGCGGATCAGATTGCGCCTGGAAAGGACCCAAAGGGTGATCACCCACCAGCAGGCCATCCGCATACCCACTGAATTCGGTTCCCGGTGCACCGTATTGTAAATAATATTTGCCGTTGTGTTTGGTCATGTGTGAGCCTTCAATGAAAGGATCCAGAAAGGTATTGTCCAGGTATTCACCGAAACGTTGCCACCCGAATCGCCAGGGTTCCAGCAGATACATTTCTTTGCGCGTTCCTATGGGTTTGAGACCATCGCGGCTGAGTTCGATGCCATACATGGGATACCTGTTGCTTGATCCATTGTACATATATACTTTGCCGTCATCGTCGGTAAAAAAGGAGGGATCCCAGCCACCCAGCGCAAAAGAGTCGACCAGCGGTTTCCAATCGTTATTTTTGGGATCAGTACTCATCCAGATCGTAAAATTATCGGAGTAGGTCGAACCCATCACAATCATAGTGTCACCGATAATCCCGACCCCTGGTGCGCAGAGTTCATCGTACACATCGCCATTCCATGGCCTCAAAAATTTTCTGGACACAAAATTCCAGTTCAGAAGATCCGGGCTCCACCAATAGCCCCATTGATTGGTACTGAAAAGGTAGTAATCCTGCTTGTAATTGACAATCACAGGATCGGCCGTAGCCCTGTGCCGTCCCCACTCGCTGAAATTGGGAATAGGCGTATAACCGTAATCGAGATTAATGGGATTGCAGTATGTCTTTTGCTGTGCGAATGAGCAAAAACTACCGAAAAGAAATAGCAACAGCAGGTTTTTCCGCATATCTTACATTTTTAAAACCATGGCCTGAATTGACTTTGTCAAAATTACATGATTTAAGGGAAATCACACCTACGGATATAAAAAATCGGATGGGGGAGGGGCAAGTTCGCTCATTCGATTTTGCTACAATTATTACCACTAACTGCGCTGTATCAAGTACCACAAGCACCTAATTTCGTAATAAAAAAGCCTGATGAATTTATCTAAAACCAAAATGGAGGGTAGGGGTGCACAAATCAATACGCACAATAAATTCAGGACCCACCGCTATGAAGCGGAAGGTTACGAAGACGAAGATTTCCCGCCCGCCCGGATAAAGACCCAATTTTATGAAGAGAATGCCCGGAAGGTAGTGAACTTTACCAAAAGTCCTGACATGTACGGCACCCTTTACATGAACCCCTACCAGGGATGCGAGCACGGATGCATTTACTGTTATGCCCGAAACTCGCACGAATACTGGGGTTTTTCGGCGGGAATTGATTTTGAGAGCAAGATCATGGTGAAAAAGAACGCGGCCGAATTGCTGGAAGCAAAGTTCAATTCCCGGAACTGGGTGTGCAGCCCTATCCACTTATCGGGCAATACCGACTGCTACCAGCCGGCGGAAAAGAAATACCGCATTACCCGGAAAATTCTGGAAACCTGCCTCAAATACCGGAATCCCGTAGGTATTCTAACCAAAAACGCCCTGGTTTTACGTGATCTTGATCTGTTGCAGGAACTCAGCGAGATGCGGCTCGTACATGTATTTCTTTCGGTTACCACCCTAAATGAAAAACTTCGCCTTGCCCTGGAGCCCCGCACCGCCACAGGCGCCAAAAGATTAAGAACGCTGGAAACGCTGTCGGCCGCAGGAATCCCGACCGGTGTAATGACCGCCCCCATTATCCCCGGCCTGAACGACCAGGAGATTCCCCGCCTGGTGGAAGCCGCCGCGAACGCAGGCGTACTGGCCTCAGGATACACGGTGGTACGACTGAACGGGGCCATCGCTGAAATTTTCGAAGACTGGATACGCAAAGCGTTTCCCGACAAAGCCGATAAGGTGTTGCACCAGATTGCCGAATGCCACGGCGGACAGCTCAATGACTCCCGCTTCGGGGTACGCATGAGAGGAGAGGGCCCTTACGCGGAACATATACGCAACCTCCACCAATTGTCAGTGCAGCGCTATCTCCCGGGAAGAAAACTGCCGGATTACGATACCACGCAGTTTATCCGCAACGGACAGTTAAATTTGTTTTAAAACGGGCAACCAATCAGGTGCTAACCTTAAAACGCAACACCACCTCACCCGTTTCTTTGTCTATTTCTACCCGGTTGTCTTCCGGGTTCAGTTCCTTTCCGGTATGGAGTTTATACAGCGCCGTAAGAAAGGCCATTCCTTTCTGCAATACCTCCTCCAGCTCCTCCGTTTCGGACAGGGCATCTTCCGGTTTATCCTGACCGGTATCCCATTCCGCCATAGACTCTTCCAGCATCAGAAGGAATTGCGCCCTTCCTTTCTCCGAAAAATCTACCTCGTCTGTAAAGTTATCCGAGTTCAGTACACTATCAAACAAATCCTGCTTCAGCACCAGGCCTGAGGCCACTTTCATTTCAATGGAATCACGCGTAATCAGGTTAATCACCGTGAGATGTGGGTTATTCTGGCCCAGGCGGTCTATCCTGCCAATACGTTGGTTTTTCTTAGACGGATTCCAGGGCAGCTCAAAATTGATGATGGTATCGGCTACCTGCAGATTCAGGCCTGCGCCGCCTGCTTCCGTAGAAAGAAAAACGCGACAGGCGGGGTTTTCCTCAAATTCAGCAATTACTTTCTTGCGTTGTTTTACAGGAACATTTCCAGTAAATTCCACGAAATTAATCCCGTTTTTGGTCAACATACCCGCAATAAGGCTCAGCATGGTGGTCCACTCTGAAAAGATAATTATTTTACGTTTATTACCGTGTATATCTAGCTTTTCCAGCAAAATTTCTTCCAGTTCCTGTAGTTTTGGGGAATGATTCGTGGCTTTGTCTACCAAAAATGTGGAATCGCACACCATTCGCATATTTTGCAGATAATAGGTGATCATTTGCCAGTCGTACTGGGTTTTGAACTTCTTTCCTAAAAGGGCGGAAAGGGCGCGGGCATAGGTAGCATGAAAATCAGCCTGAACAGGATGCATTTCTACCGGAATATCCATTACGGTTAGCGTATTCAACTGCTCCAGTACCTCTCTTTTCTCCCTTCTGATAAGCACGGGCTTCAGTTTTTCTTTCAGGAGGCGCAGGTTATAATAGCCGGTGATCTTATTTTCATTCAGGGCGTCAAAATAGCAATGCTGATAAGAAAATTCCCACAACGGGGCCAATAAGGTGGGATCAATGAAACCCACGATGGAGTAAATATCGGCCAGTTTGTTCTCAATTGGGGTACCCGTGATCACCAGGGCATGGTTTTTCTTTAATGATTTTATGGCGTGGGAGGTGAGCGTCTCAAAGTTTTTAATCCTTTGGGCTTCGTCCAGGATGATAAAATCCATTCCCGCCTTATTGAGGGCGGCCACATCCCGAAGCACGGTTTCATACGAAATCACCAGGAAAAACGCGGGCGAGTCCATATACCTTTTGGCCCTTTGCCCGGGGTTTCCTTCTATCACCTCGGCCTTTTCTTTCGTAAATTTCTCTATCTCGGCTTTCCATTGCGCCTTCAAGGAGGCCGGGCATATCACCAGCGTTCTTTTAAACCCGAATATCTTTTTCTTAAACACTGCCGTAGCCACCGCCTGCACGGTTTTCCCCAGGCCCATTTCGTCGGCAATGACGGTTCCCTTACGGAAAGTGGCTTCCTTAATGCCTTCTTTCTGGTATGCATACAGCGTTCCTTTGATACGGGAAAAATCCAGGTTTACGCTCTCTTTCTTTTGCTCCAGGATGTGGCGGTCAAATTCCTTCTCAATTTTATCCAGCACTTCCTGCCGCACCCAAATCTGTTTATATTTGGCTGCTTCCTTGACAAAACCGAAGAACATCATGGTTTTCTGGCTTGGAATATGCCGTTCTGAGCCGAAATAAAGCCGTATAAGCGCCTGAATGGGCTGGGGCAAGGGGTGAGGATAGTACCAGGTAATCCGGTAGTCGCTCAAAGGATCCATGAAAACCTCAATGAAAGGGTAGATATACGCGCCGCCCACCTCTTCAAAGTGGTCAAAACCATACATCAGGTGTTTGCAGGTACCCAGTTTATTGGTGGCGTAATCCGAGCAGGTGCAATGCCCTTCTTTTTTTTCAAAATTACGGAAAGTCAGCTTGTAGGAGGTCCCCTGAGCGGTAATGATCCGGTGTTCTCCATAAGGGTTTTCTGCCCGGATAAACTCGTATCGGGCTTTAGACGCGCGCGCTCTTCGCTCCGCCAGCACACGTTCCATCATACCTTCACGGGTATAGGCTTTTCCTTCGGTGTTCGTATGGTGCGGTGGCGTTTCCATTTAAAGCAGGGTAGAAAGGTCTATGTTCCGGGGTTTTACCGGCAATTCTTTCAAGTCGTTCATCGACAAACGCCTCACTTGCGCGCTGTCGGTAGCCGCTTTCAGCCTGTCCAGCATTTCAGGCGGAGGAGGCGTGATCTTCCGCGCGTCCATAGAAAACCAGACGCCCAGCACGCGTGACCAGGCCATGTGGGTGCCGTCGGCCTTCTTATAGAGGTTATGCGTAAATTCAAACATTTCTCCTTTCTCCGAAATAGCGCTTTGTTCTACAGTAATAATCACTTCTTCGCTGTCATAGCCCTCCCTGAAGAAAGAAAATTCTTCCCGGAGAACGGCGGGACCGAGGTTATAGTGGGCCAGTTCTTCCAGGGTAATGCCCAGATGGCGAAGGTAATGCATGCGCGCGTAGGAAGTAAAATTCATATACGCGGCATTGGCCAGGTGACGGTTCGCGTCGAGGTCTGACCAGCGGATTCGGGTTTCGGTATAAAACGGCTTCAATTTTCAGTATTTTTTTCAAATATAAAGAGCCTAGGTCAAAAACAGCAGCATTCCGGCGGGATTAGTTACGCTTCACGGCCGCCAGGGTCACCACATACAGTTCTTTTATTCCCGCTTCCCAAAGCACTGTAGCGGCCACTTCCAGGGTGGCGCCGGTGGTAAGTACATCGTCTACCAGTATCACCCGTTTCCCTTTTAAAAAAACATCTGCCCCGCTGCTCAGCCCGAACACGCCCTGCAGGTTTTGGTAGCGACTGAGCCGCCCGCCGGTACGGGTCTGGGTTCGGGTACTTTTATTTCGGATCAGCAGCCCCGTCTGAACGGGTATTCCGCAAATTTCCCCTATTCCGGCCGCTATGCGCTCGGCCTGGTTATAGCCCCGTTCACGTTGGCGCGTGGGGTGCAAAGGGATAGGAATCAGGCATTCCGCCTCTGGGAAAAGACGGTAGTCACCAATGGCCTTTCCGCACAGCTGACCCAGGAAAAGGGCCAGGTCGGGATGGTTTTTATATTTCAGCGCATGAAGTATATTTTGCACACTTCCACCCTTGGTAAAGCTCAAAAATGAATAAATACCGTGGGTTTTCACCCTTCCCCAGAACTTATTTTCCGGAGATTCGTTATGTATCAGTAGGTTAGTATTTCTTGGCAATGCCCACTGGCAATCAAAGCAAATATCGGTGCCGGTATCGCTGATACAGGTCTGACAAGCTACACAAACGCGAGGGTAGGCAAAGTTGAGAAAATGGCTGACAAAAGATCTAATAAAATTTTTCATAAGTTGTATGTCGTTAGAAGATAAGGAAATATGGAGTAATTTAGTTCGTTTTTTAGAACAAACTACCGGTAAAAAACCAAAAGATTTGAATGGTGTGCTTTTCCTGATCGGGGTACAGGAATTGGGTAAAGGAGCGCTCAGGTTTGATAAGGAACAAAAGCAGGACCTGATGCATATCGCCATTTGCAAAGTACTGAGTATGGGGGGATTTTACGAATTGGATGGTATGGACCAGGACGGCTGGCCTCACTGGAAACAATGCCGGGAAATACCTCCCATTGATATGTTAAGCCAGGAGAACCTTTTAAAACATTATGTGATACGTTATTTCCGCGAAGAGGTAGGGGTACATTTCTGAGCAGTCAGCCTTTAGAAATCAGCTGTTAGAATCCAATCGCTAATTACCAAAAATATTACCTATGAAAATTATTACCTTCAATGTAAATGGCATTCGTTCAGCCTTAAACAAAGGCCTAAGGGAATGGTTGATTCGCGAGAATCCCGATACGGTATGCCTCCAAGAGATAAAACTATCTGAAACTGAGCTGGTTGAACCGGTTTTTCAAGAACTTGGGTTTCATTGCTACTGGTATCCGGCAGTAAAAAGAGGGTACTCAGGGGTAGGAATATTATCAAAAAAAGCTGTAAATCAATTAGTTAAAGGAATAGGGAACGAATTGTACGACTCCGAAGGTCGTATTCTCACGGCCACTTTCAACGACTTCCGCCTGGTTTCCGCCTATTTTCCGTCCGGTACCACAGGAGATATCCGACAAGAGGTAAAATATCGGTTCCTTGATGATTTCTATACGTTCGCAGAAGAATTAAAGAAAGAGGGCACGCCCTTGTTAATTTGTGGAGACGTGAACATCTGCCACCGCGAAATTGATATTCACAACCCCAAGTCTAATACGAAAACTTCCGGTTTTCTACCGGATGAACGGGCGTGGGTAGAGAAATTTATCCACACGGGTTTTGTGGATACTTTTCGTTATAAAGTGAAAGACCCGCACCATTATACCTGGTGGACCTACCGTGCCGGCGCACGTGCAAAGAACCTGGGTTGGCGAATAGATTATATATTTGCAGCAAATATGAAAGAGGAGGCTATACGGCATGTACACATTCATAACGATGTCTTTATGTCTGATCATTGTCCGGTCTCTCTTGATTTGACTTTGTAGTGGATAGGAGTAGTGATGAGGCCACAACGGCAGATTACGAGACCTCGAATTTACCGGTTCGTTGACCTGAAATTCACTATCCGGAATTAATATTTATACCGATCAAAATAATGAACAGCGCCATCCGATCGACACTAGAAAAAATAGCTGATTACAAGAAAAAATTCTACCAAAATCAGCTGATCAAGGGTATACTTCTGGGTATCGCCCTCATTGTGGGCGCCTTTTTGCTGATCAATTTCCTGGAATACCTCGGTCGCTTTGGCACGCCGCTTCGTATCGTACTTCTCCTCTGTTTCGTTTCCATATCCGCGTATACTCTCACACAATTCATCCTGAAACCGGCCTTTTATCTTCTTAATATTAACCGGCCGATCACCGACGAAGACGCGGCTGTACAGATCGGTCAGTTTTTCCCCGGCATCAAAGATAAATTACTAAATACCCTTCAACTGGCCCATCTTTCTAGTACTGAAAATACCCTTTTAGAAGCCAGCATCAGGCAGAAGACCGAAGAACTAAAACTGGTTCGGTTTGCCGATGCCATCAACCTGAAAGAAAACCGGAAATACCTGAAATACGCCCTTCCCCCCTTGGTACTGGTCTTACTCATTTCTGCTATTGCACCTTCGTTTTTCGGTAGTACGGAAAGGATAGTGAAGTTTAACAAAACATTTGCGGAACCGGCTCCTTTTCAATTCGAGATTTTAAACTCTAAACTTGATGCCATACGTCATGAAGATTTCAAACTTGAACTCCGCCTGATGGGTAATTCACTTCCGGAAGAGGTATTCCTGGTCTCTAACGGCAGGAAATACAAAATGAACATTGCAGACGAACGTAACTTTGATTATACTTTCCGGAACATCCAGGAAACCACGAATTTCCATTTCCAGGCGGGGGGCTATACCTCCAATTCATTCCGCATTAATCTGGTGGCCCGGCCCAATCTTCTTTCTTTCAATGTGGCATTGAAATACCCGGCATACCTGGGTAAGCCGGCAGAAGAATTTGACAATGTAGGCAATCTTATTGTTCCCGAAGGCACCCTGATCCGTTGGGTATTTAAGACGGATGAAACGGATCATTTCCAAATGATTTTCGACAGTACCGAAAGTGTACATGTGGAAAAAGGTTTATTCTCAGATTACAATTACCAGAAGAAAATATCCCAAACCACGTCGTATGAGATCGTGTTAAAAAACAAAAATTCACAAAATGCAGACCTTATCAACTACCATATCAACGTTATCCCCGACCGTTATCCACAAATCAACTTCGAACAAATGTCCGATTCCAGCCTTTACAACTATATCGGGATAGGGGGCAGTATCTCTGACGACTACGGAATTTCCGATTTCCGGTTTGCGTATAGAACGCGCGGAGAAAAATCATTCAAACTTATCCCCATTCCCTTTAACAAATCTTCTTTATCCCAAACCTTCTTTTACCAGGTAGATCTCAACGAACTCGGTCTTGATAAAAACGATCAATTGGAATACTACCTTATCGTAACAGACAATGACGGTGTTAACGGAAGAAAATCTACCAAATCGTCGCTTTTAACCTTCCTTATGCCCACTACCGAAGAATATACACAGGATGTGGAAAAAGAAGTGAATAAAACCGAGGACAAATTTGAGGAGCTGGTTCGAAAGTCAAAAGAGTTTAAAAAGGACCTTACTGATCTTGAAAACGACTTAAAAAAGAAGAAAGAAACCGACTTTCAGGATAAAAAAGACCTGGAAAGGCTGCTAAGTAAAAAGGAAGAATTGAACAAAGAACTTCAGACCCTGAAAGAGCAATTGCAGGAATTACTGGAAAAACAAAACCGTTTCGTGCAGCAAGATCCCAAACTGATCGAAAAAATGGAGATGCTCCAGGAGATGCTAAATGAATTAATGAAGAATGAAGATTCCAAAGTATTGGAAGAACTTAAAAAGATGTTAGAGAAGAGTTTAGACGAAAAGTCGCTCGATCAACTGGAAAAATTCAATCGTCAACAGCGTAATCTCGACAAAGAGCTCGACCGTACCCTAAATCTTTTTAAAGAACTTCAGCGCAAACAGAAAATAGAAGAATCGGTAAAAGATCTGCGCGAAATGAGCGAAAAACAGGAAGAATTAGCAGACAACCCGAATAAAAACTCTGAAAGCGAACAGGAAAAACTAAATAAAGAATTTGAAGACTTAAGTAAGAAATTAGAAGAAATTGAAAAGAAAAGTGAGGAATTGAACAAGTCTTTTGACCCCCTGGAAGAAGAACAAAACGATATTAACCAGGAGCAAAAAAATGCTAAGTCTGATTTACAAAAAAATCAAAAGAACGCAGCTTCTAAATCACAAAAGAACGCAGCCGAAAAAATGAAAAAAATGGCGGATGCATTGGAACAACAAATGCAGTCGGCTGAGATGAAGCAAACCCGAATGGATATGAAATCTCTACGGGAAATTCTGGAAAACCTGATTAAGATTTCACACGACCAGGAGCGGATTATGAAAAACTTTCGTACTATCTCCGTTTCTGATCCCCGGTTTGTCCCACTTTCCCAGGATCAATTGAATATTTCTAATGATGCTAAAATTATAGAAGATTCTCTTTTCGCATTGGCGAGTAGGGTAATGCAGTTAGAAGCCATGGTCACCAAAGAGGTTACCGGCATGAAAAACAATATCGATGAATCGGTAAAACTGATCCGGGAACGTAAACTACAAAACGCGGCAGCCAAGCAACAGGCAAGCATGACTTCCATGAATAATCTTGCGCTCATGCTAAGCGATGTTTTCAAACAAATGCAGCAGCAAATGTCGGGATCCGGAAAAGGGGAGGAAGACGGAAAACCCGGCGACTTCGGTCAGAAACAACAAATAATTAATCAACGTCTCCAGGGAATAGGTACAGAAGGAAAAACGCAAAAGGAAATATCCGAAGAAATAGCTAAGATTGTAAATGAGCAAGCCCGTTTACGCAAGCAACTTCAGGAGATGCAGGAACGACTCAATGGTACCGAAGCAGGAAAAAAGCTGGGTAATGAGTTAGAAAATCTACAGAAAGAAATGGAGAAGTCGGAAGAAGACATGGTTAATAAACGCATTACTTCTGAACTGCAACGCAGACAACGTAATATCGAAACCAGACTACTCGAAGCCGATAAAGCCATCAAAGAACAGGAAATGGATCCCACGCGTAAGGGTAGAACTGCTCAAAAAATTACTAAACCAAGTCCGCCAGACCTTGAAAAATTTAAAAAAGAAAAAGAAAAGCAAGTAGAACTACTACGTACTACACCACCGAATTTTACACCATTTTATAAAAATCAAACCGACAATTATTTTAAAAAAATAAATTAAACGTTTCACGTGAAACATAAACCCACATGTTTCACGTGAAACATTAAAAAGAATATGTTTAATAAATACGATGTAATAGTAGTAGGGGCCGGCCATGCCGGATGTGAAGCGGCGCATGCGGCTGCCACCATGGGTTCTCAAGTACTTTTAATTACTATGAACCTGCAAACCATAGCACAAATGTCTTGTAACCCGGCTATGGGTGGTGTGGCTAAAGGACAAATAGTTCGGGAAATTGATGCGTTAGGAGGGATGTCTGGAATTGTTTCAGACGAAACCATGATTCAATTTCGGATGCTGAACAGGTCGAAAGGACCGGCGATGTGGTCGCCCAGGTGTCAGTCAGACCGGATGGAATTCGCTTTAAACTGGCGGGATAAACTTGAAAAAAATACCAATGTTTCTTTCTGGCAGGAAATGGTGACCGATATCCTGGTAGAAAATAATAGAGTAACAGGTGTAAAAACCTCTCTTGGGTTAGAAATTAAAGCGGATACCGTAGTATTGACCAACGGTACTTTTCTTAACGGACGTATTCATATAGGGGAAAAGAATTTCGGAGGAGGAAGAACGGGGGAGTCTGCCGCATTTGGTATTACTGAAAAACTGGTGGCCTTAGGCTTTGAATCCGGACGGATGAAAACCGGAACACCTCCACGGGTAGATGGCAGAACCATAAACTACGAAGCTATGCAGGAACAATTGGGCGATGAAAATCCGGAGAAATTCTCCTACAGCGATACACCCCACCTTACCCAACAAAATTCCTGTTGGATCAGTTATACCAATACCGCAGTACACGAAGAATTGCGAAAAGGTTTTGATAAATCACCTATGTTCAATGGTCGAATACAAGGATTAGGTCCACGATATTGCCCTTCGGTAGAAGATAAAATCAACCGCTTTGCTGAAAAGGACAGTCATCAGATTTTCCTGGAACCGGAAGGAAGAAGTACTATAGAAATGTATGTGAACGGCTTTTCTACCTCACTGCCTGAAGATATACAGTATGCAGCCATCACCAAAATTCCCGGGTTCGAAAACGTAAAAATGCTTAGACCTGGTTATGCTATTGAATACGACTACTTCCCACCCACTCAACTAAAACTTACCCTGGAAACCCAAAAGGTAGAAAATCTGTTCTTCGCCGGACAAATTAACGGTACTACAGGTTATGAAGAAGCCGCAGCACAAGGACTGATAGCAGGAATTAACGCACATAGAAAAGCCCACCAACTAAGCGAATTTTACCTAAAAAGAGATGAAGCGTATATCGGTGTACTCATAGACGATCTGGTGAACAAAGGTACCGACGAACCGTACAGAATGTTTACTTCAAGGGCTGAATTCCGCACTATATTGCGCCAGGATAATGCCGATATACGTCTGACCAAAAAAGGATTTGATATTGGTTTGGCATCTGAAAAACGCCTCCGTAAGGTAGAAGAAAAAATCCAAAAATCGGATGAACTGATACTTAAACTGGAAAAGACAAAACTAGCGCCCGAGGAAATAAATCCTTATCTTACCCGTATAGAATCAGCTTCTATTAAAGAGAAAAGCACCGTCTATAACCTGTTGAAAAGACCAGAATTGAATATTGCCCAGCTCTCTGAAAACAATACTACTATCGGCAGCATCACTACGGACTATAACAAAGACCAAAAAGAACAAGCGGAGATTAAAATCAAATACGAAAAGTATATCGAAAAAGAACTTTTGCTGGCAGAGCGAATGTCGCGTCTCGATGAAATAAAATTAAACCCGGACTTTGATTATGCGGCATTGAAATCTCTTTCCATAGAATCGAGACAAAAACTGGCAGCCATTAAACCGCTAAATCTAGGTCAGGCTTCACGTATTAGCGGCGTTTCACCCGCGGATATTTCCGTATTAATGTTATACCTGGGCAGATGAAATAGCCATGAGCATTCAGCTATCAGCTATCAGAAAACCGGCACACCAACCGACCTATGAATAAGCGAAGCGTCGCCCGGCTGACTGCTGATAGCTGAAGGCTGAAAGCAAAAATTTTATACAGATGAAATTTTAGATATTAGATGTTAGATATTAGATATTAGATGTTAGATACTAAATACTAGCTACTAAATACTAAATACTATTATTAGACACGGCAGCCGCATCTCATATCTGGATACTAAAATATACACCAATGAAAACACTCTATATATTCGTACTTTCTTTACTGGTACTATCCTGTGCGCAGATTGTACAACCTACTGGTGGTCAAAATGATAAAGATCCACCGGAACTCATTTCTTCACTACCTGAAAACAAACAACTGAATTATAAAAGCCAGGAATTCAAGCTCACTTTCAATGAACTTGTAGATGCGTCTGCCCTACAAAATGAATTGTTTATTGTACCAGACCCCGGGAGTCCTTACGAAACGAAAGTGAAAAATAATGTAGTTACATTAAAGTTTGACAAACCCCTGGCAGAGAATACTACATACACCCTTAACTTTAGAAATGGAATAAAAGACCTGACCGAAAAAAATCCGGCACGGAACCTCAAACTGGTTATCAGCACAGGCAATGAAATCGATTCCCTGCAGCTCACAGGTACCGTAACCGACCTATTTACCAAACAACCCAAAATGGATGTGACGGTTGGATTGTACCCCGCCGATACCTTGCCCTTTTCCAAAAAAAAACCTTTGTATTTTGTAAAAACCGACTCCTCCGGAAAATATATCCTGGAGAACGTAAAAAACAATAAATATTTTCTCCTGGCATTCACCGACAAAAATAATAACCTTCGTTACGACCAAAAAGAAGAGCAACTTGGTTTCTTACCAGACAGCCTTGACCTAAACACGAACATTGATCTTCAGGCCATTGAAATATACCGTGCAGACCATAGCCGGAACAAGATCAAAAGGGCCATTTCCCGAGAAAAAGAATTTGTCATTCAATTGGACAAAAACGCCCTAAACGCCCGTGTAGATTATACCCACGAAGCAGATAGTACATTGCTCTCTTACCGCCTGTCGGGTTCTACATTAACCTTTTACCAACTTCAGGAAACAAGCAAAGATTCGATACATACTACCCTCATTGTACAAGATTCCCTTCTGGTCAGTGACACACTTCATCAAAAAATCTACTTCAGAGAACCTGGTAACCGGAAAAGGAAAACAGAGACACTTCCCATCAATTCGAATATCAGAACCGGACAGGAACTGACATCCGATATCACGTATGAGCTTTCCTTTGATAAACCATTGGTAAGAATAGATACTTCTAACATCAAATTCCTTACCGATACGTTACAAAAGGAAAAACCAATAATACAAATAATTGATAATCAACATATTAATATTAAAATAAAGACAAAGGCAGAAAGGGAAACGTCACTTACTTTACCTGAAAACATATTTGAAAATTACCTGGGAGATACCAACGCGATAATGGTTTTGAAAAATCCTATACTCCAAATGGAACAAACCGGTTTGCTGGAAGGAGAAACAACTGATAATGAGCTACCTAAAATTGCAATATTACAGAATGAACAAAGAAGCAAAGAAATAGCCAGACAACATTTTACCACCCGCTTCCTGTTTGAACTTATACCGCCAGGTACTTACCATATCACGGTTATCTATGACACGAATGAAAACGGGATATGGGATCCGGGTAACCTGGAAAACCTCACACTTCCGGAAAAAATCATTACTACGAAGGAACCCATCAGGGTCAGGGCCAATTATGAATTCAGGACCCTTAAACTGGAATAGGTGTGGACAACCCTGTTAGATTACTGTGCAAAAGGACGGGAAAAGAAAAGACATATACACAAAAGCCCCCTTGCACAGTAACCCATAGTAGGAGAATGTGGAGTACCCTTACTTTTCTACCGTACTAAACTTCTACTTATACATACCTAAAAAAGGATGTTGACATAGAAATAAGTTCATCCACAAAAAGTGAAGAAATATTGAATTTCAAACAATTATATGTTAATATCGTTACAACTTATACACAAGCGTAAATCTTTAACCACATCCTCTTAAAGTTTCCACAAATCAACACACCTAATATAAAACAATAGATAAAAATTAATAAAGATTAAATTATTTATATTAGTTATGCCAGGGCATATACATAAAATAGTTTTGATTCTACTGCTGGGCTTCGGGTTCTGTCACGGACAGGAACTGGAGTTGGCCTATACCTATTATCGCCAGGGAGAATACGATAAGGCAGCGGATATCTATAAAAAGCTGAGTGAAGACAAGAAATATGCCACCCTGATCCACAATGATTACGTAGCAGTACTGTTTAAACTGAGAGATTATAGTACCGCTGAAAAGTTTATCAAAAACCAGATCAGCCGGTATGGTAATACGGTTTCTTACCGGGCTGACCTGGCGGAAGTATACGATAATAGTGGTCGTAAAGATCTGTCTACAAAAGAGTTCGAAAAACTTATTGAGGAAGTGGCCGGTTCGGATATGAAGGTGATGGAACTTATGAATTTCTTTTACCGGAATCAGAAACTGGAACTTTTGGTAAACCTTATTCTCAAAGATCGGGAAGTAAGTAAAAACCCGTATAAGCTGGATACGTGGCTGGCCAGAACGTATCATCTTCTGAATATGAAGGATAAGATGATAGAAGAGGTGCTGGGTTTCGGCCGGAGAAATGGAAGTCCGGATTACGTGAAATCAACCATACAGGATGCTTTTGTGACGGAAGAAGAGATAAAATTCATTGAATCATTGCTGTTTTCAAAAATACAGAATGAACCCAATGAGACTTTTTATTCGGAAATACTGATCTGGTGGTTCGCGCAGAAGGGCGATTTTTCCAGGGCGTTTATACAGGCGCGTTCCCTGGATAAACGGCTGAGTCTGAATGGAGCAAAGGTGTTTGAGCTGGCGTATCAAAGTTACATGTCTAAAGATTACAGGAACTCGTCGAGAATGTATCAGTATATCCTGGACGAGTATCCGGACGGTGAACTGTATCCTTATGCCCGCACCTGGATGATCAAAAGCAAGGAAGAAATGGTAAAGAATACGTACCCTATTGATAATGAATCAATCATAGACCTTATAGCTCAATATGAAAAGTTGATTTCCGACCTGGGAAATAATAGAAAAACGGCAGATGCCATGCGAAACATGGCCCTGTTGCAGGCCTTTTATCTGCATGATTACAGCGGGGCTATTGCTACACTGGAGACCGCGGTACGGTCGGTTAGCCATAATCCGCATTTCCGGGATCAGTGCAAACTGGATATGGGGGATATTTATATCCTGAAAGACGAACCCTGGGAGTCGACTCTGCTGTATATGCAGGTGGAAAAATCGCAGAAGGAGGATAACCTGGGGGAAATCGCCCGCCTGAAGAATGCGCGCCTTCAATATTATACGGGACAATTCGCCCTTTCGAAAGATATCCTGGACGTCTTGAAAAAGGCTACCTCCAAAGAGATTTCGAATGATGCCATGCAGTTAAGTTTATTGATCGAAGACAATACGGGTTTGGATACTTCGGAGACTGCTCTGGCGCGGTTTTCCAAAGTAGATCTGTTGATTTTCCAGAATAAATACGAGGAGTCTGTGCGCTTGCTGGATACGTTGTACCAAACCTACAGTGCGCATGCCCTGGGCGATGAGATTCTCTGGATGAGAGCAAATACACTTTTGAAAATCAACAGGATAGGGGAAGCGCTGGAGGATCTGAACACCATTGTGGAAAAATATAACGGGGATATACTGGCCGATGATGCGCTGTTTTTGCTGGCGAAAGTAACGGAAGAAAACCTGAAAGATAAAAGCAAAGCCATGGATCTTTATCGACGGATACTGACGGATTTTCCGGGCAGTATTTTTAGTGCGCAGGCACGGATACGTTTCCGGGAGCTGAGGGGAGATAGTTTTTAGTTCCGAGCTATGAGCTATGAGCCATCAGCTATCAGCTATCAGCGGAGAGTAGGAGAGATAGATAGTTTTTTTGGGGTAATTGCCGAATGCGGGTTGTAGAGAGGGGCAGGAAGAATATATTGCCGGAAGGTTGAACGCAAGGGAAAAAAATGCGGTTAAGGAATAAACGGATGACGTTAAAAGCGATCTAATATACATCACAATAGGGCAGATAAAATGAGCGAACTGGCAGAAGAAATAGAAAGGCTGAAAAAGGAGAAAAATGCCGTAATTCTGGCACATTATTATCAGACTGCTGATATACAGGATGTAGCGGATTATATAGGGGATAGCCTGGGTTTATCGCAGGAAGCGGCGAAAACGGAAGCGGATATGATTGTTTTCGCCGGTGTTCGGTTTATGGCGGAAACGGCTAAAATACTTTCTCCTCAGAAAAAGGTGGTTTTGCCGGATATGAACGCGGGATGTTCACTGGAAGAATCGGCCCCTGCCGATAAATTCAAGGCGTTTAAGGCCTTATATCCTGACGCGCTGGTGATTTCCTACGTGAATTGCTCGGCCGAGTTGAAAACGCTGACCGACATTGTTTGTACCAGTACCAACGCGGTAAAGATTGTGGAAAGCGTACCCCGCGACCGGCAGATTATTTTTGCTCCGGATAAAAACCTGGGCGCTTACCTGAACAAGGTAACGGGCCGGAATATGATCTTGTGGGACGGCGCCTGTATGGTGCATGAAACCTTCTCCTCCCGCCTTATTCAGGATATGATAGAGCAATACCCCAACGCCAAGCTGATCGCGCATCCTGAAAGCGTTAACGCGGTTCTGGAGCATGCCGATTACATCGGTTCTACCACCGGTTTGCTGAAATATACGATCAACAGCCCGGAGAAGGAATTTATTGTGGCTACAGAGACCGGTATTCTCCACCAGATGCAGAAGGCGTCGCCGGATAAGATTTTTCACGTAGCGGCCACGGAACGGAACGGAACTTCGTGTACTTCCTGCGCGGATTGTCCGCACATGAAATTGAATACCATGGAGAAGTTGTATCTCTGCATGAAAAATGAATCACCGGAGATTATTCTTCCGGAGGAAACGATTGTAGCGGCCCGCAATTCCATTGACCGGATGCTGGAGATTTCAGCTCATTACGGACTGTAATGCGGGTTTAAATGGCGGTACCGATAGAAATGTCAGATCTGAAAGTGGTGTGATTTCTATGCATATAGGGTTTAATACCACCTCGCATATACAGTAATAGGTCTTTGTTCTTATAAGGTCTTCTGACAAAAAGATGAAGACGTCCGCCCCCGTAAGCTGAGGGATAAAATCCATTTCTGCTTTTGCTTTCGTAAAAAGAGGGCATGAGGCCTACTCCCGTTTCCAGGAAAAAATCCAGGTTAAATTTGGGGGACTTTTTGTAACAACTTCTTGAGAATATACTCGATATCATATTATCGATGGATCCCAGGCTCATGTTGTAGGTGAGGTTGAGAGGAATTCCTATTCCGCTGTTTTGATATTCCCCTTGCTTGCCCGTACTATCGGTACTCCGGTTTCCGAAGAGGTAGGCTACTCCACCCGAAGCGGAAAAAAAGCCGTAGTCGGTAATATTAAAATTTTTGTTGTAGTTGAGCGATACGTTTTGACTAACTAAGCTTTCCAGGTAGATTCCCTGTTCAAATTTGCTTTTGTACTTTTTCTGAAAAGGCAACTGGGCCAATAGGGTACAGGGGAAAAAAAGTACAATCAAGATGGCGTATTTCACATCAGAAGAGAAAAAATTACACGAAAGTAGCATAAAATAAGCGTACTATAATGAATGAAAGCACAAAATTTATATTACAACGTTGTTTGTGCCTGAAAAATTGGATGAGGGGCATAGGATGTTTAATTTTATACGTTTCAAGCGGATAAGCCTGGCTTTTTTTGTACTATTAACCACCTGTTTCAATGCGCTTTTATATCATTTTTATTTTCGTCAGTTTTGGGGCTTTTGCCCAGAATACCCTGCATCCGGTATCTTCGGAATACGTATATCCGGAAGACCCTAAAGTAGCGGAGAACCTGGAAAACTGGCGTGACCAGAAGTTCGGGATGATCATTCATTGGGGAATTTACGCGGTACCCGGCATCGTAGAGAGTTGGAGTATCTGTAACGAAGACTGGATAGGGCGAGACAGCACCGTGCGCTATGACGATTACAAGCGGTGGTACTGGAGCCAGAGCGAAAAGTTTAACCCGGTGAAATTTAACCCGGAACAATGGGCTCGCGCGGCCCGGGAAGCCGGAATGAAATACCTGGTTTTTACCACGAAGCACCACGACGGATTCAATCTTTTTGATACGAAATACAGCGATTACAAGATCACGGCCGGTCCTTTCGGGTTGGACCCCCGCGCGAATGTGACGCGTCATGTGTTTGAGGCTTTCCGGAAGGAGGGCATGTTGATTGGCGCGTATTTTTCGAAGCCCGACTGGCATTCCCAGTATTTCTGGTGGGATAAATACGCGACTCCGGACCGGAACGTGAATTACGATATCCGGAAGAACCCGTGGCGGTGGAATAAATTCAGGGAATTTACGCATAACCAAATTCACGAGCTTACTTCGGAATACGGACGAGTGGATATATTGTGGCTAGACGGGGGTTGGGTGAGGCCCCGGAATACGATCAACGCGGAAGTGCTGAGCTGGGGCGCGCCGATTCCTGATTTTGACCAGGAGATTGACATGCCGAAGGTGGCGGAGATTGCCTGTAGAAACCAGGAGGGCATCCTGATTGTGGACCGTACGGTACACGGGGAGTTTGAAAATTACCGTACGCCGGAGCAGGCCATACCGGAGGGGAAGTCAGACGATCCCTGGGAAAGTTGTATCACCCTGGGGGGTGCCTGGAGTTATGTGCCGAACGACCGGTTTAAGTCGGCCGAGTGGGCCATCCACACCCTGGTGGAGATTGTGGCCAAGGGGGGAAATCTGTTGCTGGGGGTGGGGCCGACCGCGGAGGGTGAATTTCTGCCCGTGCAGGTGGAGAGGTTGAGGGAGATTGGAAAGTGGTTGGACAGGAACGGCGAGGGGATATATGGTACGCGGGCGGTGGAAGTGTTTCAGTCGGGCGATATTTACTTTACCCGGGCCAAAGACCACCGTCGTTACGCGCTGCGACTCAACAAGTCAGCCCTCTCGGAAACTATTTCCTGGGAAGGAAATTTACCGCGGGAAGGCAGCAAAATGTATATCCTCGGAGAGCCGGCACCGGTAAAATGGCGTGCAGACGGAAACAGGGTTACCGTAACCTTGCCAAAAAAATCTTTGGCAAAACTCACGCTTGAACCTGCAATTACCTTTAAATTTGAACAATAAAACGGAAAACTATGAGAATTGTAATTTTTTTAATGGCTATGCTGGCTGCAAACGCAGGATTTTCACAAAAGGGAAAATGGGTTAAACTTTTTGACGGGAAAGATATTAACCAGTGGTATTCCTGGAAAATAAACGATGGCGCAAGCACGGCCGGATGGAGTATTGTGAACGGGGAACTGACCACAGACGGAAAGGGGGGTGACCTGGTGACCAAACAAGAATACGGTGATTTTGAACTGGAATTTGAATTTAAGATTTCGCCTGAGGGCAATAGCGGCATCATTTATAAGGTGCTGGATAAAAAAGGAGAAAAGGAGCAACCGTATATTTACGGTCCTGAGTACCAGATTATTGATGATGTGAATTATCCAGGAACACCGAAAGATGTACATAAAACCGGTGGAAATTACGATGTGTATGCCCCTTCCGACTTATCTGCCGTAAAACCTGCCGGTGAGTGGAACAAAGGAAAAATCAAAATTAAGAATAACCAGGTAGAACACTGGCTGAACGGCAAGAAGGTAGCTGATTATCAATATGCGGGCGATACCTGGAAAGCGGACATCGCCAAAAGCAAATTCAGGAGCTGGCCCTACGCCACGCCCCATGAAAAAGGGAAGATTTCTCTCCAGGGCCACGGCAATACGGTATGGTTTAAGAATATCAGGATTAAAGAGTTATGAAAAAAGAGAGCCGAAAGGCTCTTTTTTGCTCTATCAGCAACAAAAGAATTATACCGGAATCGGAAATAGAGAAGATAGTACCGGATAAATAAGGGAGTATTATGAGGCGGGCGTTTATCGTATGTTTTTTTGCTGTTTTGTCTTGTCAAAAACCGGCGGAAACGGTTCAGGGTATGGTGCTGGTCAAAGGGGAGGCGTCTGATTTTATGATGGATGTGTCCCCGGTTACGGTAGCGCAGTTCAGGGAGTTTATCCGGGAAACGGCCTACATCACCGAAGCCGAGCGTTTTGGTGACGGGGGAGTGTTTGATTTTACGACAGGGCAGTGGGACCTGGTGAAAGGGGCCAGCTGGGAGTATCCGACGGGTCCGGAAGGAGAAAAAGCGGCAGATGACCACCCGGTTACCCAAGTGTCGTGGAATGACGCCCAGGCCTATTGTCAGTGGGCGGGGAAGCGCCTGCCTACCAGCGAGGAGTTTGTGCTGGCGGAGAAAAACGGACAGAAAAAGTACGACAAGACGTATACCTGGGGAGATGATTTCGTAGAGAACGGCACCTACAAAGCCAATTTCTGGCAGGGAACCTTCCCGGTACACAATACGGTAGACGACGGCTTTCTGACCACTTCACCGGTAGGTTATTTCGGGAAAAACGCACTCGGCCTCACCGATATGGGGGGGAATGTATGGCAATGGTGCAGTGACGATTCGGGCATCCGCCCCGGAGAGAAAAATCAAAGGGGCGGATCCTTTTTATGTGATCCGGGAGTATGCCATGGCTTTAAGGTGGGCGGAATCTCCTCTTCCACACCTGAAACCAGTCTTATGCACGTAGGATTCCGGTGTGTGAAAGATACGTGAATGTTTTAAGAGATCAGGCTATTTCGCCCCACGCGGTAATCACCAACTTCCTTCCCGTATCGTAATTGCGGTGTTCGCCCAGGTAGATGCCCTGCCATTTGCCGAGGTTTAGCTTACCGCCGGTGATGGGAATCTGCAGGCTGTTTCCCAGGATAGAAGACTTAAGGTGACCGGGCATATCGTCAGGGCCTTCGTAATTGTGCTGGTACCACGGAGCGTTTTCGGGAACGGAGACATTGAAATGTTCTTCAAAATCAGCCCTTACCGTAGGATCGAAGTTCTCATTGATAGTAATGCTGGCCGAAGTGTGTTTGATGAAAACATGCAGAGTACCTACCGTAATTTGGGAGATTTCAGGCAATGCGCCGACTACCTGATCGGTGATGAGGTGAAAGCCTCTTTTCTGAGGTTTCAGCTTTATTTCTTTCTGAAAAAATCGGGTCATATACGAAAAAAGACAGATCATCTGTTTTTGTGCGGTACAAAAATAGACAATCTGTCTTAATATCAAAGGCAGATCAGGCTTCTCCTATGGGTCCCCCGAAATTCATGGGGAAGGGAACGGGCTCATTCGACTGGCGGATTTCACCGAAGGTATCCTCGTATTTCCGGATATTGTCTTCCAGGGCATGCAGTAAACGCTGGGCATGCTCAGGGGTCAGGATGATCCTCGATTTTACCTTTGCTTTGGGTATTCCGGGCATCAGACGAATAAAATCTACCACAAACTCACTGTTGGAATGGGCAATCATGGCCAGATTCGCATAGATTCCCTCCGCAACATCTTCTGTGAGTTCAATATTGATTTGGTTTTCTTCCTGCATCTTTTTCTGTTTCATACCCAAAACTAGTAAGAATAAATTTAAATCGCATACATGAGATTTAACATTTATTTTTTCAAATATTTCTCCAGGAACTGATCCTGTTCCCAGAGAAGGTGGAGAATATTCTCCTTTGCGGCATAGCCGTGGCTTTCTTTGGGCAGAATCACCATGCGTGCCGGGGCGCCTAGTCCTTTCAGCGCCTGGAAGTACCGCTCGGTCTGAAGGGTAAAGGTGCCGGGGTTATTGTCGGCTTCACCATGCACCAGCAGGATAGGCGTTTTCATCTTGTGGGCGTTCATGAAGGGCGACATGGTATTGTATACTTCGGGGGCATCCCAGTAATTCCGTTGTTCCCTCTGGAACCCGAAAGGCGTGAGTGTACGGTTATAGGCTCCGCTCCGGGCTATACCAGCAGCAAAAAGGTTGGAATGTGTCAGCAAATTTGCTGTCATAAAAGCTCCATAGGAGTGTCCTCCCACCGCTACGCGTTTGGTATCAATGTACCCGAGGGCATCTACCGCCTGGATGGCAGCTTCAGCATTGGCCACCAGTTGTTGCACAAAGGTGTCATTGGGTTCTTTACCGTCTTCGCCCACAATAGGGAATGCGGCGTCATTCAGTACGGCGTATCCGCGGGCCGCCCAGAACACAAACGAACCGTAAGATGGGAAAGTAAACTGGTTGGGGTTGAGGGCAGACTGTCCCGCACTGTTTTTGTCCACAAACTCCTGGGGGTAGGCCCAGATCAGGAGGGGAAGTTTCTCTTTTTTAGACTTGTCGTAATTTGCAGGGAGGTACAGCGTTCCGGAGAGGTCTACGCCGTCTTTCCGCTTATAACGTATTACCTCCTTATGCAGGTTCTCCAGTCCTTCAAACGGGTTTTTGAAGTGCGTGATCTGCACGGGAGCGATTCTTTTGGTGATATTTCTCAGGTAATAATTGGGGTATTCGGTAGCCGACTGAATCATCACCAGCACTACTCCGTTTTTAAAGTCTTCAATGGAAAGAATATTTTCCAGTTTATCGGTATAGGAAGACTGGTACAAGCGCTGGGTTTTTAAGGTACTCCAGTCCAGTTCATCGATAAAGGGGAACTGTCCTTCTTTCGTATGGCCGGGTCCGATCAGGAAGCTCTTGCCGTTTTCAATGGCGAGTACATTGCGACCGTACTGGTTTCTGATGGTTTCAAAGCTGCCGGGATTGGCGTAAATATCCTGAGAATTTCTATCGGAAATGAGCTGTGGCTCGGCCGAAGACGAGGGGTCAAATACAAACTGGCGGGTACTGCGGGTATCGTACCACTGGTCGTTCAGTACAGCCAGTTTTTCGTTCCCCCAGAGAATGCCGGCATAGCGTTGCCCGGTTTTGACCAGGGAGGCCGCGGGTTGGTCAAAGGGGGCTTTCCAGGTAAATACTTCATCGCGGTGATCTACTTTCTTCGCCGGATCGCCTCCGTCAAGGGCTTCTACATACACCAGGGTGGCCGGTTGATCGGCCCGCCAGTTCATGCTTCTTTTCCCACTTCGCACGGCCATGAATCCCTTGGGAAGGATCTCGTTCAGCGGCACCTCATTCACTACTTTTACCTGTTTCCCGTTTTGGTCATACACCACAGATTTGTTGGGGAAACGGCTGTAGGGTACAATGTATGAGAAGGGCTTTTGAAGGATAGAGACCATCACGTACTTCCCGTCGGGAGAGAACGATTCATTGGTGTAAAGTCCGGCAGGAAGAAACGCGGTTTTCTTTCCCGTAAGATCTACTTTATACAATTCGGAGGTGATGAGGGTTTCAAAATTTTGTTCATCGGCCGGGTTTTTCAGGAGGTCCTGGTAGGTACGGTTTTGGGAGGCCTTGCCGTCAGCGGTAGAGATGATGGGGCCGGTGGGCAGACTCACCTCGGTGTTGATCAGGGCTTTTCTTTTGGCGGGAAGGTATTTTACCAGCAGGCTTTTGCTGTCGCGGTACCAACTGATCGGGTTGCCGGTATTGGCATTCAGGTGACCTGTGCCAACTTTCCGGGCCTGGGCGGTGGCGAGGTCAAGCAGCCAAAGCTCTACGCCGGCGTCGGCCGTATGGGTGAAAGCGACCCGGGTTTCGTCGGGGGACCAGGTCAGGTACCCTATTTTCGGATTGTGAGGCAGTCCTTTCACCTGGATTTCCTGGCTGTCTTTTACCTTTCTTACTTTCAGGTTATTCAGATAGGTAATGGAACTGGAAATATTGGTGGTGGGGTTGATCCGTAAACCTCCCAGGCGAAGTTCGTCCTGGTTCAGTTCATCGAGGGTTTTGTAGGTATTCCGGTAGGTAAAGAGCATGTATTCTTTTTTGGAATCCATGGATACCGAGGGCGGTCTTTCGTAGTCTACGAGGTCGAGAATTTCTTTGGGGGGCTTCTGGTATTCCAGGTTTTCCTGGGCCAGGGAAGTAAGGCTCAGTAGCCCCAAAAAGAGGAGATAAGTAATTTTTTTCATTCAAAGTTAATTTTTTAACAACCAAGTTAGGAAAAACAGAAAGATCTTCAAACCAAAGAAATCTGAAAAAGGGGATTCTGTAGACTAATTCCTGAGATATTTGCTCAGATCTATTTCCTCATTGCTCCGGAATTGGGCAATAACTTTTTTGTTTTCATCCAGCAAAAATGTTGTGGGAACAACGATGTTGAATTTTTCCTGAAAATTTCTGCTGTTCCGGCTAATTATTTCAAACCGGGAAAAATGGTCATTCTCGGCGGCCAGGTTGTCGTCTGAAAAACATAGAAAGGCCCGGATACCCGGATACCCGGCCAGCTGTGTATTTAAGGGGCTGGCTTTTGAGGTATTCGGGAAAAAGTCAAATCTAAGGAGAATGAGGGAGTCGGAAAGCTCCCGGCTGTCATAGACATTGCCCTGGTGTGTGGTAAAAACAAATTCAGGGAAATACTGGCCGGGTTTCGGTTGAAGTTCTTCATTTCTGAATCGTCTGCCATCTGTTCGCATATTATCGGGATCCCAGAAAAGGGTATCCAGCTCGCCCCATTTATTGATGGATCTGTCCAGTACGATCCCGGGATGTGTTTGTACGAGGTCGTTAAAATCATTTTTTGAAAGGGTCTCTCCTGTTTTTTTATTTACGAAGGAAAGCTTTTCCCAGTCAAGGTTTTCTGTATACCGGGTTTTCTGTACTCTTTGGATGATTTGTGAATGAGCCGAAAAGACAAACCCGAAAGAAACCAGGAGGATAGTGAGAAATGATCTCACCGGTATAAAATTTACAAGCAGGCAATAAGGTGCTTTCATAGAAAAGTCATATTATCTGACAATAGCTTTGTAAGCCACATCATGAATTCTCTGGCGTGTTTTGTTCCGGATCAGCTTCTGGTTGGAAGCCGAAGGGTACACCCGGTTAGAGAGGAACACAAAGATAAGCTCTTCTTCCGGATCCACCCACACGCAGGTGCCGGTGAAACCGGTATGACCATAGGTTTTATCGGAGGCGTAGCGCGACACGGTGCCGTCGCCCGGGCCGGAGGGTTTGTTCCAGCCGAGTCCGCGGTGACTGATTTTCGACTGCCCGCGGGTAAAGAAGTCTATGGTTGCTTTGGAGAAAAACTGGCGGTCGTCATAGGCGCCTCCGTTCAGGTTCATCTGCATCAGCCGGGCCAGGTCCCAGGCGTTCGAGAAGAGGCCGGCATGACCGGCTACGCCACCCAGCAGGGCCGCGTTCGGGTCATGAACCGTACCTTGTACGGCCGTCTGCCGGAAGTCGCCCGACACCTCGGTTGGAGCAATCAGTTCTTTGGGTTTGTCCCGGAAAACATTGTACATCAGGTTATGCAGGCCCATGGGTTCGTAGATGTTCACGCCCACGTAGGCGTCCAGACTACGCCCGCTTACCCGCTCTACCAGTTTTTGAAGGAGGAGGAGGCCCAGGTCGGAATAGACATACTTTGAGCCTGGAGAATTGGCCAGGGTACTTTTCTCCACCCAGGAAAAAACCGAATCTTTTACTACGGGATTCACGGCCAGGTTGTCCGCGATCTTCAGGTATCCTGGCAGGGTAATATCCGATGAAAAATAATAAGGATTAAGACGTTCGCTACCGAAGCGCGTGCTTTCGTAAAAAGGTACAAATGCCTTTAAACCTGCCTGGTGCAAAAGGATATCCCGGATAGTAATGCGGCTTTTGTTCGTATTTTCGAATTCAGGCAGGTAAAACGAAAGGTTTTTTTGAATATCGATAAGTTTCTGATCGTACAGCATCATCACGGCCTGGAGGGTGGAGGCCACTTTGGTGACCGAGGCCAGGTCATAGAGAGTATGGCGGGTAACGGGTTCTCCATAGCTATATTTCAGGTTGCCGAACCCTTCGTAATATACTACTTTTCCTTTTCTGGCTACCAGCACCTGGCATCCGGGGAACTCTTCCGCTTGTATGGCCGCCAGGGAAATACGCCGGATCTCTTTCAACTTTTCAGCATCCATGCCCACTTCGGAAGGCATGGCAAAACCTAATCTCTGAAAGCTCTCAATTTCATAACCGTAATCCAGCTTGCCGTCGGCAGAAAGCGTATTTACAGGCACTTTACCATTAGCCGAATTCACACCGAAAAGCACATTGGCAGCGGCCATTTGGGCCTCTTCTTCGTCTTCAAAACCGCACAGTACGGTTTCAAATTCATCAAAGAATTTAAGGCTGTAGGGGTTTCCGAAAACACAGACGATCAGGCGCGATCTTTTCTGGAGGTCTCTCAGTAGGTTCAGGGTAGGTTCGGTGATGCCGTAATCCAGTTTTTCAGACTGCCTCACTTTATGGATGCTCACAATCACCAGGTCGTTTTTGACCGCCTTGTCAGCAATGGCCTGCCAGTCGGGGCTTCCCGCGGGTTTATCCGGAAGCAGGTAAGGGGTGACATTGCCGTAGAGTTCCAGGGTACTTTGAAACAGGTTGCCGGGATCACCACCCACCGCTATAGACGCCATTTCCACCGTAGCGAGTCCTTTGATCGGAATCAGTCCGAATTCGTCACGCGTTACGGTTACGGCCTCGTTATAGATCAGCTGGGTCAGTTCTTTACTCCTGCCGTCATCCAGGTCTTCGGCGATATTCCTCAGGTTAACGGGCTGGTATTGATGGAGACCCACCCAGAACTTGGATTTGAGGATTCTCTTCACGCTTTCATCGAGTTCCTCTTCGGTGATTTCACCGCTGATACAGGCATCCAGTACCGCTTTATAGGCTTTATCAATGCTGGAGGTTTGTAATAGCATGTCGTTTCCGGCTTTGAAAGCGCGTACTTCCGCTTTTCCGACAGGGAAGCTCCGGAGCAGTCCCCGCATATTCAGGGCGTCGGAGATCACAAGTCCTTCGAAGCCCATTTCCCCACGGAGGAATCCCTTAATTACCTTTTCGGAGACGGTAGCGGGTACGCCATTGTCGAGAGCGGGTACATTCAAATGTCCGACCATCACCGAGGCTACGCTGTCGCGGATCAGGGCGCGGAAGGGCGCCGACTCCACTTCGCGGATATGGCGGAGGCTGTGGTGGAGTACGGGCAGGGTATAGTGAGAGTCTACATTGGTGTCTCCGTGTCCGGGAAAATGCTTGGCGCTGGTCATCACGTGCTGTTTTCGGTGGCCCCGCAAAAAGGCGGAAGTCAGTTCGGATACGTTTTCCACGGATTCACCGAAAGAACGGTAGTTGATCACCGGGTTTTTCGGATTGGAGTTGATATCGGCCACCGGTGCGAAGTTAAAATGTACCCCGATACGCCTGCATTGACGGGCAATTTCTTCTCCTACCTGTTCGGCCAGGTCTGTATCGCGGGCCGCTCCGATGGTAATGGCTTTCGGAAAGGAGTAGGTATTGTTCAGGCGCATACCGAGGCCCCATTCGGCATCCAGACCTACCAACAGCGGTATTTTGGCTGCCGACTGGTAGCGGTTGGTCAGTTCCGCCTGTTTCAGGGCGTTTCCCTGGAAGAAAGCCACTCCTCCCAGGTGATATTTCCGGATCTGGTTTTCCACGATCTGGTAATCGGCTTCACGCTTATTGGAATACACCGCTATCATAAACAGCTGCCCTACTTTTTCTTCCAGGGTCATTGACGACAGGATTTTTTCCGTCCAGGCGCTTTGTTTTTCCTGGTAGGAAGGTTCGGGCGAGGTCATTTTTACCGGGCGGTGTTCAGGCACGCCGCCGGTCATCAAAAGCAGAAAAATACAGGAACAGAAATATCGTAACATGAAATTAAAAAAACAGAAAGAATCAATAGCGGGATGCCATGAGCCTGATTATACAACGAAACAATTCGCAAAAAAGGGCTTTAGAAATGGAAAATAAAAGGATTGATATAAAGTTTTTGAAAAAACGTATAAGTAGCATTTTCGGGGGAAAATCGTCTTTCTCCTTTATAATGCGTACCTTTGCACTTCAATTTCATAATCAGATTATATGTTAACGGTATCCAACCTTTCCCTGCAATTCGGGAAACGTGTGCTTTTTGAAGAAGTGAACCTGAAGTTTACCCCCGGAAACGTGTACGGCCTGATCGGGGCCAACGGTGCGGGGAAGTCGACTTTCGTAAAAATACTGGCGGGCGATATAGACGCCACTACCGGAAATATCAGTATGGATCCGGGCGAGCGGATGTCGGTGCTGAAGCAGAACCAGAACGCGTACGATGAACATACGGTGCTGGATACCGTGATGCGGGGCAACGAGCGTTTGTACGAAGTGATGCAGGAAAAAGACGCCCTGTATGCCAAAGAAGATTTTTCCGAAGAAGACGGAAACCGGGCCGCGGAGCTGGAAGGCGAATTCGCAGAAATGAACGGATGGGAGGCAGAATCGGACGCGGCGGCATTGCTTTCCGGTCTCGGGATCTCGGAAGATTACCACTACACCATGATGTCGGAAATGAACCCGGCTGAAAAAGTGAAGGTTCTACTGGCCCAGGCACTATTCGGTAACCCCGATGTGCTGCTCCTGGATGAGCCTACCAACAACCTCGACATTGAATCCATCCTCTGGCTGGAAAACTTCCTGATGAACTTCAAGAATACGGTGA
>CAYRGN010000024.1:0-52110 GCA_964423865.1 uncultured Lacihabitans sp.
TGATTCCGGTTTTATCTACTTTAAAGTCGATTTTACCGGCTTTCACTTCCTGCACCGCCTTACCTACTTCCAGGGTTACTGTACCAGACTTGGGGTTAGGCATCAGGCCGCGTGGCCCCAACACTTTACCCAGTCTACCCAGTTTCGCCATTACGGTAGGCATGGTGATAATCACGTCGATATCTGTCCATCCTTCTTTCTCAATCTTCTGAATGTAATCGTCCAGACCTACGTGGTCAGCACCGGCTGCTTTGGCTTCTTCGGCTTTATCAGGGGTACAAAGTACAAGTACTTTCACCTCTTTACCGGTACCGTGTGGCAGCGCTACCACACCCCGAACCATCTGGTCGGCTTTACGTGGATCTACACCCAGTCTTACGTCGATATCTACCGAAGCATCAAACTTGGTGTAAGAGATCTCTTTCAGGATTGCGGCGGCTTCTTCCAGACTGTACGATTTCTCGCTGTCAAACTTGGAAAGCGCCTCTTTTCTTTTTTTGCTTATCTTAGCCATAATTGTTGGTAGTTAACGTTTCGCTCTTTGTCGAAACTCCCATGTTTTGTTTAAATTAAAACGGCCTGTCTCCTGTAATGTTCAAGCCCAGGTTATTGGCTGTACCCTCTACCATTCTCATGGCAGCTTCCACGGTAAAGCAGTTCAGGTCCGGCATTTTGGTTTCGGCAATGGTTCTTACCTGGTCCCAAGTTACCGAGCCCACCTTATTCCGGTTAGGCTGATCTGAACCTTTTTTCGCTTTTGATGCATCCAATAAAAGTACTGCAGTAGGGGCGGTCTTAATAACGAAATCAAATGATTTGTCTGTGTAATATGTAATCAACACAGGAACCACCTGTCCCATTTTATCCTGGGTTCTGGCATTGAACTGCTTACAGAACTCCATGATGTTAATACCCTTAGAACCCAAAGCAGGACCGATAGGAGGTGCAGGGTTAGCCTGTCCACCTTTGGCTTGAAGTTTTAAGTAGCCTGCGATTTCTTTCGCCATTTTTCTTGAAATTTTAAATTTGAGAAATACGAACTAACGAACTCAGTCCCGCGCAGTCCTTTCCTAAGTCACAATCAGAAAGCGCCATCAGGATGATCATCCGATTCTCCGGAGCCTCTCTTATACTCTCAGGGGAAGCGTAACCTGCTGAAAACAGGTCAAGAGGATAAGAAAAACTCCGCCAAAACAAGCGCATCGCCCGAAATGGACTGCAAAGATAGTATAAATAAATTGACAAACAAACGGTTACCAAAAATGTTTCCCTATGCATACTTACCGTACGGGTATAGCCCATTTCTCAAAAACGGGCCAATATCATAGTTGGCACTAACGCCCATCATAAAATGTCTGACATGTTCACCCTTAATTTGCCTTTATAATTAAACTGGCAATTATCATGAAAGAATTAGAAAACAAAGTAGCTCTCATCACGGGCGCAGGTTCGGGAATCGGGAAAAGCACGGCACTTCTCTTTGCCCGAAACGGTGCCAAACTGATTTTAAGTGATATTAACGAAGATCACCTGCTGCAGGTGGTAGGTGAAGTAAAAGCACTGGGTGCCGAAGCGGTAGGGGTTACCGCCGACTCTTCTAAAGCGGCAGACAATAAAGAAATCGTGGATATCGCGCTGGATGTTTACGGCCGTCTCGACATTGCCGTGAATAACGCGGGTATCGGCGGGGCCATAGCCCCTGTAGGCGAATACGATTTAGACGAATGGCAAAAGGTGATCAACGTTAACCTGAGCGGCGTATTTTACGGTATGCGTTACCAGATCCCGGCAATGGAAAAATCTGGAGGGAAGGGCTCGGTAATTAACGTGGCCTCCATTCTCGGCTCCGTGGGTTTTGCCAATAGCTCGGCGTACGTAGCCGCGAAACACGGAGTAGTGGGACTGACCAAAACCGCCGCGTTGGAGTACTCGGCCAAAGGAATCCGGGTAAACTCGGTAGGCCCCGGCTTTATTAAAACACCCCTGGTGAAGAACAGCCTTCCGCCCGAAGCCTATGACGCCCTGGTGAGCCTCCACCCTATTGGCCGTCTGGGTGAACCGGAAGAGGTGGCCGAGGTCTTCCTTTTCCTGGCCAGCGACCGCTCTTCTTTCGTGACCGGAAGCTATTATACGGTAGACGGAGCATACACCAGTCTGTAAGCAGGAAGGCGCCTATATAAACAGCTACCGAAGCACGGATTAGAATGAATTAGCAGTGAGCTTTGAGCCATGAGCTAAGTTTAAATAGAATTTTTAATCTGTGCTTCGGTGGTTTTAGGGATTGAATCCCGGTCACCGGCCTTACACCACCGCTTTCTCTCCCAGGATGATCCTAGGGCGCAGGCGCAATCCGAAGTTCCCGTCGGTCTTCTTCCGGATAAATTCCACCGCTTCATCAATAGAGTCGGTCACCAGGAACAAATCCGGGTCTTTCAGGGAAATGGTTCTCCGCTGCACCATCATGCGGACATGCTCAATAATATGATGGTGATATTCGGACCCAAACACTACCACCGGAAACTGCTCTATTTTCTCGGTCTGGATAAGCGTAAGCGCTTCAAAAAATTCATCCAGGGTACCAAAACCGCCCGGGCAGATCACAAACGCATAGGAATATTTGATCAGCAGGGTTTTCCGAACGAAAAAATACTTAAAATCAACCCACTTATCGAGGTAGGGATTGGAATGCTGCTCGTGGGGCAGCTCAATATTGCAGGCCACCGATTTACCGCCCACGTCTTTGGCGCCCCGGTTGGCCGCCTCCATAATGCCCGGCCCTCCGCCCGTCATGATGGTAAAGCCCAGGGTGGAGATCTTGGCCGACAGCTCCCGGGCCTGGCGATAATGGATATTAGTTTCATCAAAGCGGGCTGACCCGAAGACGGTCACACAGGGACCCACAAAATGAAGGGTCCTGAAACCCTTTATAAATTCCATAAACACATCCAGCGCATAGCGGAATTCTTTCCATCGGGCGCGCGGGCCCTCTAAAAATCGTGTTTCTGAATTGTTCAGCATATCGTACTATTTAAGTTTGAAATATAGATTAAACTTCGTTAAAGGCCAAAAACTTCCTAACTTTAGATTTCAAACTGCAAAATACGTATGCGATTTCTAATCTGTACCTTTATTTTTTCGATCTTTTTTTCAAGCGCCTTTGCCCAAAGCGGAATAAAAATCACCTATGCGCGAATATTCAATGATCAGCCCGCCGGAAACGCCACTGTGGTCTTTGCTCACCCCGGAGGCACCTTAATCACCGCTGAAAATATCCTGGACGGAACCGCGCCCCTACCCGTCGAACAGACACTCTTTGCCCCTGAAAGTAAAAAAATCACCTACCTCTCCGCTTTGTCGGACGGACAGGCGATTTCGGCCGAAGATACCCTTAGCGCCCGCTATGAACTCCTGCCGGATACCCGAGAAATACTGGGCTACTTCTGCCGCAAAGCCAAAACGGTAGTAAATTCCAACACCATTGAAATCTGGTACACTACAGATCTCCCGTATTTAGCGGCACCCTCGGCCTTAGGCATTGACCTGGGTACGGTGCTGGAAACCATCCGAAACGGAAATACGATTATCCGGGCGCAAACTATCTCGAAAGACGTCGTTTTTCCTGAAATCAGCAAGGCTGAAAAGTATGATCTTCTTTCTTACCGCGATCACATCTGGAAAAGCCGTTTTATTACCCTACCCGTTTTTGACCGGGAGCTGATCAACTGGAACGAAGAAACCAAGGCGAAGGAAGGTGTGATGCGTTTTGCCAACGGCACCCTTATTGTCAAAAAAGTAAAATTTCCCGAAATCGGAAATAACCAACAGGTCTTTGTAGAACTGAAACAACGTTCCAACGGCGACGCGTACGACCGCACCGGTTCGGTATTTGTCATTCCTGAAAGTCGGGAAAAAAGTTTCTTTGATGGTCTGAAGAATGGAATAAATACCCTACCCCTTCTCCAAGATGCCTCCGGAGCCCAATACCAGGGCATGACCCTCACCGATCAGTACCTCCCGGCTCTGGAACTCATGCGCTTCTTTACCTCTTTCGGTATTCACCACTTTAACTACAATCAGATTAAAGGGAAAGAATGGCAGGAATTTACACCTTTCCGACAAGATATAAGTGATTTGCGCAGTGAACTGAGTAACAAGGAACTTTATGTAGGTACCTACATCGGCAATTACGACAAGGGCGGGCATGAAGTAAGCCTCGAAATCACTGTTCACCGCGGAGGCTCCCGTTATCATAACTTTGATTTTGTACTGCCCGTTTTCAATACGGTGAATGTGATGGAAATGGGCGGACAAAACTACGCCACCCTCTTTGCGGATGAACAAGGCCTCCTCGTAGAATTTACCCTGGATCACAACCTGAAAAACGCCAAACTCCGTTATATCACCACCGGCCATGGGGGCTGGGGAAACGGGGATGAATTTGTGCCGAAAGTCAACCGCATCTTCCTCGATAACCTACAGGTACACAGTTTTACCCCGTGGCGCCAGGACTGCGGCTCATACCGGCTCTCTAATCCCGTATCGGGAAATTTCGCCTCGGGTCTCTCGTCTTCCGACCTGAGCCGCTCCAACTGGTGTCCGGCTACAGTAACCAACCCCGTTTTTATTGATCTCGGCGACCTGAAAGCCGGAAAACACAGTATCCGGGTCAAAATCCCCCAGGGGCCGAGGGAAGGAAACAGTTTCAGCTTCTGGAATGTGAGCGGGGTATTGCTGGGCAGTAAATGATAAAGCAGTTGCTTCTAAATAAATTATTTTGTAATAGCGAAAAACAAATTCGCAAATTTCATTGCATCATTTCAAGTCCGGCAATTACATCAACCAGGGTTATTTCAAAAGTTTTCAGCCCAAACCTATCAACCGGAAATGCTTGCCGGACATGTGGAGGGACGCCACCAGGCCTGGGGGAATTTTAGACTTTGAGCCGTAGATGGATTTACTATTCAATTACCCAGGCAAAAAGTATGATTTGGTATTCATGGTTTTGGTCCTAACGCGGATAGCTTTGAGCGCATGAGCAGGATCTCTTTACTTTATGATATGATTAACTGTATCACCCTGGATGCTCAGATAAATGCCTACACCTATAGTGAATCGGAACTTTGCTACCGGCATCTAGACTACGTATAAGAAGATGATCTGGTCATCTTTGATCGGTATAAAGAAGCGCTAAATTCTCAATGGTTTACAAAAACCTATAGCTTAACGAAATGGCATTGGTTGGCAATTAATGATACTCCTCACTCAAAAATCTCCCCCACCTTAAACTTTAAAGCTGGAAACTGGGAGCACCTGATCTCATCTTCTTCCGTAAACGGTTTAAGACCGATATACTTCCCATCTTTCAGGATATAGACAATAATAACCCTGTCTAGCGGTTCTACCAGCCAGTATTCTTTTACGCCACTTTCTTCGTAGAGGTCAAATTTGATGCCCATTTCTTTTTGGGTATTACCGGGCGAAAGGATCTCTATGACCAGGTCGGGAGCGCCGATACATCCACGATCATCTATTTTTTTCGAATTACAAATCACGCATATATCCGGCTGAACCACAGTAAACACCTGCTCATCTCCTTCTTGCTTTTTGGAATCCGGCAAACGTACATCGAACGGTGCGGCAAAAACTTTGCAGGTTTTATTAAAAAAGAAATTACCATATCGGAGAAATAAATTGCCGAATACGATCTGGTGCCGGGGACTGGGAGCCGGGCTCATTTTATGAATAAACCCCTTGAAAAGTTCTACCCGTTCCCGGAACTTCCACAGGAAATAGTCGGCATACGAGTATCGCTTGGACAGGTCAAGCTGGTCTAAAGAAGTGATTTCCCCATACCTTATTGCGGGTTCTTTCACTACATCCTCAAACTCCCCTGACCTATTTTCAGGTTCAGCCCCCGTATTTTGAGTCCCGATTGCCTCGCTTTCAGGCTCTGCTGTTGTACCTTTAGTACCCTTCTCTTTAGATTGCTTTGCCGCATTTTCTTGTTCCATAATTAACAAAACTATTCAAAATTACACGAATATCTCCTTTAACATTTAATCTCTTCCCCTGGTATATTAAGAAGCCACACGTTAGCGCATATCGGTTAGAACCGGTACTCCGCCTTCACAAGCAAAAGCCGGGGTTGAAGGCGGTATTCCGTATGCACTATGCCAATATCAGAAACAATGTAGCTACGGAAAACTTTGGTATTCAACAAGTTATTACCCGAAAGGCACAAAACCCACTTATGTTTACTAAGATCATACCGGGCTTCGAGGTCAAAGAAGTAATATACGTCCGAAGATCTTCCAAAATAATAGCGCTCCCCCTGTACTTTAATATGCCATTGCCTGTTTGCCCTGAACTCCAGGTCCAGAAAGGAAGTGCGGTCAGTATACGAATGGGTGGTTTCACTGTGTACCCGGCTGTGTATCCATTTTGAACCGAGATGATAATTAAAAAAGGAATGAAAAGCAGAACGATTCTCGCACCCGTAAACCCAATTCGTGACCGTCACCATTCTGAATGCCGATTCGTTTATTTTATTTTTAAAATCTGCCTGCGACCCACCTGCGGTTAATTTAAGGTTAGACTTTAGCCCGGAAAAAAACCGATCCGCGGAAGCGTGCATGGACCACGTTTCTCTGCCCGACGCTTTTATTTTTTCACTGATGGAATAGTCCGGTGATAATACAGTATGTGTAGTCAAAAACTGATGATCGCGGACATACACCAGGAAGGTATTCAGGAAAAGCCTGCTCCCCCAGTTTCCCATAGAATAGTTAAGGAGAGCGGTAGACGTATTTAATAATTCAAATTTTTCCGTTCCTTTTGAAAAGGTACGAAAACCGGTATGAATGTAGTTCGAATATACTTCCTGAATGCCAGGGCTTAGGCTACCGTAGGTGTAGGACGATTGTATCCGGTGATGTTTATTCAGATCATACGTGATTCCCAGCCTCGGCACCACAAAAAAACGGGTATTCGTCCTACCGTTTGACCATCGGTGAAGGTCAGCCTGGGTGAGCCACTGAAGTCGCTCCAATTTTTTCAGGTATTTCACAGAGGCGTAGAAATCTGTGGAAAAAGAAAGCCGGTCATTGGTCAAAAGGGACTCATTTCCGTCGTCTCCCTGTTGATAACTACTTGCCAGGCTTTCTTTCCTCCACTGTCCTCCCCACCGCAGCTCCAATAAATCACCGCCTTTTTTACGGTCCATGAGAACCCCCTCCACTTTCATGGCTTCCAGGCTATGCGTAACCGCCTGATAAACCTTCTCTCCGCTTCCCAGGAACAGATCCCGGTAAATAAACGGCTCCAGTTGGTATTCCTGGGGCGTCCGGCTCTGAAAATAATTTCCGGTTAAGACGAGTGCTTTATTCTCCTTAATTTTTCGGGTAAAATGAAGGTAATGCTCCCCGGTATATACTTCCTCCCTAAGCTGTTCATATACCGGAATAGTATTAAATTGCATCGCATTCCGGTATTTCTCTGCGATATTTTCCACCTTAGCGGTATAGCGTAGTGTACTGACAGGAGAAATATCATAGGTAAGCTCCGCACTTCCGAATCCATTCCACTTCGTGTCTGTTCCCTGAAAACTTTCCGTATTTTCAAAAGAAACGCCCCCTGCCGCTACAGAAGAATACGTATTTCTGTAAGACCTGTCGCGGTTTGCATGCAGGAATCCCAGGGTTTTGACTTTCACTTTATCGGAAAGTGCAAAAATGCCGTTAAGGGAAAGCAGGCCGCCATGATTGAAGGTTATTCTTTGTTTTTTAAGGCCCGGGGGAGCTACTGCCAGGGAGCCTGCGATCCGCACAGGGAGGTTGCTACCGTTTACAAAGAAATCGTCTTCCCCGTCCATCGCCCCAGTTTCACCGGTCACATTTTCTCCCAGATTATTGAGGTGAGTCAAAAAATAGTATTTGCTCTTCTTACCAAAGTTCATCACGTTTCCTTTGACCTGGTAACGTTCCTCCCCATAGCCCAGTTGTCCATTCCCAAACCACATCCTTTTCACTTCCTCACGAAGACTCAGGTTCAACGCTACTTTAGTGCTGTTCTCTATTCCCTTCAGGTGCTTGTTACGGGAGTAATTCTGGTAAATTTCTACTTTATTGACCGGGTAAGCAGCCATGTTTTGGGTCAATAGTTTGTACCCCTTTTCAAAGAAATCATCTCCCTCTACCATCACTTTCTCCACCTCCTGATTGCCCACTTTGATGGTACCGTCCTCTTCCACCCGGACTCCGGGAATCTTCCTCAGCAACTCTTCTATGTTCTGTTCTGTGCCATTGGTAAAGAAATCAGTTAAGATGGTTATCGTATCTTTCCCCACTTTCACCGGCTTATCAGGCAGCACGATCACTTCGTTTAATGCCACCGTTTTTCGTTCCAACACCAGGTGGATCTCCTCATTCCCTTTGAAATCTACCGTCAGGCTTTGTTTTTCGTATCCCATACAGGAAACTTCCAGGGTGTAGACCGCAGGGGATAGGGCATCAAAGCGAAACTGTCCGCCCGGGCCCGAATACCCGTACTTCACCCACGTCCGGTCCGTTATTCCCGTCAGAATGATACCCGCGTTGAGGAGGCGCTCGCCTTCCCTGTTGCTGACTGTGCCGGATATACTTCCCTGCCCCAAGGCCTCCTGGGAGAAAGACAGCAATAAGCTCCACAGAAGCAGGCTACTTCTTCTCAAACTCAAATTCCGTTTCAATGGCACTTACACTTTGTTGTGAGAAATTAACAGACGATCCCCGCGGTAGTTTGGCCCGGATAGCGGCCAGCACTTCATTCACCTGCCCTTCCTTCTCCCTGACATACTCCTCTAAAGAAAGGGACTTGTAACCCTCTTCCTGAAGTACTAATTCATTACCTTGAAAATCAGCCGGTATTTTGACGGATCTGGCACCGAAATATACCTCTCCTTTGTCATCGTAGATTTCGAGAATCAGCCCCGGAAGACCATTGAACTTCCAGGGACCGCTTTGGATCGCCACGTCCGATGTAAACCAGGCAGTATAGCTCCTGCCCCGGAAACTCCCCCGTGCTTTTCTACACACGAAACTACCTATGGTTTTATATTCTTCCCCGATCTTCCAGGCTATTTCCGAAAGGTCTTCCCTGACCACAACGATTTTGTTTCCTGACCCGGTAGTGCGACTGTGGATCATTTTTTGAGGAAAATCGGTAAATACCGCGTACGGCAGTCCCGATCCCAGGCGGATATTGAACTCAAGCATTTCTTCCGAGCCGGAATGCTCGATCCGTTGCTCTGCCGGTAGAGGATTCTGCTCTATAAAAGAAGATCTTTCCTGATTGAAATACAGGTGAAAAGTACTTTTGGAAACCTCCCCAAAGGTGAGTATACGTTCGTAAATCACCTGCCCCTTTATTTGCGCGAAGGCTGCCTGTGCCAGGCTGGCAATCCACAGTGTGAATATGATTTTTTTCATCTTAGAATGGATTAAAACTTCCGCTCCGCAGAATGGGAGCGGAAGTGAATGGATCAAAAGATTTTGCTTAAGAAGTTACCGACTTTGATAGCGGCGCACTCCCACCAGGGAATATCCACAAAAGTCAGTTCTCCCTCGATACGCGTGCCCTCGTCGGTCGTAAAATTAACCCGCACCGTGCAGTCAACGACTGCTGCGTATACCCGGTTATCTTTTGCGAACGAGTTGATCTCTGTCCGTGGTTTCAGGATTCCTTCCCGCGCCTGCACCCCGGAAACATTCCCGAGTAGACTTATTAAGACTACGATTACAAGTGTTTTCATGCTTATATACGTTTACGTCTTAATCAGGAGGACATTAGTTCCTTCAGTAACTTGGCACAGGATACCCCTACAAACGTAATGTTCGCGTCTTGCAGGGTATACCTGGTGCCGTCCGGGAAGATAATGGTAATGGTGCCTTTGATTGTGCAGTCGAACACCAACGCTTCTGGTGCATCGCCAAAGGTGTTCCCTTCCTCGGAAACCAAAGCGTTCGCCATTTCATACCCATCGGATTGTCCGGAATACCCTTCCGCCGTATTCGCGAAAGTGAAAGTGGCTACCAGCATTAAAGCCAGGGAAAAAATGAATTTTTTCATCGTTAAAAAGTTGTTTGTGCTCCGTTAAATGGACTTGAGCGGTTTCTGTTCGTCCCTTGATGCCCGTGAACACAGGCACCTTCCCTCTTTTTCTTTGAGTGAGAGAGCCTCTCGCAATCCAGCGGCCGGCTTTGATAGGACAAAGTTCCGTGAACTTTTTTTTATTCTACTGAACTCCAGATAAGAAAGTACTGAATCCTGATTAAAAAATGAGAGAATTGCTTATTCAGAATTCCGGTCGTATTTTTGTCCCCATTTATCGTATCGTATGGCTCAAAAGTTCGCGTTTACCATCTGCTCCATCAACTACCTGGCCCAGGCAAAGATTCTGGCCGACTCCATCCGGAAAACCAACCCGGATTATGAGTTTGTGATCGGCCTTTGTGACCGCATTGAAGGCAGCGGGGTAGATACCGACAAACTCGCCGGCCTCAACCTCCTTGAAGTACATAGCCTGGGTATAGAAGGGTTTGAGGAAATGACGGAACGCTACGACATTACCGAACTGAATACGGCCGTAAAACCCTTCTACTTCCACTATTTTTTCAACTCCAGGCCCGATGTTGAACGCGTCATTTATTTCGACCCCGATATTGAAATCTTTGACCGCCTCACGGGCATCGAAGAAGGACTGGATACCCACAATATCATCCTCACCCCTCATTTTTATAGCCCGATTTTCGACAATAAAAGCCGTACCGAACAACAAATGTTCGTTAATGGGATATATAATTTAGGATTTTTAGCTGTAAAACGGTCGGAGGAAACGTATAAATTCCTACATTGGTGGATGACAAAGTTGAGAACGGAATGCTATATGGACATCCAAAACGGAATGTTTGTGGATCAATTGTATTGCAACATGGTTCCTTTATATTATGAAGGAGTGAAAATCGACAAATATCCGGGGTACAATATTTCGTACTGGAACCTGCATGAGCGAACAGTCACCTTTAAAAACGGAAAATATACTGCCAACGGGGTACCCCTCGTGTTTTACCACTATAGCGGCATTCACATCAGTGACCCGATGAATATTTCAAGATGGCAAGACCGTTACGACCTGAACAACCGCCCCGAACTCACCGGACTTTTTACCAATTACCGGCTTCAGCTAAAAGCCTGTGACCACGATTATTTTAAAACCATTCGCTGTTTTTACCTGAAACCCGTACCGCCAGCCCCGTCCAAAAGTGTCCTTAAAAAAGTATTGACAGGGATTTCTTTCCGGATCTATCATTTTTTTGAAAAATTACCGGTATAAGTGTTATGAATATCCTTCTCGCTACCTTAGTATTCCCCTACCCCATCAACGATGGCGGAAAAAGCGGCACCTTCCGCATGGTAGACTCGCTGCGGGAAAATAATACCGTTACCCTGATTGTACCGGAAAGTACCGAAACCCATCTGAGCGAGTTAAAAAAACTCTGGCCGGATGTAAACATAAAAACCTTCAGCCAGTCGCCCGGGATACCCAAAGACGGTATGATTGTGAACTTTCTGAAAAACATTACGGGAAGGAAACAAAAACTTACTCAAGAGCAGGTGATGGAGCAGGAAATGCTACTGAACACCTCCAACCTGGTCAACTACTACTTTGAAGATTTACTGAATGTGTTCCAGGGAGAAATATTGTTGGGAATTTTTGACCTGGTCCAGATCGATTTTATCGATATCGCCCCCCTGGTTCATTTTATCCCGCCCCAAATTCCCAAAATATTTGTCCACCATGAGATTCGCTACAAACGGATGATGCTGGAAAAAGCGACCCTCCCCCAACACCGGGCCGCAGACGACTGGAAAATTCAAAATACGCGGATACTGGAAATCGGCCTCATTAACCGGTTTGACAAAGTGGTATGCCTGACGGAAACCGACAAGCAAATTTTACTGGAAGACGGGGTGAGTAAAGATAAACTGGAAGTATCCCCCCTTCCGATGGTGATGTTTGAACACGAGATCAACCAACCCTTCGTATCGGAAAACCGCCTTATTTTCCTGGGTCCTGACCAACATTATCCCAACCTCGACGGCATCGACTGGTTCCTGAGCAACTGCTGGGGTGAAATCCAGAGACTTAACCCCGGTGTAAAACTGAGTGTGGTCGGACGCTGGTCAGAAGAGAAAAAAAAGTGGTTCAACAGCTACGAAAATGTTTCTTTTGAAGGATTTGTCCCTGATCTTGAAACGATTATGAGAGGCTCCGTAATGATTGTACCTCTTCGTATAGGTAGCGGGATGCGTATGAAAATACTGGAAGGCGTTTCTTACCACGTACCCGTGGTAAGTACATCGGTAGGAGCCGAAGGACTTCCCATGGTGAACGATATAAACTGTAAGATCGCCGACAGCGCCTCCGAATTTATTGTGGCTACTCACCAGCTGCTGAACAATTCCGAATTGCAAAACACGTTTACGGAGCACGCCTCCAAAATCCTCACGGAAGACTATTCTTCGCCGGAATGTGGCAAGAAAAGGGAAGGTATCTATCGGCGGGCACTTCTTGGCGCCACTGTATTGAAATAAACACCGCCCTTAAATTTGTCTTTCCGGTCGCATTGTTGTATCTTTGGAAAGACAACCGTATTCAGCTTTGTTTAAAGACCTAAAATATTTCCTTGCGCGACTGGCCTATTTACGTAGCGCCTGTTCGTTTGTTCCCGATCTCCGCTGACAGGTCCCTGAATCTTCTCTTTTTATGCTGGAAGCATAAAAATCTTTTATTTGTTAAGATGGTATGCGCTATGTACAAGCCAAAGTTTTGCGGCGAAGCATTGCCCATATATAAAGCAGACAGGGGTTTTCCACCCGACTGAAAGCGAATAACTAATTTTTTACGCATGAAAAATATACTTGTCATTGGCATGGGTAAAGTAGGCTCACTGGTGGGCATTTTACTCTCCAAACGTTTTACCGTAACGGGAATGGACAAACGCAAGCCCGTTACTCCCCTACCCTTTAAAGTGATCCAGGGCGATGTGTCTGATCTTCACTTCCTGGAAAAAGCACTACCGGGTTTTGACGCCGTAGTCTCCGCCATGCCTTACAACCTGAACCTGAATATCGCGAAAACCGCGCATAAAAACGGGATCCATTATTTCGATCTTACCGAGGATGTGCCTACCACCAACGTGATTATGGAACTCGCCAAAACATCCACCGCGGTGATGGCGCCCCAATGCGGGCTGGCCCCCGGGCTGATCGGTATTGTAGGCGCTCATCTGACCAAAAGGTTTACCCGCCTGCGCGACATAGAACTGCGTGTAGGCGCGCTCCCTCGTTACCCGAACGGATTGCTGGGGTATTCCTTCACCTGGTCGCCCGCAGGAGTGATCAACGAGTACCTTAACGACGCCGAAGTCATCCATAACGGGGTAAAAAAAATGGTTCCCTCGCTTGACGGCCTGGAATATATCCAGATAGAAGGAAATGAATTTGAGGCTTTCAGCACCTCGGGTGGACTGGGTACGATGTGCGACACCTACGCGGGGAAAGTAGATACCCTGAACTACAAAACCATCCGGTATCCCGGCCACGCCAAACTGATGAAATTCCTGCTTTATGAACTTATCCTGAAAGAAAAAAGGGAACTGGCCGAACAGATTCTGACCGAAGCCAAACCCCCGGTACAGGAAGATGTAGTCTATGTTTACGCCGTGGTGGAAGGCTGGAAAGGGAATGAAATAGCGCGGGAAGAATTCTATCAGGCCTACTACCCGGTTGAAATCGACGGGCAGCAGTGGAGGGCCATTTCCTGGACTACAGCCGCCTCAATAGCTGCCGTAGTGGAAATGGTAGCCGATAAAAAGCTCCCTCAGAAAGGCTTCATCAAACAGGAAGAAATTAATTTCGAAGACTTCTTAAATACGGAAAACGGAAAATTTTACCAACATTAAATAGCCATTAGCTATCAGCCGTCAGCCGGGTGGCGTACCACTATCAGAAAACCGGCACACCAGCGAAGCGTCGCCCGGCTGATAGCTGATAGCTGAATGCTGAATGCTGATAGCGGTTCGCCACCCGGCTAAAATTTTATACACATGAAAAATAGTACACTCACCCTTGAAGTAGTTCTTGAAGGACTAATGAAACGGTATTCTGAACGGGTGCCGGATGTCAAAAAGATTACACGGGCCATGATTTCGGAAGGAATTATCGGAAAGGAAGACGAGATTGAAAACGATCACGTTGCTTTCCGCACCATGGGCGTGGAGCACCTGGGCATAGCTTCCTTTGAAAAAATTTTCCTGGCCCTCGGCTACCGCAAAATGGATTATTTTTATTTCGAAGGAAAGAAGCTGGACGCTTACTGGTTTGCTCCTCCCCAACCGCACTTCCCCCGTATTTTTGTGAGCGAATTGCGGGTCGGTGACCTGAGTGAATCGGCTCAGAAGATTATCCGTTCCTATACAGACGAAGTCACCTCCGACCCGGTAGATCACCTCGACCTGGAAGACGGGGAAGCCATTGACCATTTCCTGCACAAACCCTTGTGGAGAACGCCTACCTGGGCCGACTACCAAAGCCTGCTAAAAGAAAGTGAATACGCTGCTTGGGTGATTTATAACCGGTACTATCTCAATCATTACACGATCTCGGTGCATAATCTGAAACCGGGGTATAGTACTATTGAGGAATTCAATGCTTTCCTGGAAGCCACCGGAATTCACCTGAACGATTCAGGAGGAAAGATCAAGGTGAGTCCTGACGGTGGCCTCCTCCAAAGTTCTACAGTCGCTGAAATGATACAAGCGCCCTTTGCGGACCATGACGTACATACCATCTCGGGGAGTTACGTGGAATTTGCCGAACGCAGAGTTTTGCCGGAATTCGCGCACCTGGAACCGGGTGAAATAAAGCGTGAACACCGCAGAGACGGTTTTGAAACCGGAAATGCCGATAAGATTTTCGAAAGTACGTTCACGAGTCAGACCAGGCGAAAATAACAAGGTCGTTATCTTTGGCTTTCGGTTCTCGACTTCGCTCGAACTGACAAGTGGCACCACCCTCGAACTGACAAGTGCATCACCCTCGAACTGACAGGTGCATCACCCTGTCAGTTCGAGCGAAGTCGAGAACCAAGCATTTCTATCCCAAAAACGGATACCGGTAATCTACCGGCGAAACAAATGTTTCTTTAATGGTGCGTGCGTTTACCCAACGCAGCAGATTCAATTTAGAACCCGCCTTATCGTTCGTACCAGACGCCCTCGCCCCGCCGAAAGGCTGCTGGCCTACTACGGCACCCGTAGGTTTGTCGTTTACATAAAAGTTACCTGCCGAATTTTCCAGTAGCTGAGTGGCCTGGTTAATGGCGTAGCGGTCCCGGGCAAAAACGGCACCGGTCAGCGCATAAGGCGAAGTACTGTCTACCAGCTTGAGGGCCTCTTCCCACTTATCCTCATCGTACACGTATACGGTAAGTACGGGACCAAAAATCTCTTCCTGCATACTCTCATAGTGAGGGTCGGTAGTCAGGATGACGGTAGGTGGAATGAAATACCCTTTTGATTTATCAAACTGACCGCCCGCGATAATTTCAGCGTCTTTATGCCCTTGCGCACGCGTGATGTATCCGGAAATCTTGTCGAACGCTTTCTCATCAATCACCGCGTTCACAAAATTGGAAAAATCTTCGGTAGGTCCGGTCTTTATCGTGGCCAGGTCCGCTACCACGTAGCCTTTTACCTCTTCCCAGAGATTAGAAGGAATATAGGCCCTGGACGCGGCCGAACACTTCTGGCCCTGGTATTCAAACGCTCCGCGCACCAGTCCCACCGCCACCGCCTTCGCATCGGCCGACCTATGCGCCACCACGAAATCCTTACCGCCCGTCTCCCCCACAATCCTCGGGTACGATTTATACACGTGAATATTTTCACCAATGGTTTTCCAGATATTCTGGAATACCCCTGTACTTCCCGTAAAGTGAATACCCGCGAAGTCGGGGTGACGGAAGATCACGTCTCCGGCAGTAGGCCCGTCTACATACACCAGGTTAATCACCCCGTCAGGAAGACCGGCTTCCCGGAAAATCTCCATGATCACATGAGCGGAATAGATCTGGGTATTCGAAGGCTTCCATACCACCACGTTCCCCATCAGGGCCGCAGAGGCCGGCAGGTTACCCGCAATGGCCGTAAAGTTAAATGGCGTCAGGGCAAACACGAAACCTTCCAGCGGACGGTATTCCATCTTGTTCCATACACCGGGAGACGAAACGGGCTGTTCCTGCATAATCTCCTCATAAAAGGCCGCATTAAAGCGCAGGAAGTCGATCAGCTCACACGCCGAGTCAATCTCCGCCTGGAAGGCGTTCTTCGACTGGCCCAGCATGGTGGCCGCATTCATCTTCCAGCGGTAAGGACCGGCCAGAAGATCGGCGGCTTTCAGAAAAACCGCCGCCCGCTCACTCCAGGGCAAAGCCGCCCAGGCTCCCCTAGCCGCCAAAGCCGCCTCTATCGCCTGCTGCACATGTTCCGCCGTTCCCGCTGAAGCGTATCCCAACACATGCCGGTGATCATGAGGAGGAGACAGCCGAATCTTCTTTTCGGTATGTACCGTACGTTCTCCAATGTACATGGGCACTTCCACCTCCCGGCTACGGGCCTCTTTTAAAGCCGCTTCCAAAGCCGCTTTCTCCCGGCTTCCCGGGGCATACCCCAGCACCGGTTCATTCACCGGTCTCGGAATATCAAATATCGCGTTATGCATACAATTTATTCGTTTATAGGAACAAAGTTAGCGACTATTCATTCTTCTGACAATTAAATTACGGATATGTGCCGTGAACCCGTTATTTTTACAGCTTTGAGCCGTGAGCTTTGAGCTGTGAGCCGTGAGCTATGAGCTTTAAGGAAGCGACACCCCATGCGGTTCGCCCTCCAGACCAAATGCGCAAAGCTCAAAGCTCAAAGCTCATTGCTCATTGCTCATTGCTCATTGCTCATTGCTCAAAGCTCATAGCTCCCAGCTAAAAACATATACCCAATGAAAAAAGTAATTTTTACCGAAAAAGCACCGGCCGCGATAGGGCCGTACTCCCAGGCCATCCTGGCAGGCAACACTTTGTTTATCTCCGGTCAGATCGCCCTTGATCTCGCTCCCCAAAACGATATCGCCGCGGAGACCCGGAAAATCATGGAGAACCTCGGACATATCCTGGCAGAAGCCGGAATGGATTACTCCCATGTGGTAAAATGCGGTATTTTCCTCAAAAATATGGACGACTTTACTGTCGTGAACGAAGTTTACGGCACCTTCTTTACGGAAAACCCGCCGGCCAGGGAAACCGTACAGGTAGCCCGCCTGCCCCGTGATGTCAACGTGGAAATATCCGCTATAGCCGTAAAATAAGAAAAGCCTCCCGGATTCTTTTACCTGGGAGACTTTCCTAAATAGCATTTAAGGTTAAATAGTGCGACAAAGATAGAACTTAAACAAGAATAAGATTAAAATTTTCAATATTTTTTTATTACTTCACTTAAATAAAAAGAAAACCTAAACTAATTAAGCATGAATTCCCGACGTTCATTCCTGAAAAACACGATCTCAACCGCCTCATTACTAGGCGCCGGCGCCCTACCTTTTACGTCCTTCGCCCAAAATGAGATTGCGGAAAAATATAATTTCAATTTGAGCTATGCGCCTCATTTCGGTATGTTCAAAGAATCTGCCGGGGCCGACCTCCTGGCCCAGATCGACTTTATGGCGGCCAACGGATTCCGGTCTTTCGAAGACAACGGCATGATGAACCGCGACCCTGACTTCCAGAAGAAAATCGGGGAACGCCTCGCCAAACACGGAATGGACATGGGCGTATTTGTAATTGACGCAGGCGACAACTGGAAAACTTCCCTTACCACCGGCAAGAAAGAATTCCAGGAAGCTTTCCTAAAAAAATGCAAAGAAGCCGTGGAAGTAGCCAAAAGAGTGAACGGGAAATTCATGACCGTAGTACCCGGCTATTTCGCCCGGGAGCTCCCCCTCGGTATACAGACCGGGAACGTCATAGAAGCCTACAAAAAAGCGGCAGAAATCTTTGAACCCCACGGACTGGTGATGGTGATGGAGCCTTTGAGCGACAATCCGGACCTCTTCCTGAGGTATTCCGACCAGAGTTATATGATCTGCAAAGCGGTAGGCAGCCCCACCTGCAAAATCCTTTTTGACATCTACCACATGCAGAAAAACGAAGGCCGCCTGATTCAGCACATCAACTGGGCCTGGGAGGAAATCGGCTACTTCCAGATCGGCGATGAACCCGGAAGAAGAGAGCCTACCACCGGAGAAATCAATTATAAAAACGTCTTTAAACATATCTATCAAAAAGCGAAAGAGGCCAAAAAAGATTTCATTTTTGGGATGGAGCATGGCAATTTCGGAAGGGGCATCGAAGGGGAAAAGGCCCTGATCAGTGCCTATAAGGAAGTAGATAATTTCCTGTAAGCCGGGAGAAACTACCGTTACATTTTAACCTTAAGTGAAAATGAGAATAAGAACAATTGAAGACTACCACCAAGCCTATAAAGAGAGTATTGAAGACCCGAAAACTTTCTGGGCGGCGATTGCCCAGGAGTTCCGGTGGAAGAAGCCCTGGACCAAAGTACTGGACTGGAGCTTTGAAGACTACGACGTAAAATGGTTCCGGAACGGGAAACTGAATATTACGGAAAACTGTCTCGACCGCCACGCCGAAAGCAAACCGCATCATCCCGCCCTCATCTGGGAACCCAACGATCCGGAAGATGAGCCGGAAGTAATTACCTATAAGGTATTGCTCGACCGGGTGTGCCGTTTTGCCAATGTGCTGAAAAAGCACGGGGTGGGAAAAGGCGACCGCGTCTGCATTTATATGCCCATGATTCCCGAACTGGCCGTAGCCGTACTGGCCTGTGCCCGTGTCGGCGCCATCCATTCCGTTATCTTTGGCGGCTTCTCGGCCCAGTCTATCTCCGACCGGATCAATGACTCCCAGTGTGAGCTGGTCATCACTACTGACGGTTCGGTAAGAGGGGCGAAACATATCCCCATGAAAGAAACGGTGGATGACGCCCTGGTGGCTTGTCCTACCGTAAAAAAAGTCATTGTAGCCACCCACACCCGTACGCCGGTATCCATGATCAAAGGAAGAGATTACTGGTGGGAATCGGAAATCAAACACGTGGAAGCCGAATGCCCGGCCGAAGAAATGGACTCCGAAGATCCCCTCTTTATCCTCTATACCTCCGGCTCTACCGGCAAGCCGAAAGGCGTGGTACATACCTGCGGCGGATACATGGTATACACCTCCTACACCTTTGAAAACGTATTCCAGTACGAACCCGGCGATGTGTTCTTCTGTACAGCAGATGTGGGCTGGATCACAGGCCATTCTTACCTGGTATACGGCCCCCTGCTGGCCGGCGCCATCACCGTGATGTTTGAAGGGGTTCCTACTTATCCGGATGCAGGCCGCCTCTGGGATGTGGTAGACCGCCACAAAGTGAATATTTTGTATACGGCCCCTACGGCCATCCGCTCCCTGATGGGCTTCGGAACCGATTACCTGAAAGGAAAAGACCTCAGCTCCCTGAAAGTGCTGGGATCGGTAGGTGAACCTATCAATGAAGAAGCCTGGCACTGGTACGATGAGCATATCGGGAAAAAGAAATGCCCCATTGTAGACACCTGGTGGCAAACCGAAACCGGGGGAATCATGATCTCTCCCCTCGCCGGAATTACCAAAACCAAACCTTCTTTCGCCACCTTACCCCTACCCGGTGTACAGCTGGAACTGGTAGACGAAAACGGGCAGACCATTGAAGGAAATGGGGTAAACGGGAACCTGTGCATCACTTACCCCTGGCCTTCCATTATCCGTACTACCTGGGGCGACCACGAAAGATGCAAAAGCACTTATTTTGCCACCTTCCCCGGCAAATACTTTACCGGCGACGGATGCCTGAGGGATGAAAACGGTTACTACCGGATTACCGGTCGGGTAGATGACGTACTGAACGTATCGGGTCACCGCATCGGTACCGCCGAAGTCGAAAATGCCATCAACAGCCATACCGGGGTTGTGGAATCGGCCGTGGTGGGATACCCCCATGAAGTCAAAGGACAAGGCGTGCATGCGTTTGTCATCTGCGAGGAACCCCAGGATCACGACTCCATGATGAAGAGGGACATCCTGATGACCGTATCCCGGATCATCGGTCCCATTGCCAAACCCGATAAGATTCAGTTTGTTTCCGGGCTACCGAAAACCCGGTCAGGCAAGATTATGCGGAGAATCCTGAGAAAAATTGCCGAGGGTGAATACGGCAATATTGGCGATACCACTACCCTGCTGGATCCGGGCGTGGTGACGGAAATCGTAGAAGGCGCCAAAGAATTGCAATAGCAGAACGCGGTTCTCGACTCCGCTCGGTTCTCGAGAACCACGCGCAGTCGAGAACCAAGAACCAAGCACATCTACCTTATTTCAGGTACACCACTTCAAAACCGACCACCATTGTAATCTACAATATACGACTATTGGACTATCAAATCCCCTCAAACGTTTATAAATTCGCTCAAATCTTCCCGAAAAATGGATTTAATGTGTAGGTTTGGGAGCAAAATCCGGTAGAAACTTTGACATTAACCGCTTTATACAAAAAACTAAGGCCCTTTGTAAAGCCTTACAACACCCTCGTCATTCTGACCCTGGTACTTACCGTGGTGGGCTCGTTTGCCGCCCAGGTAAATGCGTATATCCTCCGCTATACGGTAGACTCCATCTCCGACCTGATGGTGGCCCAGGAACCCCTGAGCAAAGGTTTCTCCCTCCTCACGGTGATCAGCAGTATCTTATTGGGCAAGGAAGTCATCAACTCCCTCGTTCAGTTCGGTCAGAAATACTATGGGGAACGCTTACGCATTCTGATCGCCCGCGACTTCTCCCAGTCTATTGTCGAAAAAATTCTGACCTACCGACTGGCTTTTTATACTTCATCGGAAAACGAAAGCGGAAAATTACAAACCCGGATCGACACCGGTATCAGCAGCCTCACCCGCCTGGTACAAAACTTTTTCATTGACATTTTCCCTTTGTTCGCCAACGCCATCGTAGCCCTCATCGCTATGTTTTCGGCCAATTTCTGGATCGGGATGGTCAGCCTCGCCATAATACCCATCTATTTCTATATAAGTCAGTACCAGGCCACCAAACTCAGTGGGTTCCGCCGGAAAATGCGCAATTTCCGGGAAACCAAAAACCACAGTATCATCAGCCTGATCGACTCCATCACGGTGATCAAATCTTTCGTGCAGGAATCTTCGGAAGCCGAAAAACACCGGGTAATTCAGCACGACATGACCAACAATCAGCTGGAAACCCGAAAGACCGCGTTTATTTTTGACAGTGTAAAAAGCCTGATTGAGCAGATTGGCGTGGTGGTGATTATCATCTTAACCGCATATTTTGTATTAGACGGACAAATGACCATCGGCGCCATCATGTTCCATATCATGCTCTTTGGCAATATCTCTGCACCTATTCGCCAGCTTCACCGGATTTACGACGAAGTAAACGATGCGCTGATCTATTCGGAAGGATTCTTTGATATCCTCGAATCCGATCATCAGATTGAAAACAGCGGCACCTATATTCCGAAAAAAGTACAGGGGAAAATTGAGCTGAGGAACGTAGATTTTCTCTATCCTAACGGCACCCAGGCCCTTTTTAACGTCAGCATGGTGATCCCTCCCGACCAAACCACCGCCCTCGTAGGACTCAGCGGAGCGGGAAAAAGCACCGTCGTTAACCTCCTGGATAAATTTTACGAACCCACCCGGGGAAAAATCTTCATTGACGGGGTAGACCTGGCCGATTACGACACCACCGAACTGCGGAAAAACATCGGACTGGTTTTGCAGAAAAACCATATTTTTAAGGGTACTATCGCCGAAAATATCCGGTACGGTCAGCCCGAAGCATCCGACCGGGAAGTGGAAGAAGCCGCTAAAAAAGCCTACATCCACGATCAGATCATGCTTTTACCAGACGGTTATCAGTCCGACGCCCGCTCCCTCTCCGGCGGACAACAACAAAGAATCGCTATCGCACGCTTATTCCTTAAAAATCCCCCCATCATCTTCCTCGATGAACCCACCGCCAGCCTCGATGCCATTGCCACCGAGCAGATCAAAAAAAGCCTCGACGCCATCAAAGCCGGCCGAACCGTCATCATCATTTCTCATAGCATTTCACAAATTATTGACGCCACAAACATTGTGGTTCTCGAACAGGGCCGGGCTGTGGAAAGCGGCGTCCACGAAGAACTCTTTGACCGCAAAGGAACCTATTACGAAATCTTTACCGCCATGGCCAACAGCCTCAATATCGATAAAATCACCAAAACACTGGAGTCTGGAGAAGAGTAACCCGTTCGACCGCCTCTTTCACCGGGACACCGTATTTTTAAGTAATTTTTAATCGTTAAAATCACTTTTTAAATTGTATATTTGCGTCTTAGACCGGGGATAACTTCCAATTTATCCCCACTTATCTGTCGCATTTCATGAAGTTATATTTTAATACGGGGGAGTTGGAAAAACTCGCCAAAGCCAAAGCCAAAGAATACAAGAGCGCCGCTCCTTTTCCGCACATCGCTATCGATAACTTCATGGATCCCGAACCTTTGGAACGGGTACTCGCCGATTTCCCCAGTCCTGAAGTGAAAATCTGGAAAGAATATGAAAACTATTTCGAAGGCAAACTGGAGGCCCAGGGTGAAGAAAAAGTATCCGATTTTACCTCCCAGCTACTCTACCAGTTTAACTCCGCCCCTTTCATTTATTTCCTGGAAACCCTCACCGGTATCCAGAACCTGATGCCCGATCCCTACTTTGTGGGAGGCGGCCTCCATCAGCTCAAAACCGGGGGGAAACTGGGCGTACACGCCGACTTCAACATGCACGGCAAACTGCCGCATTTGTCGAGACGCATCAATGCCATCTTATACCTGAACAAAGACTGGAAACCTGAATATAAGGGCGACCTCGAACTCTGGGATACCGACATGACAAAATGTGAGGTAAAAATAGCCCCCCTGTTTAATCGTCTGGTGGTGTTTGACGTCACCGATTACAACTACCACGGCGTACCTGAAATCATCAGCTGCCCGGAAGGAATGAGCCGCAAATCCATAGGCCTCTTCTACTTTACCGTAGGAAGACCGGAAGGAGAAATCATGCCCGGAAAAAAATCGACTCTTTTCCTGGCCCGGCCCGGAGAAGAAATCCCCCAAGGTACCCACTTCAACCGGGATAATTATGATGGAGTAAAAGTGAAGAAAAACTTTAACTGGCTGGTGGGCCAGGTCTTGCCTCCATTCGTAACCAATCTTTTGAAAAAATAAATGCCGAAAGCTCTAGCGATCTATTTACCGCAGTATCATCCTGTACCTGAAAATGATCTGTGGTGGGGAAAAGGATTTACCGAATGGACCAATGTGACCGCGGCCCGAGCCCTCTTCCGGGGCCATTACCAGCCTCAACTCCCTACCGATAGCGGTTATTACGACCTCCGTGTACCTGAAACCCGGGAAGCGCACGTCCAAATGGCCCGGGAGTATGGAATAGAAGGCTTTTGTTATTACCATTACTGGTTTTCAGGAAAACGTCTGCTCCACCAACCCATCGACGAGGTGCTGGCTTCCCGCAAACCCGATTTCCCCTTCTGCTATTTCTGGGCCAACGAAACCTGGTCGCGCCGCTGGGAAGGCAAAGATCAGGACAACATCAAGCTCATAGAACAAATATACAGCGACGAAGACCACCGAGCCCATGCGGAATGGCTCGTGGATTCATTCAAAGACGAACGGTATATCAAGATCAACGGTCGGCCCCTCTTCCTCATCTATAAGCCGTTTGATCTTCCGGACGCGCGCCGCATGATCGCTATTTTTGAGGAAGTATGCCGGGAAAACGGAATTCCCAAACCCTATTTCATAGGCAGCAATTCCCACGATCCGGAGAAAAATCCCGCCGATATAGGCTTTGACACCGCCATCCACTTCCAAACCCGGCACAACCTGCTCTCGGAATTCTGGATAGACGGATTTACCCCCAAACGCATGATCCGAAACTTCATGCAGCGTATTTTGAACCCTACCTTAAAAGTCTACGACTACAAGCAATACAAAGAGCGGGCCCGTGTCCATAAAATTCGCTATAAAGGATTTCCCTGCCCCATGGTAGGCTTTGACAACACCCCACGGAAAGGCAAAAACGCAGTAATTCTGGCGAATCAGAACGTAGAAGACTTCAAAGATTCACTCCTGGATGCGGTGAATGACGTAAAAGACTTCCCGCCTGAAGAGCAGATTGTCTTTATCAATTCATGGAACGAATGGGCCGAAGGCAATCACCTGGAACCCTGCGTGAAATTCGGTTACGGCTTCCTGGAAGCGGTAAGAGAGGTTTTCCGGAAAAATTAAGATTTCCATTTAATATTACAGCCCATGCTCGGAAACTGGATCTCCGACAAAGGCTCACCCGACAAAAGGGCGTTCAGCGCCCCTCTCAGGTCTTTTCCGGTCAGGGGTTTAGGGTTTTCTTCCCGCGGACGGGAATCGTCCAGTCTTCCCCTGTACACCAGCTTCATCCTATCGTCAAAAAGGTAGAAATCAGGCGTACATGCCGCATCGTACGCCCGCGCCACCGCCTGGGTCTCGTCGTAGAGATAAGGAAAATCCATCTTCCATTCCGTCCCAAATTCTTGCATCTTTTCCGGGGAATCGCGGGGATAGGCCTCCACATCGTTTGAACTGATAGCAATCACCCCGAGCCCCCTGGATTGGAACTCGACCGCCACCCGCATGATTTCCGGCATCACGTGAATCACATACGGACAATGATTGCAAATAAACATAATGAGTGTAGCTCTCTCCCCCCGGAGGTCTTCAAGAGCCGCCTCTTTCCCACTCAGCACATCCGGCAGCCGGAAATCCGGTGCCGCTGTGCCTAAGTTCATCATATTGGAAGGTGTAAGCGCCATACTACTTAATCTTCAGGAAGCAACACCACCCGGATAAAGTTATCGCCCGTGAGGTATTTCTGCGCGATGGCCTTCGTACGATCTGCCGTTACTTTCTCCAGGTTTTTATCGCCCGCAGGAATGGTTGTAATATCTTCTCCCTTCTGGTACTTGTCCGCCAGAGCCTCCAGCCAGTAATTGTTCTTTTTCAGATTGGTCTGAAAGTTCAGTTTCTCATTATTGACATATTTTTCAATGTCTTCCCTGGCGGCTCCGTTTGCTTTCAGCTTACCAATTTCCTCCAGGGTAAGCGCGATCAGCTTCTCCACATTGGCCGGGGCGCATCCGAAACCGATAACAAGCTGGAAGCGGGCCGAAGGGAAACGGCTGGTGCGCATACGGGCGTACGGAGAGTACACTCCGCCTTCCTCCTCCCGGAGTTTTTCGGTCAGTTTGATCTGAAGGATATCCCCTACCGCCGAAAGCAGCAGCTCGTCTGTCTCAGGATCCGTGTATTCACCGGAAAGCAGCAACGTCACATTCGCCTTGTCTTCCGTTCCTTTTTTCACGGTTTTTGACACTTTCCCTTTGGGCGGATACATGCCCAGGTCTTTATACGCGTGCGACTGCCCCGTAGCGGGCAGACTGCCCAGGTAGGTAGCCAGCAAAGGCTTGATCTTTTCCACTTCAAAACTCCCCACAAACGTAAATTCAAAACCCGAAGCATCGGAAAAACGCTCTTTGAAAATCTCCATAGACCGGTCGGGGTTCAGGGCTGCCCACCGGGCCGAGGTCATCGGGCGAGACCGCGGGTGGTGATTGCCGATCACCGCCTGGAGGGTATCGCTGTACACTTTCTCCGGCGTAGGTGTTGCTTCCAGGTTAGCCAGGTAGTCGCGCTGATTACCGATGGCCCCCGTCACCGCCTCTTTGTCGAGGTGATTATTTGTAAACTTATTGTACACCATCTGGAGGGCCGTTTCCAGGTCTTTCCCTGTAGACGCCCCCGAAACGGTTTCCGAAATACTGCCTATGCCCGCGTTGACATTTGCCACTTTCCCTGACATGAATTTGGCCAGTTGAGGCCGGGTCAGGGTGCCGTTACCACTGGTTGAGGCTACAAAAGAAGCATAATTGGCATTGTCCGCCTCCGCGTCAGGATACAGGAAACTTCCGCCCCAACGGCTTCCCCGGAACATAATCTCGTCATTCTTAAAGTCGGTAGGCTTCAGGTTGACCTTCACCCCGTTTTCAAAAACAATTTCCGTTACCCCTACCTCGGGTACTTGTTTCTCCGAGCGTATTTTTCCCGGAGCCGGAATTTTAGCCACCAATTCACTAGCCACGGCTTCATCCACGTAGGCGGTGATAGAAGATCCCGTATCGTCAAGCAGCTGCTTCAGGCGCTCTTCCGTAGGCAGGGCATCTTTGGCCGACTCCGGTCCTACCAGGGCCAGCACACGGTTTTCCGGCGTGATCACCTGCTTCACAAACGCATTTACCTCTTCCAGGCTGATGCTTTCGAGGTACTGATCCACAAAAGCTTTGTCGTAGGAAATATCGGTCATCACCACATCGTCCAGGAAACATTGCACCAGCTCGTTCACATAAGCCGCCGAAGCGGTCTTATCTTTCTCTGCAAACTGCTTTTCCACACCGGTTTTGTAGGAAAGCTTCGCCCGCTCCAATTCTCCGGCCGTAAAGCCGAACCGGGCGGCCCGCTGGTTCTCATCCAATACCGCGATCAGGGCCTTCTCCACGTCGGTTCCCTTGGCCACGGCAATGGCGTTCAGGGCGTCTAGCCCGGCCAGGAAAGAAGAATACCCGCTCATACCGAACTGGAAAGGCGGATCCGCTTTCTGCTGAAGTTCACTCAGTCGGCGGCTGATCATGGTATTGAACAATGACCGGACGATGGCCTCTTTGCGGTTTTGGGCGGTCACTTCTTTTCTTTCCGGCTGCAGGTAAAACAACTGCACCAGGCTGTAAGGCTGCTCCTTGTCGGTGATCACAATGGCGTCGGTTCCACCGGAAAGCGGCACCGCATAGGCTTCACGGTGCAGTTCATTGGCCGGGTTTTGAAAACCGCTGAAAAGTTTCACGATCATGGCTTCCACCACCGAAGGGTCAAAGTCGCCCACCGCTATAATGGCCTGGAGGTTCGGGCGATACCAGGCATCCTTAAATTTCTTAAACTCGGAATAAGGCGCGTTCTGGATCACACTTTCCAGACCTATCGGCAACCTGTCCGCGTACCGCGACCCGCGGAACAACACCGGGTAAAGTTTTTCATTGATCCGCTGCCCGGCGCCTTTCCTCAGGCGGGCCTCTTCCAGCACTACCCCGCGTTCCTTATCAATCTCACTGTGTTCAAGCGTGGCATTCCCCGACCAGTCGGCCAGTACGGAGAGGTACTTTTCAAATTTTTCCAGGGTATCCGTGGGTACCGGAAGCATGTATACCGTTTCATCGAAGCTGGTATAGGCGTTCAGGTCCGCCCCGAATTTGATCCCGCTCTTTTCCAGGAAATTCACCAGTTCGTTCTTAGGAAAATTCGTAGTACCGTTAAAATTCATGTGTTCCATGAAATGGGCCAGTCCCCGCTGTTCTTCGGTTTCCAGGATAGAGCCGGCCTTGATCACCAGCCTCAGTTCCGCACGGTCTTTGGGTTCCACGTTTTTGCGGATATAGTAAGTCAGTCCGTTCGGCAGTTTTCCCACCTTTACCCCGGGGTCCATAGGAAGCCGGTCTGACAATTGAATGGTTTGTGCCTGGACAAGGGTACATAAGATCACCAGGAATACGGTGCTGAAAATGCTTTTTTTCATACGATATACGTTTAGTTTCAAGCGGAAAGTTTCGGGGTCAGCTCCGGGCGATGCGTACAGGTTTAGGGAATTCCGCGTACCGTTTTTCTGACTTTCAGAGCGAAAACTAACTGCTCATGAAGATTGTAAATTGGGTTTAGTCTCCGGTACTTTCGCCGGAATACGCCGTAATTTACAACTTAATTTACAAATATGCGGCACTACAACTAAGTCTTTAAGTAAATTTATTTTCGCCCGCGGGCGCTATACAGAAACCGGGCGCCTGATTCACAACCGCTTTTGTCCGTTTTGGAAGCATTATACTTTTCCGGAATACCGGGTTTGATGTACCTTTGCACGATGAAAGATTATGAAATTCCGGTCAGGAATATTCTGAAATACAGCCTGGTATTTTCATTGACCATCTCGCTGATTACGTTCCTCAGTTCCTTTATGCAGGAAGAGACCTGGGCTACTGTGATCTACCGGATCGTGAGTACTTTCTTCCTGTTTTACAGTTTCAGCCTGCTGAACCTTTGCCTGATCAAAGGCTTTTATAAAAAAGGGCAACTCACAGAGAGTTATGTCACCATTAACGACAAACGCCACTTTACGTGCGGGGTATTTTGCGCGGCCTTTATTTTCTTCGGGTACCATTACCTGAATATCTATATGATTGAAAGGGGCGCTATTTCATCGGCCTATGTACGGAGCGAAATGACACGCCTGGGAAACTGGATGTATTTTTTCCTTTTTCTCATCAATGCCATCATCTACGCCATGGTGTATTTTCTTCACAATTTCATTATTCTGCAAGACATGAAAGTGAAGGTAGACCTGGAGAACTCCCAGCTGCGCACCATCAATGCCGAAACGGCCAACCAGCTGTTGCGTCAGCAGATCCAGCCCCATTTTCTTTTTAACGCCCTCAATGTACTGAAATCGCTTATCCGAAAATACCCCGACACGGCCGAAGAATACCTCATCAGTTTATCCGACTTCCTGAGGGCTTCGGTGAACCAGAACAAAAAAATACTGGTACCTCTGGTGGAAGAGCTGAAAATCTGCCACGACTATATGGAAATGCAGAAGATCCGCTTTGGCGACGCCCTTCGTTACCAGGTCAATATCGGCGATACCGACTGCGGTTATCTCCCGGTTTTTTCCCTCCAGCCCCTCCTGGAAAATGCGATCAAGCACAATGAGCTCACCAATGCCTCCCCTCTGGAAATTGAAATATCCGATACCGACGGGTGGATGGAAGTAAAAAATAACCTCCAGGCGAAAAGATCGCTGCTGGAATCTACAGGAAACGGCCTCAGCAATCTTTCCGAACGTTACCGTATCCTCTCGGGAGACAGCGTGCAAATCATCGAGAACCGGGATAATTTTATCGTGAAGATCCGGATTCTTCATGCCGAGAATTTAATCTCTCCCGTCATTGAATCTATAGAATTATGAAAATCATCATCATAGAAGACGAAAAGCTGACCGCAGAAGACCTTGCAGAAACCATTTTGCGTACCGAACCCACGGCAGAAATTGTGGCTATACTGAGTTCGGTAAAAGAGGCACTGGAGTACTTCAGCAAACCGCTAGAAGCTGACCTGATTTTTTCAGATATCCAGCTGGGCGACGGCCTTAGTTTTGAAATCTTCCGGGAAAGGAAATCCGAAATTCCGGTGATTTTTTGTACGGCATACGACGAATATGCACTAAATGCGTTTAAAACCAATGGCATCGACTATATCCTGAAACCGTTTTCGGTACATACCATCAAAAACGCCCTGGAAAAGTACCGGAACCTCAAAAAAATGCTGGCCCCTAATCATCTGGAAGCCCTGCTACAGGTGCTGGATCAGCGCCCGCGAATTACGTCTGTGCTGGTACATTACAAAGATCAGATCATCCCGGTTCCGGAAAAAGACATTGCACTGATCTGCATCCGGAACGAAACCACTCTCCTGAAAACCTTTGATCAAAAATCCTATTACATCACCCGTACCCTGGATGACCTGGAGGCAAAACTCGGTTCAGGGTTCTTCCGGGCCAACCGCCAGTACCTGGTGAACCGCACGGCGGTACGTTCCGTAGAAAACTACGGCGCGCGCAAACTGGCCTTACTTCTCAGCCTTCCCCACGACGAGACCGTCACCGTGAGCAAGGAAAAACATACCCCGCTGATGAACTGGCTGGAAGGCAAATAAACCCTTTCTCTGCTGACACAGGGATGTCAAAGCTATATTTCATCTTTGTCTCCGGGAATTTCAAACTTAAAAATGTCCGTTTAAATGAATTTAGCTTTTCCGAAAAAAAAAACTTAGCGAACTTTGCTCCCCGTTAGAGCAATAAAGCTATACTTAACTGATTAATACTGTCTTTTGACAGTTCAACAAAATACTCATTAGATGAAATCCAGAATTCTACTCGCGGGGATATTCCTCTTTATTTCCGCGGTCCGATCCAATGGACAAAAGACACTGACACTATCTCAGGCTATTCAGTACGCGCTGGACAACAGCGAAACCATCAAGAAAGCCCGCTTCGACATTGAAAATGGGTTGAATGTGGTACAGGAAACCCGCGCCAGCGCGAAACCTCAGCTTAACGCGGCTTCCAGCATTACCCTCAACCCCGTAGTACAGCAGTTCGTTTTGCCCGCAGAGGCATTCGGCGGCAATGCCGGAGAGTTCATCGCCATTAAGGCAGGACAAACCTGGAATGCCATGACCTCTCTTCAGCTCAGTCAGCAACTGTATAACCAGCAGCTTTTTACCGGCCTTAAAGCCGCCCGCGGAAGCGCCGAGTTTTACAACCTGATGAAAGAACTCAGCGAAGAAAACGTGGTGCAGCAGGTAGCCACCAATTACTACCAGGTACTGGTGAACCAGCATAAACTGGGACTGATTGACGACAACCTCCATCGTATCCAAAAACTACAGGACGTTTTACAGGGTTTGTACGAAAACGGACTGGGTAAGAAAATCGATGTAGACCGGGTCAAGGTAAATCGTGTCAACCTGGAAACTCAGAAAGTTCAGCTCCTGAACGCCATAGAACTCCAGAAGAATGTACTGAAGTACTCCATGGCCATGCCCATGTCACAAAACATTGTGCTTCCTTCCGAAGACATTGAAAAGCTGGAAGCCCTGGTAGCTACCCGGAGGATAAACAGCGTGCTGGACCCCGAATCTCTTCTCAGCATCCAGGTTTTGCGCAAACAGGAAGAGCTGCTGGGCCTGAACCGGGACGCCAAACGGGCCGAGTTTTTCCCGACCGCCTCCCTGAACGGTCAGTTTGTGCAGAACAGCCAGAGCAACAGCTTCAACCTGTATACCGGCAATGCGCTGAACTACAGCATGCTGAATTTCTCGCTCAATATCAATATCCCGATTTATGACGGGGGGGCCAAAAAGTCGAGACTGGACCAGGCCAAAGTGGAAATCCTGAAAAACCGGGAAGAAATTAACCTGACATCCAACGCGCTCAAAATGGCGTATGAAAATGCCAGAATACAGATGCAAAACAGCGTTGAAGCCATTGAAAATCAAAAAGCCAACCTGGAACTGGCCAAAGAGGTATACGACAATATCCAAAATAATTTCCGTTTAGGCCTGGTGAACCTCACCGACCTCCTGAACGCGGAATCGGAACTGACCAGTACGCAAAACGCGTACAGCGATGCCCTCCTCCAGTTTAAAGTAGCCGAAATAGAATTAATGAAAGCCCGGGGCGAGATCAAAAACCTGGCAATAAACTAAAACAGAAAAGAACAATGAAACGTACCATTATTACCATACTCGTTTTTGCAGGATTCGGAGTGGCCATTGCCTACGTCCTGACCAAAAACAAGAAAGAAAACCAAGCTAAAGTAGATGTGGTGAATGCCGCAAGCGGCGCCGTGCTGGTGAAAGTAGCCGACGCCGAAGTGAAATCCATTGATCTGGATTTTGTGGCCAACGGAAATTTTGTTCCGAACCAGGACCTGGAGTTTCTCTCGGAAGTTTCCGGACGCATTACCTCTATCCGCATAAAAGAAGGTGACCGGGTAGGCAAAGGACAGATACTGGCCACGGTAGAAGACAAATACCTGGCCCTGGATCTTCAGAATGCTACTGAGCAATACCAGAAACTACTGACCGACAAAACCAGACTGGAAAATGCCCTGAAAACCGGAGGCGTGACCCAGGCCCAGGTAGATGAAATTACCCTGGCGGTGAAAAACGCCGAAATCGGCATCGATCAGATCAAAAAACGTATTGGAGATGTGCATATCAAGGCGCCTATTTCCGGTATTGTCAACAAAAAACATATTGAACTCGGGTCTTATGCTTCTCCCGGCACCAAACTGTTCGACATTGTAGACGTTTCCAGCCTGAAACTCAACGTGAATGTAAATGAGAAACAGGTGGTACAATTGAAGAAAGGCGACAAAGTAGATATAAAGATCCCCGTTTTCCCTGATAAATCGTTTAGTGGACAGGTTTCCTTTATCTCTGTAAAAGCGGACAATTCCCTGAACTTCCCCATTGAGATCCGGCTGAATTCTGCCGGCGCCTCAGAAGTGAAGTCGGGCATGTACGCTGCTGCGCACTTTAATTTCGCCCAGACTGCGCCTATCCTGGTGGTACCGCGTACGGCGTTTGTGGGAAGTGTGAGAAACGGACAGGTCTATGTGGTAAACCCGAACAATACGGTAACGCTTACCCATGTAATGCCCGGAAGTATTTTTGGCGACTATGTAGAAATCCTGAACGGGTTACAGGAAGGACAATCCCTGGTTATTGCCGGACAAATTAACCTACAGGACGGCTCCGCCATTAAAATTCAGAAATAAATAGCTTTCAGCTTTCAGTTATCAGCCGGGTGGCGAACCACTTTCAGAGGAGGTTGGGCACACCAAGAGTACGTCTCCCGCCGCCGATGAATAAGCGGTCCGCCGCTGCGGCTGAAGGCTCAAAGCTAAAACTTTAAACAAATGAAAATAGCTGATATATCTATCCGAAGACCGTCTATTGTGATCGTTGTGTTTACAGCGTTGACCTTATTCGGCATACTGAGCTACTTTAGCCTGAATTACGAGCTTCTGCCCAAATTCTCGCCGGGAGTAGTATCTATCGCCACCGTTTATCCCGGCGCTTCGCCCGGTGAAGTGGAAAACACGGTGACCAAGAAAATTGAAGACGCCGTGGCTTCCCTTGAAAATATCAAGAAACTGGATGCCACCTCTTACGAGAGCCTCTCTCTGGTAATCATTGAATTAAGGGCCGGTGCAGATGTAGACCTGGCACTCAATGACGCCCAGCGAAAGATCAACGCGATGCTCTCGGAATTGCCCGATGATGCGGAAGCGCCTTCCCTCAATAAATTCTCTTTTGATGACCTGCCCATCCTCACACTTTCCGCTACGGCGCAGCTGGATGACGCGGCCTTCTATGACCTGATTGACAAACAGGTGCAGCCCATCCTGTCGCGGGTACCGGGTGTGGCCCAGGTCAACCTGATTGGTGGACAGGAAAGAGAGATCCAGGTTAATATCAACGCCTCGAAGCTGGAAGGCTATAACCTTTCCATTTTGCAGGTACAGCAGGCCATCCTGGGGTCTAACCTCGACTTCCCTACCGGTAGTATCAAGTCAGACAACCAGGACATCCTGGTGCGTTTGTCGGGGAAATATAAAAATGTAGAAGAACTGCGTAACCTGGTCATCAGTGACGGCCCTACCGGCGCCCAGATTCGTCTGAAAGACATCGCCGATGTGCAGGATGCCCAGAAAGACGTGGAAAAAATTTCCAGGGTAGACCGGAAAAGCGCGATTTCCCTCCAGGTGCTGAAACAATCGGATGCCAACGCCGTGGAAGTGAGCAAAGCCACCAAGGAAATCCTGACACGGGTGGAACAACAGTACGAAAATGACGGCCTGAAGATCGAAGTGGCTAATGACACGTCCGATTATACGCTGAAATCAGCAAATGCGGTGGTATTTGACCTCTTCCTGGCCATTATCCTGGTAGCGGTAATTATGCTCTTCTTCCTCCACAGTATCCGGAACTCCCTGATTGTAATGGTGGCCATTCCCGTGTCGCTCATCGCCACCTTTATTGGTATGAACCTCATGGGCTTTTCCCTGAACATGATGTCGCTGCTGGGGCTCTCTCTTGTAGTGGGTATCCTGGTGGATGACGCCATTGTGGTGATTGAAAACATCTACCGCCACATGGAAATGGGCAAAAACCGGGTAAGGGCGGCCTATGACGGGGCCAAAGAAATCGGGTTTACGGTAATTTCCATTACCCTGGTAATTGTGGTAGTATTTTTACCCATCGCCATGTCGACCGGTATTGTGGCCGACATTCTGAGAGAGTTCTGTCTGGTGGTGGTCATTTCCGTATTGCTTTCCCTGCTGACCTCCTTTACCATTGTGCCTTTGCTTACTTCACGTTTTGGTAAACTGGAACACATCAGCGGGAGTAATTTCTTCAGCCGTTTCATTCTGTGGTTTGAAGAACAACTGAACCGCTTTACCCGCTGGATCACAAGTATTCTGGAATGGTGTTTAGGCCACAAACTGATTACCCTGCTGGTGGTAGTGGTCATGTTTTTCTCCTCCTTCATACTGGTAGGCGCCGGATTTATCAATGGAGAGTTCTTCCCTGCTTCTGACCGGGGCGAGTTTTTTGTGCAGATCGAACTGCCCAAAGACGCGGCCATTGAACAAACCAACCAGCTGACACAACTGGCGGAAGACTACCTGAGCCAAAAACCGGAAATCACTTCCCTGATTACCTCCGTGGGACAGTCGAGCGACGGAATGGTGGCCACCCTGGCGCCCGCCTACAAAGCCGAAATTATGGTGAAGTTGGTGGATAAGGAAAAACGGGACGACGATACCGATGTATACGCAGCCAAAACCAAGCAGGAATTACAGAAGATACTGGTAGGCGCCAAGATCAAGACCCTGCCCGTGAGCTTTATCGGAACGGCAGACCAGGCCCCCATTGAACTGGTGGTGATCGGATCTGACCGCGACAGCGTAACCGTCTATGCCGAAAAAGCCCTGGATGAACTCAAGAAAATCCCCGGCGCGGTAGAGGCAAAATTATCCGCAGAAAGCGGAAATCCCGAAATCTCAGTAGAGGTAGACCGGGATAAAATGGCGGCCCTGGGACTGGATCTTTCTACCGTGGGAGCCACCATGCAGACGGCTTTCAACGGGAATACCAACGGTAAGTTCCGTCAGGGACAATACGAATACGACATCAATATCCGGTTTGATGATTACGACCGGAAAAATGTATCGGATGTCAACAACACGCTCTTTACCAACAAGCGGGGAGAGCTCATCCGCCTGTCGCAGTTTGCTGACGTAAGCGAAAGCTCCGGACCCAGCCAGCTGGAAAGACGGGATAAAAGTACATCTATCAAAGTGCAATCTCAGTCGGTAGGGGTACCTGCTTCCGTGGTAGTGGCCAACTGGCAGCCCAAGCTGGACTCCATTCCGAAACCCGGAGGAGTAAGCTACGTATGGAGCGGAGACATGGAGATGCAGACCGAAGGTTTCGGTACCCTGGGTATCGCCATCCTCATGTCGATTATCCTGGTATATTTTATCATGGTGGCCCTGTACAACAGTTTTGTCCATCCGTTTGTGGTACTGTTCTCCATTCCGCTGGCGCTTATCGGGGCCTTACTGGCCCTGGCCCTGACCAACAATACCCTGAACATTTTCACCATGCTGGGAATGATCATGCTGATTGGTCTGGTAGCGAAGAATGCCATTATTCTGGTCGACTTCACCAACCAGCTGAAGGCCGAAGGGAAAAAAACCCGGGAAGCCCTGATTCTGGCGAACCACGCGCGTCTTCGTCCTATCCTGATGACCACCATCGCCATGGTATTCGGTATGCTACCTATCGCCATGGCCTCGGGTAGCGGATCGGAGTCGAAGAACGGTATGGCCTGGGTAATCATCGGCGGTCTGATCAGTTCGCTTTTCCTGACCCTGATTGTGGTGCCGGTAGTCTACCAGTTATTTGACAGTATAATGAACAGACTGGGCTTCAACAAGCCGGAGTTGCCCGTAGATGAGCTACTGACCGAAGCGTATGAACACAAAGAGGTGAAAGAATATTAACCTGTTTCTTCTTTGAAGTAACCTTAAGCAGTGGGTTTTGATCCGGACGGTTCAAGGCCCACTGCTTAAATTTTATACATATCACTCTTTTTTATGTATTTTTGCGATCCATATTCACTAATTCATGATCAAAAGACTCTACCATTCCCAGGGCATTCAGGGCATCCTGACTTTAGGATATTTATACATTGTAATCCTGGGCATATTGGGTGAAGCGCTCTACTACAGCCAACTGGGCGTCAATATCCTGAACTATTCCGGCATAACGGATATATTGCTCAGCCCTATTTCCAAAATAACTTCCAATTTCTACCTGCTGGGAAGCATTATTTTTATAGTCATTATCCTGTTAAGTACCCTGAACAGTGCGAACACCCCCGAAAAGAAGGCCAAACTGAAAAAACGGCTGAAAATAAATCCCGGAAATGAAAGCAGAACCCTTGATCTGATGGTGATCTTCCTGTCCGTATTTCTATTTAGTTTTTACGTAGGCCTGGATATGGGCCGTGGATCAAAAACTTCCTCCAGAATAAAAAGCGGTGATCTCACCTATAGTGACAAGGTGATTTTCATTTCCTCAGATTCTGTATCGGCAAAAATAGTAGGCGTAAACAGTTCCTACCTGTTTTATATTACGGAAGACCGCCCCTCGTCTGTAAAAATATCGCCTACTAATGCCCTGAAATATTTTGAAAGGCAGCCTGCACAGCTAAATTTCAGAAAATTATTCAGAAAATCTCCATCTTCTTCATCAGGAAAGTAGCGCTTTTATTCCGGCAGACGCCGTTCCGGAGTTTATAATCAAAAGCGAGTTCCCCCTTGATCATTTCCACTTCAAAGTTCTTGTTTTCCAGGCGGTCGAGGTATTCATCGGCCAGGCGGCAAACGGAAAGATCATGGGTGGCAATAGCGCCCGGAACGGGCCGGGATATGATTTTCCGGATCACCCCTATGGTACCCGCCTGTTTATCGTCTGAATTGGTTCCTCGCAATATCTCATCGAGTAAAACAAGACAGGGTTGGCGTTCCAGCTGATCCATAATGGCTTTCAGGCGCTTTACTTCCGCGAAAAAATACGACTCTCCGCTGCTCAGGGAATCGGACTGGCGCATAGATACCAGCAGGGGAAGAAGGTGTATGCGGGCCGTACCGGCACATACGGGCGCGCCGGCCCCGGCCAGTACCCTGTTCACGCCAATGGCGCGCAGGAAGGTACTCTTTCCTGACATGTTGGAACCCGTCAAAATCATGAAATTGTCCGGGCGCAGAATCACGTGATTATTCACCCGAACAGCCTCCGGAATCAGGGGGTGGCCCATGTCTTCAAATTCAATTTCCATGGCGGAGGTCAGTACGGGCCAGGCATAAGCGGGGTTATTAAAAGCGAAGTTGGCGTAGCTGTTCAAGGCCTCCGTTTCCCCCATGATCTCCAGCCAGCGGCGGAGGTCTCCCGCATGGGCGCGCTTCCACTGCACAAGTGCATTCAACACATGCACATGGTATACCAGGGTGCCGTTCAATACCAGGGCGCCCAGGCCGAAATTGATTCCTTCCAGTTTCAGAAATAGACGGGAAAGCCGGGCCAGCTCCCTTCCCGCACTTTTCTGCTGCAATACTTCCTGCATTCTCTTCAGCTGTTCCGAAGAAAAAGGTACCTTCTCTATTTCTTTAAGGAGCATCCCGTAATGTCCTATAGTCTCGGCTACATTCCGCGCATCGATACGTTCCCCTTTAATTTTTGAAAGTTGGGTACCCGTCAGCGCCAGGTTGGCGGTGACCAGGGGCAAAGTCCATTTCCAGCTGATCCAGCCCAACAGGCAGGCTGTCATGGCCGCCATCCAAAGCGCGGGCAGCAGAAACGCCAGGAAAGTAGTGGTCTTTCCCACCGCGTTTTCCCGGCTCTCCGACCAGTCAAGGAGCTTTTGGTAGGCGGTTTCACTGTCTTTCATCAATCTTCCACGAGCCGCGAGGGCTTGCCTCCATTCCACACGGGCACTCAATTCGCGGATGGCTTCCTGTCGGCGCACCACTTCTTCCTGAGTAAAAGAAACCTGGAGACTACCCGCGAGTTTCACCTCACCGATGTAGGTGGTGGTTCGGTTAAGATGCTGAAAAAGGGAGTCTTTCCCGAAAATATCCAGGTCGTATGTATATAAATGGGTACTGTCGGCATACCGGGTGCCATTATCAAACGGCATTTCCCGGAAAGCGAGGAAGCGCGCCTCTTCCCGGTTGATTGTCGCAAGATTTTCTGTAAGTTTTTTCTTTCGGAGGATCGCGCTGTGCTTCTTCACGCACCCTACGAAAAGGATAAACAATCCGGCGAACACCGGCAGGTACATCCACCGGCCCGACACCACCCCGAGATACAGGCAGACCAGGATACCCAACGCCAGAAGCAGCCTGTAGAAACTATATGTATTGTAGCTTCGTTTCAGCAGTGTGCTTTCAGACAGGTATTGCTCTGCCAGAGAATCGTAGTAAGGCGTCATAGGTAAAAGTCTTCTATTCATCAGAACAAGGTCTGTAGTAAATTAATTTCCACTGCCTGCTACATTTACCGGGCATTCATCTTCTGATAAATAAAAAGCGTCTGTTTTACTTCACAAAAGCATATTATTTTAGTAGGTTTGGGTTTCTTAACCTTAAATGATACCTATTTATGAAAATTAAAACGCTCAGTATTCTTGCTCTTGCTACTGCCGGAACCCTCTTTTTGAACGCTTGCGGTAGTACCGAAAAAGCGGAAGAGGCAGAACCGGACTGGAACATTTCCCTGGCGCAGTGGTCGCTGCATAACAGCATTTTCGGAGATGGCCTGAATGGCAACTGGCAGGAGTTTGGCAGATTATTGAAAGAGGCTCCTGACTCTTTATACCAGGGCAGCATCAAGCCTGATGATTTCCCCGCCATTGCCAAAAGTTACGGCATTAACATTATCGAGCTGGTGAATACGTTTTACTTTGCCAAGGCAGGGGACACCGCGTATTGGGAAGATTTCAAAAAGCGTTGTGACGAGGCCGGCGTGAGTGTAGGGCTGATCATGTGCGACGCTCTCGGCGACCTGGGGAACGCAGACTCCGCAGCCCGTATGCAAGCCGTAGAAAACCACTATCCCTGGGTGGATGCTGCGGAGATTCTGGGCGCCAAGACCATTCGGGTGAATGCTGCAGGCCGTGGCACGGCGGAAGAAGTGGCCAGGAACGCGGCGGACGGCCTTAGCAAATTAGGCGAATATGCCGCTACCAAAGGAATTAATGTAGTAGTGGAAAACCATGGAGGATACAGTTCTGACGGAAGCTGGCTGGCCGGCGTAATGCAGGCGGTCAACAAGGACAATGTAGGTACCCTGCCTGACTTCGGCAACTTCTGTATCGAACGCGGTCCTGAAGGGTGTACCAACCAGTACGACATGTACAAAGGAATTGAGGAACTGATGCCGTATGCCAAAGGGGTGTCTGCCAAGAGCCACGACTTTGACGCAGACGGAAACGAAAGCACCAAAGACTATGCCCGTATTATGAAGATCGTGAAAGACAGCGGTTTCAAAGGAAATATCGGGATAGAATACGAAGGCAGTAACCTTTCGGAAGACGAGGGCATTAAAGCCACGAAAGCCCTTCTTGAAAAAGTAATTGCCGAATTGCAGTAAATACCTGAAAAGGGGTTGTCCAAAAAGTTCGGACTATTCATAACCCTGAAAGAGGTTAAAAAAGGGCCAAAATGCGAGGCGTGAAGGATGAGACAAAGGAGCATACAACGTATGTAACTGAGGTAGAAATCCCAAGCAATGCCGTATTTTGGCCCCTTTTACTATCTAAACCTTTAGCTGAATCCTCCATCTAAGCAATACCCCGGTCAGCTGAATAATGACTATAGCTACAGCCATAGACATGACCAGACCTACCGGCGACTCCAGCAGAAAATCAGGCAGGCGTATACCGGTTAGTGACCTGCCTGCGTACCAGTAATAAGGAAGCAGGTAACAGGTGAGGGTAGCTACGCCCGCGGGTTTCAGAAAATTGCTCCAGTTTTTCCAGCCTTTCATATCGATCACCCAAAACAGCAGGGCATAGGTCATGTAAGCGATGCCTCCTGTAATGCAGATCCAGGCGGGTGTAGCCAGGATTTTGGAAATTCCTCCCAGAGGACGAAGCACAAACCCCAATCCGATCAGTAAAACGCCAGTGATCAGCAATACCGGGGCATAACGCCGGAAAGTTTGTTGGCGGTAAAATTCCGAAGCCAGTACCCCCAGCATGCACAGGAAAGGCAAAGCACCGTTTTCTACCATCCAGACATATTTTTTCAGTGGATCCAAGGCGGTCAGGTAACCCGCGGCGGCCAGGACACAAAACACCAGGAAAAACAGGGTGGCGCCGATCAGTATCGGAAAGCGGCCATTGGCCCACAGGCAAACCAGCGCGGCCCAGAGGTAGCTCCACCCTATCAGTCCCAGGATACCCCACCAATACGGCTTCATGGCTCCCCCCGGAAAATAAAATGCAAAAAGCGCCAGGCCGGCTATTCCCAACAGTTGAAGATACGTACGGCCTTTCCATGTTTCCGGGTAGTGATTCCAAACCAGGAAAAAACAGGTTACCAGGTAAACGCCCACCCAGGATTTGGCAAAAGGCAGGGAATCCCCGGGCAAGTACTCGTAATTGACGAGGAAAAAGCCCATCACGAGTAAAGCCAGTGTTCTTTCCCCGATATGCCGCAGAAGCGCATAGGTATGATCCCCTTTCTTCCTTCGGTTGGCTAGGGCAAAAGGCAAAGACATGCCTACAATCACCAGGAAAACAGGAAATATCACGTCGGAAAAACCCATACCGTCTTCATTCATTTCCGTATGCAGGAGCCATTTCGGAACATTCCGGAGCGTCCAGAAATCGTTAACAAAAATCATCAGGCACATGGTGATGGCCCGGAATACATCGATGGAGGCGATACGTTTCATAGGTATTTGTTTGAGCTAGGAGCTGTGAGCTGTGAGCTGTGAGCCGGTTTTCTGATGTGGCACGCCAGCTGGTTGATAGCTAAAGGCTGAACGCTTTTTCATGGGTATATCATTTTAGTCGTCCTTATTCAACAGTACAATTTTCCGGTTACCGTATTCATTCCGGTACACTTTAAACAATACCCTAATAGAAGAAATGATCAACGGGCCGAAGATCAGTCCCAGCATCCCGAATACATTCAGACCGAAAAGCACACCAAATACGGTAATCAGAGGGTGTACATTCCCCAGGGTTTTCAGAATGGTGAAGCGCAGCACGTTATCAATTCCTCCTACTATAAAAAAGCAGTACAGGGTGAGCCAGGTGGCATTCATCGCGTCGCCCGTAGCAAAAGCCACGATACAGATCGGCAGATAAACGACCATGGTACCCAAAACCGGGAAAATGGTAGCTACTCCGGTGACAATCCCCCACAGTACGGCGTTATTGACCCCGAAAATCAGGTAACCCGTCATGGCCACCACTCCCTGGCAAACGCCCAGGATCGGAATACCGATGGCGTTGGTTCTCACCATCATGTTAATTTCCGTCCACAGTTCCGCTTTGCTTTTATCCGAAAACGGGAAGAATTCTTCAATTGTAGCCTCCATTTCCTTTCCTTTCACCAGCATGAAATACAGCACAAAAAATGTCACCAGCACATTGATCAACACCTCCGCCACCGAGTTAAGCACCTTGGGCAGGTATTTGGTCAGGCTTTGGAGGAACTGCACCAGGGCTTCATCTGACAAGTCAATGTATTCCAGCACCGGTTTATTACGGATAAATTCTTTCACCTGATTAAATTTATTCACAATCTCTTCCGTATTGCCCAGGAAAGATGAAATCCGGGGAATCAGGTAATCAATCAACGCCCATAACGGAAGAACAATAAATACGATGGACAATAAGATGTACAGCAGGCTTGTGAGAATGCGGTTCCAACGCTTTTCCAACGTGAATTTGAAATAGCTGTTGCGGAAAAGAATATACAGGGTAATGGCACCCAGAAAACCGGGGAGGTAGTAGCTTAGGTACCGAAAAATAAACCAACACGCCAAAACAATGAGGGTGATCAACATGATCTGGTTAACGACATGGTTACTGATCTGGCGCTTCTGCATAGTTTCCCGATAAATGTGGTTGTAAATTACGCATATCTCCCTTGTCTTGAAAGCCGGGAGGTAGAAATTATTCACGATACGAAATGGAGTATTCCTAACGCCCGGCATTCAGAGCTGAACGGCGCAGCCCAATTTTTTGTTATTACGCAGGGTAGAACTCCAAAGTTTCACCAAAGTGAAACTTTTCACATAACTTTTTGTGTTAAAATGAATATCGGTAAAGTCAGATCCATCATTTTCTTTAAAGATTATTTCCAAACCTTTTTTAGCAAGCAAAATAAAAAAGTCAAAGAAAAAATAATCTGGACATTCGATTTGATAGAAGATTTGGAAAGGGTACCTGAAACCTACCTGAAACGGATAGAAAGTACTGACGGCCTGTATGAAATCAGGGTCCAACAAGGGAGCAATATATTTCGTATTTTTTGCTTTTTTGACAAAGGTCGATTGATTATTTTGGCCAATGGCTTTCAAAAGAAAACCATGAAGACCCCAAAAAATGAAATAGAATTAGCATTAAAAATAAAACAGGAATATGAGCTGGAGACTTACAAAGGCTCCGTAAATGAAAGATAAAGGTTATGGAAAATACAAATCTGATGACACTCGACGAGTTCAAAGAAAAGAACTATGGTAAACGAGGGACAAAAAACCGTGACCTACTTGAAGCTGGTTATGAAAATTTTAAGATTGGAGCCCTTCTTCATGAGGCCAGGCTTGAAAAAGGGCTTACACAAGAGGCACTGGCGGCAAAGGTAGGAACCACAAAATCCTACATTTCAAAAATTGAAAACAATCTCAAAGAAGCCCGTATATCTACCCTACAAAAAATAGTAGAACTTGGGTTAGAGGGGCATTTGGAGGTTAGTATCCGGTTGTAGGAATCTTGTTGGTAAACCACTTGGCTTTAATGCTTTGTATCTTCGTATCCCTGTTTCTTATACTTAATATAGAATTTATCCGCTGCTTTCGCTTTATTCATCAAAACCTTATTATTTTGATCACAAAAATCAACACTTTTTAAAGTATATAACATACTTTCCGGGTAGTTTCCAATTTCAGAAATATAAAATTCATTTTCGAATTTTATCAAATCTTGAGACATTCCAATATGATAGGCTATCCTGTTACTAAATACAAACGGGCTTTCAACTTTGCTAAACCTCTTTACTCTTATTTGCTTTTTCGTAGGATATTTGTATAAATCACAATCTCTAAATAATGACTTGCTAATATTGTATTCTTCAATAATTTTGAAACTCTTTGATGGAACACAAACTACTTTTTCCTCATTTTGAGAAACGGAATATCTGAGTCCGCCAATATCCGAATTATTATTATAACTAGCTTTTAGAAAACTAAATGATTGTTGTGGAATCACCTTCACTTCTTTGTAATCTGTATATACTCTATCTTTGTAATAATTATGAGCCATTTCGTTAAGAATAAAATAACTCTCTTTCATATTAATGAAGATATCATCATCCGTCTTATTATACAAACTAAATCCTATATTCCCCCCCTCGGTCCACAAGTTATATAATACCTTGCAGTTATCATCTTCATACATCAATCTATCCTCATTATTTATTAATTTATTACTAGAAGGAGTTGCCTTATATATCTGAATAAATGTTGCTGGCACGCAAGACGTCAAAATATTAAAAACTAAAGCTATCAACAAGGCCTTTCTTACTACCATATTATTAGGTTTTATAAAATTTATCAAATCAATTATTTGTTGAATCTCCTACTATTTTTAAAGTGTCTTACATTCTCACAAAAGAAATCCCTAATAAATCTCTCTCAAAAAATTCCCATTGCGATTATTTTGCGTATTTTCGCAATAAACAAATCTCTCTATGGAAAAGACCAAACTGATAGAAACACGTAAAGCCAGAGGGTATTCCCAGAATTATATGGCTGAGCGGCTTTTTATGGATGTGTCGAATTATAACCGCAGAGAAAAGGGACTGGCCAAGATTTCTACCACAGAATGGAAAAAGCTTTCTCAGATTCTAGAAACACCTGTAGAGGACATTTTCGAGTCGGAGGACAGCAATATATTCGTAAATAATGACAATGTTACTGTAGGTTACCAAGGCTCAAACACCATCTATTCCATCCCTGAACACGTTCTTGAAACCCAAAGAAAATACATTCAGAAGTTGGAGGAGGAAATTGCGGAGTTAAGGAAGCAAGTGTCGGGATACTAACGTTTCGGTAGATTCGAGATAACTACCACTACTTGAATAAGTTGTTCTTAATAAATAATTTAACACACTTTTAATTCACACGTTTATCTCATGAAGACACGACTATATTTTGACACCTCTGTATTTGGAGGTATTTATGACAAAGAGTTTATAAAGGAAACCAGCCAGTTATTTGATCGAGTCAGATCAGGGGAAATCATTTGTGTTTATTCTGATTTATCCGAATTGGAACTGGAAAATGCTCCTTATGGTGTTAAAGAGCACTTTTTAAGCCTGCCTGAAGAGTTTATAGAATTTGTTGAAATTACAGAGGAAGTTAACTTCCTTGCAGAGGAATATATCAGGGAAAAAGTAGTGGGTCAAACCAGTATAGATGATTGCAGACATATAGCTGCTGCAACTCTGTACAAAGTAGATTATCTGGTAAGCTGGAATTTTAAACATATTGTAAATGTTTTCAGAATAAAGGGGTATAATTCCATAAATATCAAAAATGGTCACATTTGCTTAGATATTTGTTCGCCTAAAGAAATTATTGAACATGAAAAAGGAATTTGATACGGTAAAGTTTTTCCGGGAAGTAAAAGAAAAAGTCGCAAAAGAGACCAAAGAGATGACTTTTGCGGAGTTTAAAGCCTATTTGAATAAGCGAAAGTTACGTTCCAAGTCTACAGAAGCTCCTGCAATTTAGAAAATTTATACGAAATAGCCATTAGCTGTCAGATGAAAACAGCTTCATCCCGCCTCACCGATCTTTAACCGTTTCTTCACCGGCAACTTTTTCAATGTAATTTCAAAGCGGGGTTTGCAGGAAAACCAGATGAGAAGATCGGATTCATTGGTGGCGTGACGGATATTTTCTACCTGGATTTCGGAAAAATGGAGCTGAAATTTTTCGTTGCCTTCGTTGAGGGTACCGTTCAGAAAACCGGGCAAATCATTCGCGTATTCGCCCATATCCAGGATTACTTTTTTATCCAGGTACCGGAGAATTTCCTCCCGAAACCTCTTGTCTACGGCATTGAGTACCTTGTGTTCGGTGGCCAGGTCATAATCGGGGCGGGTGATCACCAGGGTAAGATTTTCCGTATCGTATTGAGGGGTAGCGATCACGGTAAGCGCCGTGGGCGAACTTCCCCCTGTCTGCAAGTCGAAAGCCAGCTTTTTCCCGCTTCCCCTCATTTTAATATCCGAAACGGCAAGCGGACCGCTATAGCTGTTTCCTACTTTCCTCAATACCTGGTTGGCTATCTTCAAAGGCACTACGGCAAGTACCTCCAGCCGGTTGGAATCGGGCTCAATATGGGCCAAGGGTTTAAACCGGGGCAAGGGCCTGACCGGCAGAAAACGGGTAGAATCCCGGTGTACCCTCGCACGCGCATCTACGGCCAGTTGAAAGATGAGTCCTTTGCGACTGATGCGGATATCGCCCCAAAGACTATCGGGTTCTATTTTGAACCAGAGTGTGGTGGTAGAGTCGGCCCGGTAAAACGGGAAGGGCTTCTGGAGGTTGGTCCAGGTACGGCTGACCCCCTTCTTTAAATCCACTTTCTCCCTCAGGGCGTCATCCAGTAAGGCAGGAAGATCGCGCAACTCGTTTCGCAATAAATAGTCGGCTATCCATTTCACCCCCAGCTTGATGCCCCCGGTTTCGAGTCGCGGACGTTCGGTCCAGGTATATCCCTGGAAATTGGTGGTGGTAAGAAGCTCCCAGTCCCGGCTTACATCCGGCTTGATATTTAAATAAAGATTCAGCGCCCCGGTGAGCCGGCGACGTACTTTTTGGCCCGACCGCCCCTCCCTATCTTCCGTAATCTCTATTTGCAAAGGGAAAACCACGTCTACCGAATCTCCTGCCAAGAACAATTGTATTCTCCCTGGCTTGTTGACGATTAGCGAGATGCTGTCGCCTTTGAAGGGAAGGTAGGTATCGGCTATGACCCGGTCGAATTTCCGGTTCAGCCAGTCTTCAAGCTCTTCTATGGGGTAGTACACGGGAAACCACAGCCTATGCATACGGGCTTCCATATCTTCGGCACCGTAGCTGACCTCCCGGAGGTGTGTCTCCTCACGGCGACACCCCAGGAACGCGATAACGACAAAAAGCAGTACTACTCTCATAAGGAGACATTTATCGGGTCTTCCATCCTAAAAAAAGAAAGGGATCCCCCACTACGGCGCATCCCTTTCTTCGCATATAAATCATGCAGTTATCCTATTTTGGCCAGGATACCGTTCAACGTGGCGCTGGGACGCATCGCGGCCGAGGCTTTGGCGAAATCGGGTTTATAGTACCCGCCGATATCCTGAGCCTTGCCCTGAGCAGCAATCAGTTCTTCGTTGATCTTGCTTTCCCTGGCTGTCAATTCTTCCGCTACCGGGGCAAACAGGGCTTTCAAGTCCGTGTCTTTCTCCTGGGCGGCCAGGGCCTGGGCCCAGTACAACGCCAGGTAAAAATGGCTTCCCCGATTATCGATCTGTCCTACTTTACGGGCAGGCGACTTATCGTTTTCCAGGAATTTACCGGTGGCTTCGTCCAGGGTGTCGGCCAGCACCTGGGCTTTGGCATTGCCGTTGACCTGGGCATAATGCTCCAGGGAAACCGCCAGGGCCAGGAACTCGCCCAGAGAATCCCACCGGAGGTACCCTTCTTCCTGGAACTGCTGCACGTGCTTGGGCGCCGAGCCGCCCGCGCCGGTTTCAAACAGCCCGCCACCGTTCATCAGGGGCACAATGGAGAGCATTTTGGCCGATGTTCCTACTTCAAGAATAGGGAACAGATCCGTATTGTAATCCCTCAGCACGTTACCGGTCACTGAAATGGTGTCCAGTCCTTTCACGATCCGCTCCAGAGAATACCGGGTAGCTTCTGCCGGACTCATAATGTAGATTTCCAGTCCTTCGGTATCGTGGTTTTTCAGGTATTTCTCCACCTTCGCGATCAGGTTGGTATCGTGCGCCCGGTTTTTGTCGAGCCAGAACACCGCGGGAGTACCCGTAGCTCTCGCCCGGTTTACGGCCAGCTTCACCCAGTCTTGTACGGGCGCGTCTTTGGTCTGGCACATCCGGAATATATCGCCGGCCTCTACCGCCTGCTCCATCAGCACATTTCCTTCGTCGTCTGTCACCTGTACTTTTCCGTCTGCCGCGGCCTGGAAGGTTTTATCGTGGGAACCGTATTCTTCGGCTGCCTGGGCCATCAAGCCCACGTTCGACACCGACCCCATGGTCACGGGATCGAGGGCTCCGTTTTCCTTACAAAAATCAATTGCGGTTTGGTATACGCCGGAGTAACAACGGTCCGGAATCACAAATTTGGTATCTTTCAGTTTTCCGTCAGGCCCCCACATTTGTCCGGAGGTACGGATGGCCGCCGGCATAGAAGCGTCAATGATCACATCGCTTGGCACGTGCAGGTTGGTAATGCCCTTGTCTGAATTGACCATAGCCAGGGCCGGGTTCTTTGCATATACCGCCCGGATATCCGCCTCAATGGCCGCTTGCTGCGGGTGGCCCTGGATTTTCTTTTCCAGGTCGCCCAGCCCGTTATTCGGGTTAATGTTCAGCTCATCAAAAAGGTCCGCGTATTTGTCGTACACCTCTTTAAAAAATTCGTACACCACACCTCCGAAAAGAATAGGGTCAGACACCTTCATCATGGTGGCTTTCAGGTGCACGGAGAACAAAACGTCTTCCGCTTTCGCATCCTTGATTTCCTGGGCATAGAAGCTCTTAAGTTTGGAAAGGCTCATCACCGAAGAGTCAATGGTTTCTCCTTCCTGCAAAGGGCTGCCCTCTTTCAGCACTTTTGCGGCCCCGTCTTTCCCGATAAAGCTGATTCGGAAATGGGTGGGCTTGCTGACTACTACTGATTTCTCACTGCCGTAAAAATCACCTTCCGCCATAGAAGAGACGTGCGATTTGGAGGAAGAAGACCAGGCCCCCATAGAATGCGGGTGCTTGCGGGCGTACTCTTTCACCGCTTTGGGCGCTCTTCTGTCGGAGTTCCCTTCTCTTAATACCGGGTTTACGGCCGATCCTTTGATCTTATCGTATTTTGCTTTAATGTAGGTTTCGTTTGCGTCTTTCGGCTCTTCCGGATAATCGGGAATAGCGTACCCTTTGGCCTGCAGTTCTTTTACGGCCGCTACCAGCTGAGGTACCGACGCGGAAATGTTGGGAAGTTTAATGATGTTGGCTTCCGGCTCTACGGCCAGTTTTCCGAGGTAAGCCAGATCATCGGAAATCTTCTGGTTCCCGGTTAAAAATTCCGCAAAATTGGCCAGTATACGTCCTGCCAATGAAATATCCCGTGTTTCAATTTCAACGCCTGCCGGTTGGGTAAACGCCTCTACAATAGGCAAAAAAGAGTAGGTGGCTAAAGCGGGGGCTTCGTCAGTAATGGTATAAATGATCTTTGACATTAGTATAAATTTATTTGAATCCAATCTGCACAAAGGTAAACATTCTAAGCGAAAAGCGCGGTAGGGAGCTTTCTAAATATAGGTCACTTTACCTAAATTTGATAAAAAAATTAATTTTCTTCTCCTTTCGTCTTACTTTTGAAAAAAGATAACGGTTTATGTTTGTACGATCTGTTCTGACTTTATTTTTCGGGGTAATTTCCATCGCGGGCTTCACGCAGGAAGACCACAGGGAGGCGTATAAAGCCAAAACCCTGGAGCAGTTCCCGAACAGTATTCAGGATTTTTTTGATACCGATGCAAAATATAACGTAGCCGCCACTTACCGCCTGAAGAAGAAAGGAAAAATCATTGCCGTCCCCACTTCGGCCGACCAAATAAAAAATTACCGGGAATACGCGGAAGTGAGCTTCCGGATAGACGGCCGGAAACACCGCCTTATGGTGTACCAGTCTGTACCCCCACTCCCGTTGTACAAAGATCACCTCTTCCTCCCCCTGAAAGACCTGACCGCACCGGCTGAAACATACGGGGGCGGGCGTTACATGGATCTGAGCCTAAACGATTTTAAGGGCGGGAAAGTCCAACTCGATTTTAACCGGCTCTATAACCCCTATTGTGCTTTCTCTGACGGGTGGAGCTGTCCAATCCCTCCGAAAAAAAATCATTTAACTTTTCGCCTGGAAGCAGGAGAAAAACTTCCACTGAAAACCGAATATGACGTTCATTAAAGAAAATGTTTCCCTGAAACCTTACAATACCTTCGGACTGGAAGTTACGGCCCGTTATTTTGTGGAAATTACCGAAGTGGAAGAGCTGGTATCCCTCCTGAAAGATCCGGCCTGGTCTTCCGTACGGAAATTGTTTTTGGGCGGGGGAAGCAATATTCTGTTGCTAAACGACTTTGACGGACTGGTCATCAAAATTTCTTTAGGCGGAATCGGAATAACAGAAGAGACCCCGGACCATGCCGTGGTGCAAGCCGGAGCCGGGGAGGTCTGGCATCAGCTGGTTTTGCACACCCTGGAACGTAACCTGGGCGGACTGGAAAATCTCTCCCTTATCCCCGGCACGGTAGGCGCGGCCCCCATGCAGAATATAGGGGCGTACGGAGCGGAGGTCAAAGACACCTTTTATAGCCTGGAGGCCCTTAACCTCGAAACGCTACAAACGGAAGAATTTTCTCCTGAAAAGTGTAAATTTGGATATAGAGAAAGTTTTTTTAAGCACGAAGGAAAGGACCGCTATGTCATTTTGAACGTGCGTTTTAAATTGTCGAAAAATCCCCGGATCAACATCGCTTACGGAGCGATCCAACAGACCCTGGACGAGATGGGCGTAAATTCGCCTACTATACAGGATGTCAGCCGGGCTGTGATCCGGATCCGCCAAAGTAAATTGCCGGACCCTGCGAAAATTGGCAATTCCGGAAGTTTTTTTAAAAACCCCGAGATACCAAGGGAGGAATACGAAAAAATACGAAAAAATTATCCCGATATGCCCGGTTATGAAGTTAACCCGGAGATCACCAAGGTACCTGCGGGATGGCTGATTGAACAAGCCGGATGGAAAGGAAAGCGTTTCGGGCAAGTGGGCGTACACGACAAACAGGCCCTGGTGCTGGTGAATTTCGGTGGGGGAAAAGGCCGGGAGATCGCTGAGCTCGCCGGGCGTATACAGGCTTCCGTTGCTGAAAAATTTGGCATACATATTTCCCCCGAAGTAAATTTTGTTGTTTAACTTTACGCTAAAACAACCTGATATGGACCTGATTCACGGACTTTCTGATCTGATACTGGCCCTGGCCGGATTGTATGTATTTTTCCGCTATATCAATCCTCTGGAATTTTCTTCCGCCATTCTCTGGGAATCTTTTATCTTGTCGGTAGTAGTGGCGGCGGTTTTTGGCGCTTTAGGATTTTTTGGCTTTGACAAGGCGGTGCCTGTATCCCAATTTTTTCAGACCCTGGCTACCATTAACGGGGGCATCGGCCTGGTGGGCGCTTCTGTGGCCCTGGTCTCGAGCAGCGATCTTTCGCGCTGGACAAGCTACGGTATCATTGCGCTGGGCTTCCTCTTTTATGCCCTTTTTGAAGTTTTTGATATCCGCCCGGTTTTCTTCTGGACCCCGGTTATCTGCATGATTCTGGTCTTGATTCTCGGACTTTTCGCCCTCATTAAAGGCAATTTCAGAGTGGGCCTCTGGATCATCGCGGGGGTTACTTTCTTCGCCTTAGGCAGCTTCCGCAAAGAGGTTTTCGGCACGGCCGATTTTACCATCAGCCTGTATCACTTGCTCATGGCAGCGGGGGTGCTGAGCTTAGGGATGGCGAACGCAGATGCGGCGCTGGTGAAGAGATAATCTGAAGCGTAGATAAAAAATCACTATTTTTCTTCTTAAAACTCACCTTAGTGGGCGGCGGTTTAGGTTACTTCTCTGCTTCATTAGTACATTGGATCGTATTCAAAAACACCGGATTTAAAAATATTTATAATTTGCAACTATATTTTAGTTGCAAATTCCACATAAAACCTATAACTTTGTATGAGCAAAATCGAAAAGCTGATTGACCGGCTGCATTCAAAACCCAAAGACTTTACATGGGAAGAGATGATCAAAATACTGAGGTACTTCCATTATGAAGAAATCAGTGCAGGCCGAACGGGCGGTTCAAGGCGCAGGTTTATTAACCACAAAAATGTAGTGATCAGTTTGCATGAACCACATCCGCAACGGGTTTTGAAAAAGTACCAGTTGGATATTATCATTGAGCATTTAAAAAATGAATAATTATGAAAAATTACCTGGAATACAAAGGTTATGTAGGAATCATGGAGTTTTCTGCCGAAGACAAAGTCTTTTACGGGAAAATCCAGGGAATGAATGATTTGGTCACTTTTGAAGGAACTTCTGTAGAAGAGCTGGAAGATTCTTTTAAAGAGGCTGTGACCGATTACCTGGAGACCTGCAAAGCGTTGGGGAAATCTCCTGACAAAGTTTATAAAGGCACATTTAATGTAAGAATTTCACAGGAACTGCACCAGCAAACCGCACTTTTGGCTTTTAAGGCGGGCATTAATCTCAATGAGGTAGTAAAGAAGGCGCTATCGTACATTGTCCGTCATGAAAACCTTCTAAAAGTCAATTGATCCTGACGAAAAAAGCAGATCCCTTGTCGTTTCCGGGAAATACGTTTACCTTTGTGCCGTAAATCTCAAAAAGGGGTGCCTGAATATGACGGGCTGAGATCATACCCATTGAACCTGATGCGGTTAGTACCGACGAAGGGATTT
>CAYRGN010000025.1:0-51253 GCA_964423865.1 uncultured Lacihabitans sp.
TTACGGTATTCATTTGGGAAAGCAAAGAATTGTTTCGCTTGATGTGTTCCGGGGATTGACCATGATGCTGATGATTCTGGTCAATAATCCGGGCGATTGGGGTCATGTCTATGCACCGTTATTGCATGCGGAGTGGCATGGATGGACGCCCACAGACCTTGTTTTCCCTTTCTTTGTACTGGCCATGGGCATGGCCCTTCCTTTTTCTTCAGAGGCTGGTCAGGGACTGAACCGTGAGCAGTTTCTGAAAATTCTCACGCGTTCGCTTCGCCTGGTGGCCCTGGGGCTTTTCCTGAATTTCTTTTCCCGTATTTCTTTCGGTCCGGCCCAAGATCTTACTCTCCTGCTTTTTCGCCTGATGATCACCGGCTTTGTGGGTTTCCTTCTCCTGGGAAATTTTGAAACCCGGATCAAATTGTATATTGCCCTTGCCTTACTTTCGGTGATGCTGTTCCTGACCTATAGCGGACTTCCCAATTTTGAAAAAGTCCGTATTCCCGGGGTATTGCAGCGCCTGGGCATTGTGTATTTCTTCGCGGCCCTGATTTTTTACACCTTTTCTTTCCGTGCGCAATTTCTGCTGGCAGTAGTGGTGCTGGTAGGTTACTGGCTGATGCTGGCGTATGTGCCTGTACCCGGCAGCGAGGTTACCGGGTTTGAGAAAGGCGCGAACCTGGCCGCCTGGGTGGATGAGCTTGTCCTGAGAGAGCATGTATGGGCCAGCAGTCGGCCATGGGATCCCGAGGGAGTGCTGAGTACTTTTCCTGCCGTGATTTCCTGCGTGGCCGGTACCTGGGCAGGGAGGTTATTGCGCGTGCGTGCCGACCGTAAAAACCTGATTTATACGGGTATTGCTTTACTGGTTTGCGGCCTGATCTGGTCAAGATATTTCCCCGTAAATAAAGCCCTGTGGAGCAGCTCCTTTGTATTGGTGACCGCCGGGTTGGCCTTTGTTCTGGTGACCCTGATCAGTTACCTGTGTGACGATCGGCCTGTGAAGCCTCTCACCTCTTTCCTGGTCATGTGGGGCGTGAATCCCATCATCGTATTTTTTGGCGCCGGTATTCTGCCCAGGGCTCTGAACATGATCAAAGTAGGAGAAGAACAGCCCCTGCTTTCCGCTTTTTATCAGCACGGCCTGGTTCCCATCTTCCGTGACCCCCGGAATGCGTCGCTCGCCTTCGCAATGGTGAATGTACTCTTCTGGAGCCTGGTGTTGCTGTACCTCAGGAAAGAGAAAATGATGATCAAGGTGTAAAACTTAATCGGCGGGAAATTCGTTAATAACGATATCGGTTTCCGGGAAAACACCTGCCGGACTACCACTGTGAGGTATAATTGAGTTTTAATGAAGTATAACAATAGTAAACGGGCGATTATCTCGCCTATAGCCGTGACTTTCTCCCTGGCGGCGGGGATTTTTCTGGGAGCGAAATTTTTCGGAAATACCACTCGTTCCGCGGTAGGTACGGGCAGTATAGGCACCAAATACCGGGAGGTATTGATGAATATCCGGAAGAGTTATGTGGATGAGGTGAACCTGGATTCCCTGGAAACCTACGGACTGGAAAAAATGCTGGAGAAGCTGGATCCGCATACGGTGTTGCTGCCTCCCCAGGATGCCGTGCTGGCCAGCGCCGACCTCGGTACCGGCTTTGACGGTATCGGCGTAGAATTCAATATTTTTAACGACTCCCTTTTTGTCATTTCTCCTTTGACCGGAGGACCCTCCGAGGCCATCGGGATCAAAGCGGGCGACATTATTCTCAAAGCGGATACGGTGGAGCTAACGGGGAGATCCCTGAATACCCCTTTGGTGTACCAGACCCTGCGCGGTCCGCGGGGGTCGGAGGTAAAACTCCTGGTTAAAAGAAAGGGTGTAGCCGCGCCCCTGACCTTTCAGGTAAAGCGAGACAAGATCCCCACCTACTCCATTGATGCCGCATACATGATGTCGTCCAAGACCGGCTATATCAAGGTGAACCGCTTTTCAGAAAGCACCTACGAGGAATTCCATACGCATCTGAAAAATCTTCTGGAACAAGGAATGAGTGAGTTGATGCTGGACCTGCGCGGTAATCCAGGCGGGTACATGGACCGCGCCACCGACATGGTGGATGAACTACTGGGAGGCAACGACGTGATTGTGTATACGAAAGGAAAGGACGCCTCCAACAATTATGAGGTAAAGGCGGGGAAAAAGGGAATTTTTGAAAAGGGAAAGATGGTGGTACTGGTAGACGAAGGGTCGGCATCGGCCTCGGAAATTGTGAGCGGCGCCCTCCAGGATTACGATCGCGCCACGGTGGTGGGCCGCCGCACGTTCGGTAAAGGACTGGTGCAGGTACCCATTAAATTATCGGACGGCTCGGAGCTTCGGCTGACCATCTCCCGCTATTATATTCCCAGCGGAAGAAGCATACAACGCCCCTATGAAACGGGGAATCAGCAGGGGTATTACAATGAGATGCTGGAGCGGTACAACCACCAGGAAATGTTTGTGGCCGACAGCATACGGAACAACGAAAAGCTGAAATTTACCACCAAAGCGGGGCGCACGGTGTACGGGGGCGGAGGCATCACCCCAGACATTTTCGTACCCCAGGATACCTCCTATTATTCCGATTACCTCCTGGATCTCTTCGGGAAAAACCTCTTCCGTGAGTTTGTGATGAGCTATTCGGAAAAACACGGGGCGTCTCTGAAAGAAAAAGGGTTCGATTATTACCTGAAAAACGTTCGGATGGACGAGTCCGTCCTGGCTGATTTCAACGCCCTGGCCGTGAAAAACGGCGCCCGTTTTAGCGCCAAAAGTTTTGAAAAGTCCAAAAAGTATATCCAGGAAACCCTGAAGGCCCTTATTGCCCGAAATATCTGGAAAAGCAACGGCCTGAATAACGAGTATTACCGGATCATTAACCAGGGCGACCCCATGGTGAAAGAAGGCCTCAAGGCCCTGATAAGCTCATAGCTCATAGCTAAAATAAATACCGATGAAATAGCCATGAGCATTTAGCTATCAGCCGGGTGGCGCACCACTATCAGAAAACCGGCACACCAAGCGGTGCGCCGCCCGGAGGAGCGCCTCCCGCCGCCAATGTATAAGCGAAGCGTCGCCCGGCTAACTGCTGAAGGCTGAAGGCTGAATGCTGATAGCTAAATTTTTATACCTATGAAAAAAAGCCTCTTTCTCCTCTCCGCCATATTCATGGCCGCCTGTTCATCACCGGAAAATGAGCAGGAAAGCCTCACTCCGGCCTATACCCTGGTTTTCCTGGATAAAACCCAGAGCGTAAACCCCAACGACAGCTTCGTAAGAAACAAGTACGCGGCCGCGTTGAAGACCCTGGTAGAGGAGAATATCCGCACGGAGGGAGATCAGCTGGAAGTCTATTTTATTCACGAGAACACCTCCAAAGCCAGGGCCATGACGGTGCGTTCCCGTACTTTGCGGGAAGATACCCGGGGGCTCAGTCCCACCGACCTCGAAGCGGCCCACAACGCGTATGAAATCAGCATCCGAAAGGAAAGGGAAGTTATTTACCAAGCCCTTTTACAAAAACTGATGGAAGCCAACACCTCGGCCTCCAACACGGAGACCCACGTCAGCGCCGCGGTTCCTGTCATCGCCTCCGCTTTAGAGACCGGCGCGCGGGTACAGGCCTGGTTTTTCTCCGATATGGTAGAGAGCCGGCGCACAGGGCGCGATTTCCATAGCAAACCTCCTCAAAACGCCGAGCAAGCTGCCGCCTGGGCTAGAGATGACGCCTCCGCGTACAGCACCACGCCCCTCGCCGGGGCGGAGATCCGGGTCATCCTCCCTTTCCCTCCCAACAGCTCCAGTAAAGTAAATAACCCCCACGTCAGCACGTATTGGAATACGTTTTTCGCTGAATTGAGTGTGGGTCGGGTGGTGGAAAATTGAAGGTAACGCGGTTCTCGGAGCTTCGCTCGCAAACTTCGCACTATCGTGCTTGTTTGTGCTCGAACTGACAGATAGCGCTCGCTTTTGTCAGTTCGAGCGTAGCTCCAAGTGCTTAGTTCAGAGTAGGGGGAGTAGTGAGTCCAACACTCGGAACTACCCTTAACTCGCCTTAATTTCCGCCAATACCGCCGGCGCTTTCGCATCGGTAATTTTAACGCGCAACTTCTGGGCTTTGACCGGGTTGATTTTCAGAATACGCTTGTACCCTATGGTCGTGCCGCGCCCTACGGGAATCCAGTTTTTTCCGTCGTAAGCCTCCACCTCAAAAGCCTTCACGCGTTGGCCCAGGGCGATATGCTCCGCCAATTGAATATAGCGGATCTCCGCCGCCCGCGCCAGCGTAATTTCCACACTCGCGCCCACGTCTTTGGCCGCCCAGAAGGTCTGAAGATCACCGTCCGTAAGACGCGCCGCCTTCTGCGTACGGTCATACGCCCCAGAAGTTTTCACCTTCCCTTTTTCCAGGAAATTGTGGCCCAGGCGCTCCTCCACCAGGCGGTGATACCCCGCCAGGTTGGCCACGTCGGTCTCGTGGATCAGCCCGCGGCGGTCAGGCGGAAGATTCAGCAGGAGGTTCGACCCCCGCCCCACCGAAGTCAGGTAAATATCAAACAGCTGCTCGGGTGTTTTGACCTTCCCGTCTTCCTCCGCATGATAAAACCAGCCCGGACGGATCGATACATCTACTTCGGCCGGAATCCAGCGGGTACCGTTCTCGCTACCCGTGCCCAGCAGTTCCTGAACGCCGGACTTCCCGGCATACAGCGTGTCCGGCGTAAGGTTATTCCAGTTGGTTTCGCCCGCGATTCCCCGCTCATTGCCTACCCAGCGAATCTCCGGGCCCGCATCACTAAAGAAAAGTACATCCGGCTCCATCTTCCGCACCATCTCGATCGTACCGGGCCAGTCGTAGTAGCGGCTGCCGTCTATTCTCCGCGTCTCCCTGGCGCCGCCATAGTAACCGTCGCCCCCGTTGGCGCCGTCGAGCCACATTTCAAACACCGGCCCGTAATTCTCGAACAGCTCCTTCAGCTGGTTCCGGTAGTACGCAATGTAGGAAGGTTGGCCGTAATCGGCCCGGTTGCGGTCCCAGGGCGACAGGTAAATACCGAATTTTAGGTCCCACTTCTTACAGGCGTCAGACACCTCCCGCACCAGGTCGCCCTGCCCGTTTTTATATGGACTGGCCGCAATGGTATGGTCGGTGTAGGCGCTGGGCCACAGGCAAAAGCCGTCGTGGTGCTTGGCCGTGAGAATCACCGCTTTGAAACCGGTTTCCTTTAAGGTACGCACCCACTGGTCTACATTCAGCGCCGTAGGGTTAAACACCGAAGGGCTTTCATCCCCGTAGCCCCACTCTTTGCCGGTGAAGGTATTGGTGGTGAAATGAATAAACGCATAGGTCTCCAGCTCATGCCATTTCAGCTGCTGAGCAGTAGGCACCGGAAATACCGGCGCAGGTGACTTCACCGCCCGGGGCCGGCACCCCGCAAGAGAAAAAACAATCGCTGTAAGAAGAAGGGTAATTTGTTTCATAGTTTTTTAAGTTCTTAGTTCCGAGTAGTGAGTAGTGAGTTCTCGTAATTCGTAATTGTTTTCCGAGTAGTGAGCTCCGCCCCCACTCACTACTCACTACTCACTACTCGGAATTAATAATTTTTTTTATCAAAAATAGCAAATCCTTCCCATCTTTGTGGCGTTACCTAGGAGAATTGTAATAATCTTCTTTATTTTTGCAACTTAACCTAATACGGACTTAATGAAAAAAATCATTACAAGCCTGCTGTGCTGGGCGCCTTTTGTTACTTTGGCTCAGACCTCCGTTCCCCTGAATGATCTGTCGGCGTTTGACCTGAAAAGCGAAAACTGGCGGATTGTGGGAGACGTAATGGCACCCCTCGGCGAAAAAAATACCCTGGTTTCCAAACCCGGCACGGGCATACTCACCTGCCGCCACGAATCGAAAGAATACGGAGAGAAATTCGACCTGTTTACCAAAGAATCGTACGGCGACATGGACCTTTCCCTCGATTTCATGCTGGGCGTAGGCTCCAATTCCGGTATTTACCTCCAGGGCCGCTACGAAGTGCAACTGTTCGACAGCTGGGGCGTGAAAAATCCGAAGTATTACGACTGCGGCGGAATTTACCAGCGCCGGGATACCAGCAAACCCGACGGACAAAACCAATACGAAGGGTACGCCCCCCGGTTTAACGCCTACAAAGCCCCCGGCTTATGGAATACCATGGAAATCTCCTACCAGGCCCCCCGCTTTGACGCCTCCGGGAAAAAGACCTCGAACGCCAAAATCCTTTTCGTGAAACTGAACGGACTGCTCATTCATGAAAATGTGGAACTGAGCGGACCCACCGGAGGCCCCGTAGCGGAAAACGAGGTACCGCTAGGCCCCCTCCGCATACAGGGCGATCACGGATCCGTGGCTTTCCGGAATATACAGATCAACAATTTCAACAAAAAACCCGGTACCGTATCCGACCTCACCTATAAAGTGTATTACGGCAGCCACATGCACGACGCCGACCTTTCGAAAATGAAGATCGACGAGCAGGGAAAAACCGGGGAAATCACCTGGGAAGTCACCAAAGAACCCAATAATTACGTGTTCTTTATCCACGGGAAATATCGCGCGCACGAAGACGGAGAGTACACTTTTGTGACCCAACTGGGCGGGCACAGCTACCTGAAAATAGACGGCAAAGAAGTACTACCCAATATCTGGATGCGCTCGGGCGACCGCGCCGTGAAAGTACACCTCACCCAAGGCGAACATACCTTTGAGATATTCAATAACAAACGGGATAACTGGATCAAACCGGCCCTGGGCTTCTGGTCTGCCGGACCAGGTTTCCGCTTAACCCCTCACCATTCCGCCGGTTCGGTGATCTCTTCCAGCCCCCAGGACCCCATCATCGTCAGCGCCACCACGCCTACGAACCTGAGAAGCTTTATGGACTGGAAAAAGAAACCGGAAGACGCCAATTTCCGGGCAGTACACGCCATTTCCATTGGCTCACCCGAGGCTATCCATTATACCTATGACCTCGACAAAGGCGCCATCATGCAGGCCTGGAAAGGAGACTTCCTGGACGCCACCCCCATGTGGGACGACCGGGGCGACGGCTCGTCCAAACCCCTGGGCAGCATCACCTTCTTTAACCATGACCTCCTCCTGAACCGGATCGGAGCCACTACCTGGGCCGATACCTCCGGCAGCGGATACCGTCCCTTGGGATACAACCTGGACGAGAACGACCTTCCTACCTTCAATTATCAGGTAGCGGGACGGAAAGTGAACGATAAGATCAGGATTACCGACGGGAAGTACCTGGACCGGGAAGTACGGATTTCAGACGGAACCGGTATGGCCGGACGGGTAGCCAGCGGCGACCTCATTGAGCAGGTAGATACCGACCTCTACGCCGTAGACGGTAAAAAATATTTTATACGGATCGAAAAAGGGCAGGACGCCCTCATCCTGAACCGGAAAGAACTATTTGTTAAACCCGAAGGAAATATCCTGAAATATTCGATTATTTTCTGATTAAACAGCTATGAGCTATCAGCTATGAGCTATGAGCCAGTAGATGTTCCAAATTTCTGACTGCTGATAGCTGAAGGCTGAAAGCCAAATTTTTATACCGATGAAAAACATATTATTCGCTACCTTATTTCTCCTGTGTCTCCAGGCCACCGCTCAGGAGTCTCCCAAAGAAGAAGATTTCTATAAGATCGTGACCCTGCCGGTGCCGGAGGGCATATTGCTGGAGGTAGGCGGGGTGGAAATGCTGCCCAACGGATCCGTAGCCCTGGCCACCCGCCGCGGCGACGTCTGGATCATTGACAATCCTACCTCGGTGAAACCGTATTTCCGGAAGTTCGCCTCGGGCCTCCACGAAGTACTGGGCCTGCTCTACAAAGACGGCTCCCTCTATTGCGCGCAGCGGGGAGAACTCACCAAACTGACCGATTCTAACGGCGACGGACGCGCCGACCAATACGAGACCATCCACGCCTGGGAGGTTTCCGGCCATTACCATGAATATTCTTTCGGCCCCAAACTGGCCGCCGACGGTAAATTCTACGTCAGCGGAAACGTAGCCTTCGGAGATATCGAATGGTGGCGGGGAGAGTCGCGGGCCAAAACCCGGGGAACCATCTTCAAAGTGTCGGAAGACGGACAACTGGAGCTATTTGCCGGGGGGGTACGCTCTCCTGCCGGACTGGGAATCGTAGACCATGAACTTTTTTACACCGACAACCAGGGCGACTGGTTCGGTTCAGGCGGCGTATGGCATGTGAAGAAAGGGAAGTTTTACGGTAACCCCGCCAGCCTCAAATGGAAAGAGGTGGCAGACCTCGTGGGTTTCACCGAAGAAGAGTTTTATAAGGAAAGAGACGTGCGGCGCGTCCGCGACGCGGGCGGAAACATCCTCAAACCGGAAAACGTAGTGGATGAAGTACCCCAAACTTTCTACGAACTGAAAGCAAAATTCCCGGCGGTTCAGCCCCCCGCGGTATGGCTGCCCCACGGCATCCTCGGCATCTCCAACTCCGAGATCCTGGTGGATAACACAAAAGGCGATTTCGGCCCCTTCTCCGGACAGCTTTTTGTGGGCGATCAGGGCCAGTCGAAAATTATGCGGGTATTCCTGGAAAAAATCAACGGGGAATACCAGGGCGCGGCCTGGGACTTCCGCTCCGGCTTCCAATCCGGTGTGCTGAGAATGGTCTTCGCCCCTGACGGTTCCATGTTTGTAGGCGAAACCAACCGGGGCTGGGGCTCTGCCGGTGACGCCAACCAGGGTTTTCAACGCCTGCTGTGGAACGGCAAACTGCCGTTTGAAATGCTGACCTGCAAGGCCATGCCCGACGGTTTCGAGATTGAATTTACCATGCCGGTAGACCGGAAATCAGCCGAAAACCTGAATTCGTATGCCGTACGCAGTTTCCTGTATAAGCACCATCCGGTGTACGGTTCTCCTCCGGTGTACGAGAAAGATCTGAAAGTGAAAGGCGTACGCCTGAGCGAAGACCGGAAAACTCTCCGGGTAGTTATAGACGGCCTGAGACCCTATTTCATTCATGAACTGAGCCTTGACGGCATACGCGCCGAACAAAACTCCTGGTCATTGGTACACCCCACGGTATACTATACCCTGAACACCATTCCGGAAGGCGCAAAACTGGCAGCAACCGAATTAAAAGGAACTGCGGCCAAAACTCCGCCCCCCGCGGCACCTTCCAAAACCGCGGGCGCTACCGTGTCTCCTGACGGACGGAATCAGCCGGCCGCCGCGAAACCCGCTGCACCTACGTTTGCCAGCCTCAAGCCCATGTTACAAAAACATACCTGCCTGGCCTGCCACGACGAAAGCAAAAAGATGATCGGACCGGCATTCCGGGAAATCGCGAAACGGAAATATTCCAACGCCAAAATAATTGAGCTGATCAAAAGTCCGAAAGCGGAAAACTGGCCGGATTACCCCGCCCCTATGCCGCCCATGTCTCACCTTCCTAAGGCCGACCTGGAAAAAATCGCGACATACATTAACTCGCTGCGCTGAGAATGGTCAATTGTTAATGGTTAATGGTTAATAGTTAATAAGTTTGGCACCCCAAATTAACCATTGATAATTAACAATTAAGAAAGAAATTTCTTTACGTGGTTTCTCGCCGTTCTGATCCCCGCCACCACATCTTCCGGTGAACCCTCGTAGGCTTTGTCTTCTACTTCAATCACCAGGGGGCCGCGGTAACGGATGTCGCCCAGGGCGCTGAAAAACTCGGGCCAGCGCACGTCGCCCAGTCCGGGCAGCTTGGGAGAATGGTATTCGGAAGGCAGGGCAAACATACCTACGCGGTCCAGTTTTTCCTGGTAAATCCGGATATCTTTCAGGTGAATATGGTGCAGGCGGTCTTTGTAGTTGTAGAGGGGTTTGATCTCGTCCATCCTTTGCAACACCGGGTGTGAAGGGTCATAATTCAGTCCGAACAAGGGGGTAGGAAAGGCCTCAAACATATAATCCCAAACCGCCGGCGATACCGCCAGGTTTTTCCCTCCCGGCCACTCGTCCAGCGTATACAGCATTGGACAGTTCTCTATGCCTATTTTCACCTGCTCCTGCTCTGCCACTTCTATAATAGGTTTCCAGAGTTTCCTGAACAGCTCCAGGTTTTCCCTCAGCGGAAGCGTAGGATTCCGCCCTATAAAGGTATTCACCACCGGAATATTCAGTCGGTTCGCTGCCCGGATAATCTTCTTGATATGCTCGATGTAAAATTCCGATTTCTCCTTATCGGGGTCCAGGGGATTGGGGTAATACCCCAGCCCGGAAATGAAAACCTTATTCCGCTCCAGGATCTCCCGCGTCTTGTCTACGTCCATATCCTCCACATCCAGGTGGGTCACCCCGGCATACCGGCGCTTGTCGGCATTGCTGCCCGGCCAGCACATGATTTCCACACATTCAAAATGATGATCGGAAGCAAAATGGATGACTTCCTCAAAAGACAGGTCAGGCAGTATAGCCGACACAAAACCCAGTTGATACATACGGTTGAATAGTTAAGTGATGGTTGAATTATTCCAGCAGTTTTTCGAAACTTTTTCGGGCGCTACCGCTTTTAAGAGATTCTTCTGCCCGGGCCACGCCTTCTTCAAAGCTCAGATTTCGCGCTACGCTGATGGCCAGTCCGGCATTCGCCTGCACCACCGCATTTTGTTCGGGGGTACCTTCTCCTTTCAGGATCCGCACCAGAATTCTGGCCGACTCCTCAAGGGTATTGCCCCCGGTCAGCCGGTCAGCCGGAATCAAGGGCAGGCCCCAGTTCCCGGGCTGAATCACCCCGTCTTCCTCTCCTTTCCAGACCCGGAAACCACCGGTAAGGGAAATTTCATCGTACCCGTCCAGGGCATGAATAACAGCAAAACGCCCTTCCTGCCGGGAGAAAAGGTCTTTATAGAGTTCAAACGTGGTCAGGTCGGCCACGCCGCTCAGCTGCACTTTCACTTCGGCGGGGTTCATCAGCGGTCCCAGGATATTAAAAAAAGTTTTTACCCCCAGTTCCTTACGGATAGGCCCGATATATTTCATGGCGGGATGAAACAGGGGCGCGTGCATGTAACAGATATTCGCCGTTTCAATCTTCCTTCGAAGCGCGTCTTTATCGTTTGTAAACTTAATCCCCAGAAACTCCAGCACGGTGCTGCTGCCCACCGCCGAACTCACCCCGTGGTTGCCGTGCTTGGCTACTTTTACACCGGCGCCCGCGGCCACAAAAGCAGAGGTGGTGGAAATATTAAAGGTATGCTTGCCGTCGCCTCCGGTACCGCAGACGTCCATAGGTTCCAGGTCATCCAGCGGAAGGGTCAGGGCCAGGTCGAGCATTCCCTGACGGAAGCCCCCGAGTTCGTCCGTCGTAATCCCCTTCTGCTGAATCCCCATTAGGAAAGCCGCCGCCTGTGCAGCCCCGGCCTCGCCCCGGCCAATGCGGGCGATGGTTTCACGGGCCTCCTCAAAACTCAGCGACTCCCCGCTGATCAGCGTATTCAGAATATTTCTCATTATGTATAATTTCTAACCACTAACTTCTCATTGCTATTTCCGGTTGCAAACTTAACAAATTCGGGGTTGTGCGCTGCGGTTCTTACAGGTTTTTAAACCATCTATCCTTTAAATAGGACTTTGATAGAAAACTTTACCCGATTTTCTCCAAAAGCCCTTAGCTTTGGGAAACGAACAGAACCGCGGTTATGATCATCATTGAAACTACAGACATTACCAAAAGATATATTATGGGAGCCGAGGTGGTGGATGCCCTGAAAGGCGTTTCCATCACCATCCGCAAAGGAGAATACGTGGCTTTTATGGGTCCATCCGGCTCCGGGAAATCCACCCTTATGAATATTATCGGATGCCTTGACTCGCCCACCGGCGGCAGCTATGTGCTGAACGGAAAAGACGTGAGCGATATGACGGAAAATGAACTGGCCGAAGTAAGAAACCGGGAAATCGGTTTTGTATTCCAGACGTTCAATCTCCTTCCCCGGCAGTCTTCCCTTGAAAACGTAGCCCTTCCTTTGATTTACGCGGGGTATAACAAAACCGACCGTACGGAAAAGGCCCAAAAAGTACTGGAAAGTGTAGGACTGGGCGACAGAAGCAGCCATAAGCCCAATGAACTTTCGGGAGGGCAACGCCAAAGGGTGGCCGTGGCCCGGGCCCTGGTGAACGACCCCTCCATTCTCCTCGCCGATGAGCCTACGGGTAACCTCGACACCCGCACCTCCTACGAGATCATGCAGCTTTTCGCCGAGATCCACAGCAAAGGCAATACCATCATCATGGTCACCCACGAAGAAGACATCGCCCGCTATGCCCACCGGATTATCCGGCTCCGCGACGGCCTTATTGAGTCGGATATCCTCAACGAGTCGCCCACCGATCCTGTGGAAATGGCCCGGCAACTGGCGGAAAAGAAATAAAGAAATTTAGAACTTTTCACATTTTTTCCTTAACTTAGCAGACAAATTCACACTAAGAAAATGCCTGCAAAAATTTCTAATATCCACGACAAATTCATTAAACAGCTTCTGTCTAACAAGGAGTTAGCTATTGAGTTTTTACAAGAATATCTCCCTAAAGAACTGGTTGACGTGCTGCATTTCGAAACACTTGAAGTGCAGGATACCTCCTACGTTACAGATTCTTTAAAAACTTCTTACTCTGATCTCCTCTGGAGGATCAGGATGAAGAATAGGGAAAGCCTTCAGCTAAGTTTGCTACTTGAGCATAAGAGCTCCCCCGACCAGAAGACAGCCTTCCAACTTTTGGAATACCTTGCTTTGGCCTATCAAAAGCAACTTAGGGAAAAAAAGAAACCTGAACTCATTGTCCCGGTGTTATACTACCATGGTAAACAAAACTGGAACTTCAAAACGATAGAAGCTCACTTCAATGCTTATCCGGAGTATCCCAAGAAATATCTGCCTATATTCTCCACAGAATTTGTAAACCTTCGGAAGATTGAGCCTGAACATATTCTAGCACTTAAAAACGGACTACTAAGTAGCGCGGTAATGCTACAGAAATATTGTTTTGATCCAGAAGTACTTGCTATACATATTCATACGATTGTAGAGAATCTGAACCCCTATTTGGATTCGAACATTATTGACGCTATTTTTGTTTATATAATACACGGCACCCGCCTCGATGCAGCCCATTTTACGGAGTCTATTAAAAAGTTACCTGTAGATATGAGTACCAAGACTATGACATTATACGACCAACTGATCTTGAAAGGAAAACAGGAGGAAATGGAAAAAACCATTTTGAATGCTTATGACGCGGGCATTGACATCGCTACCATTCGGATCATCACCGGTGAAGATGAAGGGAAAATCAAGAATATCCTAGTACAAAAAAATCGTATCCGGTAATTTCACCTCCACATTTTCGTTATATATGAAATTAAAACTCTGACTTATGCGCCTGGAATTGCTCCGCGCCTTACAGTCTTAAACCTATCGGACAAAATGAAAAAACTATTGGTATTGCTTTTAGGACTGTGCACCACAGTAGCTTTTGCCCAGGAAAGGAAAGCTCCCCAAAGCCCCACGGTCACTACAGAAAGTGCGAATGTCAGCGTGACTTACGGACAGCCCTCCAAGAAGGGACGCGTAATTTTCGGTGGACTGGAAAAATACGGAAAAGTGTGGCGTACCGGCGCGAATGCCGCTACGGAAATCACCTTCCGGAAAGATGTGAATTTCGGAGGAGCCTCTGTAAAAGCAGGAACCTACACCCTCTATTCTATTCCGGAGGAAACGGAATGGACCGTCATCCTGAACCCCGAACTGAAACAATTCGGCGCATTCGGGTACGATAAAATCAAAGACAAAAACGTAGCGGAAGTAAAGGTACCGGTGACCCGGCTGACCGCTCCGGAAGAGAAGCTGATCATCAAAAGTAACGAAGACAAGGAATTGATTATCAGCTGGGATGACGTATTGGTCAGCGTGCCTTTGAAATGGTAAAAGAATTTCATTATATTTGCAGACTTTTTAAAAAAATATCTGCTTAAATGAAAAAAATCGTTGCGCTGTTTTTAGGCCTGAGTGTGGCTTTGGTGGCTTGTGATAAAAAAGAGGGGAGTACATCATCGTCTTCCGGACAACCTTCCGGTAGAATCGTGTATGTCAATACCGATACGCTTCTTAACAATTACGAGTATTACAAAGACGTAGTAAAAGAATTTGAGAACAAAAGTTTCGCCCTGGATAACGAACTGCAAAAAAAGGCTCAGTCGTTCCAGAACGAAGTAGCCCTCTTCCAGAGAAGAGTACAAGCCGGCGGACTGTCTGAGCAACAAGCTCTGACCCAACAGGCAGCACTCCAGAAAAAGGAGCAGGATATTATGCTGTACCGCGAAAATGCCGCAGGTAACCTACAGCAGGACCAGGCTAAAAAGACCGATGAACTTTTGAATAAGATTCACGAATACCTGAAAAATTATAACGCATCAGACCGTTACGATATGGTGATCGGATATTCAAAAGGTGGCGGAGTATTGTATGCCAAAGAAGACCTCGATATTACACAGGATGTATTGAAAGGACTTAACGAAGAGTATACCGCCTCTCAGAAGAAGGGCGCCAAAGCAGATACTACGGCAGCGAAAAAATAAGAATCAGGAAGATATTTAAGGAGATGTACACCAACGTGTGCATCTCTTTTTTTATCCGGAATACACCCGTTCCTATCCGAAAGACATTTCAATAACGTTCATCCCCCCGTACCTCCTATGCCCTCTCTCTTTTTTCTCCTTCTTTTCGGACTACTGCAATCCAATCCCGACATCCGGACGGTCACCAAAGTAGTAGACGGTGATACGATATGGGTGAGCGGGAAAAACGGCCCCGACGAGAAGATCAGGCTGATCGGGATGGATTCCCACGAAATAAGAAATACCGCGCAAAAAAAAGCCGGATTTTACGGGAAAGAAGCCAGCGACTATCTCCGCAAGCGCGTATCGGGAAAGAAAGTCCACCTGGAATACGACATTCAACGCTACGACCGCTACCGCAGAACCCTGGCTTACGTGTACCTGCAAGACGGCACCTTCATCAACGCCGAAATGGTGAGGAAAGGGTATGCCGTGGTGATGACCGTATCCCCGAATGTAAAGTATGCCGACCAATTTATCCTTTACCAGCAGGAAGCCCGTAAGAACAAGCGTGGACTGTGGGGCGTAAAAATGCAGTGATCAAATCTTGCGCTTCAGCTCGAAGTGCGTACCCAGATACACTTTCCTGACCAGTTCATCGGCTGCCAGCTCTTCTGCGGTGCCGTGTTTCAAAATTTTTCCTTCAAAAAGCAGGTAGGCCCGGTCGGTGATGGAGAGCGTCTCATTTACGTTGTGGTCGGTGATGAGAATCCCGATATTGCGGTGTTTCAGCTTGGCTACAATGCCCTGGATCTCCTCCACCGCGATAGGATCCACCCCCGCGAAAGGTTCATCGAGCAAGATAAACTTAGGGTCTACCGCCAGGGCCCGGGCGATTTCCGTTCTGCGCCTTTCCCCCCCGGAAAGCACCATACCCTTGTTTTTTCGTACATGAGTAAGACTGAATTCTTCCAGGAGTTCTTCGGTTTTTTCGCGCCGCTCGGCTTTGGTCATCTGCGGTTTGGACAGTTCCATTACCCCGATGATATTGTCCTGCACACTCAGGTCACGGAACACCGAGGCTTCCTGGGCGAGATAACCCACTCCCAGTTTGGCCCGTTTGTACATGGGCAGGCGGGTAATGTCAAGGTCGTCTAACCATATTTTTCCGGAATTGGGCTTCACCAAACCCACTGCCATATAAAAAGACGTGGTCTTACCAGCCCCGTTCGGACCGAGAAGACCTACAATTTCGCCCTGCTCTACCTGGTAGCTCACATGGTCATTGACCATGCGCTGCCCGTATTTCTTGACCAGGTCTTCCGTACGTAATACCATTCTTTCCATCTTTTTACAAAGGTATTATTAAATGATGTTACACCACGCAAATCAGCTAAAAACTCCGCGCCCTTTGTGCAACTTACGCGGTGAGCTTTGTGTAAAAATACATTACAAACAAATGGCACAAAAGATACAACCTAACATCCGTTATTAATGTTTACATTCATTTAATATCCCGGATAAACAGCTGCAACGTGGTCCGGTCGCGGAAAGTATTCTCTTCGAGCGAGTAGGCCATGGAAAACGATTTCCCTGACCGCATAAGCTCATAAAAAGGTTCTGCCAAACCAAAACCTATGGCCGGGAAAACCACATCCGACCCCTCCTGCGTAACATCCATTTTCAGGTGTTTTTCCTTCAATACTCTTGGCTCTGAAGCGGGCCGAAGACCGTGAGAAACAAAAACAGGCTGCATATTGTCGGGTCCGAAAGGTGCCATCCGTTTCATAATGCGGTGAAACTTGGGCGTAAGCTCGCCCAGGCCCACCTCCAGGTCTACGTGGATCACGGGGGTTCGCTGCTCTTCGGTAATTCTTGCCTTTACCGCCTCGTCAAACGCTTGTCGGAAGTCGTGGATACGTTCCAGCTCAATGGTCATGCCCGCCGCATGCATGTGTCCCCCGAACTGCACCAGGTGATGGGCGCAGGCCTCAATGGCGCTGTAGAGATCAAACCCCGCCACCGAACGGGCCGAGCCTGCGGCCAGTCCTTCGCCCGAGCGGGTAAAGATCACCGTAGGACGATAAAACTGTTCGATACAGCGGGACGCCACGATACCGATCACCCCTTTATGCCAGTTTTCATTGTACAATACCGTGCTTCTCGCCTCCTTCAGCAACCAGCGGTCTTCCCGGATCAGCGCTACGGCCTCCTCCGTAATGCGGGCGTCCAGTCCTTTCCTTTCGGTATTGTGGGTCTGGATTTCATAGGCCAGGGCCAGGGCGTTTTCCCGGTCATCCGACAATAACAACTCCACCGCCGCCCGCGCGTGGCGGATGCGGCCCGCCGCGTTGATCCGTGGGCCAATGGTAAACACCACCGACTCTATCGACATCTCCCCCTGCACGCCGGCTACCGACATCAGGGCTTTCAGGCTGGTGTGGGGATTTGTATTCAATTTCTGAAGTCCGTAAAAGGCCAGGATACGGTTTTCGCCCGTGATCGGCACAATATCGGAAGCGATACTGACCATCACCAGATCCAGGTAATCTTCCAACACACCAAAGGGGATCTCCCGCCTCTGGCAATACGCGGAAAGCAACTTGAAGCCCACCCCGTTTCCGGTCAGTTCCTTGTAGGGGTAAGGACAATCTTCCCGCTTAGGGTCTAAGACCGCCACGGCCCGGGGCAGGTCATCGCCCGGTTCATGGTGGTCGCAAATGATAAAATCTATACCGTACTGTGCCGCATACTCCACCTTATCGGCCGCCTTAATACCGCAATCGAGGCTGATGATCAGGCTTACTCCTTCTGAAACGGCGTAATCAATACCTTTTTTTGAAATTCCGTAGCCTTCCGTATACCGGTCGGGATTATAATACAAAACCGCCGGATGAATCTTCCGGATGAAATCATACACCATGGCTACCGCGGTGGTGCCGTCTACATCGTAATCGCCGTAGACCAAGATTTTTTCTCCCGAATCCACCGCCCGCGTCAGCCTGCCCACCGCCGTGTCCATATCTTTCATCAGGAAAGGATCGTGCAGGTCTGCCAAATCCGGGCGGAAGAAGTGACGCGCCTCCTCAAACGTACAAATTCCCCTTTGCCAAAGCATCAGAGCCAAAGATCGCACGATGCCCAACTCCGCTTCCAGCTTTCCGATCGCCTCCCACTCTCCGTCGGTGGAGGGTACATTTTTTAAAGACCATTTTTTTTCCATTCTAATTTGTAATTATGTGGTGGTGACCATTTCGTCACTTGTCGGTTTCAGGCCATACTCAGTTCACGGACCTTTGATCTTGCACAAAATGCATCTCGACTACGCTCGATGTGACATGTGGAGAGCTCGATGTGCATCTCGTCTGCGCTCGATGTGACACGGGTGAACTCGATGTGCATCTCGACTACGCTCGATGTGACACGGGTGAGCTCGATGTGCATCTCGTCTACGCTCGATGTGACAGGGGCGAGGGCCATCTGTCAGTTCGAGTACAAATTGCATCCCCCCATTTACTGCACCCCGGAAGTGGTCGTCTCCGGCGCGATTTTTTTCACCAGCCCCTGCAGCACCTTCCCGGGACCGCATTCCACAAATTCCGTCGCGCCGTCGGCCACCATATTTTGTACGGTGCGGGTCCAACGCACCGGCGCGGTCAGCTGGGCGATCAGGTTTTCACGGATCACGTTGACGTCAGTAGAGGGCAACGCATTCACATTCTGGTAAATAGGGCAGGAGGGCGTGTTAAAAGTGGTCTCCTCAATTGCGCGGGCCAGTTCTTCCCGGGCCGGCTCCATCAAAGGGGAATGAAAAGCCCCCCCCACCTGAAGCACCAGCGCCCGCTTCGCGCCGGCTTCCTTCATCCTTTCCACGGCCACATTGATTCCTTCCACCGTACCGGAAATCACCAGTTGGCCCGGACAATTATAATTCGCCGCCACCACGGTTTCTCCCGTTTCTGCGGTAATGGCTGCCGCAATTTCTTCCACTTTCTCGTCGGGCAGGTTCAGCACCGCCGCCATCGTCGAGGGCGTCAGCTCACAGGCCTTTTGCATGGCCTCCGCCCGCTTTGCTACCAGGCGCAGCGCGTCTTCAAAGGCCAGCGCCCCCGAAGCCACCAGGGCCGAAAACTCGCCCAGGGAATGCCCCGCCACCATATCCGGTCGGAAATTTTCGGCGGTAGCCGCCAGAATCACCGAGTGCAGAAACACCGCCGGTTGGGTCACATTGGTTTGCTTCAACTCCTCATCGGTTCCTTCAAACATGATGCGGGTAATATCAAACCCCAAAATCGCATTGGCCTTGTCAAAAAGTGCCTTCGCTTCGGGTGAACTTTCGTACAGGTCTTTGCCCATACCGCTGAACTGCGCGCCCTGTCCTGGAAATACGTATGCTTTCATTTCTATATATTTTAGCTTTCAGCCTTCAGCTATCAGCTATTAGCTTTATTCATTGGCGGCGGGAGGCGCTCCTCCGGGCGGCGCACCGCTTGGTGTGGCCAACTTCTGATAGCTGATAGCTTATGGCTATTTCTTCTGAATAAATTTTTGTTCCTGCACAAAAATAAGGGTTTTTTCCCAAGTCTGCCAAAAGAAGATCTTCGCCTTGACTTCTCCGGCGAAACATACCCGGTTTCATCCCGCTAATCGTATCGTTTGTCCATTTTATTTTATTTCACCTTCTCTCTTTCTGAACTTGAGTTTCAAAAAAAGTCCATGCAAAACCTGAGTTTTCATCCCCGGCTTATTCTCCGAACACCCCAGGAACCGGTTTCCACCTTCATCGACGAAAACCTTATCCGGGAGTATGTTCACCATTATCCACCTTTCCGGGAAGCCCTTTACCTGGCGTCTCCCAACCTCTTTTCAGCTGCCGTTTCCACACCGGATCTTCCCGAAAAACTACGCATACCCCTGGCCCGGTATATGATCAGAAGCCGGTACCGGGCCACTCCTTTCGGCTTATTTTCCGGTGTGTGTACCGTAGACTGGGGCGAAGCCACCCGCCTGTCGCTACAGGAAAAGTACAGCCGCCTGACCCGCCTGGACATGGGCTATCTCTGTGCGCTGACGCGCCGTCTGGAGTCCGACCTCCGCCCCCACCTGACCTATTACCCCAACAGCAGCCTCTACTTCCTGGGAGACCACATCCGTTACGTGGAGCGGACAGCTGCACACGTATTAAACTCGGTGAAGAAAGACACCTATATACAGGCCGTACTGGAAAGAGCCAGCTCAGGGGCTGATTTTTCCGCCCTGGTCCAAACCCTGGTAGAAAAAGGCGTTTCCGATGACACCGCCCGAGCCTTTATCGCCGAGCTGGCCGACACCCAATTGCTTGTGAGCGAACTGGAACCCATCCTCACTGGACAAGACTTATTTGCGCATATTCTGAACGTGGCAGACAGGACCGGACATCCTTCCGCGGAGATCCTCCACCAGGTAAACCACAAACTTTTGCAGTTAGACAATGCCCCCGGCCTCTACCCGGAAATCACCGGACTGCTTCGCCAGGTGGGAGAAATTCCGGACGAAACCCGGCTCTTTCACACCGTCAGGGTCAACGCCTGCGAGAATTCCGCCCGAACCATCCACCGGGAATACCAGGCCGACATACTGCGGGTGATTCAAAAGCTGGGCGCCTTCACCACCGAACCCACCCCTATGCGCGATTTCATGACCCGGTTCTATGACCGGTACGAAGACCAGGAAGTCCCCCTCCTGACCGCCCTCGATACCGAGAGCGGTATAGGATACCATACCCACACCGCAGAAGACTACACCCCGTTCACCGAAGGAATCACCCTGCCGGTAGACCAACCCGCCCGCCTTACCTGGAAAGCCGGCCAGCAGATCCTGTTCAGAAGCCTGCAAAAAGCACAGCGCGAGGGCCTTTACGAAATTCCTCTGCCCTGCCTGGAAACACCCCCGGACAGCCCGGAACTGGCACCCACTTTCGCGGTCATGTTCCGGCTGGTAGACCACCATCAGCTGCTCATCGAACATATCGGCGGAAGCAGCGCCACCGTTTTGGCCGGGCGCTTCGGTAATGCGTCCCCGGAAGTAGCTCAAATTCTACGTGATATTAGTGAAGAAGAAGACCGCAATAACCCGGAGATCATTTTTGCCGAAATTGTACACCTGCCCGAAGACCGTACAGGAAATATCCTGGAGCGCCCTGCTTTTCGCCCCTATGAAATTCCTTACCTGGCCCAGTCGGCACTACCCCGCGAAAACCAGCTTTGCCTCCGCGACCTCTATATATCTGTTCGCAATAACCGGGTGGTGCTGAGACACCGGAAACTCAATAAGCGGATCATCCCCCGTTTGGGTTGCGCCCATAATTTCCGGAACCCCTCTCTGCCGGTTTACCGGTTTCTGTGCGACCTTCAAACCCAGGACTTTCAGAGTTTCGCCGACTTTTCCTGGGGAGATATCGCCCGGGAGTTTACCTTTCTTCCCCGGGTAGCAGACGGCCGCGTAATCGTCAGCCCCGCCACATGGCAATTGTCTCACCGGGAACTGTCCTCCCTTCAGGAACTTCCCTTCGAAGACTGGAGAAAGCAGTACCGGATACCGGTGTGTTTCGTTTTGGCGGAAGGCGACAACGAATTGTTTATCGACAGTTCCCAACCGCTTTTCCGGAGGGTGTTTCTCGACTCCGTCAAAGGCAGGGAAAACGTTATCCTGAAAGAATTTTTAGGTTCCGGTCCCGTCAAAAACGCCACCGGCAAGGCCATGGCCAACCAGTTTATCGCGTTTCTAAGCCGGAACGAAACTATTTATCGTTATAAGGGTGAGAAATTAACGCAAAATCAGGTGCAAAGATTTTTTGCACCGGGATCCGAATGGCTCTATCTCAAATACTATTGCGGTGCGAAAGCCGCCGATTTTATTCTCCGCCAGGGGATTGCCCCCCTCCTGCGGGAAGCCGAAATAAACGGATGGATAGACCAATGGTTCTTTATCCGGTACCATGACCCCGACAACCACCTGCGGGTACGGTTTCATCTCACCGACATCCGCTTTCTCCAGCCTCTCCTCTGTGCCTCGGAACAGACCATGCAGCCCTTTGTAAAGGAAGGTCTGGTGTGGAAAATTCAAAGCGACACTTACCGGCGGGAACTGGAAAGATACGGTTACGAAGCGATCCGGCCCGTGGAACGCCTATTCCATATCGACAGCCGGATGTACATGGATTTTCTTCACCAAACCGACGGGGATACGCGGGAAGAGCTCAAATGGCTTTGGGGATTACGCAATATAGACCGTTTCTTTCATACAGCAGGCCTGGATATCGCCGACAGGAAAATACTGACGGAGAAGCTCCGGAATCAGTTTGCCGGGGAATTTAAGATGGACCAGCGCCTGAAATCCCAGATTGACCGGCGGTACCGGCTTTGCCGGACCCCGATGGAGGAGTTTCTGCACAGCGACAGTCACCCGCCTTACCTCCCGGGGTATTACCTCCTCCAACTGGAGCAACTGTGGCAGGAGATACGTCGCCTGGCTCCGGAAGGCGCTTTTGAAGGTATCCTGACGAGCATGGTACACATGACCGTCAACCGCCTGATCAGCTCGGGCCAAAGGCTCCACGAACTCCTGATGTACGATTTCCTCTACCGCCATTATACCTCCCGAATGGCCATACTCAGGGCTTCATAATTTTGGCTTCCAGGCGTTCAAAGAAAGACTGGCGGTAGGTTCCTCCCAAAGGAATCCGGTCTTTTACTTCCTGCAATACAATCTCTCCCCCATCTATCATTTTGATTTGGTTAAGGGCCACTATAAACGTCTTGTGCGTCCGGAAAAAATGTTCTTTGGGCAATCGTTCTTCCAGCTCTTTCAGGGAAATCAGGGTGATTACCCGGTCCATGTGGCGGGTATAAATCGCCACATAATTCCGCATCGATTCAATATAGACAATCTCGGGAAATGCTATTTTCACCAGCTTCCCTTTCCGGTCAGACTTCACCATAATAAAGTCATCCAATTCTCCGCCCGGCTTTTTATAATCGGTCATGCGGTCTTCGGCCTTCTTCACAGCCCTTAGGAAACTTTCAAAAGAAACGGGCTTCGTCAGGTAGTCTACCACATCGTATTTGTAGCCCTCAATCGCGTATTCGGAATAGGCCGAGGTAAGCACCACACGGGGTTCGCTGCCCAGGAGTTCCAGAAAACCCAGTCCCGAAAGGTGGGGCATATTAATATCCAGGAATACCAGGTCTACTTTATTATTCTGTGTGTAGCGGAGGGCTTCCACCGCGCTCAGGAAAGAGCCGCGATGATGTAGCGCGGTTACTTTTTTCAAATAGCCTTCCAGCAGCTCAATCGCCGCTTTTTCGTCGTCAACAATTATACAATTCATGGCAAGGTCAGGTCCTTATTGGTTAAACCCAAATTACAGATTATAAATTTCAACGAGACAAAATGCTGCAAAATAGCTGTGACTGGCCGATAAAAGCATAGTGACCTATGGTTTTTAAGGCCAGGAAACAGGTATGAAGAAGCATTTTGGCGCAGTAAAGAATATAATCCGTAATTTGGGTTAAATATAGCAAAATTATCTATCCATCGATAAAAAATTACTATCCCTTACCCCAAATAACTTCCAGATCTACCTCAAAATGGGTGTCTGACTCCCGGGTATCCAGGTCAAAATCTTGTCCGTATGCCATTTCCAGCCGCCTTTTAATGTTCGTATGGCCTACTCCCGTAGTTTCCATGTCCATAAAATCCGTCCGCTTTTTATTTCGGCAGCTGAAAGTCAGTCCACAGGAATCTACCCGAACCCGGATACAGATCGGGTCGTTGTGTTCATCCTGTACACCGTATTTAAAGGCATTTTCCACCAGGCTGATCAGCACAAGGGGCGGAAATGAGAAAAAGAACACGGTGCCTTCCCGGGTATATTCCAGGGCCAGGCGCTCTCCGAAGCGTAATTTCTGTAGTCCCAGGTATTCTTCTACCGCTTCCAGTTCTTTCTCCACGGTAGTCTGTTCGTTCATGGTACTTTCTACAGAATACCGCATCAAACGAGTCAGGGAAAGAATTGCCTCTCCCGACCGGCTACTCAACCCGGCCACGTCATTATACACAAAATTCAGGGTGTTAAACAGGAAATGCGGATTGATCTGTGCCTTCAGAAACGCAATCTCCGATTCAAACAACTTTTCCTCCGTTATACGGCGCAGCTTTTCTTCCCGGATGGATTTGATGTAATACCAATACGCGAAAGAGAAGAAAGTCATATACGAATACCGCCACAGCTCAAAACTGATGTAAGGGATTACGGTACCTTTTTTCTCTATTAAAGGACTATAATTATCTGTTTCTAAAATCTTTTCAATCTCCATTTTAGCGAGTAGGAAGGTCATTAATAATGCAAAAATGTAAATAAATGTCAGGACTTTTGATTTGGAAAAATTAGGAAGAATTACGAAGAATACACAAACATAAAAATAGATGGTATTAGTGAGTGCATTGAGTACGAAAGGGACTATTTCAGTACTCCCACGCTGATAGCCATAAGTAAACAGAAAATCGGTAGCCCAAAATGTAACCCATATAATGATTTGGCCTATTATTTTCTCTTTACGTTTATTTGTAATATCCCACTTCATTTACATTTGGTATAGAGAATATCATGGTTTGTATAATATTTTTCTTCTCTTTAAAATCATTGTGAATCTTTGGCATAGTAAAGTTAAGTATTTCGCACTTCTAAATAATTAAATTATGATGGTACAAAAATTAACTATTCAAAAAGTGACAATTTCCAGATTTCCTAGCAAGAGAAATGTACCTGGAAGAACTTCTGTTAATCCTCCTACAACTGGTGTACTGAACCATTAAAATTCATGCACAAAAACTCCCCCACACAGCCGTCTTAAACTTCTCTACTAGTCCACAGCTACATATGGGGTTGTCAGTTTTGGCAACCTCATTTTATTTCCTTAATGCGTATCTTTACCGGAAAAACAAGGATGACCAAGGAAGAAATACGTAGGGAAGCCCGCAAAATGAGAATGTCTATGACACAGGAAGAAGTGCTTTCCCAAAGCCAAAAGATCACCTCCCTTATCCTTAGCCGGATCGCCCTACACCGTTACAGCGTAATTCACCTCTTCTTACCCATCCGTAAAAACCATGAGCCCGACACCCTTCCCCTCCTGGAAATCCTGCAAAGGGACTTCCCTTCCGACATCTATATCTCGAAAAGCCTCGAAAACGGAGAAATGCTGCACGCCCCCTATACTTCCGAGCTGAAAAAGAACCGATGGGGCATAGACGAACCCGCCGACGTTTCACAGGCGCTAGACTCCGCCGCCTTCTTCCGGACTTTCTGTCGTGAAAATATACTGGTCCTGATTCCTCTGCTAACTTTTGACAAGACCGGACACCGCGTGGGCTACGGCAAAGGGTATTACGACCGGTTTTTGTCGTACGCCGCAGCCACCACCACCAAAACCGGCCTCTCCCTCCTGCCGCCCGTGGAGCGAATCAGCGACTCCTCCCCTCTCGATATACGGATGGATTACTGCATTACCCCCGAACGGGTCTGGCACTGGGAATAAGACAAGTCCTCCGTTGGTATCAACATTTTCCTTATTTTTGCAAATTATTGAATCGTTAAGTAATGGAACTTTCAAAAACCTACAGTCCGAAAGACGTAGAAGACAAATGGTATGCCTATTGGGAAAAGAATAAATTTTTCAGTTCCAAACCCAATCCCGATAAAGAACCTTATACCGTGGTGATCCCCCCCCCGAACGTAACCGGGGTACTGCACATGGGACACATGCTGAACAATACCATACAAGACGTACTGGTGCGGAAAGCCCGCATGGAAGGAAAGGAGACCTGCTGGGTACCGGGCACCGACCATGCCTCAATTGCTACGGAGGCCAAAGTGGTGGCCATGCTGAAAGAAAAAGGAATCCACAAAGCCGATCTAAGCCGGGAGGAGTTCCTGGAATATTGCTGGGAATGGACCGAAAAATACGGGGGGATTATCCTGAAGCAGCTTCGTAAACTGGGGGCTTCCTGCGATTGGGACCGCACCCGTTTCACGATGGAACCCAGCCTGTACGATGCCGTGATTGAGGTTTTCGTTGATTTATATAACAAAGGAAAGATTTACCGGGGTTACCGCATGGTGAACTGGGACCCGGAAGCCAAAACCACCGTGTCTGACGAGGAGGTTATCACCCGGGAAATGGCGTCTAAACTGGTGTATATCCGTTATCGGTTTCCCGGAAGTGAAGACGGCCTGACCATTGCCACCACCCGGCCCGAGACCATCATGGCCGATGCGGCCATCTGCGTGAACCCGAACGATGAACGCTACCGCCACCTGGTAGGCAAAACGGTGATGATTCCCCTGATCGACAAGGAGATCAGGATAATTGCCGACGAATACGTAGAGATGGACTTCGGAACGGGATGCCTGAAAGTTACCCCCGCGCACGACCAGAACGATTTCGCCCTGGGAGAACGGCACAACCTGGAGGTCATAGACATTCTCACCGAGGAGGCCAAACTCAATGAAAAAGCGCAAATACTGGTAGGCGAAGACCGCTTCGTAGCCCGCAAGAAAATCATCAAAATGCTGGAAGAAGCGGGAAACCTGGTGAAGGTAGAAGAGTACAAATCCAATGTGGGTACTTCCGAAAGAACTGGAGCCGTTATTGAACCCCGGATCTCTTTGCAGTGGTTCCTGAAAATGAAAGATATCAGCCGGCCTGCCTTGGAGAACGTGATGAACGACACCATCCGCTTGATTCCCCCGAAATTTAAGAATACGTATAACCACTGGATGGAAAACGTACGCGACTGGAACATCAGCCGGCAACTTTGGTGGGGACACCGTATTCCGGCCTGGTACGCGGCAGACGGCACCGTGATTGTGGCCAAAAACCAGGAAGAGGCCCTGGCTCAGGCCGCAGAAAAAGGACTGGGAGACCTCACCCAGGACGAAGACGTACTGGATACCTGGTTCAGCTCCTGGCTGTGGCCCATCTCCGTTTTTGACGGATTCAAAGATCCGGAAAATGAAGATATCCAATATTATTACCCCACCAATGACCTGGTCACCGCACCGGAAATTCTGTTTTTCTGGGTGGCGCGGATGATCATTGCCGGATACGAATACAAAGGTACCTACCCTTTCCAAAACGTATACCTCACCGGTATTGTACGGGATAAACTCGGACGGAAAATGTCGAAATCTCTAGGCAACTCCCCGGACCCGCTTGACCTTATTGAAAAATACGGGGCAGATGCGGTACGCACCGGCATGCTGTTCAGCTCTCCGGCGGGTAACGACCTGCCCTACGACGAAAAGCTGGTGGAACAGGGCAGAAACTTTTCCAATAAGATCTGGAACGCCTTTCGACTGGTAAAAGGCTGGGAAGTAGGAGAGGGCGAGTCTTCCGCACCTGCTATCCGCTGGTTCCGCGCCCGTTTGAACGCGGCCATTGCCGAGGTGAGAGAACACTACGAAAAATTCAGGATGTCAGACGCCTTACTGACTACCTACAACCTGATCTGGAACGACTTCTGTTCCCAATACCTGGAGATGGTAAAACCCGCCTATACCGACGGGCAGGCACAGCCGATAGACAAGGCGACCTACGACGCCACCATAGCATTCTTTGATGAACTCATGCGCCTGGCCCACCCCTGGATTCCTTTTATTTCGGAAGAAATCTGGCAAAACCTGGCTCCGCGTGATGAAAACGATTCCATCTGTATCCAGTCGTTTCCCCAAGGTGGTGAAGCCTCCGCGGATATTTTAGCAGACTTTGAAATCTTGAGCGACCTGGTAACCTGGATCCGGAATACCCGGCAGAGCAAACAACTTTCGCCCAAAGAAAGCCTGCCTCTCTCGGTAAAGACCAGGCAAAAGGAACGCTATTCCAACCTGGGATCCCTCATCCGGAAACTGGCGAACATCAGTACCATTGCTTATTCGGAGGAAGTATCCGGACTCACCCATGTGATCAGGGGAGATGAATTTGGCCTGGATCTGGGCAGTCGCCTGGATGCCGGGCAGGAAAAGGAAAACCTGCACAAAGAACTGGAATATGCCAAAGGCTTCCGGCAATCTGTACAGGCCAAGCTTTCCAACGAGAGGTTTGTGGCCAATGCCAAACCGGAAGTGGTAGAGCGGGAAAAGGCTAAACTGGCCGACGCGGAATCCCGGATTCAGGCCATTAAAGAAGCGCTTACTAAGTTATAAAGGAGTCTGTCAGGTATTATACTCCACGCTTTTCATGCACTTATCTTTTTTACAAAGGTCGTACATATAAAAGAGATATTTCAGGGTATAAACACGGATTTTGAGGGGGGTGTTTTCACGGTATTCAAAAGAAAAGAGTGGAAAAATCCACTCTTTTCTTGGAATATTAATGTCCAGCTCTTGTGTTCGCTACATCCTGGTCGAAATCGATATTCTGTTTTTTCAATACTTTCCTTATCCTGATTCCAAACCAGAACAGGTAGGAAAAGCACGCTACGGCAAGTAGGTACGAGAGTTGTATACCGATCACATCGGCCATTACGCCCTGCACTACGGGAATCACCGCTCCCCCCAGAATCATCATGATCATAAAGGCTGCGCCCTGGTTGGTATACTTGCCCAGACCAGCCGTTCCGAGTGAAAAAATACTGGGCCACAGAATAGAACAGAACAAACCGCCGCTAATGAGGCAGTACAGAGCTAGCGGACCGTCTGTAAACACACCGATCAGCGTCATTATAGCACCCACACCGGTGTAGATCAATAAGGTTTTGACCGGTTTCTCTCTCGCCATAAAAAAGGAGACAATCATGATGATGACACAGAAAGTGTAAGGATAAAGGTCACTCACATCGCCGTTTACGATGGAGATCACATACAGTACTATGCCGAAGGCTGCCAGAGGCACCACCACCCATAAAAGGTTCTTCATGACCGAAGACAGGCCAAAGTTGCCCACGGAGGCCGTCCACCGTCCTACCATCATGCTGCCCCAGAAAAGGGAGACATATTTAGACACCTGGGAAGAAACCAGTCCCTGGGTCTCGTTCAGGTATTCCGGAAGGTTACTGCCTATGGTTACTTCTACGCCGACATATACAAATATGGCAGACATCCCCAACACCAGCTGGGGGTACCGCAGTACGCCGAAACCTGCCTCTACGTGTTCATCGTTGGTGATACGGGGCAGGCGAGAAATCCAGAAAAATAGGGCTACCACCACAAAAAGTCCGCCCAGCACCAGGTAAGGTACTTTCACCGATTCAATGGTGGCGTGGCTTGCCGCCTCCGGAGATACCGACCCGAAAATCGCAAAAGATACGATCAGCGGCCCGATGGTTCCCCCGAAATTATTTACCGCTCCGCCCAGGTTGATCCGTGTAGCGCCCGTTTCCGGTGGTCCCAAAGCGATCATGAAAGGTTGGGTGGCGGTTTGCTGAAGCGAGAAGCCCAATCCTACCACAAAGAGGGCGGTCAGCAGCAGGAAATAGGAGCGGGTTTCTGCCGCCGGGTAAAAAATAAGCGCTCCAACCGCAGAGATAATCAGTCCGTAAATAATGCCGTTTTTATATCCTATTTTATTCAGGATGTCGGTTTTCATCATAGCCGATAAGGCAAGATAAATGACCGAACCTACAAAATAGGCGGCGTAAAAGGCGAAGTCTACTAACTGAGCCTGCCATTGCTGTAGTTCAAATTTTTCTTTGAATAAGGGGATGAGAATCCCGTTAGACGCAGCTACAAAGCTCCAGAAAAACCAGACAATAACCAGGGTGTACAGGGCGGGTAAATTGGTTTTGTTTTGCATATTTATAAGTTTGATAAATCCTCTTGCCAGTCGAAAAGGTCATTTTTGGACGCATCCCAATTCGGATAAATTCCAAAATGCTTATCCCTCACCAGTTCCAGTAATACGTGGCGGAGCTTGTCCAGGTTTTCGTTCTTTTCCGCCGAGATGAACGCTACATAGCGCGCATTTTTCTTCAGGTATCCTGCTTCCAGCCTTTCCAGGTTCTTTTTCAGGTCGTCTTCCGTAGCCAGGTGCCTGTCCAGCCCCTCTTCCGACTCCGGCTGGTATTGATCCAGCTTATTAAATACCAGTAAGGTGGGCTTATCTCGTGCGCCAATCTCCGCCAGGGTATCGTGTACAATATCAATCTGCTCCTCAAAAGAGGGGTGAGAGATATCGACCACGTGGATGAGAATATCTGCGTCCCGGATTTCGTCTAAGGTAGATTTGAAAGATTCTACCAGGGTGGTGGGCAATTTGCGGATAAACCCTACGGTATCGGTCAGGAGAAATGGAATATGCCCCAGCACCATTTTCCGGACGGTAGAGTCAATGGTAGCGAACAGCTTGTTTTCCGCAAAGACTTCTGACTTGGTCAGTTTACGCATGAGGGTGGACTTCCCCACGTTGGTATATCCTACCAGTGCAACACGCACCAGGCGACCGCGTTCTTTTCGGCGGGTAGCGGCCTGGCGGTCAATCTTCTCCAGTTTTTCTTTTAAAAACGCGATCCGGTCCTGTACAATCCGCTTATCGGTTTCCAGCTCTTTCTCCCCCGGTCCGCGCATACCGATCCCTCCCTTCTGCTTACTGAGGTGAGACCACATCCGGGTCAGGCGGGGAAGCAGGTATTTGTATTGCGCCAGTTCTACCTGTCGTTTCGCCTGGTCTGTCCGGGCCCTTTGAGAAAAAATATTCAGAATCAGCAGGCTTCTGTCCAGCACTTTCTTGTTCTCGAAAACCTTTTCCAGGTTTCTTACCTGGGAAGGTGTCAGTTCGTCGTCAAAAATGATGGTATCCACCGGATGCAAGGCCACCCATTCCTGTATCTCCTCCAGCTTCCCCTTCCCCACGAAAGTCTTCTGGTCCGGGAAGTTCAGTCTCTGCATAAACGTCTTCAGCGTTTTTACGCCCGATGTCTCGGCCAGAAATGCGAGCTCTTCCAGGTATTCTTTCGTTTTAACGGCATTTTGCTTCTGGGTAATCACACCCACAAGGATAGCGGTTTCCTGCTCTTTATGTGTACTAATAAGAGGTGTATTTAACAAAGGCGCTTCAACTTGGTTTTTAATTGGACAATATTACTAATTTTTCAGCAAATAGTTCCACCGGTATTTCTTTTTATTCACATTTTTCCCTCTTTCTTTTACCCGTGTTCTTCCTCCTTATTTGGAGATAAAATTTCGTAGATTATTGGTTTAAAATTGTTTTAGCGTTATTCCATTCCTCCCCCCTATCTGTAGCGAAAAAGGATCGAAGGCCTAAAATGTGGATATCTTTGCATTATCCGTGTATAAAATATCCTCTATTCCATTGGATATTTATTTTTCGCTATTTACATTTGTCAACCGGAATTAAGACGAGAATATAATTTGATATATAAATTCTTGAAGATTTAATCCTTCCGTCAGCGTTTCAGCAGACAATTGGATTATTAGGAAAGCACGTAAGTCGGAATCCCTGCCACTACAATTGAGGCAGGGATTTTTTATCTCCTTTAGGATGTTATTAGGAAATGAAGCTACAGAAAACCGTAAATATAAGAAACAAAAAAGCCTCTTTTGAGTACCACTTTTTGGAAGAATATTCGGCCGGAATAGTCCTTACCGGTACGGAAATCAAGTCGCTGCGTGAGGGAAAAGTAAGTATGGCCGATGCCTATTGTTTTTTTAACAAAGGCGAGTTGTTTGTAAAAAACATGAACATTTCACGTTACGAGAACGGCACGTATTATAACCACGACCCCCTGCGTGAGCGAAAATTGCTGCTCAACCGGAGGGAGCTTCGTAAACTTGAAAACAAACTTACCGATAAAGGACTAACCATTATCCCTACCCGTATTTTTATCAACGACTCGGGTCTGGCGAAACTGGATATTGCCCTGGCAAAGGGCAAGAAGCTCTACGATAAACGGGAAAGTATTAAGGAGAAAGATATAAAACGCGAGCAAGACCGCCGAGCTTTCTAAAAAACACACAAACTGCTGCGTTGTTTTCGGAATTCGGCCTCAGTCACATACTTTTAGTATGCTCCTTCGGCCTCATCCTCAACGCCTTGCATTTTGTATGTTTTTTAGAAAGCTTCCGGGCCATAGCTAATTTGGGAACACCCTTACCCGGTATTTTTTACTTTTTACGGGTGGTTTCTTTCATATGTATATTTAGCTTTCAGCCATCAGATAAGGCACACCAACCGTGTGATGAATACGCTGATAGCTGATAGCTGATAGCTGAAAGCTTATAGCTATTTCAAAAACTCCAGTACCTTCTCCATCGCCCGCCCCCTGTGATTCAACCGGCTTCTCTGTTCAAAACTCATTTCATGAAATGTTTTTTCATGCCCTTCCGGAATAAAGATGGGGTTATAGCCAAAGCCTTCTTCTCCATCAAAGCTTTCTTTAATCTTCCCGGCCACTTCTCCCTCAAACGTATGGGCCTCCCCGTGGAGAATAAGGGTAATCACAGCGCGGAAGCGGGCGGCCCTGTCTGCCACTCCTTCCAGCTCCTTCATCAGTTTCCGGTTATTGGCCGTGGCATCGGAAGGTTCTCCGGCATAGCGGGCGGAATAGACTCCAGGCCGGCCGTTTAAAGCGTCTACTTCCAGGCCGGAGTCATCGGCCAGCACGTTCAGGCCGTATTTTCCGAAAACGTACCGAGCTTTGATTAGTGAATTTTCCAGAAAAGTAGTGCCGGTCTCTTCTATTTCTTCGAAACAGCCTATGTCTTTCAGGGTCCGGATTTCAAAGGCCTCGCCCAGCAGGCTTTGCAATTCTTCCGCCTTGTGGGCGTTGTGGGTAGCTAAACAAAGAGGTGTTTTTTTCATTTTGTATAAAATTTTAGCTGTTAGATATTAGCCGGGCGGGAGGCCGCCCCGCGACGCTTCGCTTATTCATCACCCGTTGGTATATCTAACCGCAGCGGCGGCCGCTTCTAACGGCTGACTGCTGAAAGCTTATGGCTATTTATCATGCCGCGGCCATTCCCTCCTTCATCTTCTCCGTATTTTCGGCCAACCTGAGTTTCTCCATAAATTCACCGATGTTCCCTTCCATAACCGTAGGCAGGTTATATACGGTGAATCCGATGCGGTGGTCGGTGACACGCCCCTGGGGGTAGTTGTAGGTCCGTATCTTATCGGAACGGTCGCCTGAGCCTACCAGCGATTTCCGTTCGCCCGCGATCGACTCGTTCCGCCGGGCCAGCTCGATTTCAAACAGGCGGGAACGAAGTACGGTAAGGGCTTTGTCAAAGTTCTTGATCTGCGAACGTTCGTCCTGGCACTGCACCACCAACCCGGAAGGGATATGGGTGATACGGACTGCGGAGTAGGTGGTGTTTACCGACTGCCCGCCTGCGCCTGAAGAGCAGTAGGTATCCTTCCGGATATCGTTCATATTGATCTGCACGTCTACCTCGTCGGCCTCGGGGAGCACCGCCACAGTAGCCGCTGAAGTATGAATACGCCCCTGCGACTCGGTGGCGGGTACCCGCTGCACCCGGTGTACACCCGATTCGTATTTGAGTTTCCCGTACACGTCTTCCCCCTTTACACTCACCACAATCTCCTTATACCCTCCGGAGGGGGCATCGGTATAGTCCATCACGGTAAACTGCCACCCCTGGGAGGCGGCGAAACGCTGGTACATACGGAACAGGTCGCCCGCGAAAATCGAGGCTTCGTCTCCACCCGTACCGGCCCTGATTTCCAGGATACTGTCTTTGCTGTCGTTCGGATCTTTGGGAATCAGCAGCTCTTTCAGTCTTTCTTCGGCCTCCTCCTTTTTCGGAGCCAGTTCCTCCAGTTCCATTTTGGCCATTTCCCGCATCTCCTCGTCTTTTTCCGTGGCCAGGATTTCCCGGGCTTCCTCCAGGTTGGCCAGGATTAACTTATACGATGTATATTCATTGACGATCTTTTCCAGATCACGGTATTCCTTGCTAATCTTCCTGAATTTTTCCATATCCGAAACTACTTCCGGCATGGTAATCTGCTGGGAGACCTCCTCAAAACGTTCCTTTATCCCTTCTAACTGCTCTGACAACATAGTTCAATTCCTCTTTTCTTTTTAAAACACAAAATTAGCGGGTTTTGTGCAAAAACGGTTAAGTCTCCGCCCGAATCACTGTTGTTTTACAAGATAATGCATTGTTATTCAAATATTATTCTGTATCTTGCCTTTTCAACCCTTATTCTATCTGCATTTTATAAACTGGTCAATCCACTAAAATTAGCCGCCCCTCTTCGCCGCGGTTAAAATATAATGATTCGAACTCAATAAACTAAACAGGAAAGGCGTTATTACTTATGCTTTCAATAAACGGGTAAAAAGTGAGAGGATTATTGGTTTTTAGTGTTTGTCTTGGGGTACAGAGTATATGTCTCGCGCAGGTCACTAACCGGTCTCAATCGGCAGGAAACGTGGCAAAAGGGAACCGCGATTTATTAAGTTCTCCTAAGGTTTCTGCGCCGGTACCCCCCGTCCGTTCATCCGTTATTTCCCAGGAAGAAGCCGTAGAAAAAGTAGTGGTGGTGGCCCGCACGGCCCCCGCAGGTGTAGACATTAACTACCTTCCTCTCTTTGGACACTATGAAAAAACCGAAACCCAGCTGGTGAACGATGAGCTCTTCCTTTCAGAATGCGACCGGGAATTTGCCAGCCGAAAAGAGGCCGGCGAATTCTTCAACAAGATGGGCTGGCAATACCTGAGTGAAGGAGACAAGGAAACCGCCACTTACCGTTTCAACCTGGCCTGGCTTTTAAACCCGGAAAATTTTGATACCTACTGGGGGTTGGGCGTGATTGAGTTCCAGAACGGAAATTATACCCAGGCCATTGAGCTGATGGATCAGGGGCTGGCACTTTCAGATGGGAAGAAATATGTTTTCATGACCGACCTGGCCACGGTGTACATCAAAAAGGCGCTCGGGAATACCCACTCCATCATTGAGAGCAGCAAAGCCAAAGAATTGCTGAACAATGCCATCCGGATACAACCCCAATACACGCCCGCTTTTGTACAACTTACCATTGTAAGTCTCCTGGAAAACGACCTGGATACCGCCTGGGAGAACTTCCATAAAGCCTACGAACTGAACCCCGCCGAACTGAGCCGCGAGGTACTCGCTGAGCTACTGGCCCGGAAAGAAGATCCGAAAGGAATTTTCAAGAAGAATTAAGGCGATTATTCCTGATGAGCCGCGAGCTATGAGCTGTGAACTATAGGCTATTTGGGCTTTGAGACGGACGGGAGGCCGCGATGCTTTGCGTATTCCTAAGCGCCCGGTTCAAAGTTCATGACTATTTTGTCACAAAGGGCAGTTTTACCACTTTTGCTGCGGTAAGTTTTTCCCGGATTTTGACAAATACTTCGGTGCCTGTCTTGGAGAACGGTAGCGCAACATACCCCAGGGCAATGCCTTTATTGAGAGACGGCGACATGGTACCGGAGGTCACCTCCCCAATCGGGTTTCCGTCTGCGTCACAGATTTCGTAATGACTTCGGGGAATACCCTTGTCAACCACCTCTAGGGCCACCAGCTTTCTTTTCAGCCCAGCCGTTTTTTCGGCTTTCAGGTTTTCGCTGTTGATAAAATCCTTGGTAAACTTGGTTACCCATCCTAAGCCCGCTTCGAGAGGAGAGGTTTCATCCGTGATATCGTTTCCGTACAGGCAATAGCCCATTTCCAGGCGCAGGGTATCCCGGGCGCCCAGGCCGATAGGCTTGACGTCGAATTCCGCCCCGGCTTCGAAGATCTTGTTCCAGATGTCTTTTGCTGCGGTGTTGGGCATATATACTTCAAAGCCTCCTGCCCCGGTATAGCCGGTAGCAGAAATGAGGATATCTTCGTATCCGGCGAATTTACCTTTTTGGAAGGTGTAGTATTCCATGGCCGAAAGGTCGATATCGGTCAGTTTCTGGAGTGTTTTTACGGCATTGGGCCCCTGCACGGCAAAGAGGCTGGTGGCGTCAGAAAGGTCGGTCATTTCCACACCAAACGTATTGTGTGTGCTGATCCAGTCCCAGTCTTTCCGGATGTTTCCGGCATTTACCACCAGGTAATACTCATCATCCGCTATTTTATAGGTAAGAAAATCATCCACTATTCCGCCCTGCTCGTTGGGCAGATAACCGTACTGTATTTTCCCGTCGAAAAGTACCGAAACGTCATTAGACGAAACCCGTTGAAGCAGATCGAGCGCTTTTTCGCCTTTCAGAAGAAATTCTCCCATGTGCGACACATCAAAAACGCCTGCGCTGTTGCGTACAGCCAGGTGTTCTTCCTTGTCTGATGAATACCTCACCGGCATCAGGAAACCCGCAAAAGACACCATTTTGCCGCCGATCGATTCATGAAAATCACTGAGAGTAATCTTTTTTTCTTCCATTTTTAGTTTGTTTTGGTGCAAATATACAGAAATTGAATCTTCTTTGACAGATCACATTTTACTTGTTCATCGTTTTATACCTGCCGCCGAGCTATATTTACATCCGGTCTAATCACAAACTCTATGAAAAAGGTATTTGCACTCGTATTCATGTTTACCACTCATCTGCTTATAGCTCAGGACTTAGACAGTATCTGGAAAGAAATAGACACCGCTTACCACCAGGGAGATCTTAAAAGCATGCAACCCAAAGTAGACGAAGCACTTCGTCTCGCCCGGGCAGCAAACAATGTTCCGTTCACCGTCCGGGGCCTGTTTTATAACAGCATGATCAGGGTGACTACTTCGGATGAAACCGATGATGTGAACCCGGTTTTTGAAGACTTCCGCAAGGAAATCGCTTCGGCAGAAGGGGTGAATAAGAGTATATGGCAGGTGTATTATGCCAAACTTTACCGGATCTGGTTTGAAGAAAACCGCTGGCGAATCGTCAACCGGACCGATGTGGAAAACCAGGAAACCGACGACGTCAGGTTTTGGACAGAAAATACTTTTAAACAGAATATCAACGAAATTTATCGCGAAGCTTTATCTCAAAAAGCGCTTTTGCTGGCTCAGAAATCTTCCGACTGGAAAGGGATTTTCCTGAATAACCCTGAGGATACAAAGAGTATTGATCTCACCCCTACACTATACGACGCCTTTACCCATTACTATGTGGAATTTTTGAAACAGCAGAATGAACCCGCAGGTAAATATCCGGAAGAACTGGCTCAGATCAATCTCGACAAAGGCGAGCACTCCGCCTACCTGTACAATCAGGCGCTCCTGTGGGAAGACAATACGGCAAAGCTGGAGCAACTGGCCCAAAAATACCCCGAAGCCTGGTACACCGCAGAGATCTGGAAAAAACTGGCCCGTATATATTACGATCAGGGGAAGAAACAGGCTTTTGAACGCGTTTTTGAAATCGATGAAGAAGTGAAGAAGCGCTTCCCGGATTCGGAAGCCTCCGCTGCGGTTTCTTCTCTGGTGAAAGCTATTCGCTCCACGACGTTCTCAATAGAAATGGAAAAATACATTCCCGGAAATGTGAATACGCCTATACGCATCTCTCACCGTAACCTCAGCCGGGTGCATGTGCGGGTTATCGACTACAATATAGGATTGCAAGACCTAAATTTTGGGGAGGCCGGCCGCGAGCTAAACTCCGGCTATAAGGATTCCGAGGCGCGGTATTATGCTTTCCTTAAGAATCTGAGGGTGACGCAGGAGTATACCATTGACTTGAAAGCGTTTGACGACTATCAGCAACACAGCTCCCTGTTTAAGTTAAATCCGCTTCCCCGGGGCCGGTATATTGTGCTGTTCAGCGAAGATCCCGAATTTAAATATACCGCCGATAACCCCATTCGGTATTCGGAAATAAATGTGAGCAACAGCGCCGTGGAATATGACGGCACATTTCGGGTGACGGAGCGGATTTCCGGGAAGCCCTTGCCCAAAAAGCAGATTCAGATTTATAGATACAACAACGACAAGGAAACCTATACCCTGGTAAAAACGGTTACTACCGATATCAACGGACAGGTAGAATACAGTGGCGAACGCCAGTTTTTATACCGCCTGGCCGATGAGCCGGTTTTCTACGGCCAGAATCTGTACCGCTACAATGACTACCGGGAAGACATACAAAGAGAAATCATTTCTACCAAAATCTTTACCGACAGGGGTATTTATCGCCCCGGGCAGACGATATATTTTAAGGGCATCGTAAGCTCGGCTTACCAAAAACAGGTGAAGGTATTGTCCGGTCATGACCTGACCGTTACACTACACGATGCCAACGGGCAGGAAATACAATCGCTGAAGCTGAAAACCAACGATTTCGGTTCGGTACACGGCGAATTTATTTTGCCGGCATCGGTACTGACAGGCAGCTTTTCCATTCAAACTTCACTCAACGGATACCATTATTTCCAGGTGGAAGAATACAAACGGCCGAAGTTTCGGGTAGAGATAGAAAAGCCGCAGCTGACATACCAGCTGAACGACACCGTTCAGGTTTCGGGCAGGGCAGAAGCGTTTTCCGGGGCCGTCATTGACAATGCCACGGTAGAATACCGGGTGTATCGTCAGGCCATTTATCCGTTCCGCTATTGGGGGCGGCCGCCGTTCGAGCCCGAAGAGCAGGTGGCTTTTGGTTCTGCCGAAACCGACAAAAACGGGCACTTTTCTCTCAGTTTTAAGGCTATTCCGGCACGTGAGCAAAAAGACTCTACCGATACCCGGATGTATGTGTACCGGGTAGAGGCCGCGGTAACCGACCTCAACGGTGAAACACAGACCGGCACAGGATCGGTAAAAGTGGGCGACAAAAAAATACTTCTCTCCGCTCAAATCGATGCTCAGGCAGATGTAAACGCACTGGGCTCGCTGAAAATTCTTGCCACCAACCTGAACGACCAGCCGGTGGAAACCCGTGGTGTAATTCACATTTTTCAGCTGAAGTCGCCCGATAGAACTCTTCGGAAAGCCCAATACAGCACCGATTACCAGTATTATTCCAAAGCCGCGTTTATAAAGCTTTTTCCCCATGAACCTTACGGCAATGAGGCCGATCCTGAAAATTGGGAAAAAGGGAAAATAGTATTAATGAGCGTTTTTGATACGGGAAAAAGTAGTGAAATCCGTTTGAGAAATACGGATAAGCTGGACGAAGGTTATTACCTCATTTCGCTCGCTGCAAAAGACGGTGCAGGAAGCAGTCAACTGGTTTACCTCAAAAACGAGAAAAAGCAGGTCAAACCCCAGGACATTTTTACCTACAGCCTCGACAAAAAAAGCTACGAACCGGGTGATGTGGCCAGACTAACCCTGAATACGCCCACCGATAACCTCTACGTACTTCTGAAAACAGAGGCAGACGGCAAGCTGTTGAAAGAAGAAGTGGTGCGGTTGAAAGGGAAAGCCCACCGCATAAATATCCCCATAAAAGAGAGCTACCGCGGTGGTATATGGGTGCATTATACCTATGTGCGGTTCAATGTATCGGAACGGGGGAGCATCCGGCTCGAAGTACCCTTTGACCATAAAAAGCTGCAAATTACCACTGCCGTGACCCGCGATAAGCTTATACCCGGAGCCGCGGAAAAGTGGTCGTTTACGGTAAGCGGGAAAGACAAGGATAAGGTGCTGGCAGAAGTATTGGCGGGTATGTACGATGCCTCGCTGGACCAGTTTGCCACGAACTCCTTTGAGTACTTTGCCTATACTTTTTATTCCGGTGCAAAGTACGGTTTCGGGTATCAGAATTATGCATTCGGCCAGGCCGGCTTCCGGGAGATAAATCGCAAAAACATTTATCCCGACTTCGGAAAAATATACGATTTCCTGCCTTTACAAATATATAATTTCAGCTTCCTGAGGGGGCGGATTTACACGTTTGGAGCCGCAAGGCAAATGCGGACGAAAGACACCGGGGTGACGGAAGAGTCGATGGTATTACAGGAAGTGGCTACAGCCCTCTCCGGGGCAGCATCCGGCCTGGTAGAAATGAAGGCGGACCTTTCCAATGAAGCACCGGATAAAAATGAAAGGATGGAGGAAAGAGCAGAAGACGATCAGCTTTCCCGCGTTCTGGCCCGGAAAGCTTTACAGGAAACTGCCTTCTTCTTCCCCAATCTGAAAACCGATAAAGACGGTAACGTGGCCTTCGAATTTACCGTACCCGAAAGCCTTACGGAATGGAAGCTGATGGCGTTTGCCCATACTCCCGACATGAAAACCGGGTATTACGAAACCCGGGTAAAAACCTCGAAAGACCTGATGGTTATTCCCAATGTACCCCGGTTTTTAAGAGAAGGCGATGAGGTCCGGATTTCCACCAAAATTGTGAACCTTTCAGAAGGCTCATTGAACGGAAGCGCCCGCCTTTTCCTCCTGGATGCCATTACCGGCGAACCTGTGGATGCCCTGTTCGGAAATGAGAGTTCAAGCCGGGGCTTTACAACTGCCCCGGGCCAATCTGGCGAGGTGGCCTGGACCCTGAAGGTGCCGAAAAATATTTCGGCAGTGACGTACAGGGTGGTAGCCTCCGCCGACGATTTTTCCGACGGCGAGGAGTCTGTGCTGCCGGTGGTGAGCAATCGTATGTTGATCACCGAAACCTTGCCGCTTCACATCCGGGAGAACCAACAGAAAACATTTACATTCGATAAACTGGTTCATTCAACGTCATCCTCCCGGGATAACTTCAAACTCACGTTTGAAATGACCACTAATCCCGTCTGGTACGCTATATTTTCCCTGCCCTACCTGCGGGAATACCCCTACGAATGTTCCGAACAGATCTTCAGTCGGCTGTACGGAAATCTCATTTCAGAAAGCATCATTACCTCCCAGCCTAAGATCAGGGCGGTATTTGACGACTGGAACCGTAAAGGCCAGCTCCGGTCTAAGCTGGAAGTGAACCGGGAGCTGAAAAATATCCTGCTGGAAGAAACCCCGTGGGTGCGGGATGCGGTCAGTGAGGAGGAGCAAATGAAGCGCATAGCCGTACTGTTTGACCTGAACAAAATGCAGAACGATCTACGGGAGTCTTTCGATAAGCTCAGCCGTAAACAGGCGGCCTCCGGTGGCTTCCCCTGGTTTGACGGCGGTCGCGAAAACGAGTACATCACCACGCACATTCTTGCAGGCTTCGGTAACCTGAAAAATATGAAAGTAGATTACGGTAAGTTTGGCCTGAACGTGGAAAACATCATTGCCAAAGCCGTAAAATTCCTGGATCAGGCACAGATCAATTACTATAACGAGCAGAAAAAGCTTAAGCAAAACGATCTGGACCGGAACACCGGAGTCCACTACCTGTACGCCCGAAGTTTCTTCCTGGAGGAGCACCCCATGCCCAAAGTCCTTGGCTCGCTGAATCAGGTTTACCTGGCCAATATCCGGAAAGAAAACCTGAAGTTTCCCCTCCAGACCCAAGCCATGGCAGCATTGGTGCTGCACCGTTTCGGTGAGAAAGAAGAAGCCGGGAAACTGCTGCATTCCGTAAAGGACCACGCGGTAGAATCTGACGAAACGGGCATGTATTGGAAAAGCAATCTCAGCGGCTGGTACTGGTACCAGGCGCCGGTAGAAACCCAGGCACTACTGATTGAGGCCTTTGACGAAGTGCTGAAAGACGAGGCTTCTGTAGAAGCCATGAAGGTGTGGCTCCTGAAAAACCGTCAGACCCACCAGTGGAACTCTACCAAGGCCACCACCAAAGCCGTGTACGCCCTCATGAATACGGGTAAGAGCTGGATAGACGCCGAAAAAGGCATAAGCGTAAAAGTGGGCGGGCAAAACATTGACCTGAATACACCATCTGCCCAGGCAGGTTCAGGCTATGTAAAGATGGCGTGGAACGCTGCCGAAATCAAGCCCGAAATGGGCAAAGTAGAAGTACAGAAAACCTCTCCGGGTGTGGCTTGGGGAGCGCTGTACTGGCAGTATTTTGAAGACCTGGACAAAGTCACTCCTGCCGAAACGGGCATCTCGTTCAAGAAAAAATTATACCTGAAAGAGAACTCGGCTGACGGTCCGGTTTTACGTGAAATCACGGCTGAAACCCCGATACAGGTGGGAGACTTAGTGACCGTCCGGCTGGAGATCAGCATCGACCATAACATGGAATTTGTACATATCAAAGACATGCAGGCCAGCGGTTTTGAGCCGGTCAATGTACTTTCGGGCTACCGGTGGAAAGACGGCTTCGGCTACTACGAAAGCACCCGCGACCTGGCCACCAATTTCTTCGCCGATTACATGCAGAAAGGCACCTACGTGTTTGAATACGATCTGCGGGCCAACAATGCCGGAAACTTTTCCAACGGCATTACACAGATGCAGAACATGTATGCGCCGGAGCTGAGTGCGCACAGTGAGGGGATACGGGTGGAGATCAGGTAGAGAGCGCCGGATCTAAGGTTTAACAGACCGGGTGCAAAAAAGCATGCTGTCAACACACCCGGTATCTCCGTAACTCATCCCACAAATCATGTAAACCCAACACTTTTTGATTTTCCGATCTGAAAAAAGGGTCTTGCACGGAGGGGGTAACAATCAGTACCGGAATATTGCCCAGGTCTGCGGCGGCAATAGTGGTTCCCTTTGTGATTTTGGGAGCGTTACTGGTTTTGATTTCCAGTCCCAGTACAGGCGTATTTCCTTTCACCAAAACCAAATCCAGTTCGGTGCCGTCATGGGTGCGGTAAAAAAAGGAGGAAACGGAAGTTTTTAGCCTGGAAACCACTTGCTGGATAACAAATGCCTCAAAAGAGGCTCCCCTGTACAGGAAGCCATCCAATTCATGCAGCGTTTCTATTCCCGCTGCGGCATGCATAATGCCCGTATCTTTAAAATACACTTTGGGGCTTTTGACCAGCCTTTTGGAAATATTGAGAAAATAAGGCTCCATGACACGGATCAGAAAAGCGTTTTCAAGATAATCGAGCAACTCGCGCACTTTCCGTTGATCTATGCCCAGAGATTTACCAAGTTCAGAGACGTTTACCAGGTTTCCGTTTAACTGCACCAGCATTTGTACCGCGTTTCGTACGATTCTCGGAGGCAGGCTCAAGCCCAGAAGAGGGAGATCGCGCTCTATATAGGAGGCGATAAAATCAAGGCGATTTTCCAAGCTCTCTTCGTCTGATTCATTGAGGTAGAAGTGAGGGAATCCTCCTCTGAGCCATAGTATGGTGTACGCGTCATGCACCGGTACCTCAGTCAGGTGAAGGGGCTGCAACTCCATAAAAGAAATTCTTCCGGCCAGGGTTTCGGAACTTCTGGCCAGCAGGTGAGGCGATGCCGATCCCAGAAGTATGAATCGGCCACTTCGTCTGTTCCGGTCTATTACGGAGCGAAGAACAGGAAATAATTCGGGCATTCTCTGGATTTCATCGATGACGATGATTTTGTCCTGCTGGGAGAGCAGATAGTTTTCAGGATCGGAAAGGCGTACCACATCAGACGGAGATTCGAGGTCAAGATACACCGCTTTTTTGCCCTCTATTGCCGCTTTGGCCAGGGTAGTTTTGCCGATTTGCCTGGGTCCGATAATTCCCACAGCGGGGTTACTCCTCAGCTTCTTTTCCAGCGTTTCCAGTGCATGTTTTCTTCTGAGCATGATTTTATTCCCGAAATTTTTACAAAAATTGCACAATTTTCGGGAATAACTATCTATTATTCCCGAAATTTTTACAAAAATTGTACAATTTTCGGGAATAATACACCTTTTGTGGATGTAGATTAATCCATTTGTCGCTGATTTCTTTTCAAAAGAATTGCCGTTTTCGTCACAATTATCTACATTGTATTGGAATCAAAGAGCAACTGCCGTGACAGGAAAATTATTGATAGCAAAACCGTATCTGGGAGATCCTAATTTTGAGCGGTCGGTGGTGTTGATTTGTGAACACTCTGCGGAAGGAGCGTTTGGCTTGGTACTAAACCAGACTACCCATAACGTGTTGTCGGATTTTTTTGATGATGTAACGGTGGATATCCCCGTCTCCATGGGTGGCCCCGTGGAGAATCACACACTTCACTTTCTTCATAAAAGGGGCGATATTATTGACGGTTCCATAGATTTACAAGACGGGTTGTTCTGGTCGGGAAACTTCGAACAAATCAAAGCCTTACTCAATACCGGTGTTCTGAAAGAGGGCGATATCCGCTTTTTTCTCGGTTATTCAGGGTGGGGGGCAGGGCAGTTGGAAGAGGAGCAGAAAGAAGAGGTTTGGGTACTGGCAGACGCTGCGCCGGATATCGTTTTTCAATCCGACATCAGCCAGGTCTGGCGGAGCGTTCTTCGCAACCTGGGCGGAAACTATATTATCATGGCTAACTCGCCGGTAGATCCGCGGCTGAATTAAATACAAATGACGAGTTATTTGGGTTAGTCCTTCATACCGTGTTAAAGCTCCATCGCTTTTTCAGGATGGCCGTAAGGCATCAGGCGTACGTTTTTTACAGCACCTGAGCCTTTCATATAAAATTGTATACCAAGAAGCTCCCCGATCTCATTGGTATAATCACTCTCTACCAAAACCTCATCATCAAGTATTATCTGGAATTTCCGGTTATTTGTACACACTTTCAGCTTTCTCCATTGGCTAAGATCTACACCTAACCGCGACAGGTACTCCGCTTTGCTGCTTTCTTTAAAGTCAGTTCCGGCCGCAATCAGCCTTGCATAGATAGTGGCATCAGGGTGGAGAAGGTTAAATACAAAGCCATTCCGGGAGCCCAATATGTCTACACTTACATCATACGCCCATATTCCCCCGATATCGGGACTGTTCCTGACCTCCGCTTCCAGCGTAAAAGCATCTCCGCTTATACCAAACTCTCGAAAATTCATAAATGAGGTATAATATTCGCGTCCGTATATTTCCTTCATTTTCTCCGAAGGCGGAAAGTGCAGGATGCCGTTCGTCAAAAAAGCTTCCGGTTTATACGGAATCCTGTTATTTATATTACCTATCCATCCGTTAGATGGTATTAAAAGACTTATTTCCTTAACGGATTCCTCATCCAGGAACAGCTTTATCTGAGATTTTTTAGGCAGGCTGCTTCCTACCACGGTATCTCCGACAGGTGAGGGAAGATAGATCCGGTATTGATCAAAAAATATAACCGCCGAATTATATTTTGCATTTTTCAGGTTATAGGAGATCTTTACTTTTTTAGAAGCCCCATCCGTATCGATCAGTACGGCAGAAAAGTGGACATCCGGCGTTTTCCGGGGTTTAAGGAAATAGAACCCGGCTGCTGAAAGGCCGGCAATGAGTATAATCGCAACAGCCGCCCACCGGTTTTTCTCAATAAAGCCTTTCCGGCTTTCTGATTTCACAGGAGTTATGGCGGTTATTTTATACTCGTCCCAACTAAGCTCCGAGCCCGTCAGAAGGAGAAACGCCTCCAGTACTTTGTCGTCAAAACTATCCTTTGTTTTCAGAAGAAACCGCCGGATAGAATCTACACTAACCGACTTTTTTGCGGCAGCGGCCAGTCCGTGTTTTTCAATAAGCTTCTGATCTATCCTGTCTTTTACATCTTCATAAAAGCTGTTTTTATTGTGGATATTATCAAACCCGCTAAATGCTGAACCATGCCCGGCCCAGTCGGTATTCCAGTGTTTTTCAAAATATTCCCTGATCCGGGAACGCAGGCGAACGAGCGCCTTGTGCTCTATATCTGAGGGACTTATTCGTGCCATAGGGTTGGATTAAAGACGCTGCAAAATATCTGCAAACGATATGCAACGTAAATGCTTAGTCTTTCAAAAGTAACAAAATTTAAATTTACGGAAGAGTTATCCCGCAAAAAAACATATTCACGCTGACCCCTAAAATATACCCTAAATCAGAAAACGTGAATTATGCTTCCGGCCTTTCCCGACACTTTCGCAACTACAGCCGGGGTATACCCCTAAAACTTTCTGAAAATTCACGCTACTAAAACCTCACCCCTTCAAAAATGAACTGTGTTGATCCGGGTCTTCTTTGTATTCGTCTGTATCAGGGGTAGGAATTTATTGCCTATTTTTGTAAAGCATACCAGGAGAAATGACTATGATTCCGAATATCCCCGAAACTCCCCTTAAAAGGGTTGTCATTGTAGGCGCCGGATTTGGTGGACTGGCCCTGGCCCAAAAGCTGGCCAACGAAAAAGTGCAGGTGGTGCTGATCGACAAAAACAATTACCACCAGTTTCAGCCCCTGTTTTACCAGGTGGCCATGGCCGGCCTGGAGCCAAGCTCGATTGCTTTTCCGCTGAGAAAAATATTTCAAAAAAGGAAAAACGTGCATATCCGGATCACCAAAGTGCGCACCATCTATACTGACCGAAAGAAAATAGCCACCGACTTAGGCGAGATCTGGTACGATTACCTCGTTTTGGGAATGGGTACAAACACCAACTTTTTCGGGATGCAAAACATTATCGAAAACGCCATCCCGATGAAGTCGATTTCAGAGGCCATTTACCTGCGAAACCGGGTGCTGGAGAATTTTGAAGCCGCCCTTTCCACCCGGGATAAAGACAAGATAGCCGGCCTTATGACCATGGTGGTAGTGGGTGGCGGGCCTACCGGAACGGAGGTTTCCGGCACACTGGCCGAAATGAAAAAGATGATTCTTCCCAAAGACTACCCGGAGCTCGACTTTGACCTCATGAAAATCTACATTTTCGAAAGCGCAGACGGAGTACTTAAGGTGATGTCGGAAGAAGCATCGAAGAAAGGGAAAGAATACCTGGAAGAGCTGGGCGTAACCGTGCGAACCAACGAGCGGATAGCCGACTATGTAGACGGCTACGCCATTACATCCACCGGTGAGAAGATCCGTACCGACAATCTCATCTGGTCGGCCGGGGTTATCGCCAATAAAATTGAGGGATTTCCGGAAAGTGTTTATGGACGAGGAGGCAGAATAAAAGTAAATCAATACAGCCTGGTGGAAGGCTTTACCGATGTATTTGCTATTGGTGACCTGGCAGCCATGAGTGGAGACCCCGGCTTTCCGGAGGGTCACCCGCAGCTGGCCCAGCCTGCTATCCAGCAGGGGAGGCAGCTGGCTTCTAACCTGGTAAAACTCATCAATAACCAGCCCATGAAACTCTTTACATACAAAGACTTAGGCTCCATGGCCACCATTGGCCGCAATAAAGCGGTAGTAGATTTACCAAAATGGAAGTTTCAGGGTATCTTCGCCTGGTTTGTCTGGATGTTTGTGCACCTAATGGGTATTCTGGGCGTAAAGAATAAGGTGCTGGTCTTCATCAACTGGTTCTGGAGCTACGTCACCTACGACCAGTCGCTCCGGCTCATCATCCGTCCGAAGGTGACAAGGAAGGTTAAGTCAGAGAGCTGAAGCATGAATAAAAACTAAAAATTAAACCGGGAAGCTCACCTTACCCATACTCACCGTAGGCACTTTCTGACCAAACTGCACCCTGCCCCCCGCCAGGGCTTCGTTGGCCAATGTGGCAAAGAGTACTGCTTCTTTCGCATCGCCATTGATACCAATATCGTCGGTTTTGAGAAATTCTGTCCCCGGAAGCCCTTGTTTCAGGAAAGAGACGATCAGCGGATTGTGCATTCCGCCACCACTCATAAAGACCTTTCCGGGTTGGATTCCGCAGTCTTTCAGGCAATCGAGAATGGTGTCTGCCGTAAACTGACATAAGGTGGCCAGTACGCTTTCCGCGTACAGGTCTTCAGAATACGATGCTTTCTGCGCTTTTTCCAAGTAGGCCAGGTTAAACAGCTCCGGGCCGGTGGTTTTGGGTACCGGCGTTTTGAAAAACGGGTTATCTTTCAGGGCTTTCAGGAGTTTTTGATCCACTTTCCCCCGCCGGGCCATTTCGGCATCTTTATCGTAAGGCCGGTGATAATGTTTTTGTACGAAGGCGTCGAGCAGCGTATTGCCGGTGCCGGTGTCGGTGGCAAATACTTTTTCAGGATCAAGATCTCCCGAAAGGAAAGTAAAATTAGCTATTCCGCCCATGTTGAGCAGGATACGGTCTTCGCCTTTTTCCGAAAAAATGAGGTAGTCGCCATATACGGCTAACGGGGCGCCTTCACCCCCGGCGGCACAATGCTTTTGCCGGAAATCCGAAAGCGTAATGATCGCCGTTTTCATGGCCAGATGGTCGCCATCGCCTATCTGTAGGGTGGCGTTGGGAAATTTCTCCCGGTGGTGCAGGATTTTCGGCGAATGAAACACGGTTTGCCCGTGGCTGGCGATGCAGTCTACCTCATCGTTCGTAACGCCCCATTCTTTGAGAGCTTCATTGATCATTTCGCCGTGTATATTGCCGATGTAGGGATTCAGCACACACAGTTGCTGAAACGGGATGGTCTCTTTGGCAAAAACTTTCCGGATCTCATTTTTAAAATCTTCCGGATAGTCTTCGGTCTTGAATTGAAGAACTTTTACTGCTGTTTCCAGTCCGGCACCCGTATATTCGCAAAGTGCGATATCCAGCCCGTCAAGCGAAGTGCCCGACATCAGGCCGATGATCTTCCGGGAAGGTTTACGGGCTATGTTATATAGACGCTGAATATTGGTGTTCACGAGCTCGTTTAACTTAACTATTCAAATGTAATGAGAAGTTTTCAGATTGCGGTTTTTCGGGTAAATCAATATCACTCTTAAATATAGTGGTGCGGAAAAATGTGAAATATTACAAAAAGTCGTACGTAAAAGTGTTAAATATTACAAAAAGTCGTACGACTTTTTGTAAATTTACGACATGGAAAGAAAACTGACCCCGGATTTAAAGGCCTGGAAAACCCGGGCCAACCGAAAGCCTCTTATGTTAAGAGGGGCCAGGCAGGTGGGAAAAACCTGGCTCATGAAAGAGCTGGGCAGGCAGGAATACCGTGATCTGGTTTACATTAACTTCGAAAGTAATGCGTTGATGCGGAATCTTTTCGAAACCGATTTTGATGTTCACCGAATCATTAAAGGAATAGAAACCGACAGTGGAAAAAAGATTGTCGCAGAGGAGGTTTTATTAATATTTGATGAAATTCAGGCATGTCCTGCTGCTATTACCAGCCTAAAGTATTTTTACGAGAATGCCCCTCAACATCCTATCGTTTGTGCCGGGTCATTGCTGGGAGTTGCTTTGCATCATCATACTTCTTTCCCTGTGGGTAAAATAGAGTTTCTGGATGTTTACCCGCTTACGTTCACTGAATTTTTAAATGCTGTAGGGAAAAAAGAGCTGGTTGATTTATTGAACGATAAAGACTGGCCCATGATCAATGCTTTTTCCCTCCGTTTTACCGAACTTCTCCGGCAGTATTACTTCACGGGAGGTATGCCGGAAGTGGTTAACGCTTTCCGGATAAACGAAGATTATGAAGAAGCCAGAAGGCTTCAGAAGCAGATATTGGAAGCCTATGAGCTGGATTTTTCGAAACATGCCCCCATTAATGAAGTTCCGCGGATTCGCATGATATGGAATGGCGCTCCTGCACAATTAAGCCGGGAAAATAAGAAGTTTGTATATGGACATGTCCGGCAGGGCGCACGGGCAAAAGACTATGAGATGGCCATCAGCTGGCTACGCGATTGTGGATTGATCCATACAGTTAACCGGGTAAGTAAGCCTTCGTTTCCATTAAATACTTATGCAGATATAGACGCCTTCAAGCTATTTATTGTGGATGTCGGCCTTCTCGGTGCTATGACAGATCTCGACAAAAAAACATTGCTGGAAGGAAACCGGATATTTCAGGAGTTTAAGGGTGCGTTAACAGAGCAATATGTGCTGCAGCAATTAATGTCTGACGAAGATTACCGGATCTTTTACTGGTCTGCTGAAAATGCCCGGGCGGAAGTGGACTTCCTTGTTCAAAAAGCCGGTAAAATATATGCATTAGAAATAAAGGCAGAAGAAAACCTGCAAGCCAAAAGTCTGAAAATTTTTGCCGATAAATTTTCTGTTGATAACATTTTTCGTGCATCTATGTCGAATTACAGAAAAGAAAGCTGGATGACCAATATTCCGCTGTATGCTATTTCTGCTTTGACTTAGAGTTCCCGCGCCCACTCCATCCGCTGATCCGGAGAAAATTTCCACGGCGCCATATTGGTTTCCAAGTTCTGGAACATCATATTCCACGACTGCGGCGCGCGGCTTTCTTCCATCACCCGGAAACGTCGAAGCTCAAAAATAATGCTTAGCGGATTGATCATTACCGGGCATTCCTGTACGCAGGCATTGCAGGAGGTGCAGGCCAGGATCTCTTCGTCTGAAATGTAATCGCCCAGGAGCGTCCTTTCGTCTTTATAATCATACCCGTGCTGAAGCCAGCCCTTCTGGATATCCTCCAGGCGATCGCGGGTGTCGGTCATGATCTTGCGCGGCGAAAGCGCTTTGCCGGTCTGGTTGGCCGGGCACGCAGAAGTACAACGGCCACACTCCGTGCAGCTGTAGGCATCCATGAGATTCTTCCAGCTCAGGTCGCTTACATCTTTGGCGCCAAAGCGGCCGACCTCCGCAGGACTCTCCGGCGCCTGGGCGAGGCCCAGCATGATCTTCACTTCCTCCGAAACCGCAGGCATATTCTGCATTCTCCCTTTGGCATCCAGATCTCCGAAATAGGTATTCGGGAAAGCCAGAACAATGTGGAGATGCTTGGAGTATGTCAGGTAAACCATAAAGAAAAATATGCCCAGGATATGGAACCACCAGGCAAAACGTTCGATGACCAGCAGAGCGGTATCCGGGAGACCACTCAACAGGGATGCAATAAACCCGCTCACCACAAACGCCCCCGTTTTCACTTCGGCAAAATGCCCCACCTCCCGGGTTTGCAGAACGTGATCGGCCGCATTCATGGTCAGGAAGGCCGTCATCAGCACAATCTCCATCGTCAGGATGATATTGGCGTCCAGGAATGCCCAGCCCTTCATTTCCGGGTGTCTTTCCGGCTGGAAACGCTCCACCTTTACCACATTTCTGCGGATCATAAAAATCGCACAGGCGGCCAGCACCACGAAGGCAAGAATCTCAAAGAAATTCAGTATAAACGTATAGAAGCCGCCCAAAAAGCCGGCAAAAAGCCGGTGGGTCCCGAAAAGACCGTCGATAACAATCTCCAGCAATTCTATATTGATAAGGATAAACCCGATATACACCACGAAATGAAGAGCCCCTACCAGCGGGCGCGTAAACATCCGCTTCTGACCGAAAGCCAGGAGGAGCATATTGCGCAGCCGTTCCCCGGGCCGGTCGGTTCGCTGATCCTCCTTCCCCAAAAGGATGGTCCTGCGGATAAGCAGCACACGCCGCGTAACCAGGTAAGCCGTGGCAGCCAGCGCGGCCAGAAACAAGATCTGTGATAGTAGTTGCATTGCCCGGGTATTATTGATTGAATAGAACAGTATGCATGCATACTAATACAAATATCGTTAAATTTTTGATATCCCCAAGATTTACAAATATTTTTTAAAAAAAGTTATCCGGATTGTTGTTTACTTAAAGTTAATGGCTAATTTTGCACTCCCAACACGGGAATGGTGGTGAAATCACAATGGTGATGTAGCTCAGTTGGTAGAGCAAAGGACTGAAAATCCTTGTGTCGGCGGT
>CAYRGN010000026.1:0-30079 GCA_964423865.1 uncultured Lacihabitans sp.
GCTTCGCTCGCAAACTTCGCACTCTCGTGCTTGTTTGTGCTCGGGGTGCCCCTCGGCTGCGCTCGGGGTGACAGGGGCACCCGAACTCGGAACTCGGAACTACCATGGAACGCGCCATTGTACATATGGATCTGGATACATTTTTTGTGTCTTGTGAGCGGCTAAAACACAGTGCGCTGAACGGCATTCCCGTGATTATCGGCGGGGGCGACCGCGGCGTGGTGGCTTCCTGTTCTTACGAAGCCCGGTACTTCGGCGTACACTCGGCCATGCCCATGAAACTGGCCCTGCGGCTCTGCCCCCACGCCAAAGTAATCCGGGGCGACATGGAAGAGTATTCCCGGCGCTCGCGGGAGGTAACCCAGGCCCTGGAGGAGAAAGCCCCCGTAGTGGAAAAAGCCAGCATTGATGAACATTACCTCGATATCAGCGGAATAGACCGCTTTTTCGGTGCCTACAAATGGACCCAGGAGCTGATGGACTACGTACACCGGGAAACCGGACTGCCCGTCAGCTATGCCTTGTCGGTCAACAAAACCGTGGCCAAGATCGGTACGGGCGAGGCCAAACCTTCCGGGAAAATACAGATTCCCCAGGAAAGCATCAAGCCTTTCCTCAACCCCCTTTCCATCAAAAAAATACCCATGCTGGGCGAAGTCACCTTCCGCCTCCTTTCCCGCATTGGCATCCGCTATATCCACACCCTCGCTGACATGCCCGTAGAGGTACTGCAACAAATGATCGGTAAAAACGGTACGGAACTCTGGAAAAAGGCCAACGGGATCGACAACTCCCCCGTGGAGCCCTATGCCGAGCGAAAGTCGCTTTCTACCGAAAACACCTTTGGCACCGACACGATCGACCTCCCCATGCTTCGGGGGGTGATCAGCGGAATGGTGGAAAAGCTGGCTTACCAGCTCCGGCGGGAAGGATGGCTTACCTCTACCGTTACCGTAAAAATCCGCTATGCCAATTTTGACACCGAAAGCCGGCAGACGCGGGTGTCCTACACTTCGGCCGACCATCCGCTTACCCAAACGGCGCTCGACCTCTTCGATAAGCTGTACAACCGCCGCATGCGCCTGCGCCTGGTGGGTGTCCGCTTTTCCGGGCTGGTCCGGGGGAACCTCCAGATCCGCCTGTTTGAAGATACCGAAGAGATGATCTCCCTCTACCAGGCTATGGACCGCATCAAAAACCGCTTCGGCACCGCGGCTATAGGCCGGGCCGAAGGATTCCGCTTTCATGATCATGTATCTTAACTGCCACTCTTACCACAGCCTCCGCTACGGCACCATCCCCCTCGAAAGCCTGGTGGAACAGGCCGTAAGTCTCGGAATCAAAACCCTGGCGCTGACCGACATCAACACCGTCACCGGCATCTATGATTTCTACAAAACCTGTGAAAAAGCGGGCATCAAGGCCGTAGCCGGGGTGGAAATCCGGAAAAACAACCGCCTGCTCTACATCGCCCTGGCCCGCCGTTTCGAAGGCATAGGGGAAATCTGCCGCCTCCTGACCACCCACCTCCGCGACGGAGCCGAACTGCCGGAAACCGCCCCGGAATTCCAAGAGGTATTCGTGGTGTATCCCCTGGAGAATTTCCCGGAAAATCTGAAAGAAAACGAATATATCGGCGTGAGGCCCGAACAGTTAAATACCCTTATCCGGCCGGAACTCAAGGCCCTCCTGCCCCGCATGGTCGTACTCTCCCCCGTTACTTTCCGTCACAAAACCGAATACAACCTCCACCGTATCCTCCGGGCCATTGACCGGAACGTGGTACTCTCCCGCCTGACCGAGGAAGACGTCTGCCTACCCTCCGAATATATGCGGCCCGAAGAGGAGCTAACAGCCCTGTACCGGAACGACATTGTGGAAAACACCCGCCGCCTGCTGGATGCCTGCACATTCAGGTTTAATTTTGAAACCCCTAAAAACAAAAAGTATTTCACCGGCAACAAAGAAGATGACCTCCTCCTGCTAACCCGCCTGGCCATGGAAGGCCTGAACCGCCGTTACGGCCCCCGCCACACCACCGCCCGCCAGCGGGTAGAAAAAGAACTGAAGATCATTGATCAAACAAATTTCAGCGCTTACTTCCTGATCACCTGGGACATCGTGCAATACAGCAACCGAATGGGCTTTATGCACATCGGGCGGGGCAGCGGAGCCAACAGCATCGTCAGCTACTGCCTGGGCATCACCGACATCTGTCCCCTGGAACTCGACCTCTATTTCGAACGCTTCCTGAACCTGAACCGGAAGGCTCCGCCCGATTTCGACATCGACTGGAGCTGGAAGGAACGCGACATTATCCTCCGGTATATTTTTGATAAATACGGAAAAGAACACGTGGCCTTTTGTGGCACCAACGTGGAGTTCAAATACCGTTCAATAGTGCGGGAGGTAGGCAAGGTTTTCGGTCTTCCGAAAGAAGAACTGGATGCCCTCAGCACCACGCCCAAAGAAAACCATGACCCCAATCCGGTGGTACGGCTGGTACATAAATACGGCATGCTGCTGGAAAAATACCCCAACCAGCGCAGCATGCATGCCTGCGGGGTTTTTATTTCGGAAGAACCCCTTACCTGCTATACAGCCCTCGAAATGCCCCCCAAGGGATTTCCCATCGTGCAGTTCGACATGCACATTGCCGAAGACATCGGTCTGGAGAAATTCGATATCCTGAGCCAGAGAGGCATAGGACATATCAACGACGCCGTGCGGCTGATCCGGGAAAACCGGGGCGTGGAGGTTCCTATCCGCGACACCTCCCTTTCCAAAGACCATACCTACCTGAACACCTTCCTGGCAGAAGGCAAAACCCTGGGCTGCTTTTACATCGAATCGCCGGCCATGCGCGGGCTGCTCCGCCGTTTAAAATGCGACAACTACAAAACCCTGGTGGCGGCCTCCTCTATTATCCGGCCCGGAGTGGCCCAGAGCGGCATGATGCGGGAGTATATCTTCCGCCACAATAACCCGGATAAGTTCGAATATTTCCATGAGGTTTTCCGCGAACAGTTAGGTGAAACCTACGGCATTATGGTGTACCAGGAAGATGTGATCAAGATCGCGTTGTATTACGGCGGACTGGCGGAAGCAGACGGCGACATTCTGCGGCGGGCCATGAGCGGAAAAGGACGGTCATTGTCGGCTCTTCAACGGGTGAAGGAGAATTTCATGGCCTCCTGCACGCAGAAAGGACACCCGGAAGACCTTAGCCGGGAGGTCTATCGCCAGATCGAGTCGTTTGCCGGTTTTTCTTTCTGCAAAGCCCATTCCGCCTCCTACGCCGTGGAAAGCTACCAGAGCCTGTATCTGAAGGTCCACTACCCCATTGAGTTCATGACTGCCGTGATCAACAACCAGGGCGGATTTTACCGTACCGAGGTATATGTACACGAAGCCCGGATGGCCGGCGCCACCATTGAAACACCCTGCGTTAACCAAAGCGATTACGAAACCACCGTACACGGCACTTCCATCTACCTCGGCTTTATGCATCTACAGGGACTCGACACCAGACTTGCACAGCAACTGGTGGAAGAACGCCGGCGAACCGGCCCCTACACCTCTCTCGAAGACTTTGTCCGCCGTATCCCCACCGGCCTGGAAGCATTGCAGATCCTTATTTTCATCGGGGCATTCCGCTTCACCGGCAAAACCAAAAACGAACTGCTGGTAGCCGCCCGCCTGTTAATAGTAAATTTTAAGCCTGTTGACCGCGGGCTGCTTCTACTGCAGGAACCGCCGAGAGAATACAAACTTCCCCGGCTGGAACGTTCATTTTTTGAAGATGCTTTTGATGAGATCGAGCTGTTGGGATTTCCGGTGTCGTGTACTCCATTTGACCTGCTTCAAACCCCCTACCGCGGTGCTGTCAGAGTGAAAGACCTCCTGAATTATCCTAAAAAGGAAGTGAAGATGATGGCTTACCTCATTGCACAAAAGCACGTATCCACCCGAAAAGGCACTATGTATTTCGGCACCTGGACAGACCCCGAAGGAGAATATTTCGATACGGCCCATTTCCCTGACAGCCTGCAGAAATACTCCTTCCAGGGAAACGGATGCTACCTCCTGCTGGGTACCGTGGAAGTAGACTTCGGTTTCCCCACTATTACCGTCACCAAAATGGCCCGGATGCCCTATATCCAGGACCCGAGATACGCACATGACCCACACCGGAACTTAGGGACGCAGTCTGGAAGAACGAGGAAATAAAACTCGATATATTCTTTATAAGTACCCGTTTCTAGTGCCGGTTGACATCAAAGAACCACAGAAATTTATCAGGTCCGAAATACAAATCATTCATTAATTTCACAAATTGCAGACGGTTTTTTAACTAAAAGTCAGGATAGAAAGGCCGTAAACCGTGGCTGCCGCTTTTAAAAATCAGCATTTAACCTGGCTTTGCATCTAAAACATTAATAACAATGAAACGGGTAACAGGAATTGGAGGTGTCTTTTTCAAAAGCAAAGACCCCAAAAAAATCACAGAATGGTACCGGAAGCACCTCGGCTTGGAAACAAACCCATACGGGGCCACTTTTGAATGGTATGAAAGCCCTGACAGCGCAGCAAAAGCCCAAACCCAATGGACGCCTTTTGCCGAAACGTCAGGTTACTTTGAAAAGGAATTTATGGTAAATTACCGGGTGGAAAACCTGGAAGCGCTTGTTGCAGAATTAGTAAAGGAAGGGGTAACCATTGTAGACCACATTGAAACCTACGACTATGGGAAGTTTGTTCACATTCTGGACGGAGAAGGAAACAAAGTACAGCTTTGGGAGCCGGTTGAATAAGACACACCAGTTCTCCGGGGGAGCATTTTTTTCTTAAATTTACGCCCCAATTGTATATAAATTTCCCGCCGGCCTCTAATTCCCAGCCCGTTAAGCGTGAGGCCTGATAAAAATGTATAAGGATGTTAAGTAAAGGAATACCCGTATCCGTCTCTTTTGACACCACTCTTCACCGAGAAAACATGGCTCCTAAAAAGCGATACGACAAGAAACGCTTACTGAGGTTGTCGGTTTTGGCCGTCCTGGTAGCCGCGCTGATCAGTGGTATAGCGAAGCTTCTTGTGGACCTCATTAACCTGATTACCAATCTTTCCTTTTACGGAAGATTCTCTATCCAGGATGTGGCACCGGCCGGTCACCATTACGGTGCATGGGTGGTCGTTGTACCCGTAGTGGGTGGGGTGATTGTAGGCTTAATGGCTCTGTACGGCTCAAGGGCGATTCGGGGACACGGCATTCCCGAGGCCATGGAACAGATACTCACCAACCAGAGCCGGATAAAACCTTCTATCACCTTCCTGAAACCCCTCTCTGCTGCCATTTCGATAGGTACCGGGGGGCCATTTGGTGCGGAGGGGCCTATCATTGCCACCGGGGGTGCATTAGGATCCACCCTGGGACAAATCCTGAAAATCACCCCTAATGAACGAAAAATCCTACTCGCTTCCGGCGCTACTGCGGGCATGTCGGCCATTTTCGGGAGTCCGGTGGCCGCTATCCTTTTGGCCATTGAATTATTGCTTTTTGAATTTTCGCCCCGCTCCTTTATACCCGTGGCCCTTGCCTGTATTACAGGCGCCGCAGGCCATCACCTTTTATTTGAAGAAGGCGTGGTTTTTCCCATGGAAATCGCACTGGAAGCAGCTTCCAATTACGCGCTCTTTTTTTATGGCGTGATGGGAATTATCATCGGCGTGCTGTCGGTAATCGCCACTAAAATTGTCTACGGAATTGAGGATCTTTTCGAAAAACTCCCCATACATTGGGCCTGGTGGCCTGCCCTCGGCGGTATAGCCGTAGGCGTTATCGGATATTTTGAACCCCGCACCATGGGCGTGGGCTATCACAATATCACCGACCTGCTATCGGGTTCCCTGCCTCTCCAGTTTGTCCTTTCCCTCTGTCTCCTGAAATTTGCGTCCTGGGCCATTTCCCTCGGAAGCGGCACCTCTGGCGGCACCCTGGCCCCTTTGCTCACCATTGGCGGGGCCATAGGCGCCCTGGGCGGTAGCCTGGGTACGCATTGGTTTCCTGAAGCGGGCGTTTCCATCCCGGCCGCGGCACTGGTAGGCATGTCGGCCATGTTTGCGGGCGCCTCACGGGCCTTTCTTACTTCTATCGTATTCGCCCTGGAGACTACCGGGCAGATCCATGCTTTTCTCCCCTTGCTTTCTACCTGCACCGGTGCATATTTCGTATCTTACTTCCTGATGGACAATACCATTATGACCGAAAAGATATCGCGGAGAGGCATTTATACCCCCCATTCCTATGAGCCGGATATTCTCGAACAAACCAAAGTTACCCAAATGAGTGACGAAGACAATGTAATTCTCAGCGATGACATAAAAGTAGGAGAAGTGAGAAGCTGGCTGGAACAGGAAACCGATCTGCAGGCCAATTATTTCATTGTAGCAGACAATCAGGGAGAATACAAAGGTTTGATGAGCCGGAGTACTTTGTTCAATTCGGTACATTCGGAAGACCGGAAAGTGGGCGAACTCGTTAAACGCAGAAACATTTTCTTACATGCCGACGACACGCTCAAATCAGCGGTCGAAATAATGACGAAGGAAAACGTGGATATCCTGCCCATTATTTCGGATAAGGAGGTAAAGGGAATCCTGTCTTTCAATCATATTTTATCTGCCTACAAAGGCGGAATAGACGAAAAAGAAAAAACCCAGAAACCTTTCTCCGCCCACCGCCAGGGCCTGAAGATTTTACTCCGGGGGCAAAAGCTGGTTTCCATGATGAGAAACAAAAAATAACATGTCAAGCCAGCATCACTATCCGATAACCCTTCGATGGACAGGCAATAAAGGCCCGGGTACTGCCCACTATACCGCATACGAAAGAGACCATACCGTATCCATAGCCGGCAAGGCGGATATTCTGGGTTCTTCCGATCCTGCATTTCGGGGCGACAAAACCCGCCATAACCCCGAAGAACTCCTGGTTTCTTCCTTATCGGCCTGTCACATGCTGTGGTATTTGCACTTGTGCGCAGAGGCGGGAGTTGTGGTCACCGATTACATCGACCACGCTACCGGAGTTATGGCCCAAACCTCTGAAGGGGGCGGTCATTTTACGGAGGTCGTCTTAAACCCCGTGGTCACCGTATCCGATTCTTCCATGATTGAAAAAGCCACCCAACTGCACCAAAAAGCGAATGCCCTCTGCTTCATCGCCAATTCTGTAAATTTCCCTGTTCGTCACAATCCCACCGTCATCGCCTTACCATAGCCCTGTACCCAACCGGCACATCAGGCGATTTACCCACGGGCTAAAATTCAGCATGCGTGAAATCCATTTCATCCCGAAATTCCCTTTACTCATCCGATTGTTTCCTGCATTCACTGTTTTGTATTCGCACCCCGAAAAAAGGCCCGGTAATTTTGTTTCATCGAACAATTAAAATCAAATAAAGATGAACAAAGAATTGGTTTTTTTAAGAACTTTTGCCGTTGCTACCGTTACCGGAATGATTTTCATGACATCCTCCGCATTCCACAAGACGGGCAATCCAAAATTCACCGAAATAGACGTGGAGCGTATCAACATTATAGAAAAAGACGGCACCGTAAAAATGGTGATCACCAACGTAGACCGGTTTCCAAACGGAAACGACACCATCAATGGAAAACCCACGAATGAGAGCAGGAAAAAACGTTCGGGAATGCTGTTCTTTAACGAGGAGGGTATGGAATGTGGCGGATTTATCTATGACGGAAGGAAAACCGACAAAGGACATACTGCCGGGCTCTCCCTCACCTACGACCAATACGATGGCGACCAGGTGATGCAGATACTTATGCAAGACGATAAAGTGGGAGATGAGCGTTTTGTACGCAGCAGCATTGCTTTTATCGACCAACCGGCCCACCTGAATCAGCAACGGATCGGCGAAATCAATAAAGAACTCCGGGAATTAGGGAAAACCGACCGGGCCGCGATGCAAAAAAAATACCAGGAATACAAAGCGCAAGGACTCACCGGTAACGTAGACCGCATGGTTTTGGGACAAACAAAAAGCAAAAGCAACGGACTGTTCCTCTTTGATGACAAGGGAATGCCCAGAGCCATGTTTTTTATAGACAAAGAAAACAATGCCCAACTTGAGTTTTTCGATGAGAAAGGAAACAGCATCGCTTCCTTTCCCGAACCGAAAAAATAGTTCGGACAAGGGGATCCGGTGGCCATACCGGATCCCGGCACAAAATACCGAAAAATTCAGGAAGGGGAAATACCTGAACCGGTTAACCGATAGCAGAAAACTCATACTTGTTTCGTATAATTGTTCCCATGAAAAACATAGCCCGAAAAGTATACCAAAACCGGTATTTCCTGCTGTTCATCGTCCTATATTCTTACGTACATTCGGTTTATACCCGGATTTCCGTACGGCAAGAGATCAACGCCTATATCTTTACACCCGAAGCGGCCCTGGCTTCGGTGCCTGCCGCAGCCCTGCTTTGCTTAGTGATTCTTTTCTTTATCGGGAAGTGGCAGCGATCGGAAACGTTCCGTACCCAAGAAATGCTGAAAATATTCGGCACATCACTCGCATTATACGTGCTGATCATGCAGGGCTGCGGATTATTTATCGCATGGGTATTTGACAACATCGAGCGAAACTTTAACCGCGAGACATTCGTTCTTTCCCTGTTTTCCGACTTTCTAAACGGACTTATCTACGGCAGTTTTTTTCTTGCTTACTACTATTTCCAAAAAAACAAAAAACACCAGCAACAACTGTCCATATCTCAGCAGGCACTTGCGGAGAGTAAGATTAATCAACTCAAAGCACAGCTCAACCCTCATTTCCTATTCAATAATCTCAATGTTTTAGATCAACTGATCGAAGAAGACAAAGAAAAAGCTTCTGATTTTCTGAACGAATTTTCCGAGATTTACCGCTACGTATTGAAAACTTCGGACCAGGAACGGGTACATGTTTCGGAGGAACTCGCTTTTGCAGAACAATACTTCGGGCTTATCCGGTTTAAATACGGGAATGCTTACCAGCTGCGCATAGAGAATAAAAATAAAAATGGATGTATCGTGCCGTTAACCTTACAATTACTCATAGAGAATGCCGTTCAGCACAACCTGGGAACGGAGGAAAACCCTGTTTTTATTGAGGTGAATATTGACGCGCATATCCGTGTTTCCAACAATAGCCGCCCAAAACGAAATGCCAAACCCGTATCGGGGCGAGCGTTGAACAACCTGGCAGAACAATATAAATTACTCACCAGGGAACCGATGGCGATTCACCGTTCCGCTCAGACTTTTTCAGTAACCGTTCCCCTAATTCCTTCCCAAGAAAAATGACAAAAATAGTCATCATAGAAGACGAAATTCCGGCCAGAAAAAAACTGAAAAGATTTTTAGAAACACTAAACGATCCTATTGAAGTGGTCGCAGAGATTGATTCGGTTAAAAAAGCAATTGAATTTCTTAAGACCCACCAGGTCGATCTTATTTTTTCAGACATCGAATTACTGGACGGCAATGCTTTTGAGATATATCAACAGCTTCCGGTGAAGTGTCCTATTATTTTTACTACCGCGTATGACCAATTCTGGATGGATGCTTTTGACAGTAACGGTATTGCTTACCTGTTAAAACCATTTTCGAAAGAACGTTTTCAAAAGGCCTGGAATAAATTTCTGTGGTTAAGCGCTTCCCCGTCCGATGAAAGTAAATGGGTGGCCAAACTTAAGGAACTTATACAGCAAAACATTTCTGAGAAATCGTATAAAAAGCGTTTTACGCTTCACACCTCCCGGGGAATGTACTTTTTAGAGACCGGGAATATTGTCTTTTTTGAAGCCGACGAAGGGGTTATATTTGCTTACGACAATAGAGGTCAAAAACATGTACTGACCGAGACCACCCTAAAGGAAGTAGAAGAGCAGATCAGGCCGGAAGACTTTTTCCGAATCAACCGTAGCGAAATAATCAGCAAAACCTACATTGAAAGAATTGAACGTTATTCCAAAAACTCCCTTGCTATAAAGTTAAAAGCGTACGAGAATTACCTTAAAACCAGCCAGAACAATACGGCCCTCTTCAGGGAATGGATTGAAAAATAAAGGCCACAATTGCCTTAACCAAAAGTATAGAGTACACTTCAAATAGCGCATCAGAAGATTTCAAAAACCGGGAAATATTACACGGGGGTGCTTCCCACACAGGTAAAAATAAGTCTAAATAATTAAAATAAAATGTCTATTATAACAAAAAATGTAAATATAAGCTTGTTTAAATCTACTTATTTATACTATTTTTGTATAAATAAGAAATTTTATGAGCAGTTTGACGCTTATTCCAACAAAAAAAATCATAGAGCGCTTGCGTTACGAAAACCCCTGGTGGATTAACAAACGAATTCCCGAGGTATACAGCGCCATGGCAAAACGCTTGTACTTTGATTTATTTTACCCTTATGTACTTGAGAAAAAAGTGCGCAGAGCCCTGGTACTTATGGGTCCAAGACGCGTAGGTAAAACCGTCATGCTTTTTCATAGTATCAGGCAATTACTAATTGAAAATGTAAATCCGCATAAAATCTTCTTTATAGGTATTGACAATCCTATTTATGTGCAGTTAAGTTTAGAAGACATTTTAACGCTTTGCAAACAGTCGCTCCACCAGGACAACTTAAAAGGTTGTTATGTTTTTTTTGACGAGATCCAATATCTAAAGGACTGGGAACGCCACCTCAAAGTACTCGTTGACACTTATCCTGAAACCAAATTTATTGTATCGGGTTCAGCCGCCGCTGCCTTAAAATGGCACAGCACCGAAAGCGGGGCCGGGAGATTTACTGACTTTATGCTACCTCCGCTCACCTTTCAGGAATACATTCATCTGAAAAAAATGAAGCATCTTATTTACCAGGGAAAAATAAATTATGGCACCCATCAGATTTCGTATTGTTTGACCCACGACATCAAAGCATTAAACAAAGAATTTGTACACTATATAAATTTTGGGGGGTACCCGGAGGTGGTTCTGAGCGAAAAAATACAAAGCGACATGGGCAGATATGTGAAGAATGACATCGTAGACAAGGTGTTGCTGCGCGATTTACCCAGTTTATACGGCATCAAAGATGTGCAAGAGTTAAACCGTTTTTTTACGTACATAGCGTACAACACAGGCAACGAATTTTCTTACGAAAGCATGAGTAAGGAAAGCGGTATACAAAAAGAAACGTTGAAAAAATATCTGGAATATTTAGAAGCCGCATTCCTGATCAAAGTACTAAACAAAGTAGATGCAAACGCAAAACGCTTAAAACGTGTCACCAGCTTTAAAGTGTACCTGACCAATCCGTCGCTACGTACCGCCCTGTTTTCCCCTGTAAGTGAAACCGACCATGAAATGGGCAATATGGTGGAAACGGCCGTTCTGTCGCAATGGATGCACAGAGAAAAACTAGATCTCACCTATGCCCGCTGGAAAGAAGGGCGAAAGGAAGGCGAAGTAGACCTGGTATTGGTAGACGACAAAAAGTTCAAACCCGTTTGGGGAGTAGAAATCAAATGGAGTAACCGCTATTTTGAAAAGCCCAATGAGCTCAAAAGTTTAATTCATTTCTGTGAAAGCAACGGTTTTGAAAATGCATTGGTCACTTCTATTGACCAGTCAGGCGTAAAACATGCGGGCAATCTGGCATTTTCATTTTTACCGGCATCGGTCTATAGTTACAACATCGGCAACATCACCTTGAAGATGAAATAGCATTAAAACGAAGTTCTGGATCAAAGTCATGTTTTGGTAAGAACCCTGCCCTGATCCTTGAAGGCACCGAACAGCGGAACGCCGGAAATATCAAGTGATGGTTTTCATTCCGGAGTAAAGCCCCGCACCTAAAGCCCATTGACATGTGTATTGTACAGGGCCAAAAAGTGAATCCGCATTTTTTATTGTTTTGTGGAACCAAAAATAGACCTAAAATATCAGAAACAATACCATCAACGCAAATGAAAATTTTATATTGCGCTGTTTAACAATACTTTAAACAGTAAAATAGTAATTGCCTTTTGATAGCGGAATGTTCGTATATTTGGGAGTTGAGCATCTTCCTCAATATCCCGGTGGAGAAACTGCATTGGAAAGATATTTACAGAATAATCTTTCATATCCCACAGAAGCAAGACGAAATAAAACGAGCGGAACAGTTTATACTTCATTTATAGTAAACAAAGACGGCTCTATTTCTAATCCAGAAATCACACAAGATATTGGAAATGGCTGTGGCGAAGAAGCAATTCGTTTAATCAGGAATATGCCAAATTGGACAGCAGGTTATCAAAATGGCGAATACAAACGAGTTAAATATTATTTGCCGATAACATTTAATCTTCCTGACCCTGTATATCAAACTTGTTCTTATTGCAATGGTAGTGGATTGATTCATAATAATGTTACTTGCAGTTCATGTAGTGGTTATGGTCAAACGAATTGCAACTATTGTTCAGGAAAAGGCTACAACGCTTGTAACACTTGTGCGGGTTATGGCTATTTGCTTTGTTCAACATGCAAATTGAAGTATTTGAATAAAATTAGGCAATGACTACAAACTATTTCAAAAAAGGGTTTAATTCAGTTTACAATGCTAAGGTTAAATGCCCTGAATGTAAACTTGAAATTCCTGTAAACGCAAATATTTGCCCTTACTGTCGGACAGATTTAAGAAGTGCAAATTATGACAACCTTAATCGTTGGCAAGGAACAGCATACAAAGTTGTTTTTTTGATTGCTGCATTGGTTACAATTTCTCTATTCTTTAATTCTGATTTCCCTGCATTACTTAACATACTGATTGGACTGGCTTTGTTTGGTTTGGGCAAGGTTGTAATCTTAAAAATTCAAAGTTTTATCAATAAGCACCACTAATCATTTCGTCTCAATTATTGACAAAATTTGCGACAACATATCTTTTCTAACTACTGTTTCACAGGCAATTATGAAGTAAGTGTCACCAAGAGGGGTTGGCAAAAAAAGTAGATTTTTCAAAATCTCTTGTCCTGTCGCATTTTTTTACTAAATTTGCGACAGAAATAAAGCAATAAAATGTCAAAAAGTATTGAAATACAAATACTTGAAAAAATAAAGAAAGCCAAGAGGGGTTCGCTCTTTTTCATGGAAAACTTTGTCAAGATTGCCAATGCAAAAACAGCCAACAAAGCATTGGAACGTTTGGTAAAAGCAGGCGAATTGGAACGACTTGCCACAGGAATTTATTACCGTCCTACAACAAGTGATTTAATCGGAAAACTTACACCAAGCCTTGAAACCGTTGCCGTTGCCATTGCCAAGCGAGACAGAGCAAGAATTGTCCCGACAGGTGTGTATGCACTCAATCGTTTGGGACTTTCTACACAAGTGCCGATGAATTTAGTTTTTCTTACGGACGGTTCTGCACGCAAAATAAAAATCGGAAAACGAAGTATTTTATTCAAAAAAGCAAGTCCGAAAAATGTTGCTACTGTTGGAGAAATAAGCGGTTTATCAATTCAAGCATTGAAAGAAATCGGCAAAGAAAAAGTGATTGACAAAGAAATAAAACACATTCAGGAATTGTTGAAAAACGAAAAACCGACACGGCTTGAACACGACATTCGGCTTGCACCAGCTTGGATTAGAGAAATAATGTTACCTGTTTTAAAAGAAATGGAAAATGAAAAATAGCATATCATATTGGTTTCAATTATCGGAGCAAGACCGACAAGAAATTTTTGAAGAAACAGCAGCACAAAAAGGTTTGCCCGTTGCAGCCGTTGAAAAAGATTGGTGGGTAGTGCAAACTTTGTCCGTTATTTTTTCAATGAAATATGCCGAAGTTTTGATTTTTAAAGAATGACACAGACAATGATTTACGACAACCCTTTATCATTTGACGAACTCATAAAACGACTGACTGAATTACAAAGACGAATACACGCAACAAGCCAACGCTAAAAGCAAGCACATTTGCATTTTTTCCGACACACAAAGCCATACAAAAAATGCAAAAGAGTTTGCTTTCCACCGCACGACAGACAGACGAACAAGAAGGGCAGACACCCGGCGACACGACTACGACACGAAAAAATAAAAAAATCTCACCGCACAGAAAGTTTTTAAACCAAGCCCACCCGACATCTGAACACAACATTCCGACTTTTGAACACTTTTAGTCTTTCAAGTAGTCGCAATTTTGCGACATAAAATTTGAAGAAAATGAAAGTAACATTAATCACAGGTGCGACAAGTGGAATTGGCGAAGCGGTAGCACATCAATTAGCCGAAAAAAAACACAATTTATTGTTGGTTGCCCGCAACGAACAGAAACTAAAACAACTTTGTAACGAGTTGGCAAACAACAACATTGAAGCACACTACATTTCAGCAGACCTTAGTAAATCCGAAGCTGTGAGTTATGTTTTTGAAGAAGCGAAAAAGAAAAACTTGTTTGTAAATACGCTTGTGAACAATGCGGGTATTGGTTCAAGTGGCGAATTTGTAAACAACAATTTGCAATCGGAATTAGAAATGTTGCAATTAAACAATGCTTCGTTAGTTGCACTTTGTCATCTTTTCTTGCCCGAAATGAAAAACAACAAAAGTGGAAACATTATTAATGTTGGCTCTATGGCTTCCTTTTTTCCAAGTCCATATATGAGTGTTTATGCGGCTTCAAAAATGTTTGTGCGTTCATTTACCCAGGCATTAACGGAAGAATGTAAACCTTATGGCGTAAACGTAATGTTGTTTTGTCCGGGACTTACGAGTTCCAACTTTATGAATACTTCCGCCAACAATAATGAGTGGGGAAAAACACTTGTAAAAGGTGCATATACCCAAACACCTGAACAAGTTGTCGCAGAAATGATAAAAGCATTGGAACAGAAAAAAACATTTCGCATTTCAGGATTTCAAAATGCAATGTCAGCAAAAATAGGGGCTTTAATACCATATTCAACTATTGCGAGAGTTTTTGCCCAACGAAAAAGAAAAGAAATGGGATTATAATTATTAAATTTGTAATCGCAATGAACAAGCAAGACATTCATACAGTAAATATTAGGTCCATTGCCCAACAACAGCAATTATTGGGTTTTGCGAAAGCCAAACACCCTTTATTTAGTTTGTTGCGTTTTGAAGATTTTCCAAAAATTGGAGTTGAACAACGCACCAAACTAATTTCAGACTTGTATCAAATCACACTCAAAAAAGATTGTCCTTGCAAAACGCAATACGGACAAACACCATACGATTTTGACGAGGGCGTGATGTCTTTCTTTTCACCTAAACAAGTGAACATTATAGAAGCAGGAAATTTTATTCCGCAAACAGGTTGGTTGCTGTCATTGCTCCCCGATTTTTTGAGAGGTTATGATTTGTCGCAAAAAATAAAAACGTATGACTTTTTTCATTACGCTGTCAATGAAGCATTGATATTGTCAGATGAAGAACAAAAATCTGTTGAAACAATATTTGAGCAGATAGAAAAAGAAGCAAACTTACCGATAGACAAATTTAGTCAAGACGTAATTATTTCAAACATTGACTTGTTGCTTACCTACTGCAATCGTTACTACCACAGGCAATTCATTACACGGAAACAAAACAATAGTGAACTTTTAAGCAAATTTGAAAACCTGCTAAATGTTTATTTTTCAAAAACAGAAATCAGTTTGCCGACAGTAAATTATTTCGCTTCTAAACTTAATTTATCACCAAAGTATTTGAGCGATTGTTTAAAACAGCTCACGGGACAAACCGCAAAGCAACACATACACGACAAGTTGATTGAAAAAGCGAAAGAAAAATTGACAAGCACCGAATTTTCCGTAAGCGAAATTGCCTATCAACTAGGATTTGACTATTCGCAATCTTTCAGCAAACTTTTCAAGACAAAGACAAAACTTTCGCCTTTGGAGTTCAGACAATCGTTTAATTAAAAATTTCCTTTCCCGACTTTTTTATTTTTCAGGCAGACACATGACTAAACACGACAAACAGCGGACAACAAAAGCCACTAATTGCCAAGGGCTTAGCAAAAGTGGCGGTTCAGTAGTTTACTGAACATTTGTGCTAAATTGAACAGTAGTAATGCTAATCAACAGTAGTGCTAAAAAGCCCCTACTACGCCAAGCCCCGAACCGTTAGCGGTCAAGCAACGGACGACTCCAACGCAAAAGAAAAGATGAGAGTTAAGAACCAAAATATAACTTTTGACAAACTTGACAAGGACGACAAAATACCTTATGACCTTTTATTGCTTGCAGACCCGTCAAAAGACTTAATTGACGAATACTTAAAACAATCAGACATTTTTATCGCAAGACAAAATGACAAAATTTTTGGTGTTGCAGTTTTGTATAAAAATGAGAAAAAATTTGGAAAAATTTGTCATTCAGATTTGTATTTTTGGATAAAATACGGATAAGATACAGATAATTTTTACTTGGCAAAGAGAATAGTTTATATCTTTACACGATCTTTTTTGGATAAAATACAGATACGATATGGATAAATTCATTCAAAAGCTCAGTTTTGATTTTGCCACCAACCAAAGAATATTACAGCTTATTGGTTACATTGACAGTTTCAAAGGCAAATGGAACATTGTAGAAAACAAAGAGAACCGCTATTTAAAAGAATTGCGAAAAATTGCAACTATTGAAAGTATCGGTTCTTCTACAAGAATTGAAGGAGCAACACTTACCGACAAAGAAGTACAAGAACTACTTAACGACATCAAAATCAACAAACTAAAAAGTCGTGACGAGCAGGAAGTAATCGGTTATTATGAAGTTTTGGAACTCATTTATGACAACTATTCCGATATACGTCTTTCTGAAAGTTACATCAAACAGTTGCACCAAATGTTGCTGAAATACAGCAATAAAGATGAACGGCATAGAGGTACTTATAAATTTCTTTCAAACAAAGTGGTAGCCACCTATCCGACAGGTGAACAACGCACCATTTTTGCAACCACAGACCCTGCATTGGTCGCAGGAGAAATGCAGGACTTGGTGGAATGGACAAACGAGCAGTTGGAACAAAATACTGCGACTTCGCTCCGTATGATTCATCCGTTAATCGTAATCGGCAATTTTATTTATGATTTTTTGAGTATACACCCGTTCCAAGACGGAAACGGCAGACTTTCAAGATTGCTTACCACGCTTTGTTTGTTACAAAATGATTATGCTTTTGTTCAATACATCTCGTTTGAAAATCATATTGAACAACACAAAAAAGCCTATTACGAAGCCTTGATGAATGGACAGAAAAATCGTGGAACAGAAAATGAACGTATAGACTTATGGTTGATTTTCTTTTTGGAAAGTCTGAAAGCATTGACCGAAAAATTGGAACAGAAATATGACGTATTCAAATCCAAAGGCGGTTATCTAAACGACAGACAAAAGTGGGTAAAGGATTTTATTAAGGACAACCAACCAATTAAAATAAGTGACTTAGCAAGGCATTTTCCTGAAATTGGATTAAGCACTTTGAAAAAAGATTTACAGTACTTACGAGATGAGCAAGTCTTAACAATGATTGGGAAAGGAAAAGGAACTGTATATATTTTGAACGAAACAGTATAACCCAAACAATGTCCGAACCAACACCCAATTTGTGAAAATTGCAACAAGACAATGACATTTTACGCACAGGTAGACTCAATTGGTGACAAATTCGACCTTGCAGATTGCATGGTAATTCACAATTTTGTTTGCTTCGACTGCTTTGATGTAAAAGCAATTTTATCAAAAACATTAACGTAAAAAATGCATATACCATAGTTTGTATCAGGCGGGCTGACGTTCAAACTTGACAATGGCTCATACAGCCCAACTTCATGCTCAGAGCAAAACAACATATAAACCCCATAATTTCTGTAAACGAATTACTTGAGATACGTACCCACGACAATTTAATTATTGCAGACACCGGTAATGGGAAAAAAGAAAGAGAAAATTACGACAAACTACACCTAGAAAATATCATTTTTGTATCAGTAAAAGACCACCTGGCGGATATTAAAGCTGATTTCTCAAACGGCAGACGTCACCCTTTTTCTAATACATACCCTGGGCTAAATCCCATTTCCTGACCAAAGTCATAGTTTAGTACTGATTACTTTTCTAATTTTAAATCAGTCTAAATAAAAAATATCATGAGTCAAAAAATAGAAACTGCGAAAGTATATGCACTTAAGGAGCTGGTAGCCTATGCCGAAGGCTCTACTGTCAGCCGCATTCTCACCAAAAACGAGAGCGGCAACACCACACTTTTCTCGTTTGACAAGGGCCAGAGCCTGACAGAACACACTTCTCCCTATGACGCTACCGCCCTGATCCTCGACGGCACCTGCCAGATCCGGATAGACGGAACCGAATATACCCTCACCGAGGGCGAAGCCATCATCATGCCGGCCAATATCCCCCATGCCCTGCTGGCTACCGAGGCGTTTAAGATGCTGCTGATTATGATTAAAAACAAAAAGCCATGAGTAATCTTACGATCAATACCGAACAGGGCCACTGGATCCTGGCAAAAATGGGAAAGAAGGTACTGCGGCCAGGTGGCAAAGAACTGACCCATAAGCTGATTCAGAATTTAGGTATTCACCCGGGAGACGATGTGGTAGAGTTTGCACCCGGACTGGGTTATACGGCGAACATCGCCCTGGGTTATCGTCCTAAAACGTATACCGGTGTAGAACTGAACGAAGAAGCTGCCGAATTCCTGAAGAAAACCGTCCGCGGAGAAGGCCGCCAAATCATTACAGGCAATGCCGCTGACTCCTCCCTTCCTGAAAACACGTATAGCAAAGTGTATGGAGAGGCCATGCTCACCATGCAGGCTGACCACCGGAAGTCGGAGATTATACGGGAAGCCCACCGTATCCTGAAACCGGGAGGCCTGTATGGAATTCACGAACTGGGATTGCAACCCGACACCCTCCCGGATATGCTGAAGGCTGAAATTCAACGCGAACTGGCACGGGTGATCAAGGTGAACGCCCGGCTGACTGCTGATAGTGGTGCGCCACCCGGCTGAAGGCTGAAAGCAAAAATTTTATACACATAAAACTATTAACCATAAACTTGGCCACCCTATTGTAACCTTTTGGTTTCCGGTTTACCCTAATCCGGTATAACCAAATAAAATTTAAAAATGGAAACCAAGAATCATTCGTTAACACAAACGTTCAACCTGTTAAAATACACATTTGTAATCGTACCCGTAGTGGCGGGTGCAGACAAGTTCACCAACCTGCTGACAGATTGGAAGCAGTACCTTAACCCCACCCTGGCAGATTTATTGCCATTTTCTGCTTCTACTTTTATGATGATTGTGGGCGTCATTGAAATTACGGCAGGTCTGATTGTGTTGAGAAAGACTGAAATTGGCGGATACATTGTTGCCGCCTGGCTTACCGCAATTTCATTAACTTTGTTACTCGGATTTAACTTTGTAGACGTAGCGGTGCGAGACCTGGTTATGGCAATTGCAGCCTTGTCTATGGCAAGATTATCCAAAATTGTGGAATAAGATATGAACCCGTCTGATAAACTTACAGAGGCAGCAATCATTGAACGTATTTTAAAAGGAGAGAAATCGCTTTACGAACTCATCGTAAGGCGGTTTAATCCTTACCTGTACAAAATCGGCAGGACATACCACTACAGTCACGAAGATACACAGGATTTAATGCAGGAAACTTTTGTGGATGCCTACAAAAGCCTGGCCCACTTTGAAAATAGGGCCAGTTTTAAAACTTGGATTATTCGCATTATGATGAATAACTGTTACCGGAAAAGAGAAAAGTCAAGTTTTAAGAACGAAATTATGCAAGATGCAAACGAATATTCAACTCCCTTGTTTACCAGCCGAAACAACGATACAGAAAAAATTATCCAGAACCGCGAGTTGGGGCATATCATTGAAGAAGCGCTTGTAAAGATCCCAATGGATTACCGCATGGTTTTTTCGTTAAGAGAAATAAACGGCTTGAATGTTTCTGAAACCGCAGAAATGTTAGACATTAGCGAATCAAACGTAAAAGTGCGCTTAAACAGAGCCAAAACAATGCTGCGAACGGAAATAGAAAATGCCTATTCCGCTAGTGAATTATTTGAATTTAATTTGATTTATTGCGATGCCATGGTGGAAAACGTGATGGAAAAAATCAATAAACTATGAATCCAAAACCGCTTGAAATAAAAGTAGCTTAACAGGATAGTATTCCATGATCCGGAAAAGTTGATTTCGCTATTCAAACTGCTTAAGGGTCATAGCGTCGCCGTCAAAAAAAGCGTAATCAGATTAACTTATCATTGTGAAGACAGAAGAAATAATTGAAAGGTTAAAGCAATTAAATGAATCAAGCCGATTGCTAGATATCCCAGCAAAAGAACGGTTAGAAATGGTGAATTGTGTGGCAGATTATGCCAATCAATTTATTTCAAAACTAGATACCGCAAGGGCTTTTGAGGAAAAAGAAGCGCACTCCCTGGAAATCACTAATCAAGAAAGTAATTTATCGGTACTCCTCGATTTGTACCAGAAACAAGTGGCAGAAACAGGAATTAATGCCGCTTCCGGAAAACATTTGGGGTACATTCCGGGAGGAGGTATTTTTACTGCTGCCCTGGCAGATTTTATCGCTGCCGTTACCAATCCGTTTGCCAGTGTTCATTACGCCTCCCCAGGGGCCGCTACCATGGAGAATGAAGTCATCAATTGGCTAAAATCGGTATTTTCATTTCCTGATAATGCGGTGGGTTGCTTGTCATCGGGAGGTTCAATATCTACCATTATAGCCTTTACCGCCGCAAGAGACAAACATCAGGTCAAAAATGAACTCATACGCAAGAACGTCGTTTATCTGAGCGAACAAGTACATCATTCCACACAAAAAGCATTGCGAATTATCGGATTGGAAGATATCATTATTCGTTATATTCCTTTGGATCATCGTCACCGGATTAAAACAGAGGCGCTGGAAGCATGGATAGAAAAAGATATTTCCGATGGTCTTCAGCCCTTTTTGGTGGTGGCCACGGCCGGTACCACCGATACAGGAGCGGTTGATCCTTTAGATGAAATTGCGTGGATAGCCCAAAGGCATAAATTGTGGTTTCATGTAGATGCCGCTTACGGGGGCTTTTTTATTATGACTTCGAGAAAAGAACTGTTTAAAGGTATTGAAAAAGCAGATTCCTTAATCATAGACCCCCATAAAGGGTTGTTCCTCCCCTACGGCGTTGGAGCGGTTTTGATCAAAGACAGTCATGCCGCCTTGCATTCCAACTATTATACAGCAAATTATATGCAGGACGGTGCCAATGAGGAAATGTTAAAAAGTCCTGCCAATATTTCTCCCGAATTAACCAAACATTTCAGGGGGCTTCGGGTATGGTTGCCATTGCAAATGCACGGAACAGAACCGTTCATTTCCTGTCTTGAGGAAAAGTTATTGTTGGTCAACTATTTTAGAAACCAACTTAGTGCGCTTGGCTTCTGCCTTGGTCCCGAACCCGATTTGTCAGTCAGTTACTTCTGGTATCCTTTCGAATCTGAGGCCGATAAAAAAAACCGCCAACTGATGGAGGATATTCACGCTGACGGTTCTGTCTTCCTCAGTTCATCCGTAATTGATAAGCGTTTTGTAATCAGAATAGCCATTTTAGCATTCCGAACAAAAAAAGAGACCGTAGACGAGGCTGTAAAAATGATCAAACGATGCCTGGAAATTCAGAGAGCTTAATCCAATGCTGCACGCCGTTCGCGAAAAAGCCATGGTGAATAAGAAATTAATCCTTTCCCCGCTGAAATAACGGAATTAAAGCTCCATCGTTTAAGATGTATCCTGCTCTACCGGTTGAGCGGCACAACATCCGAGATACGCACAAACTTGCTTTCAAAAATTTCTCCGTCCATTATATTCCATGTAAATTTGCATCTGAAAACATTCTGACGTTGATTAAGTATATTGAAGAACAGACAGAGCTTTTCCTGGGCCAGCTGGGGATCCCCGAAATTCTGGTAGTTTACATCCGTTTATCCGTATTGTCCGTATTTTTACTGCTGTTGTCTGTGGCGGCATTCTGGCTGGCCAAAAAAATTCTGATACCCTACCTTTATAAATTTTTCAAAAAGACCTCCTTTGCCTGGGACGATCTCTTCGTAGAAACCCGCGCGTTTGACGCACTCCCCCACATGGTGCCGGCCCTCTTCGTGCGGCTGTTGGCCCCCGTAATTTTTGAAGATTTTGAACAGCTTTTACCTTTGGTGGTGCGCCTGACCGAGGCCTACCTGATCCTGGTAACACTCAAGGTATTTTTGTCGGTACTCAAAGTAGCCGAATACAGTCTCACGCAGGCAGCCACTTTTGTACACAAGCCCCTGGCCAGCTACTTTCAGCTCATCCGTATTGTCCTGTATATTATTACCTTCATCCTGGTCCTCTCCATCATCGTAGGGAAATCACCGGTGTACTTCCTCAGCGCATTCGGTGCCATGACGGCCATCCTCCTGCTGATTTTCAAGGATACCATTTTAGGCCTTGTGGCCAGTGTGCAGATGTCGTCCAATGATATGGTGCGGGTGGGCGACTGGGTGGAAATGCCCAAATTCAATGCCGACGGGAGTGTCACCGACATCAACCTGCATACGGTTAAAGTGCAGAACTGGGACAAAACCATTACCACCATCCCCACTTACTATTTCATAACCGACAGCTTTAAAAACTGGCGGGGAATGCAGCAAAGCGGTGGGAGAAGAATCAAAAGAGCACTTCATATTGACGCATATTCCGTAAAGCTGGTAGATCCGGAAATGCGCGAAAGGCTGAAAAAAATCCAGCTCATTACGGAATACATTGAAACCCGCCAAAGGGAAATCGAAACCTTTAACGAAGAAAATAACATTGACACCGCTACCCTGATCAACGGCCGGAGAATGACCAACCTGGGCGTATTCAGAAAGTATATTGAAACCTATTTAAAAATGCATCCGCGCATTCGGCAAGACATGTCCATGATGGTGAGGCAACTGGCCAACGAAAACAAGGGCATCCCCCTGGAAGTGTACTGTTTCACCAATACCATTGCCTGGGTGGAGTACGAAGGCATTCAGTCAGACATCTTCGACCATCTTTATTCTACGGCTTCGTATTTTGAACTGGCCATATTCCAGGAGCCGGGGGGCAGAGACCTGGCCGCGGCTTTTGGCCGACAAAACTTCATCCCGCCTAATAGCTGACAGCTATCATCGCGGGCAGATGTCCACCGAATTCAGAGCCACCGGGCATGAGCCTCTAATGAGCAACTATATCGGATATAAGGGGAAAACAGATTGACTGTAAAGTGCCAACTTTTGGCTACAACAAACGAAGATTCGGCTACAAACGGGCAGAAAATACGCTGCAATTTTGCAAAATAAAAATACAGCAAAAAAATGAACAAAGTAGCTTTAATCACCGGCGGGAGCCGCGGTTTGGGAAGAAACATGGCCATCGCCCTCGCCAGAAAAGGACTTGACGTTCTGATCACCTATCACAGCAATGCAGAAGAAGCCTCTAAAGTAGTTTCGGAGATCGAAGCACTGGGACAAAAAGCAGCAGCATTTCGGCTTGACACCCGCCAGCCGGGATCGTTTGATGCCTTTTTCCAGGAAGTCGCCATGCATTTAAAGACGAAAACCGGCACCTCTTTTTTCGATTTCCTGATTAACAATGCCGGTACGGCCTTATACGCACCTTTCGAAGAAGTGACCGAAGAACAAATGGATGAGGCGTATTCCATTCATTTCAAAGGTACATTTTTCCTGACCCAGAAAGCCCTGCCTTATCTCCATGACGGGGGTGGAATAGTCAACATCTCTTCAGGGCTCACCCGCATGACCCAAGCGGGTGCCTCGGTCTATGCAGCCTTCAAAACCGCCGTGGAAACCCAGACCCGTTACCTGGCCAAAGAACTGGGCAAGCGGCAGATCCGGGCCAATGTGGTGGCTCCGGGGGCTATTGCCACCGATTTCGGAGGCGGAAGGGTAAGAGATAATCACGCTATCCACGAACAGATTGCCGGCATAACCGCCCTGGGCCGCGTGGGCCTGCCCGAAGACATCGGTGGCGTGGTGGCTTTTCTGTGTACCGATGAAGCCCGCTGGATCAACGGACAACGAATCGAAGTTTCAGGCGGACAAGCGCTGTAAATTGTATTATATTTGTCCAATGAGTCATTCCAGCCCGTACAGCATCAACACCATCAGCGAGTTTCACCGGTTTCATGGCCTGCCCCAACCGAAACATCCGCTGATCAGCGTAGTAGATTACGCACAGATGTATCGGCATGCCCGGCAGGAGCCCACTTCCCTCCTATTTGGGTACTATACCATTTCGGTGAAACGGGGAGTCAACAAAATGCTGTACGGACAGAAAGCCTATGATTTTGACGAGGGAGTAATGTACTTTATGGCTCCGCAGCAAATCCTGAAAACCAGTAACCGCCACCATCCGAAGCGTTCGGGGTGGCTGTTACTGATTCATCCCGACTTTCTTTGGAATACTCCTCTGGCTAAGAAAATCCGGAAATATGATTTTTTTGATTATTCGGTAAATGAAGCCCTGTTTTTATCCGCAGAAGAAGAAAATATTTTAAACGGGATCATTCAAAACATCCGCCACGAATACCACACCAACATCGACCGGTTCAGCCAGGAGATTCTTATTTCCCAGATAGAAACCCTGCTCAATTATTCGGAACGTTTCTATCAGCGCCAATTTTTTACCCGTAAAGTAAACAATCATGAAATTCTGGATCGTCTGGAAGACTTGCTGAACGACTATTTTAACAAGGAAATGGTAAAGGGTTTGCCTAGTGTGCACCTGATCTCCGAACAGCTGAATGTGTCACCCAACTACCTGAGCAGCCTGCTGAAGGTATTGACCGGACAAAGCACCCAGCAACATATCCACGCCAAATTGATTGAAAAAGCCAAAGAGCAGCTCTCCACCACCGCCCATTCCGTCAGTGAAATTGCCTATGCACTGGGTTTTGAGCATTCCCAGTCATTCAGTAAACTTTTCAAGGCAAAAACAGATGTTTCCCCTTTGGCCTTTCGGAAAAAATTTCAGAAATTAGATTTTTAACCAATCATAGCCAAAAATCACCCATGGACAGGTATCCCATCGGCATGTTTCAGCCCCCGGCACCCATCTTATGGGAGCACATTGAGCAATGGATCGATACTATAGCACAATTTCCTGAAAAACTCCGTGGAGAAGTAGATCACCTAAGCCATAGGGAACTGGGAAAAAGGTACAGACCTGGCGGTTGGACCATCCGCCAGGTGGTGAATCACTGTGCCGATAGTCATATCCATAGTTTCATACGATTTAAACTGGCCGAAACAGAAGATAATCCGACCATCAAGCCGTATCATGAAGATTTATGGGCGGAACTGGCCGATTCGAAAGATTATCCGATTGCCGACGCCCTGAAAATACTGGAAGGAGTACATGCCCGCTGGGTGCATCTGCTTCGAAGCCTGGAAGACCTGGACAAAACTTTTTTTCATCCGGGCAGCGGGGAAAATGTATCGCTTAAAATGGCTATCGGTCTTTACGCCTGGCACAGCGAGCACCACCTGGCGCATATCCGCAGGGCAAAGGAGAAAAATGTGCTCTAATAACGACAAATGAAATAGCCATGAGCATTCAGCTATCAGGGTGTACTGACCAGGAAGATTCGTCCACAGAAATGATGTAAAGACCATTAGCAATGACCGCAAAAAAGATTATAGACCTACTGGGGCTGCTTCCACATCCGGAGGGTGGATTCTATAGAGAAACCTACCGCTCCAAAGCCATTTTCAATCTTGAAGACGGAAGAGTCCGGCATGCCTCTACGGCAATATACTATTTGCTTAGTGACCGTGAAAAGTCGCACTTTCACAGAATCCGGTCTGACGAGGCCTGGCTTTTTCATAAGGGAGCACCGCTGGATATATGGATCATTACCGCTGCCGGTACGCTGGAGCTTATTACGCTGGGAAACCGTTTGGATTTACAGGAGGTGCCGCAGACCATTATACCGGCGGGTACCTGGTTTGCTGCCCAGGTGAAAAATGAGGAAGGTTTTGCTCTGGTTACCTGCACCGTATCTCCCGGATTTGACTTTGAAGATTTTGAGATGGGTACACCAAAAGACCTACTGACCACCTACCCCCACCTGGAAAGTACCATCAGAAAATTCACGAGGTCTTAAACTCACCTGTCTAAAATCATATAAACCAGCGGGGAAGAACTGAGCGAAGTCATATTTTTTCAAGAAAAATGAAAATATTTTCGTGAAAAAATAGTAAACATGAAAAAATTACTTCTTGCTCTTTCAGCGGTTCTTATAACGATGGGCTGCGCCAATAATGAAGCCAAAGAAACCACTTCGTCGGAGGTCTCTCAGCAGAACACAGGCCAGTCGGGTGTGGTGGACGAGGTGTCTAACCCCAACATCGTGCAGGTAGCTTCCAAAAATGCTGACTTCAGTACCCTGGTGACCGCCGTTCAGGCTGCTGAACTGGTGGATGCCCTCAGTAACGCGGGCCCATTTACGGTCTTCGCTCCCACCAACGCAGCCTTTGAGAAACTGCCCAAAGGCACAGTGGAAGGATTGTTGAAGCCCGAAAAGAAAGATGACCTTTCGAATATCCTGGGTTATCATACCTATGTGGGGGTACTGGACGGCGTGTTGCTCCAGGACGGCATATCGTACGATATGGTATACGGAGGAAAGGTTCAAATTACCCAAAAAGACGGGAAGAACTATGTGAACGGCAGTGAGATCATGGGTACAGTCAAAACATCCAACGGCGTAATTCACGTGATCAATGACGTTTTGCTACCGAAATAAATGACCCCTGTATCTATATAAAAGCAGAGTCTCGGCAAACCGAAGACTCTGCTTGGACTCAAATATAAAAGCAGAGTCTCGGCAAACCGAAGACTCTGCTTGGACTCAATATAAAAGCAGAGTCTCGGCAAACCGAAGACTCTGCTTGGACTCAAGACTCTGTCTGGACTTAACTAAGGTATACAGGCTGGCAATAAGGTCAATAACGCAACCGATTAATTAATCCCCAAAGGCAATTCTCACCTTTAAACCCACTGAAAAAGGTTGTAATTTGTCCAGTAGCGGTCGGCCGTCGGCATTCAGGGCCGTGCTGAACGAGGCATATTCAAATTCAGTGGGTGCAAAGGTGCTGTATTCTATGAGTGCCGTGCGCCCTTCTTCCTCCAAAACATTGTTCAGACCGTAATCGGCATATACACCAATGTAAAGTCTTTGCTTAAGTTTCAGGCCGGTTTCTGCCGTGAGCAGGAAGGCCGTCGCAGTTTTTAATTCCTTCTTGTCGGAACGCTGATTCTGCCACTGCCCGAAACCCATAAAGGCCGGGTCTGTCAGCTCCACGTTCCACTCGGGGTAGTACGCTGTGGTATGCAGGGCCGGCACTGTGGCCTGATAGCTCCCTTTTACATTCCATGCTACTTTACCGCCCAGCGCCATATACCAGGAGGCTGTAGATCCCCCGGTTTCATACTGTACATTCAGGGGTACGGCCACATAGCCGGCCCTTTGATCTTCCCGGTAATTTTCAGCCCTATACCGGAACTCAAAATCACTGCCCTCCGCATCACGCGCAGCGGAACTACCGGCCACCGCCTCCAGGCTAACCTGGGAGCTGTAGACCTGGAATTCAGCTCCGCTACCCAGCGACCACCGTGGTGAAAGATAGAAGCGGTAGCCCACACCGGCATGACCGCCCGGCCGTAAGGTAGCCGAAGAACTTAAGCGGCTCAGCCCCCCACCGCCGTACAGGGATAGTTCATGCTGGCCCACCGCACTGGCAGACACGAGTAGTAAGAGGCTTAAGAGAATGTTTTTCATGTTTATAGATGTTAGCTATTAGATGCGGCCGCCGCTGCGGTTAGATGTTAGTGGCCTATTTTTGTAATACAAACTGCAGTGTCTTCCGCTTATTGCCGTTTTCGTACTGCAGGATATACGTACCCGCCGACAGTTCGGAGGGCAAAGTAAGCTCGGCCGTACTGTCTTTGATCCGCTGATCCAACACCTGCACACCCGTAGACGTCAGTACCCGCACCCGGGCTTCGCCCCCCTCGCTGACTTTGAGGCGAAGACGGTGGCCGCTGATGACCGGATTGGGCGAAATGCTCAAGGTAAAGGAGGCATCGGCACGGAAAGAGAATGCACAGACCGACAGCCATTGTCCGGCCGTGGTCTTCAACCGTACGGAATAACTCGCCTGCTCGTCCAGCACGTCGTCTATCCCTCCTCCTACCGAGTAGTATTGCCCTGTACCCACCAGCTCCCCGTTTTTGTACCACTCGTACGCTTCAAAGCTATACCCCCCGTTGGTTTCCGGGTTGTTATTGATCAGGAAGAGATTATTGAATTTCTGAACGCCAATATCTTCAAAATCAAAACGCTTTTCTACAGTAATGCGGTAAGTGAGCGTATGGGTACTGTCTTGAGAGGTGATGACCACCTCCTGAGTATAAATACCCGGCTGCGGAATGGCCATGCTGAACATTCTACCCGGCACTACACTCGCTCCCACCTCGGTTTTGAGCTGCACATCAAGCATCGTGCGCTCGTCTCCGCAGTCCATCAGGTAGTAGATGTCGGTATCCGGCACCTCGGTCACCTCTCCGCCCAGGCTGATGCGGTGCACGGTGGCATCCGAGCTGTTGATCTTCAGCTGACGTGTCACACTTTCTGCCGGCAGGTAGTTTTCATTGCCCCCCTGATGCGCCGTAATCTGCACATACCCCGAGGTATGGAGTTCTACCCAACCTGCGGCCGAAACCGTGGCCGGCGCCTCTTCGGCATCGTAGGTGTAGGTATAGCTTATAGGCAGTCCGGAAGAGCTGTATGCCTCCAGCTGGAAGTCGCTGTCATTTTCCAGGTGTTTTATTCCGATATCCTCAAAGCTGATATACTGGGGCGCCTTATGAATGATCAGCGTGGCGTTGAGTTCCAGGTCGTAATAGTTCTTCATCTGCACCAGGGCCTCTACCCGGTAGGTGCCGGCATTCACCTGTCCGTTGCCCGTATAGGTGACCGTGGCGCCGTCCGGCGCTCCGCTGACCTGTAGGGAGTGAGGCGTGCCGTTGTAGGTAAACTCTGCGTCAGACAGACTCACTCCTTCGAAACGGGCCTTGTCTATGAAGAGCCGAACGGAGGTGGAGGTGGCCAGATAGTTGTGCGTTTCCGGTGCCATCACCGTGATGTCATACGTACCTGCATCCACATAACCCTGCTGTGGAGAGTAGCTCAACACCGTCTCCGAATGGTTCAGCCAGGCTTGTACCGCTTTCTGGGTGCCGTCATACACGTGCGACTGCATCGCCTCAGTCCAGATAACCGACTGGGCTTTCCGAATCACCAGGGTGGCGCTCAGCTCCAGGTCATGGTAGTTTTCTTTCTGCAAAAGAGCCATGACGGTATAGGTACCCGACTGACTTTGGCCGTTGCCCGTGTAGGTGACCGTGGCGCCGTCCGGCGCGCCACTCACGTACAGGTTACGGACCGTGCCGTCGTAGGTATATTCCGCTCCCCACATGCTTACTCCCTGGAAGGTAGCTTTATCGATAACCAGCGTCACTTTCACCGTATCCGCCGCAAGGTAATTGGCCGTAGCTCCCGCCGTGATGATGATCGGATAGGTACCCACGGCGCTGTAGCCCTGCTGTGGACTGTAGCTGAGCGTAGTATCGCTGTGGTTCAGGCTGGCCACTACGTTTTTCACCGCACCGTCGTAAGTAAACGTCTGAGTCAGACTGGCCGTGATCACCGACGGCGCCTTCTCTATAGTCAGCATAGCCGACAGGGCAACATCGCTGTAGCCGGGGACCTCAATCAGCGCCTCTACCGTATACACGCCCGCATTGGTCTTGCCGTTACCGCTGTAACTTACCGTAGCCCCCAGAGGCAGGC
>CAYRGN010000026.1:30179-46095 GCA_964423865.1 uncultured Lacihabitans sp.
ACACCCGCATTGGTCTTGCCGTTACCGCTGTAACTTACCGTAGCCCCCAGAGGCAAATCGCCTTTTATGGACAGGGATTTCGGCCCACCGTCGTAGGTGAAAGTGGAATCGCTCAACGTGACGTCCAGATCAGGATTGGTAATCACCAATATCACCGTATCCACGGCGGCCAGATAGTTAACGGTTTCCCCGGCCGTGATGATGATCGGATACCTGCCTACCGCACTATAGCCCTGCTGGGGGCTGTAGCTGAGTGTGGTATCGCTGTGGTTGAGGCTCGCCACTACGTTTTTCACCGTACCGTCGTACTCAAAATGCTGTACGGAATCGGCCGTGATCACCGCCGGAGCCTTGTGGATGGCGAGTTCAGCTCTAAGCCATAAATCCTGGTAGTTATTATTTTTGACCCATGCGTTTACCGAATATACGCCCGCCTCAGTCCTTTCGTTACCCGAATACGCTACCGCCGTACTGTCTGGCAGCGTACCTGCAACAGCCAGTGATTTAGGAGTGCCGTCGTAGACAGACTCCCCATCTTGCAGCGACAGCCCCATAAATTCAGCATTTTCTATAGCCAGTACTACCACCTGAGAAACCCCCAGGTAATTATCGGTTTCCGGTGCAGAAACGGTGACCGGATAAACACCGAGGTTGGTATATCCCTGCTGAGGCAAATATTCCGGCACCGATTCTGTATGGTTAAGTGCAGCGATTACGTTTCTCAAGGTACCGTCATACCTGTACATCTGCAGACTATCGGCAGTAATCAGGGCTTCCGCTTTGCGGATGGTCAGGGTGGCGGCCGTGACCAAAGGCGTACAATCTACTCCTGATACCAGAGGACTAATAGTAGCGAACACGGTATACATACCGGCGCCAACAGCCGTATTGCCTGCTACCCTGTTATTTAATGAATCTGCAATTTCATAAGTGACCGACAAGCCCTGGGGCAAGTCCTGCACCGTAATTCCATGTGCCTGTCCGTCATATACGACTGACACGTCTTCCATGGTGAAAGTACTGTAGTCCATATTGATACACTGGTACTCGTAAGCACCTATATCTATGCTTTTGCCATGGGCGTAATCAAATACCCGTTCGTTTCCGGCCAAATCTTTTGATTCGGCATTCAGACCGCCAAACAGGGCGTTACTACCGCCGTCAATGGCCGGGGATCCCACCGTGAGCCGGAAATCCTTTCTGCCTGTATCTACAAAACCGGGATAGGTACCCGTGATAATATGATCGGTTTCCTGGCCGGTGGTATACGTCTGGGTCATGCTGTTTTGAATACTCACCGTGGCCCCGCCTTCGTTTTTGATGTCTATCCCGTCCTGGTTGGTAATGTACCCGTGCCGGTTGTTCCAGATGATGCTGTTGTGAATAATGGGGGAAGAGTTGTGGTTGTATATACCGGCCCCTTTCATTTCCGCATCCGTATCCGGCTGACTGAACAGGAAGTTCTCCGTCACGGTCACGTTGGTGAGTTCCGGGTTGGAACCCACAATATTGTACATTCCGGCACCCATGACGTGTTCGCCCCCGTTGGGGTTCAGACGGGCGTCTATCCCGTTGTTGTTGATGATCACGTTGATCAGGGCGGGGCTGGAAAAGGCGTTGTATACGCCCGCCCCGAAATGCGTGGCCCTGTTCGCGTAAATCACCACGTTCCTTAGAAGAGGAGAGGCATAATAGTTAACCACCCCGCCCCCGTAGGTGTGCTTGCCGTTACTCAACATAAAACCGTCTAACACGGCCGAGCGGTTCAGGGCCGTAGCCTGGCTGAACACGTTCCAGATCACCGGCCGTACGCTTTGTCCGTCAAGTACCGAACTCTGGGCACTGTTGTTGGTGGGGTCGGGCATAATGCGGCTGTGGGAGAGGTCACGGATACCGTTGGCCGGATCAAACCCGCCATAGATCTCTACCCCGTTTTTCATGATAAAGCTGTGGTCGCCTACTTTATAATTCCCGACGGCTACAAATACTTTCTGTACTCCCGGGGTATGAATGGCATTGTGGAGGTCGCTGGTGGCGTTCTCCCAACTGCTGCCTGTACCCTCTCCAAAAGCTATCGATCTTACGTAGATAATTCCCTGATTATCGCCTGAAAGCGGTGCCTGATAGGCACTCTCGTAGGCTCCGGCGTCCAGCGTGTGATTGATACGTACGCTGCCGGTAATGTCTTTGTCCAGGTTTTCATACAGGTAGGTTTCATCTCCGAAATTGATGGCCGGACTATACACGCCGCCCTGTAGGCCGTCGTCGGCCGTCATGATCATTCCATCGGGCCCGGCTGGCTCAGACGGGTTACGGAACACATCACTCCCCGTATTGGTCAGGTAGGTATGCTGAAACTGGATATGCCCCGTACTGTTATTGTAATTCTGAGGCGTATTGCCCGCCAGTACGGAGTTGTAAAAGGTAATATTGGCCGGACGGCCCGTCAGTTCATTGGCTTCAAAAGCCCCCCCATCCCCGGCTGAAGACGTGTTTGCGCTAACAGTAACATTATAAAAATTCTGGTTATAGTAGTTGGCGTTAGGATGGGCCATAGTGGCATAGGAAGCCGCTCCCCGAAACGCGCTGTTATCATAAAACAGGGTTTGTACAAAATCAGTACCTCCATTCTGTCTCACTGCCGCATACCAGGCTCCGCCTTCTCCGCTGGCCTGGTTATGACGGAATACGCAGTTAACCACCCGGTTTTTTCCGGTCGATGCGTATTCTACCCGCTCGTACACTCCACCACCCCTGCTGTGGTCTCCGCCCTCGGCATGGTTAGCGTTGCCGCCTTCAATGATAAGGCCGTCAAGACGGGTGTCGTAGCCCACCATGGTCACCACATGGTAGACATTGTCCGAAGCATCATTCAGCGTACCTATATCACCGCTGAGGATGGTGGGATTTGCCCAGATAGTACGCTGCGTGGTGCTGTTTTCGGTTCCGGCAAAGCCCCCATAGATTTTCAGTGAATTGCTGACATAAAAACTGTTTTCCCGGTCATTGGCTGAGCCGGCTGTAGCGCCTGGCAGGCGGTCGGGCCGGTAGGTGCCGGCTTTTACCCAGACATCCTTTTGATTGGCGCTTGTACCGGCTGCTGCGATACCCACATTCAGGTTATTGAATGCCGTCGCCCAACTGTTGCCGTCGCCTCCTGTTGTCGCATCCGCCGCTACAAATACCACATTGCCGGCTGCTTCAAAGGCCCCTATATCAATCACACCCTGAATACGGTAATTTTTTCCGTAAATATCATAAGGCTCGCTGTTATACTCGTTTTTCCCGGCATTATAGCAAGGGCTTGCCGCACTGATACTGAGTACAGGCGAAACATTGAACAATGGATCGGCATCGATATTGTATCCCGAATCGGAAATGCCGCTGGCACCCATAACCCAGCTATCGCTGCCGCCACTTCCCTGTATGTTGCAGTAATCTGCCTGAATAGTGCCGCTATTACGGTATATCTCATTTCGCTGTGGATTGTTGGTTGCTGTGTTAAAATACAGGATGCTGTTGTGTAGCCTGGTCTTTCCGGAAGAAAACAGGGCGCCTCCATAATTAACAGCATTATTTCCGCTGAAAGTACAGTTGATGATTTCTGCCGATGCGTAGCTATCCACAGCCACTGCGCCGCCGCCGACATTCGCCGTATTGCCACTAAAAACACCATTGACAAATTTCGTGTGCATATTATCCGTCGAAGACTGGTTCTTTAAAAAGACAGCCCCTCCGGAATAATAGGTTGAGTTATTTTCGAACGCACAGTTTTCAATATTGAGGTTATTATTATTCGACTGATTTTTGTATTCAATATAAGCTGCACCACCGTAAATTCCGTAATTGTCGATAAACTTACAATTGCGGATAGTGGTATTGTGGTCACTTCCCAAATCAACTACCGTTTGGTTCAGTAAAAGTCCGCTGCCACCATCCGACGAATTATGATCGGCTTTCCCGTCCCGGATGGTAAGGCCTTCCAGCCGGGTATTGTTGCCGGTAATCGTGACTACATGATAGCTGTTTTCAGTACTGCTGATTTTTCCCGATAATATCGTAGGATGGGCTTCAGGATCCCTTTTCGCGAAATCGGCGCCTCCATTTGGAAAACCACCATAGATGCGGGTTCTGTCACGCAGCCTGAACGTGGCCGTACGATCGTCGTCTGCCGTAGGGTAATACGTTCCTTTTGCTACATACACGGAAGCGGAATAAGGATAATTGAGTGCGTCCTGCAGATCGGTAAAGGCATTTGCCCAGGAGGAGCCGTCTTTGCTTCCCCTGGCCGTCGGATCCACATAGAGATACCGCCAGTTGGCATTGCCGCCTGTATTGGCATTACTGCATACGACATGGAATGTTTTTGTATACAGCTGACTATTGTTGCCGTCCCTGTCCGTATAATAAAACGCTACCGAATGGTCTCCGGCATCATTGCAGTAAAAGGTGGTTGGCGGAAAGTTGATCGTCACATTGCTGCCGTCACAGCCGTCATAGGCTGTCGGAAAATTGGCGGCAGTAAGCGTTACGGGGCCGTCATCCACATTAATCCGCCACGGCTTGTCCGGATCAAACGGATTGGAAGATGTTTCCGGGATTGCAACCGGTTTAAACGGGTCGATAACCTTAACCATGACCAATGCCGTCGTCGAATTACCTGCTGCATCGGTAACGGTAAGCTGTACCGGAACATCCTGTCTTGCCATAGAGCAGTCGAAGTGGGTAATGGGCTGCCCGGAAACCGTTGCTGTTATGGTAGCAATGGCGTCATTGTCCCAAAGGCCGTTGATCTTCATTATATACGGCTGCATGGCTTCCGCCAGGGGAACAGCAGGAATATAGCCAAGCGGAGCATTTCCGTTTCTAAGGTAAACGGTCATGCTGCTGATGTAAATCTTCGGCTTTTCTGTATCTTGAATGGTGCGGTACATGATATAGCCACTCTGTGGATTATCGGTTTGCGTACGTGAGCTAATACTCACGTTATAAGCATCGTCGCTGTAGTTATTATAACCGCTAGCGGCATTGCTGGGATAGAAGTGTGCCAATGCTGAATGATCTTTACTTCCAGTTCCTCCGGCTCCGCCAGTGGGAAGCCCATTTGCTTTGGTAAATGAATCGGTAGCGGTGGTGGTGGAAGAACCGGCACCGCCACCACCAAAGCCGGCGCCGCCCTTCCCGCCCAGTTGTATAACCTCATACGCTTTGGGAGGTCCAAAGCCTGTGAGATTAGGAGTACCGCTGGTAGCTTCGAAGATGACAACAGGCTGGCCTCCTCCCTGCCCGTGGGTAACAGATTGTAAACCTTTGTCATAGCCGACAACGTAATCGAACTTGTAATGTGCCAGGCTTCTGGGGTAATGTTTCTTATCTTCAGTGCTACAGCAGTAAGCCGGGATGTTATCTCCAGTCGCTAAATCACTTCCCCCGGAAACAATCCACATATCCGCAGTATTAACATCGTCATTATATTGACCATAAGACGCAAGGGCCATATTATAGTCTTTGAAAACGCTGGACTCTGCCCTCGCATTTCGGATTGCGGAGTTTCCGTTTAAAGTGCCAAATACAAATGAATAACCGCCACTGCCCCCGCCGGCTGCCGCAATCAGATGGTAACGATTCAATTCGTACAGAGGTGTCTCTGGAATCAACCACGACATTCCGGTAGACCCGCCGCCGCCCGCACTGACATAAAAACCTTTGCTAATCTGCTTGCTTTCGCCCTTTTTACCAAAAGTCACAAGAAAAGGTTGTCCGTACATTGTTGATGGCCCGGTGGTACTAAACAACCAGCTTGTTTTGCCTAAGTCCAACGTAAACTGAACTTGGCCGCCGCCGCCGCCTTTGGAGAATTTATCGTTTGCACCCCACAAGTATCTTGCCGTACCGCCGTCGGCACCCACCACCTTGAATTCTATACCCAATACGCCGGTTCCTTTCTGGGGCATTTTGAAAATGCGGGTCTCCAACAAGTCAATATTGCCGGGTTGGGCAGGGTTTATGGTTACCCATTGCCCGTTGGTATTGGTAAGCTGTGTGCCGTACGCACCGGTGAAGTTGGGAAGTAATTGTGCTTCTGCTCTCAAACCCAAAAAGCCCAAAGCCAACACAAGGTTTCTAAGGATGTGGAATTTTCTCAGAAAAAAAAAGAAGTACAGTTTCCGCATGTTTATAGAGAGTATGTTAATCTTTTCAGACCTCAAAAATACCGGTGCGGCGGACCAATAAGATCAAATGCGGCGTCACAAAAACGTCACAGATTATTTGCGCAAAAGTAATGTTCCCCAGGTAAATGCCGCATTTTCAGGCATTAGATGGCAGACACCAAAGCTTCGGGTGTGACAGACTCTTCCAGGTCCAGTTTTCTGCGGATGCGGTACCAGTTGGTACGGATGCTTTGGGGGGAGACGCCCAAGGCAATGGCCATTTCCTTGGTGCTGAAGTTGAGCTTAGCCAAAGAGACAAAACGGATCTCGGCGGGCGAGAACGCCGGGTACTTTTCTTTGAGGCGAAAGAGGAAGCCCCCGTGTACTTCTTCGAAAAGCGATTTGAAACGCAGCCAGTCTTCGTCGGTGAGGATGGTGGTCTGCTGAAGCTGCTGTACCAGGTGGCGGTCGGCCCCCCGCCCGAGCTTCTGTTCCAGTTCTTCAATGAGTTTATTTTTTTCCTGTATGCTTTCGGTAAACTTCTGGAGATTCAAGCGGGCGGTTTCCAGCTCACGGGAGGCCTTCTGGAGTTTGAGGTCTTTGGCCAGTTCTTGTTTTTTCCGGATGAAATAGGTCAGCACGATCACGCTGCACAAGATCAACACCACGAGGATCAGCACGTTTCGCTCGGCTATCTTTTTTTGCCTTTCGAGGGCGAAGCCGGCCAGTTGGAGGGCCTCGCTTTGGCGGTCTACTTTCTGCTGGGCGCGCAGGGCCTTGAGGGCGCTGAATTTCTCGTTATAGCGCTGGGTAGCGTTCACGGAGGAGTCGAGGTAAGCGGCAGACCGCTGGAGGTCGCCCCGCGCGGCATACCACCGGCTCATCACGGGGTAAAGCAGACGAAGGCGGTCGGGCTGCCCGGCGCGGTCAATATAATGCAGGGCGTGGTCTATAAACGTTCGGGCTTTGTCCATTTCCCCGTTTTGGCGGTAGATATCGGCCAGGGTAATGGCGGCCCCGGCAGCGCAACCGTTGTCGTTTTCAGCCACGGCCCCATAGAAGTCGGTTTCCAGAAGGGGGATGGCTCGGTCGTATTCTCTGCGGAGGTAAGCATTCGTACCCATATTGCCCCTAGCGATGCGTTTCCATACGGCGGCTTGGGTGAAGCGGGTATCCAGCACCTGCCGCAGGTAGTGGTCGGAGCTGTCGGGTTCGTTCAGTTGCTGAAAGCAGAGGCCCAGGTTATTGCGGGCGGCGTTCATCACCATGGTATTGAACCCGTTCTCGGGAAACACAATGGCGCGTTTAAAATAGGTGATGGCCTGGGGGTAATCCTGGAAGTAGAAGTAGGCTTCCCCGATCTGCATAAGGTCGCGCGCCAGCTCGGGGTAATCTTCCACGCGGGTGCGGGCCAGTTCTTTGTCGAGCAGGAGATATTGTTCAAAAGCCCGTTCGTAGTTTTTCTCCTTTTTCCAGTAGAATTCGGCCAGGGCCCTCAGAGAGCGCATTTTCAGGAATTCCGTATCCTTTCGGGTGTAGCGTTCTACCTGTTCGGTCAGTATACGGTGGGCCACTTCTTTGGGTTGTCCTTCGTAAAAGGCGTTCCAGAACACCAGGAAGAAATCGATGTTTTGTTCCAGGGCCGGGTCGCGGTGGGCGCGGGCGAACTTCCGTATCTCTTCCGCCTTTTTTTCCCTGTCCAGGGAGTCGGGTATGTCAATCAGATGCTTGTAGAGCGCATGGATGCCGAACACGTTTTCCCCGTAGGGCTTATGCAAGAGAGAATCGTATTGGGCGGTGGCCGAAAAGTAGCAAAAGACAACCAGTACCGGGGTCAAAAGGGATTGCGTATATTTCTGGAAACGGAATGGATGCATCAGTTATAATCAGCTCACGACTTTAAATACGTAAAAGGGTGTTTCTTCGTTGTACAAAAATAATAAATGGAAAGGAAATGGGGGGAGTTTTTTTTGAAAAATGTGGAGCTGGAAGCTGGAAGCTGGAAGCTGTGAGCTATGAGCTATGAGCTGTGAGCTGTGAGCTGGGGTGCTACCTGTCAGTTGGGGGGTGTTAGGGCGAAGTTGGAGGGCGAAGGTCAAGAGGTACGTAGCAGCAGGATCACTTGGTCATTCTAAAATGACGCCTGACGATTGGGCAATTTGTTAGCCATTCGGCTTTTTATTCAAAGTGCTTTTTCAGTTCGTCCGATTGAAATAGTAATTCCATTTCGCACATTGCTTTCTTAGGATTTTCATAGTCAAAATTTCCAAGAGCAATAGCGTTTAATATACCTGTCTTTAATGTTGGTTTTAATTTCAAATAAATGTCGTCATTTTGTTTCGTGAAGAATTTTTGTGTTTTTTCATAATTCTTTACGTGCTTTTTTAATTCCGTTTCCGCACTTGAACAAGTGTTAAAATACTTTGATGTTTTTTCAAAATGAAGTAGAAACCAAAATTCAAGACAAGGATTGTTTACAATTACAACAACATTCGGATACTTCGTACTAAGGTCTGTTCTGTATTCTTCAAATATTTTAAGTGGTGATTTTCCCCCTTTCGGCGCCTCATTATCTTCTTTGATAACAGTATCAAGGTCAATTATCCAAAAGACTTTTGCAAATTCTCTGCCCGATAAATCACAAACCAAATTATATTGTTCTTCTACACTTTTTTTGTTTGGGATTTCAGGTTTAATGCTAACACGAATTTCTCGTTCGTTTCGTTTTAGCATTTGTAAATACCAAACTTCGGTTTCTCCGTCTACTACAACTGCAAAAGCGGGCTTTGTTTTAGGAGCATCTCTTTTGGAGGTTCTCATAGATTTAAGTCAATGAAAGTGTCGCCCAAATTAGGTGTCGCACTTAATTTACCACTTTTGTAAGCATTTAAAATATTGGTAGTATTACGAACAACAGAACTATCAAAATCGGTCAATGAATAAAGTTCAGTTGAACAACTTTCTTGTTTGTCTGTGAACCATATTGCATCATTTCTAAAAATGTCTTTGTTGTCTAAAATTTCTCTGTTGTGTGTGGTTGCAATGATTTGAGAATTTTTAGAGTTCAAAAGAAATGAAAGAAGAAAATGCAAATACAAATCGGGGTGCAAAGACGCTTCTAATTCATCAATTGGAATTGCTGTTGAATTTTTGATTAACAACGCTAACAAACCTGCAAAACCATAGTAACGTCTTGTTCCGTGCGATTCAAATTCTAAAGGCAAAGTGTATTTAGTGTGGTTTACCGTATGTTCAAATTCAATGTTTACAGACCTTAATTTTCCTTTTTGTTCTAACTCTTTAATTTTATCACTCGGTGCTTTAACTTGCTTTTTCAAAAACTCAATTAAACCATCAGGAATTTTTTCTTCTTCCTCTTGAATAACAATGTCAGAGATATTAAAATCAGCTTTTTTCAATATGGTAACAACGTCAGTTTTTGAAATTTCGTTGTTATCAATTCTTTCAGTTACAAACCCTTCTAATTCTGTTCTTGTGTAAACTAACGGACTTAGATAATTGCCAAACCAATTCACAACTTCCTGTAATTCTTTAAGGTCAATATTTGTTTTAAGATACCCCCCAAGAACGGTATTATTCCATAGTGTATTCGCTTCAAGAGTTTTTTCAAAAACTTTATCCGTAGTAATTTTGCTTCCGAAAGCTATTTCGGTAAACTGATTTTCTAAATTTGTTTTTCTCTTGAAAACATTAGCTTTATTGGGGTTGTAAAAATATAACTCCTCTGACACAATAGCTTTTTTGAAAAACACAACTTCATAGAAGTATTTAATGTGGTTTTGAAAAAACTCTATTGAAATAATTGAATTTTCTTTAGGCGTCTTAGGATCGAAAAGAAACGGATTAAAATCTAACTCGTTGTTTTTTTTCCTTTCAGGATTGATAACGATGTCTCTTAGAAAGTCAAGTGCTTTAAGAATTGTTGTTTTGCCTGATGCGTTTGCACCATAAATTAAGGCAAGTTTCAAAATTCTTTGCCCGCCAAATTTTACGATATAAGTATCTTCAAGGTGTATTGACTTGTCTGCCTCAAATGAAAGAGTTTGTTTGTCTTTTATTGAGCCAAAATTCTGGACACTAAAATTGATAATCATTTTTTATTTCTATTTTGAAAATCGTTTACAAATTTACAAACAAAAATAATATAAAATTAATTTTTTATTCAATAATTGAAATTCATTTACAAATAAAAGCATTCGAAAGACATTTTCCTGTCTAAAATTAAAAATACCTTACATATCACCGCTCACTCCCTCCTGCTCCCTTTATACACCTCATACTTCATTAGCCGCGCCGGCAGCCCGCCGTTCATCAGATCGATGCGGACAGTGGGTTTTAGCCCCACGGCCTTCAGGGCACCCAGGTCGGAGCTGATGATCCAGGCGTCGTAGCCTTCGTAGCGCTGCTTGAGGGTATCGCCTATGCGTGCATAAAAGGCTTCGATTTCCTGGAGGCGAAGGCGCTCGCCGTAGGGCGGATTGAGTACCACCACCCCACCGGGTTCTTTGGGCGAAGATTCGAAAAAATCTTCCTTTTTAATGCTCAGGTGTTCGTCCATGCCCGCGTTTTCAGCATTTTGGGAGATGACATCGATGTTCTTTCCCAAGATATCCCTGGAAAAAATCTTCAGGGACGCATCTTCTATTATGTTCCGGGAAAGCTCAAACTTGATCCTTTCGAACAGGTTGGGGTCGTAATCCCTCCATTTCCGGAACGCGAAACTCCGGTGGATACCGGGCGGCGTGTGCGTACCCAGCAGAGCCGCTTCAATACCGAAGGTGCCCGATCCGGCCATGGGATCTACCAGGGGCTGAGCGGGGTTCCAGCCGGTCATGAGCAAAATACCCGCCGCCAATACCTCGTTGATGGGGGCTTCGTGGGTGGTTTTGCGGTAGCCTCGTTTGTCGAGGCTGAGGCCGGAAGAATCGAGAGACAAGGTCACCTGCCGCTCGTTGATCCGAACATGCAGGTAGATATCCGCCGCCCGCGTATCCACACCCGGCCTTTGCCCAAACCGCTGCCGGAAGCGGTCTGCAATCGCATCCTTGCACTTCAAGGCCACATACTGGGAATGCCGAAAAACGGTGCCGCTCACCACCGCATCAATCACAAACGTCTGGTCGAGGGAAAACACGTCTTCCCAGGGGAAAGCCCGCACCTCCCGGTAAAGCTGTTCCTCGTTCACGGCCTGAAACTCCGCCAGGGGCACCAACACCCTCAGGGCCGTACGCAAGGCCAGGTTCGAGCGGTACAGCAGGGCGTCGTCGCCCCGGAAACTCACCGCCCGCTTTAAAGCCTGTACCCTTTCTCCACCCAGGGCGGTGATCTCCGCCGCCAGTACCTGCTCCAGTCCCGTGAGGGTGGTAGCCACCATTTCGTATTTTTCCATTACCAGGTAATTGTATCTTTTCCGTGTTGAAGGAGGTATTCATTGGTTTGGGAGAAGTGGCGCGTGCCGAACCACCCGCCCTGGTTGGCCGAAAGCGGGGAAGGATGACGCGCTTTCAGCACCCGGTGACGGGAGGCGTCAATGAATTTTCCTTTGTTCTGGGCATAACTTCCCCACAGCAGAAAAACCAGGTTCTCCTTTCTCGCGTTTAAAGCGTGAATGACTGCGTCGGTGAAGGTTTCCCACCCGCGGTTCTGGTGCGAACCCGCCTGTCCGCCCCGTACGGTCAGCGTGGCATTCAGAAGCAACACCCCTTGCTCCGCCCAGCGCGTGAGGTTGCCCGAGGCGGGAATTTCCCCGCCCATGTCGGTTCGGATCTCCTTGAATATATTATGGAGAGAGGGAGGAAAGGGAACGCCGTCGTTCACCGAAAAGCAGAGGCCGTGGGCCTGGCCGGGGCCGTGGTAGGGGTCCTGCCCCAGGATGACCACCCTCACCTGTTCCCAGGGGGTCATGGAGAAGGCGTTAAAGATGAGGCTGCCGGGCGGATAACACACCGACGCACCGTACTCTTCCCTGACAAAAGCCGTCAGGAGGGAGAAATACGGCTTCTGAAACTCGTCTTCCAGCACCGCTTTCCACGATTCTTCTATTTTTATGCTCATTCCGTTAAAAAAACACGAGGGGTTTTGAATTACGGCAAATTTATGGTTTTCTTTACAAAGAAATTGAAAGTTATTACGCCGAATTATGATTTCCGCCATTACCAACGGAATAAAAGTCAGTGTGACTACTGAGTTCCAGCCGTTTTATTCGCAGCCGGAGAGAAGTCTGTACGCATTTTCCTATACCATCCATATTGAAAACACCACCGAAAACACGGTAAAACTCCTTTCACGGCATTGGCATATCTTCGATTCCTACGGCACCGCGTACGAAGTGAACGGGGACGGCGTGGTAGGGCTAAGCCCGGTGATTGAGCCGGGAGAGTTCTTTGAATACACCTCCGGCTGTAATTTTGCTTCCACCATAGGCCGCATGCACGGCAAATACACCATGCAGAGGGTACGTGACGGCCGCCTGTTTGAGATCAGTATCCCCCAATTTGTGATGGAAGTGCCTTATATCCTAAATTAACGATGTTTTTTGATTTTCTGAAATACTACCTGACGGCGGGAAACGCCCACCGTATTCATTCCCCATTCATTTTCGAACTCTATACCCAGGTATACCGCGACTTCTCCAGGCACCCCGACTTTGAAGAGATTGAAGCGGTACGCAAAAACCTGATAAACAATAAGGAGCGAATACGCATCGAAGATCTGGGCGCCGGCTCCCGGGTGAATGATGCTCCGGAGCGTTCGGTGGGCGACATTGCCCGGAAATCGCTGCAATCGCCCTTCTGGGGACAATTTTTCTACCGCATAATTCGTTATTATGACTACCGGAATGTGATTGAACTGGGCACCTCCCTGGGCATCACCACCGCCTACCTGGCACGGGCCACGCCGGAAGGCACCGTGTATACCGCCGAAGGGTGTGGAAACACCCTGAACGTGGCCCAAAATGCCTTCCGGACACTCGGTTTAGACCATGTGGTGCCGGTGCAGGGCGACATCGGCCTGGTGCTGGAAGACCTCCTGAACCGGGCCGGCACCCCTGATTTTGTACTCTTCGACGCCAACCACCGGTACGAACCCACCCTGGCGTATTTTGAAGCCTGCGCCGCCCGGGCCGGAGAGCACACGGTCTTCGTATTCGACGACATCTACTGGTCTTCCGGCATGAAAAAAGCGTGGCAAGACATCTGCCAGGACCCCCGCGTCAGCCTTTCGGTCGATTTCTTTCACATCGGACTGGTCTTCTTCCGCCAAGGCGTGGAAAAACAGCATTTTGTATTGAAATAACTCAGAACGGATAGCCGATGCCGAAGTTGAGGTTCAGGCCATAAGGCTGGTTTCGGCGGAGAGAAAAGCGGTTCAGCACGTAGCGGTCGCCCTCGGGCCGGCTGGGATCCATCACCTTGATTCCCCAGTCGAAACGGAACAGGAAGAAACTCAGATCCCACCGGAGGCCGAAGCCGGTACCCACGGCAAACTCTTTATAGAATCGTTTAAAATCAAAGTTCGATTTGTTGTAGCGTTCGGGAATATTGATCTGGTGCCATTTCCACACGTTTCCGGCATCGAGGAATACGGCCATCTGGATGTCGCCCGCAAAACGGATAATGCTCCGCCGGTATTCCAGGCTGCCTTCCAGGAGGATATCGCCGGGCTGGGGAATGGTGTTTCCTACTGCGGTGGTATCGGAGGCCGAAGAGCCGGTACCCAGGGAACGGGGCGCCCAGGCCCGGACGCTGTTGCTACCGCCGGCAAAAAAGCTCTTGTCGTACGGAATGGCCCGGTTTTCACCGTAAGGGTTGGCCACGCCCGCGTTGATCCGGAACGCGTAGCTGCTTTTGGGCGTGAGGTTGATGCTCCGCCGGTAGTCGGCATTGATTTTGACAAAACGGAAATATGCCCGCACAGAATCGGGGCCGCTGTTCATGGGAAAAACGTTTTCCACCCACCCTATTCTCTCTTTGTTTTCCAGGAAATTCTGAACGGTGCCGGCCGACTCCAGAAATAGGCGGAAAAAGGTAGAGGTGGAGAAAGGCCGGCTGGGATCCTGGTTATTGAACACGTAGTTGGTGTTGATGGAAGACACAAACTGGGGGTCAAAGGTCACTTTCAGGTTATTCCCGATTTTCTGGAGGGAGTCCAGGGTGCGGTAAAATTCCCGCCCGGAGGCGTTATTCGCGTAGCTGGTATTGATCAGGTAGGCATCTACGAAGTTGAAGTAGAGAATGGCATTTTTGCTGAGTTGCAGGGAATTTCCCGCCGTGAGTTTAAAATTGGTTCGGGTACCCCAGAACGGTTCGGAGTAGTTAAAACCCACACCGAAGGTGGTGCGCGGGTTCTTCAGGTTGATTTTCCCTCCTTTGGGATGATAGGGCAGCAGCATGGGCAGGGTGATGTTCAGGTTCCCTCCCAGCTCCAGGCTTCCGCGGATGGCGCTCTCGGTGGTTCGGATGGGCGTGGGCTGTCCTTCGTAAGAGCCCCTTACCCCCAGCTCGATGATTTCCAGCTGGCGTAATACGTTGCGCATGGAGAGCGAAACGGGGATCCCGAACCCGAAAAAGCTGTTCCCGTCGGTATAGATGTTGTTGATTCCCGGACTGATGCCGAAGGTAAAGCGCTCCTGCACCGGTGCGAAATATTCGAGGGCGAGGCGGGTAGAGTCTACCGCCCTCAGCTGGGAACTTGCAAAAGAAAACTGATTAAAGAGCGATACCTGCCTCTGGGTTTCGTAGATGGCCGTACTGCTGTAGAGATCGCCCGGCAGGGTGAATATCCGGTTACGTACCAGTCCGAGGGGTACGGCATTGTCGAGGCGAATAAACTTCACATCGCGGATGAGAGTGGTATCCGGAACACCCGACACATTCCGGTTATTGGGATCAAAGGTCTTGAAACTCACTTCGGAAAGGTAGTATTGTCGGTGGCGGCCCTGCTCGGGGTTGAGAATTTCCACCTGGAGAATGCCGCTTTTGCGCTGACGAAAGAGCTCTTCGCTTTCTTCCTCATTGGTGACTCCGTAGGTGATGTAGCGGTTGTTAAACGTATAATACCCATTATTTTTCAACAGCTGCTCTATCCGGAGTTTTTCGGCTTCCACTTTCTGGTGGTTAAGGGCATCGCCCGGCCGGAGGGTTTGGTTGGGGGCATCGGCTAGCAGCAGGGAGTCTATTGCGGGGTCGGCTACCCGGTAGCGTACGGTGTCGAGGGTGTAGAGCTGATTTTCTTCTATGGTATACCTTACGTTATGGCGTCCCTTTTTACCGGTGGCGTACACTTCGCTTTGCACGAGCGCATCGCGGTAGCCCAGATCAAACAGGTATTTTTGCAGTCGTGCGCCGGTTTCTTCGGCTTCATCCTGGGAAATATACACCTGTTTTTCGCCCACATTGGCATAAAACCAGGCCACCTGCTGGTCGAGGGAGTTCCGGTAGCGCTCCAGCTTCCGCTCTATCCGGGCGGCTTTTTTCACGGAATAGCCCGGGGCTTCTTTGAGGCGATACAGGCGGTTTTCCCGCGCTGTTTTTTTTCTTTCAAATTTCAGGGAATCAAAGGTATTTTGTCCGAAGTTGTACCACCACACCCGCGGGGTAAAGGGCAGGTTGAGGGGGCGGGAATTTTCTCTCTGGGCGAAAGGAATGATCAGTTCCAGCTCTTCTTTATACACCTTTTCATTGCCCCGAAATTCGTTTTTCCACAATAAAAGCTTATTTTGAGGCGGGGGTATATTATTTTTA
>CAYRGN010000027.1:0-45466 GCA_964423865.1 uncultured Lacihabitans sp.
GATATATGGTACTGGCCTGGATCCAAAGAATTTTACCGAATCCGTTAAAAAATTACCTAACACTATGAGTACGAGGATGAAGACAATGGCTGATCAAATTATCAGTAAGCGTAAAGACCAATGGATGGAAGAGGGTATCGAGCAAGGCATCGCCCGGTCACTACAAACTACCGTTCTGAATGCATTCGATAACGGATTTGATATCGCCACAATTCATATCTTTACCGGAGAGACGGAGGAGAAAATCTATAAAATTCTGCGGCAGAACAAGCGTATAGAGTAGTCTCTTCCTGGGGACAGTATGGTTATATAAATTTCTACTTCCAACCTATGTGCGTTCAGATAAACCGTCCGGGCATTATTCCTGTAAAACCCGGAATCACCACATCTGCGTTATGTAAAACTGCTATGGTACCGATCCCCACCGCATACATCCCCGCCGCTTTGGCCGCCTCAATACCCGCATAGGCGTCTTCAAAAACCACACATTCAGAGTGAGAAACCTGCAAGGCTTGCGCCCCCTTCAGAAATACTTCCGGATCAGGCTTGCTTCGGGAAACATGATTGCCGTCAATAACGGCATCGAAATACGGAAGGATCTCCGTTTTTTCTAAAATGACCGGGGCGTTCTTGCTTGCCGACCCCAGGGCAATTTTAATATTCTGGCTTTTAGCCGCCTTCAGGAAATCTTCCACACCAGGAAGTACATCGGCCGGCGTCATTTGATTGACCAGTTCAAGGTACCATTCGTTTTTCCGTGTAGCGTAGTCCTCCTTTTCTTGCTGTGTGAGGGTAATTTGCCCATGGGTCAGAATTCTTTCCAGAGAATCCGCGCGACTGATGCCTTTCAGGGTTTCGTTGAATACCTCATCGATATCAAAACCCAGTTCCCGCGTCATTCGGCGCCAGGCCTGATAATGAAATACCGCCGTGTCTACCAAAACTCCGTCTAAATCAAAAAGAAAGGCTGTCCTTGCCATATTTTATTGTATTTTTGAGCCGCAAAGTAAGTAAATTTAATGCTAAATTGTAAATGGTTAACGGTTGACAAGAAGTTCCCTGTTCCTTATTCATCCTTAACCCTTACTCCTTAATAAGTATCTTATCGTGGATAAAATTTCGGTATATCAGATATTTTTACGTGTTTTCGGAAATAAAAACATTGCTAATAAATTTTACGGTACCCTTTCGGAAAACGGTTCCGGCAAATTTGGCGACATCAACGCCCCAGCTTTGAAATCGCTCCGGAAACTCGGTGTAACCCATGTCTGGTACACCGGCGTGGTGGAACATGCTACCATGACCGACTTCTCAGCCTACGGCATTGCGCAAGATCACCCTCAGGTGGTGAAGGGGATTGCGGGCTCACCCTACGCCATTAAAGATTATTACGATGTAAACCCCTACCTGGCGGAAAATGTGCATCACCGGATGGCGGAGTTTGAAGCCCTGGTGGAGCGGACGCACAAGGCGGGACTCAAGGCCCTGATTGATTTTATACCTAACCACGTGGCGCGCCAGTACAAATCAGACGTGAAGCCGGAGGGAGTAACCGATTTTGGTGAAAAAGACGATGCTACTTTAGCCTTTCACCCTTCCAATAATTTCTATTACATACCGGGAAAGGAATTTATAGTACCTGATGGTGTGAATCCGCCCGTAGAATTTGAGCAGCCTTATTCCGAATCGCCGGCCAAGGCCACCGGGAACGACGTTTTCTCGGAAGCCCCCAGCATCAACGACTGGTTCGAAACCGTAAAACTGAATTACGGGATAGACTATAGAAACGGTAGAAAGAAGTATTTTGATCCCACCCCCTCCACCTGGAAACAGATGCGCGAGATCCTGCTGTTCTGGTCGGGGAAAGGGGTTGACGGCTTTCGGTGCGATATGGCGGAAATGGTGCCGGTAGAATTCTGGCACTGGGTGATTCCGCAGGTAAAAGAGCGATATCCCGAAGTGATTTTTATCGCAGAGATCTATAATCCGGCCGAGTACCGCAACTACCTCGACTTCGGCAATTTTGACTACCTCTACGATAAGGTGGGTTTGTATGACGCTCTCCGCCGCCTGATCGAAGGCCGGGGCGATGCCATGGATATCACTCGGGTATGGCAGGAAGAATCGGGTCACTTCTCCCGTAAAATGCTCCGTTTCCTGGAAAACCATGATGAGCAGCGGATCGCATCCGATGAGTTTGGAAAAAACCCGCAGTCAGCGTTTGCCGCCATGATGCTTTCCGCTACGCTCCATACCGGACCCGTGATGATTTATGCCGGGCAGGAGTTTGGCGTGCGACCCGACAGGGCAGAGGGCTTCCAGGGAGATGACGGAAGAAGTACGATTTTCGACTATTGGGGATTGCCAGAGGCCCAACCCTGGTTAAACAGCTATTCCCCGAAAGCATTGGATCAAAAAACCGGGGCCGTTTACGATTTTTACAAGAACCTCCTGCACTTCATCCAAAAGAATGAAGCAGTCTATGCCGGCGAATTTCACGATTTGCAATACCTGAACGGATTTGGAAAAAGTCAGGGCTATGATGAGCGTTTGATGTACGCTTACCTGCGCTTTTCCGGCAAACAATGCCTGCTTTTTGTTTATAATTTTGACCTGACCCGGGAAAGGGAAACGGAATTGCAACTGCCACGAAACATGTTTAAAGACGGTGGCATCAGGATGAAATTTAAACCCGCTTTCGAGGCCGGACAAAAAATGGAAGTAAGTGCAGAAGAAAACATCCGTCTGAGGCTGAATGTCCCGGCCAACGGATTTTGCATCTGGGAAATTGAAGTAAAATAAACGCATACCATGACCAAATCTCAAAAGTACTTCATCGGGGCGGTGGTGGCCCTTCTCGGAGTATCTATTTTCGTTTTTCGCACCGATCTTTTTATGATTCCTAACCGCCCTGGCGTAACTGCATTCCTGCAAACGTGGGTGCAACCTTACGGTTTTGGTATTTTCCTGTTGCTGCTGGGATACCTGCTGGCAAAAGGATTGGGCGTAAAGAGCTGGCTTTTTATGCTGCTTTTTATAGTGTGGGAACTGACCTACGTGGTGGTACTGAACTTTGGAGCCGGTTTTCTGTCCGAGAAAGCCAAACTGAGCGGCTGGCTGGGGCATTTCAAACGGGTGGCGCTAAACCATCGCTCTATGGTTCAGTTCCAGGAGGAATCCGCCCGGTACGACAGCGAACTTTTTTATACCCTGAAACCCGGGCATTCCCGCTTTAAGTCGTTTGAATTCAATACCGCTTATGACGTCAATGATCTGGGCGTACGCGACGATGCCTCCAGCCTGGAACACCCGGAGGTAATATTCCTGGGCGACTCCTTCACCATGGGTTGGGGCGTGGAAGAACCCGAAAGTTTTCCGGCCGTCTTTGAACGGAAGTCCGGCTTGAAATGCCTCAATACGGGTGTTTCTTCCTATGGCACAGCCCGGGAAATGCGTATGCTGGCGCGTACGCAGCTTGACTCCCTCAAAGCCATCGTGATCCAGTTTCACGATACGGATCTGGAAGAAAATAATTTCTATGTCAAAAATAACCGCCTGGGGTCCCGCACACAGGCCGACTTTGACGCCCAGGTGGTCGATAATAAAAAATATACGGCCTGGGTACCCTTTAAGTACCTGAAAACGGCGATGATAAACGCAGTGGCCGGACTTAAAGCGCCCAACGCCACCGAAGCGGCGCTGAAAGGAGACGATGAGCAGTTCCCGGGTTTTCTGTCCGAATTCTTTTCCATTTTTACTGAAATCAGGGAGATGACAGACGTACCCGTCTTTCTGACCTATACGGGGAGCTTCTACACGGAACCGCGTATGATCGTGCGGTTTGAGCGTTTCGGAGTGCAGCACGGGGTTAAAAACCTCTATTATGTGAACCTCGGCCCGGTACTGGGTCACGAAGACTATTTTTATTTTGATGACCATATCAATGTCAGGGGACATGAAAAAGTGGCCGAAACCCTGTTAAATAGATTCCGGGAGGTTATAAAATAGGTTTAGGGGCTTATTTTATTAGCTTTCAAGCCGTATTTCCTTTAATTTTGCAACATTTTTAGAATTAATCAGGAAAAATGGCAGAATATAACCACCGGGAAATTGAAAAAAAATGGCAAAGGTACTGGGAAGAAAACCAAACCTATAAGGTAGAGGAAGACCTTTCAAAGCCTAAATATTATGTGTTAGACATGTTTCCTTATCCGTCAGGAGCGGGTTTACATGTAGGGCACCCCCTCGGCTATATCGCCTCCGATATTTTCAGTCGGTATAAAAGGTTGAAAGGCTTCAATGTGCTTCATCCTATGGGGTTTGACTCCTTCGGGCTTCCCGCGGAACAATATGCCATTCAAACCGGGCAGCACCCGGCAGTAACCACCGAAGAGAATATCCGAACCTATATCTCTCAGCTGAAAAACATCGGGTTCTCCTACGACTGGTCGCGGGAGGTTCGCACCTCCGATCCGGCCTACTACAAATGGACCCAATGGATCTTTACCCGCATTTTTAACAGTTGGTACAACAAGGATACCGATCGGGCCGAAGAGATCGGCACCCTTTACGCTATTTTCGCCCAGGGGGGAAGCGCCGCCGCCCATGTCGTTGCCGACGAAGATCTTCCGGAATTTACCGCGGAGGAATGGAACAGCTGGACGGAAGAGAAAAAATATGAAATTTCCCTGGATTATCGCCTGACCTACCTGGCCGATTCGGTGGTTAATTTCTGCCCCGCCCTAGGCATGGTGCTTTCCAATGACGAGGTGAAAGACGGCGTTTCGGAGCGGGGCGGATACCCCGTGATCCAGAAAAAAATGAGCCAGTGGATGATGCGGATTACGGCCTATGCCGACCGCCTGATTACCGGTCTGGATACCATAGACTGGTCGGAGTCGCTTAAAGAGCAGCAGCGCAACTGGATCGGGAAATCGGTCGGCGCCTGCGTGCGGTTTAAAGTGGAAAACAGCGAAAAAGAGATTGAAGTATTTACCACCCGTGTGGATACCATCTACGGGGTGAGTTTCTTAGTGTTGGCTCCGGAACACGAATGGGTGACCGGGCTGACCACGCCCGAACAGGAGAAGGCCATCCGGGCCTATACCGAAGAAACCCAGAAACGCTCGGAACTCGACCGCGTAGCCGATGTAAAGACCGTTTCCGGCGCTTTTACCGGAAGTTATTGCATTAACCCGGTGAACGGGGAGAAAGTACCCATCTGGATTGCCGACTATGTGCTGGCAGGCTACGGTACCGGTGCGGTGATGGGGGTACCCTCGGGCGACCAGCGCGACTGGAATTTCGCCACGCATTTCGGACTACCCATTGTGCCTATTCTGGATGCGCAGACCGACATTGAAACCCAGGCCGACGCCACGAAAGAAGGGAAATATATCAATTCAGGCATGATCAACGGCCTGGGCTATAAAGAAGCCACCGCGAAACTGATCCAATGGCTGGAAGAAAATAAAATAGGAAAAGGAAAAGTCAATTTTCGCCTGCGTGATGCGGTATTTGCCCGCCAGCGCTACTGGGGAGAGCCGGTGCCGGTGTATTTCAAAACCAATGCGGCGGGAAGGCAGATTCCCCGCCTCGTAGCCGATAAAGACCTGCCCCTGATTCTCCCTGAAATCGATAAGTACCAGCCTACCGAGACCGGTGAGCCGCCTTTGGGAAGAGCCGCGAACTGGACCTATACTCCCGAAGGAGAAGATACCGCCTATCCTTTGGAAATGAGTACCATGCCAGGATGGGCAGGAAGCAGCTGGTACTGGTACCGCTATATGGATCCCCAAAATGAGCAGGCTTTTGCTTCTGAAGAGGCACTCGATTACTGGAAAGACATTGACCTCTACCTGGGCGGAACCGAACACGCCACGGGCCACCTGCTCTATAGCCGTTTCTGGAACAAGATCCTGAAAGATCTCGGTTTTGTAAAGGAAGAGGAGTTCGCCAAAAAACTGATCAACCAGGGAATGATCCAGGGGCGTTCAAGCTTTGTGTATCGCGTAAAAGGAGCAGCCGTGACCACGTTTGTTTCTGCCGGCCTTCGAAAAGAATACGAGGTGACCCCCCTGCATGTGGATGTCAATATCGTAGACGGAGACGTACTGGATATCGAAAAGTTCAAGGCTACCCGCAATGATATCGGGAACGACCCCCGGTTTATCCTGGAAGACGGGAAATACATTTGCGGTTCAGAGGTAGAGAAAATGTCGAAGTCCAAGTTTAATGTGGTCAATCCGGATACTCTGGTAGACCGTTACGGCGCGGATACGCTTCGGTTATACGAGATGTTTTTAGGTCCGCTGACCGAAAGCAAACCCTGGGACACGAAGGGCATAGAAGGCACGAGCCGTTTCCTGCGTAAACTTTGGCGCTTGTTTTTTGACCAGAACGGCGCCAACGTGGTGACGGATCAGGAACCGTCAAAAGACAGCCTGAAGACCTTGCACAAAGCCATCAAAAAAGTAGCGGAAGACATTGAGACCTTTTCCTTTAATACCGCTGTCAGTACCTTTATGATTTGTGTGAATGAACTGACCGATCAGAAATGTCATTCCCGTGCGGTATTGAGAGATTTGTTGATCCTGATATCCCCCTACGCACCCCATGCGGCAGAGGAGCTTTGGGAGCAACTGGGAGAAAGCGATTCTGTAACGCGGACGGCTTACCCGGAATGGAAAGCGGAATACCTCGTGGAAGACGCTTTTGAATACCCGGTGCAGATCAACGGACGCGTAAGAGTAACCCTGACATTCCCGGCCGATGCTTCTAAAGAAGAGATAGAGACGCAGGTGCTGGCCAATGAGCAGGTGATCCGGTGGATGGAAGGGAAACCTCTCAAAAAAATCATCGTAGTACCCAAACGTATCGTGAACGTGGTAATATAGGCGCCTGATATTTACCCGCTGACGACTCAAAGCTCACAGCCCATAGCTCAAACATATACCGATGAAAATACTCTTCTTCTTTATCCTGACCTTATCCATTTGGCCGAGTGAACTATTTTCGTGATAAACAGTGAATCGATTTCGTTTTTCTAACGTTATATATACAAATATCTCATATAAATAGCCATGAGCATTCAGCTATCAGCCGGGTGGCGCACCACTTTCAGAAAATCGGCACACCAACCGCGACCTATGAATAAGCGAAGCGTCGCCCGGCTGATAGCTGAATGCTGATAGCTAAATTTTTATACCTATGAAATTTCTTTTTGTTCTCTTTCTGTTTTTTATACTTATCGGACCCGTCGTTCGTTTCCTATTCCGTATGTTGGTCATGAATAAAATTGTTCAGGAACAAAAAAAATATGAAAAGCCCACCCGCAGGGAGGGAGATATAAGGGTTGAAAATGCTACGCCCAAACGGCCTCAGCAAACGAGAGATACCGATGGACAGTACATAGATTACGAAGAAATTAAATAAATATGCTGAAAAAATTAAGGTCTGTCGCGCCGATTTTAGCTTTCAGCCGGGTGGTGAATCGCTATCAGTTTATTCATAATTCGCAGGGCAACTTAGTCTGACAAGAGAAACACGGACCGTAAAAAGCTTACAACAGGATTTCCCTTTCAATTACTTCAGGAAAATACCGGTATTCCAGCTCGTGTACCTTTCGGGCCACGGTTTCGGGGGTATCGGCCGGTGTTATATCGCATTTTGCCTGGAAAATGATCTTTCCTTCATCGTAATGCTCGTTGACATAATGGATGGAAATTCCCGATTCGCTTTCCCCGTTTCTGACCACCGCTTCATGCACATGATGTCCCCACATGCCTTTACCGCCATATTGAGGGAGCAGCGCCGGATGGATATTGATGATCCGGTCCGGAAAAGCCCGGATAAGATTTTCAGGTACCAGCCATAGAAAGCCGGCCAGGATGATCCAGTCGGTCTCATTATTCTTTAAGAGGTGGATCACCGTGTCTGATTTGCTAAAGTTATTTTTACTGAATACCACCACAGGAATATCCAGTCGTTTTCCCCGTTCTATCACGCCTGCCGACGGATTATTGGTCAGGATCAGGGTCACCTCCACGGAATCGGAGCCTTTAAAATAATTAACAATGTTTTCCGCGTTAGATCCCGAACCGGAGGCGAAAATGACGACTTTTTTCATAGAAACCGCTAAAGACATTCACTGTATAAATGATTCGCAAAAGTACAAAAAAGATTCCACCGCCACATGCAGATCTGCTAACCTGTTGGTTCGGGTGCCTCCTTATACCATTTGTGTCTTTGAAGCCGGCGTAAAGTGGGCCTGATTAATACCAGAAAGAGAACCGATGTGAACGTATTGCTGATGGTATAGGCGGAGGTTGAAAAAACGGCTACCAACGAATTGGTCAGGATGGTAAAAAAGCCTGAAGAAACTGATCTTTACGGCTATCCAGGCCAGTGACGCTATGGAGGGATAAATTTCTTTTCATGGTTTTAAAGGAATGGAGCTATTGATTAGTTGCAACAATTATTTGCTGGTTTTATGCTTTAAAGTAGAATGCAATCCGTCTATATGTTCAAAAAGATGAGCTTTTATAGGGTTCCACATAGGGTCAAGTAAAAAATCTATCCCTTCCCGCCTTGCCAATTTAGCTGCCGGAACAAAGTCACTGTCACCAGAGATCAAAATAATCTGATCAACCTGTTTCTTTAAGGCTATTGAAGCGATGTCAATACCTATTTTCATATCTACCATTTTTTGACTGAGATCGAACAGGATATCGTCTTCTGATAAATCTTTTACTGTTATGAGACCTTTTAGCAGTTCTTTGGTCTTATCAGGCTTTATCGTCCATCGGTTTCCGTCTTCAAGAATACCAAGGTGAAGGGCCACTTTTCTTTTTTTACGAAGTTCCTCAAAAAAAGCAAGTTGAAATTTATGAGTATCTGTTTTGGAGAAGTCAATTGCTTTTCCTGTCAGAGGGTTGTGCTGCTTTTTGTCATAGGGCAGACAGTCGTAATAAAATATACGATATAAGTCAGATTTTTCCCCTTTTCTGTGGTATAAATGCTTTATACACATCGCCCATAAATCGTTTGCTGTCTTAACAGGGTCAAGGGAAGTACATTTTATAATATTGCGATATCGCCTTATGAAAAAGGCGCCGTCAACTAAAATGGCAGTTTTTTCATTGTATGGATAAAAAAATGCTCATGGGTGGGCATTCTCGCTATAATTTTAACAAAATATCACAAATGAGAATACGTAGCCATGAGCGCTATACAGTTACAAATATACTAATCTTTTTAACAAAAAAACAAATTTTAAGTAATTTAAATTTTACATCAGACCGAACTGCTTAAAATGATGAGTAAAATGCCGGTTGTGGAACCGTATCCATTCCTTAAAATTCAATTCTCCCATGGTTGGGTTGACGGGCTGGTCTTCCGGATGCCGGAGAAAATAGCTGTCGAAATCGATTAATTCGGTTTTTAAACCGGAAACCGCATCATCCAGATCGGAATGCTGAAGTTCCGGAAGCCCCTCTTCCGGCAAACCCGGCGCTTTGAACCCTATTATGAAATCATTATCGGTGTCAAGGATATAAACTTTGATCCTTTGCTCCTTTTCCGGTGGATAATAATGTCGTTGTGGCTCTTTCCCATTGGAAAAACGAACGGTAAAGGCTAAATGCTCCACCATGTGCTGTGCTGTCATGGCCCCGAACCGGGGCTTTTCGTCTGCCTGAAGCCGGGCCAAAATGTCAAACAATTTTGTCCTGTCTAAGATGTCAACCATCATAAGACTATCCGTTTTTCTCTTGCAATATAAACCAATCTAACCAAAATCACCTATCCTTTTGATATATTGTTAGATATTGAGAGTTTGTAGTTTTGTAAAGGATATATTTAACGGGCTACATGTTTTTTTAACACAATATGGTACATATTGTGGAATTAATTACTATATTTGTACTAATAAAATGAATAATGATACGCCGCGAATTAACTACAGTCTTAGCAGAATATGCTACTGAATTTCGGGCGGTCTTGCTTGCAGGGCCAAGGCAATCGGGTAAAACCACTCTGGTGCGGCAAACTTTTCCTCATAAGCCTTATGTTTCGTTAGAAAATCCGGACGAAAGGTTACTGGCAGAAACAGATGCCCGTGCTTTTCTAAGTCGTTTCCCCGATGGGGCTATTCTGGATGAAGTTCAGCGTGTGCCCTCTATATTCAGTTTTTTGCAGGAAATTTTAGACAACACTAACCAGGACGGCTTATTTATACTGACCGGTAGCAACAACTTCCTGTTACAGGAAAGTATAAGCCAGACACTGGCAGGGCGATTAGGCATTTTGGATTTATACCCATTGAGTTTTCGTGAGATAGAAGACATGGGAGGAGATTATATGCTGAATGAGCTTATTTTTAAAGGTTCGTATCCTGAAATTTATAACAGGAACCGTAAGCCCTATTTGTGGTATAGCTCATATATACGCACGTATGTGGAACGAGACGTGCGCCAAATTAAGAATATTGAAAACACGTCTTTATTTATTAAATTTCTGAAAATCTGCGCGGGGCGTATCGGGCAGCAGCTCCATATTACCGCTATTAGCAACGAGTGTGGAATTGATCTGAAAACGGTCCAGTCCTGGTTGTCTGTATTAGAGCAGACCTATGTAATAAAGCTGCTGCAGCCCTTTTATAATAATTTTAATAAGCGCATTTTAAAAACACCTAAATTATACTTTGTAGATACTGGGCTTGCCTGTTCACTGTTAGGTATCCGAAAGATAGAAGAATTGAAACTGTCGCATTTTCGAGGCGCTTTGGTTGAAAATTATATTATTATGGAATGCCTGAAAAACAATTCCAATCGGAACTCAGAACAAACGTTTTATTATTGGAGGGATAACAAAGGTGTGGAGGTGGATTTGATAATGGATAAGGGTACAGCGTTTTTACCCATTGAGATTAAATCAGCAGAAACATTTTCCAACGACTTTACTATAAACCTCAGGAAGATAAAAAGTTACTCAGGGGTTAAAAAAGCCGTAATAGTTTATAACGGAAAAATGGAATTTGAAACATCAGACAATATAAAAATACTTAACTGGGCTTCATTTTTGAGAGAATTGATCATTTCGTAGATGGTATTTACACTACCCTAACCGGAACAGGATCACGCTCACAAGGCCCGCCAGAATCGTCCATTTACACAAATCACTCAGGCGGGAAAAGTGCGCTTTACGGTCGGCACGGATAATGAAAACCAGCAGAATGGCCCAGAGGGTCAGCAGGATCCCGGAAAACAGTCGTATCCGCATATCCACTACCTTATACATGAAAAAGAACATGGAGACCAGAAAAGCAGCCATCAGAAGGTAAAGCAGCTTTTTGGTTTTATGAATGCCGTAGAGAATGGGAAGCGTCTTGGCGCCGTGATGTTCATCGCCCCGGATGTCTTCCATGTCTTTGATGATCTCCCGGATCAGGTTGATGAAAAAGGCAAATACGGCATACATGTAAATGAGACGGTTACCGGGGTCATAAATGAGGGCGACCTCAGCAATGACCAGGGCCGTGAGCAGGGCCACCACAAAATTACCGATAAACGGCTTTTTCTTGAACCCGGAGGCATAGAACCACAGCAGCCATACGCTAAACATATTGATCGCTACGGCTTTCCAGCCCACGGGGAAGGCCAGCACAATGCCCCCACCACTAAAGACCTGATGGATCAGCAGGGCATTCCTCCGGCTGATGGTTTTCCCTATCCATACCCGGTGAGGTTTATTGATGCGGTCTATTTTAATATCAAAATAATCGTTGATAATATAACCGCCGGCCGCGATCAGTACGGTAGATAAAACAAGCAAATGAAAGCCGTAGTCTTCCTTCCAGAGAAAAGTACGGTCAAAAATCAGGAATTCCCGAACCATGTATTGGGTGATGGCCACAATAAGCAGGTTTTTCCAACGAATAAGCTTCAGAAAAGATTTGATAGGCCGATAACGGTTTTGGTTCCAAAGTTAAGAACGAATAACCGGGGTATGGAATTATTTCGGTTGAATTAAATGTTTATGGAGGAAAGAACGAATACATGAAGATCGGAATTGTGTGTTATCCTACTTTCGGAGGAAGCGGTGTGGTGGCGACAGAATTAGGAAAAGCACTTGCTCAGAAAGGACATCAGATTCATTTTATCACTTACGCTCAACCCATACGGCTCGACTTTTTCAGCGAGAATATTATTTACCACGAGGTCAATATTTCGTCTTATCCCTTGTTTCAGTATCCTCCGTACGAATCGGCCCTGGCCGGTAAGATGGTGGATGTGGTGAAATATGAAAAGTTGGATCTTCTGCATGTACACTATGCCATTCCCCACGCCACATCGGCTTTCCTGGCCAAACAGATCCTGAAAGGGGAGGGGCTGGATATTCCGGTGGTGACCACGCTGCACGGTACAGATATTACCATTGTGGGCAAAGATCCTTCCCTCAAACCTGTGATTACATTCAGTATAAATGAGTCTGACGGCGTTACGGCCGTGTCAAAAGACCTTCGCCAGGAAACCATCGATACCTTTGGTATTCATAAACCTATTGAGGTAATTTATAATTTTGTAGACCTGGAACGTTTTTATAAACAGGAAAAAGATCATTTCAAACGATTTTTGTGTCCTAACGGGGAAAAGCTATTGGTGCACGCGTCCAACTTCCGGAAAGTGAAGCGGATAGACGATGTAATTCGGGTTTTCGCGGGTATTCGGGCGGTAGTACCCAGTAAGCTCCTGCTGATTGGAGACGGGGAAGAAAGACAAAATATGGAGGAACTGACCCGGAAACTGGGCATTGCGGAAGACGTTCGGTTTATAGGCAAACTGGAAGCGATGGAAGAGGTGCTTTCCGTAGCAGACCTGTTCCTGATGCCTTCAGCGAAAGAGAGTTTCGGACTGGCCGCCCTGGAAGCTATGGCCTGCCAGGTACCGGTGGTGTCGAGCAATACCGGAGGACTGGCCGAGCTTAATATTCAGGGGGAAACAGGGTTTCTAAGCAATATTGGAGATATTGAGGATATGGTAGAGAAAGCGCTTTATGTGCTGGATGAAAAACACCTGGAAGGCTTTAAACAGCGGGCGCTGGAGCGGGCCAAACTTTTTGATATGAACGTGGTGGTGGCCCGTTATGAAGAATATTATGAAGAGGTGATAGCGGCTTTTCGGCTCAAAAACACCCTCTCTGATCAACCTTAAGAATAAAATAGCCGGAAGCTGTATCCCGGCTCACAGCTCAAGGCTCAAAGCTCAAAGCTCATAGCTAAACTAGACATCGATGAAAGAATTAGCGTATCTGAATAAGTATTTTGTTAAGTATAAGGGATTGCTTTTACTGGGAATCTTATTTACTGTTCTTTCCAACCTGTTTGGCATTATTCCCGCCCAGCTAGTGCGCCACGCCCTCGAACTGGTCGAAACCAATGTAGACCATTATTTTCTGTTCAGACACTCCGGCTTTCAGCCTGTCACCTATAAAACCCTTACCTTCGGAATAACGGTACTCGGCGGGCTGATTATCCTGATGGCCGTGGTCAAAGGGGTTTTTCTTTTCGCTGTGCGGCAGACCCTCATCGTGATGTCACGCTATATCGAATACGACCTTAAAAACGAGATTTACGCGCATTACCAGACGCTTCCCCTGGCTTTTTTTAAAAGAAATTCTACCGGTGACCTGATGGCCCGGATCACGGAAGATGTGTCAAAAGTGCGCATGTACCTGGGGCCGGCTATCATGTACCTCCTGAACATGTTTGTGCTGGTGGTGCTGGTGCTGAGTTATATGTTTTCCGTCAACGCCCGCCTGACCTGGTACGTGCTGATTCCCCTGCCGCTACTTTCTCTCAGTATCTTCATTGTCAGCAGTATTATTAACCGCCGTTCCGAACGCATTCAGAAAAGCCTGGCCAACCTGTCTACCAACGCCCAGGAGACGTATTCGGGTATCCGGGTCATCAAATCTTTCGCAGCGGAAGAGAAGTTTTACCACCAGTTCGAGAAAGAAAGCCTGAAATACCAGTATGAATCCCTGAAGCTGGCACGTGTAGATTCCCTTTTTCATCCCCTGATGATTTTCCTGATTGGTTTAAGTACCATTATCTGCGTGTTTGTGGGCGGGCAGGAGGTGATTGCGGGAAAGATTTCCCTGGGGGTGATTGCGGAATTTGTGATGTACGTGTTTATGCTCACCTGGCCTATGGCCGCCCTGGGCTGGACCTCCGGACAGATCCAGCGTGCCGCTGCTTCCCAAAAAAGAATTAATGAGTTCCTGAAACTCAAAAACGATATTTTGTCGCAACAGAATATCCCTGTAGACGTTCAGGGCGATATTCGTTTCGAGAACGTTTCATTTACATACCCCGATACGGGTATCCGGGCGCTGAAGAATGTCTCTCTTGATATTCACGCCGGAGAAAGCGTGGCTGTGATCGGTACTACGGCCTCAGGGAAAAGTACTCTGGCGAATCTGCTTCTCCGCCTGTACGATGTAGAGGAGGGTAGGATACTGATAGACGGCGTAGACATAAAAGACCTGGATCTGAGCCATTACAAGGCCCAGGTGGGTTATGTGACCCAGGAGGTGTTTTTATTCTCGGATACCATTAGCAGTAATATCCGTTTCGGGAAGGAAGAAGCGAGCGACGAAGAGGTAGTGCAGGCAGCGAAAGACTCTGCGGTATATACGAACATCATGGACTTTCCGGAAGGTTTTAATACCAAAGTGGGAGAACGGGGAATTACGCTTTCGGGGGGACAAAAGCAGCGGGTATCTATTGCCCGGGCCATTATTCGCCAACCGGGAATTCTGATTCTGGACGATAGTCTTTCGGCCGTAGATACCGTAACGGAAAATACTATTCTGAACAATCTGAAACGGGTAATGGCGGGTAAAACCACCCTGCTGATTTCTCACCGCGTATCCAACGCCCGCCTGGCCGATAAGATTATCCTGATGGATGAGGGACAAATTATAGATATCGGAACACACGAAGAACTGCTTCAGAAAGGTGGTTTGTATGCCGAACTTCATGAAAAGCAGGAAGCCCAGATGACAGAAATGTAGAGGGCGAGGCAACGTTTTTTAATCTTATTTCGTATTAGTAGTCAAATAACGGCGGTTAAACCCGCGTGTACCGGTAACATAAACGCGGTAGGTTAGTATATTTGTTCACCGATCTCCAGAATGTGAGTACAGGACGTGATTTAATGACAACTATCCAGGGGTGTAAGGACGGAAAGGCTTCCGCCCAGAAGATCCTTTTTGAAAGTTTCTATGGATATGCTAAAAAAATCTGCATGCGATACGGCTCGGACTATGTGCAAGCCGAAGAAATGGTCAATGATGCGTTTCTGAAAGTGTTTAAGCATATTCACAGCTTCAATGAAATGCAGAGTTTTCACGCCTGGTTTAAAACCATTACGGTACGTACCTGTATCGATTACTACCGGAAATACAGCCCCAAAGTAGCCCTTGTGGATGTGAATGAAATGCCCCAGCTGGAGATAAACCAGGCCGAAGTGCTGGACCAGCTGAGTGCGGAGGAGATACTGGAACTGGTTCAAAAGCTACCGCCCTCTTACCGTACGGTATTTTCGCTTTTTGTGATAGACGGATATTCGCATGCAGAGATCGCGGAAATGCTGAATATCAACGAGGGGACTTCCAGGTCAAACCTCGTTAAAGCGCGCTTGAAGCTCCAGGAATGGATAAAATTGTATTCGGTAGATAAAGTAATGAACTTTGACAACAGAGAATAAGGGCCGGTGCCTGAATGCATGCTATAGATAAGAAATATACACATGAATATGTCTGAGAAAGATTTTGATAACCGGATACGAAAGAAGCTCGAATCGCTTCAGACGGACTATACGCCTGAGGCCTGGGAGAACTTTCGGAAGTTACTGCCCGTACCTTGGTATGTGACTTTGTTTAAGACCTACGGTGGCTGGATCTTCGGTGGGATTTCCTCCCTCGCGTTGTTATTTAACCTTTTGTACCATTCCAAACCTCAATCATTTGATAAGACCGATACACTCACTACAGTTTTAGAAGAAAAGCTTCCGGAAAAGGAAGTAATCACCGATACCGTATACCGTACAAATACGGTTTATAAGTACATCTACCGCGATCGCTACGTAGAGAGTCCGGGGACCGAAATGGCGTATCGTTCAGGCAAGGGAGAGGAGCATAGTTCAGTAAACAGGGAGGCTGTTGCTGACAGTATTGCAGCGCCCGTATTCCAGGATTTGCCCGTATATGTACAGGAGGAGAATACGGTTCGGGAACCGAAACAGCCGGAGCGAAAAGCCGAAGGAGATACCGCGGCGATTGCCCGGGAAAGTGTACCCGCCGCTGAAACGAAACGTAAATTCTGGCCTAATTTTACTATCCGTCCAGGGGTAGAAGTAGACTATTTGGGAGGAAACAGCGCGTTTTCGTTTGGTACCCTCGCGGAGATATTCCTGAAAAACCGGTTTAGTATAAGTACGGGTCTTTCTATTTCCAATTCCTCTCCCAATTCTTTTCCTTTCCCGAAAGAATTCAATAAGCAAACGGGTAAGGACTTCGAAGACGAATATAAACCGCCCAAGTCGCCGGGGCCTACTACCTATGAGATCCGTGACATTACCATTGAGACTTCACGGATCCGCCTGCCGGTATATATGACGTATTATGTGCCGGTAACGTACAGCCTGGATTTCCTGATCAGTACGGGTACCCGCCTCGACCTGAAGGTATCTGAAAACGTGTCGTATACGAATGAAGGCTTTGGTAGCAGTCCTTTCAGAAGCCTGGAAAATAGGTATAAACCCAATGTATTCAATAATTTGTACTATGGAATGGGGCTGCAATACCATTATGGGCGCTTGTATGGGCAGGTGGCTCCGTATTTCGAGTTTCCGTTCTCCAAGCCTCAGTACCTGATTTCGCCGAACAAATTCGGGGTCAACGCGGCGCTGAAATTTTCGCTGAAGTAACCGGTTTTTAGGCTTGTTCCTGCCTTAGCTTGTATTTTTCTTCCCGGAGGTCTACATTGAGCTCGAAACCGAGAATCAGGATGAGGCAGATCAGGTAGATCCATACCATAATGGCAATGAGCGTACCAATGGAACCGTATAGTTTGTTATAGGAACTGAAGTTTTCCAGGTACCAGGAAAAGAGATTGGTGGCCAATATGCACAGGATGGAGGCGAAGGCGGCTCCGAAATTAAAAAAACGTATTTTTTTATGGATAGCCGGCGCGAAATAATACAGGCATGCGATACCGAAATAGAAGATAAAAAAGATAGAAAGATACCCAAGGGAGCGGATAGCCAGCAGGTTAAGACCTGAGCTGACCAGGCCCTGGCTTGCAATGTAATTCAAGACAATTTTTCCGGTAATCAGGATAATCACGGCGCAGACGAGTACGAATATGAGGATCAGAAGCACAAGTGCTGCGGTACCGCGCGCTTGCACAAATCCCCGGTTTTTCTTGTTTTCAAGGGCTCCGTTAAACGCCCGGGTGAGGGAGTTGATGCCGTTTGTGGCGGCATAAAGGGAAAACATAAAACCGAAAGAGAGAATATCTCCTCGCGGACGGCTGATGATCTCGTAAATGGTTTGGGCTACCACGTCATACAGTCCCGCTGGTATCAGATTCCGGATAAAGTCCATGATCAGCACATCCAGGTGATCAATGGGAATATAGGGGATGAGTGTGAAAAGGAAAAGAACGGCTGGAAAAACGGCAAGAAGAAAGCTGAATGCCACGGAAGTAGCCCGCTGGTCGAGGTCAAACGTGATGATGTTTCTCCAGAGAATGACGAGGAAACGGTACAGGGAAATCTCCGATCTGAAAAGGTAGAGGCCGCTCAGATATTTCCGCAAAGACACCAGTTTTTTCTTTATCCCATATCGCATGCAAAGTAGGGTTGTAGTTTTTCTAAAATCATGGCGGGGCAGGGAATGACCTTTCGGGTACTGCCGTCAAGAAAGACCAGGGTAGTGCGCCCCACGTGGACCAGTATATTTTCCTCGTTTCTGATTTCCGAGGTAAAGATAATTCTTGTTCCCGGAAGTGTTTCCAGTTTGCAGGTAATTTCGAGGAGTTCGTCGTATTGGGCCGGACGGATATACCGGGAATTGTTTTCATACACAGGCATCCAGATACCGGATTCCTCCATTTCCCGGTAGCGTACGCCCAGGGCCCGCAATGCTTCTACCCGCCCGATTTCATACAGGCGGGAATAATTGCCATAATACATATAACCCATCTGGTCTACATCGGCATAACGAACCCGGTAGGTAGATACATGCTGGTACATTAGCGAACTCCTCTTTGGTTAAGCGCACTCTGGTATTTTTGGGCATTTTTCAGGTGCTGCGTGAAATTTTCAGCAAAGTTATGGTAACCTGAAAAATCTTCTTTCGCGCTGAAATACGTATAGCGATGTCTCTCGTAATTCAAAACGGCGTCTAGTGCTACACGCTCGGGCAGGGCGATGGGTCCGGGCGGAAGACCCTTGTTTTTATAGGTGTTGTAGGGCGAATCTACTGCAAGATGCTTGTGCAGTATACGCTTCAGGGTGAAGTCGCCTACTGCAAATTTCACGGTTGGGTCGGCCTGCAAGGGCATGCCAATGGACAGGCGGTTGATATACACGCCGGCTACTACCGGCATTTCATCTTTTTTGTTGGTTTCGCTCTGGACAATAGATGCCAACGTGCCTATTTCATCCGGGGTAAGGTGAATATCGGCTGCCTTTTCCAGCCGTTCGCTGTTCCAGAATTTGGTATATTCGGTTTTCATACGTTCCAGGAAGTCGTCAGGCGATACCGTCCAATAAATAAAGTAGGTGTCGGGCAGGAACATGTTCATTACCGTCTCTTTGTTGAAGCCGAGCTGCTGAACTACCGTATCATCGTTCAGTTTCTCTACCAGTATCTGAGGGTCGAACGCCAGGCGGTTCCCGATTTTGCGGGCCAGGTCTTCTTTGGTCCTGACATTGTTAAAGGTGAGCTTCACCGGGTCTTGGCGGCCGCTCAACAGTTTGGACACCACAGTATTGTTGGAAGAGTTCGGGGCGATCTCGTATCGGCCCGGTTTCACGTTTTCACGGTAGCTTTTGTGGCGGGTCATAAAGCCGAAGGCGATTTCATCGTGAATCATTTTGTGAGCTCTGAGCGAGTCGAGTACCTGGTTGTAAGAAGCCCCTTCCGGAATGTACAGTACAAAGGTTTCTTCCCCTTTTACATTCAGGTTAGGACTGGTATAGACCTGCCAGAAATAAAAGGCAAAAGAAGCGGCTACTGTAGATACCAATACCAGGGCATACGCAAATAGTTTTCTTTTCTTCGTCATGAGACAGCGGAAATTAAAGTGTCTTCAGTAACCGGGTTTTGCTCCCCTGTTACCATGTTTTTCAGTAAAAATGTCTTTTGCGCCAATTCTTCAGGGCCTGCAATGAGCACCAGCGGAATTCCCTTCCGGTCTGCGTATTCAAACTGTTTCTTTATTTTGGCTGTATCCGGATAGATTTCTGCGCTAATTCCATGCTCCCGGAGCAGGGAAAGAAGTTTGAGGCTGCCTTTTAAGGTCTCTTGTCCGAAATGAGTCACCATCACCCGGGTAGAAGAGTAGCTCAAACGGGTCGGGAAGAGCGAAAGTTCTTCCATCACATCGTAAATACGGTCTACACCGAGAGAAATGCCTACTCCTGACATGCCCTGAACCCCAAAGCTTCCGGTCAGGTTGTCGTAACGTCCGCCTCCGGATATGCTTCCTATACTCACATTCAGCGCTTTCACTTCGAAAATGGCACCCGTATAGTAGCTGAGTCCGCGTGCCAGGGAGGGGTCAAATTCTATCCTGGGGTTTTCCAAGCCCAGGTCATGCACAAGAGACCAGATATTTTCCAGTTCCTGCACACCCAGGAGGCCGGTCGGAGATTCGTTTAACCACTCCTTTAAGAACGAAAAGAGGTTGTTCGTATTTTCGAGGCGGAAGAGGGGCTGAAGCTGACGGATGTTTTCTTCTGAAAACCCTCGGTCCATCAATTCAGCTTCCACTTTCTCTTTGCCTATCTTATCCAGCTTGTCAATTGCGACACTAAGGGTGGCTTCCTTTCCCGCGGCGCCTATGGCTTCGGCAATACCCGCGAGTATTTTCCGGTTATTGATCTTCACCACAAATTCCGTGATGCCCAGGTCCCGGAAAACCTCGTGCAGCATCAGCACGATCTCTGCCTCACAGATCAGGGAATCGGTGCCTACCACATCGGCGTCGCACTGGTAAAACTCGCGGTAGCGGCCTTTCTGGGGGCGGTCGGCCCGCCATACAGGCTGAATCTGGTAACGTTTAAAGGGAATGGCCAGCTGCTGGCGGTTCATGGCTACATAGCGGGCGAAAGGTACGGTCAGGTCATAGCGTAATCCTTTTTCCGCCACCTTTTTCAATACTTCTTTATATCCGGTTTCCAGGTCTTCGGAAACCACGTCTTTCAGGAAGTCACCGGAATTGAGAATTTTAAACAGGAGTTGGTCGCCTTCCTCGCCATACTTTCCCATGAGTACGGAGAGATTCTCAATGGAGGGCGTTTCTAACGGAAGAAATCCATATTTTTTATAGACATTCTTTACCGTATCAAAAATGAAATTTCTTTTGGCCATCACTTCCGGACCGAAGTCGCGGGTTCCTCTGGCCAGCGTTGGTTTTGACATATACTTCGTTTAAAAATCTTTCAAAAATAGGCTATTGCCCGCAATCGCTGTACATTCTGGGGTAAACTTTCCCGAAAATGTGATGTATTCCTGTAAAATATCGGCAGGAGTACAAAAATGTGGGAAATTATATCTATATTTGCACCTCGAAATTCAAAAATGGATCACCATGGGAGTTACTCAGTTAAAAAGAAAGAGCAGAAAGAACAGAGCGATAGCCAATAATAAAATTGATGCTATCAAAAGACTTACCTTAAAGCCTACTATTAAGAAAGTCACTGTGGAGGAACTTAAAGCGGAAGCGGCAAAGTAATCAAAGCCCTATTTTTTAGGGCTTCTTTCTATCTTCAATTTCGAATTTTCCAGTTTTTGGGAGGCTCTCTTGAGCAGGCTATTCTGCCGTTTCTTATAGTATTTTCTTGCCTTTATATGTGAACTGAAAACCAGGGCTTTCCCCATAACCAGCAGCCCGGTTAAGGTCAGCACCAGTCCCAGTATAATCATGAACGTCCAGGTGGGTTTGTGAAATCCTTCAAACAGGCGGAACCACGACAAGGTGAACAGGCACTGCCCTGTGACAAAAAGCAAAGCGCCGCCGGAGGCATTCAGCCACGACCTTTGCTGAAGGGTTAAACTCTTTATTAATCTCTGACCGGGGGCCTTTTTATGTTTTACTAACATTTTGCTTTATTTAATCTGTAGTTTTACGGTGAATTATACTTTAATTGTACAAATTTAAGCAAATCATTAATCATTTATAAATAAATCATGGATTTTGAGCGGGTTTATGACCGGAGGAAAGACGGAAGTATCAAATGGAACCGGTATAGTGAGGAGGTAATTCCGTTATGGGTAGCCGATATGGATTTTGAAGTGGCCGAACCCATCCGGGCGGCTTTTCAACGTTATGTAGATACGGGCATTTACGGTTACGCTATGCCACCGGCCTCTTTGGCCGGTACCGTTATTGCGTGGCTGAAAGAAAGGTATGGCTGGGAAGTTCAGGAAGAGTGGATTGTATGGCTCCCTTCGGTTTTGTCGGGGTTGGGGACCGCCGCACGCTATGTTTCTACTGGTCCGTACGCGGTAATGACGTCTGTTCCCGTTTACCGCCCTTTCCTGGATATCGCGGAAGGGGAAGGAAGAACACTTCAGGCGGTGCCATTGAAACAAGATGGCTGGACCATGGACTTTGACGCGATGGAGGCGGCGGTTACTTCGGATACACGTATGTACATTTTGTGTAACCCGCACAACCCGACCGGACGTATGTACGGAAAGGAAGAGTTGGAAGCACTCGCAGCATTTTGCGCGAAGCACGGTATTTTAATCTGTTCAGACGAAATTCACGCCGACCTGATCCTGGATAAAAGCAGGCGTCATATTCCTGTGGCCTCGCTTTCTCCGGAGATTGCCTCTAATACCATCAGTTTGTTTTCGGCAGCGAAAGCGTTTAATATTCCGGCGCTAAGCTCTGCCTTTGCCGTTATTCCCAACGCGGCACACCGGGAAGGGTTCGGGAAAATCCGCTTGCATACGGTACCTCACATGACGCTGCTGGGTGGAGCAGTTAACCTGGCAGCCTATGCGGAGTCTGCCCCCTGGCTGGAAGCCGCCCTGGAATACCTGAGAAAAAATCACGATTTTCTCCTGGAAGAAATCAACCGGATCCCCGGTTTGAAAATGCATCCGCAGGAAGCCACTTACCTGGCCTGGATCGATTATTCTGCTTTAGGAATAAATGACTTTGCTGCTCACCTGGAGAAGTACGGGGTAGGGGTGATGGAGGCGGCGATCTTTATGGGCAAAGGACACATCCGTCTGAATTTTGCCACCCAGCGTCACGTGTTGGAAGAGGCGGTGAAGCGCATCGGCGCGGCGGTGGAGCAGGTAGCAATTACGAATTAGGAATTACGAATTACGAGTTACGAATTACGAATTAAAAATTACGAATTACGGGTTTTGAGCGTGATTTGAATTTTGCCAAGGATTTTGCATAACTCTTCTGCTTCATTCAACAAACTTATAAATTCTTCTGTTGATAAAAAGTCGGTGGCGTGCAAAAGTTTCAGCCAATAAACGGTTTCTCTTGCTTCTTTGTAAGATATACTGATTTTGGCTATGAAATCTTTGTCTGATTGCCCACCAATAGATTCTTCAATATTTGCACCTATGGAAGTACCCGAACGCAAAAGTTGTTTAGATAAAACAAATTCTTTCTTTTCAGCAATCAAATATTTGTAAACATTCACAATACGTATTGCAAATGCGAATGATTTCTGCTGTACTATATTATTACTTTTCATTTCCGTAATTCGTTAATTGGTCAATTCGTAATTCGTAATTGATCTTCCCGTAATTCGTAATTTTTAATTCGTAATTCGCAGTCAAAATTCCTCCGCACATTCAAAACGCATTCGTTCCTTAGTGCCGGGATGCGTAAATTCAAGGCGTGCGGCGTGCAGGTAGAGTCGGTCTGAGGCCGATCCGTAGAGGTCATCGCCGGCAATGGGGGCGTTTAAGCCCAATGGGTGGGCCGCATGTACACGTAACTGGTGGGTTCTGCCCGTAAGCGGATAAAAATGTACTTTGGATTGACCGTTTCCGGTGGAAACCAGTTCCCAGCGGGTAATGGCTTTTTTGCCCTGCTCAAAGCATACCAGCTGACGTGGACGGTCGTCGAGGTCAGGGCGAAGAGGCAAGTGAATCTCCCCTGAGCTTTGGGCTAGTTCGGCCGTCAGCAAGGCGGTATAGCGCTTGATTACCGTACGTTTCAGAAACTGACGCTGGATGTGTTTGTGCGCTTCTTTGGTGCGGGCCACCACCAACAGCCCGCTGGTGGACATGTCGAGGCGGTGAACCATAAAGGGTAAACGGCCGTTCCACAAGGTTCTGAGACGGGTGAATACGGAGTCTTCAATACGGGTACCGGGTACGGAGAGCAGTCCTGAGGGTTTGTGGACCACCACAAAATGCTCGTCTTCGTACAGCATCCGCACTTCTTTTTCACGACCCGGGTTGTGCAGCAGGGGGTTGTCATCCAATGGAATGCCCTCCAGCATGTGTTGGAGAATGGGCTCGCATTTGCCGGTGCAGGCCGGGTAAAACTGCCGGTGTTTCCGGACTTCGGAGCGGGGCGGAGCGCCCCACCAGAATTCGGCCATGGCCAGGGGAGTGTATCCTTGCTGAAAAGCGTATTGCAGCAGTTTGGGGGTGGCGCATTCGCCCGCCGCTGCCGGGGGCTTGCCTGAAACGGTTTTCCGAAATATGGCTCCCAGGCCTTTGGCTACACCGTATTGGTTCAGGAAGACATAGCGGCTGAAGAGTTCCTCCTGGAGGGCGGCCGATTTCCGTCGCCGCTCTTTGACCAGGGCTTCGATCTGTGCTTCGTATTCGGTAATCTTTGAAATAAGATGGTCTTCTTTCCAGCGGTAAGATTCCCGGGTTTGGGCGAGCAGGCGTTTGTCGGCCAGGCTCTGGCGCACCAGCTCTTCCTCCACCAGGGCATATTCTTCCGGAGAGAGTCTTCTTTTTTCTGCCTCGCGTTGAAGTCTTCGTTTTTCTTTGTTTTCCTTTAGTTTTTCTTTGAGTTCGGAGAGGGCAGCCACGTTTTTCTCTTCCAGACCGGCCAGTACTTCCTGCAATTGCAGGAACTCCCGATCATTCCGGACTTCTTCGATCCGACGGTTCATGCTGTTCAGAATCTCTTCTTCCCTCAGGAAAAAACTGTTTTCCGTTAGCATGTCGAAAACCGGCGGAACAAACCGTTCATGTCGGTTGGTTCCGGCCAGTTTTCCCGAAAATCCGTAAAGATAGCCGACTTTTCCGTGCCGGTCTTTCACCACCAATACCCCGAACATTTTGCCGATGACCGGGCCGGGTCCGTCCGGACTCAACCCAAAATTATGCTGTTCCGGAGGGCGAGTTTCCAGGTCATGCATCAGTTTCTCCGTAGCATGCAAAGCGAGCGGATGCGGTTCATAATAAAAAGGAAAGGTGAATCGTTCAGGCAGGGAGATATCTTGTAAGATATGCTCTTCAAAGTACATCAACCTGCCGTCTGAACTATCCATTCCTTATTTTACAATCATTTTATCCGCGTCCCAGTGAATAACTTTCTGCTGGAAATAGCTGTCGTTACAAGCCAGTACAGGCGCTGCGGCCCGGAATCCGAAGATGGCATCTTCATTGGTGTCCTGACTGCCTTTCCGCACATTCTCAAAGAAGTTATTGAAATGGTTGGCGTGATTATCTTCGCCCTGCGGAGCATCAAACCGAATTTCTTTCACCGGTTCGGCTACACGATCTGCTTCTGAATACTTCGCATCGTATTGCTTTTTGAACTCGGCCTGCTGGGCTTCAGAGAAGGTAAAGTAACTGTCGTAATTGCCGTAACCTGGGGCTTTCGGAAGTTTTTTCTTCGTAAGAATCAGGGTGCTGTCGCTTACTTCCAGCTGCCCTTCGGTGCCAATGATCCGGGTGACGTTTTTAATGGCTCCGGCGTTGGCGAAGTTTACCCTTAACACCATCTGGAATTTTTCATGGGTTTCGTTAGCGGGATAATCAAAAACAGAGACCAGCACATCCGGAATATCCCGGCCGTCATTCCAATAGCTGCGTTCGCCCGATGAGAAGATCCGTTCGGGGCCTTTGCTTCCGGTGATGAAATGCACGCCGGTAATCAGGTGTACAAAGAGGTCGCCGGCTACGCCGGTTCCGTAATCTTGGTAATTTCTCCAGCGGAAGAAACGGGTGGCATCAAACGGTCTTTTTGGGGCATCGCCTAAGAAGCGGTCCCAGTCTACCGTAGCGAGGGAAGCATCTGTGGGTATAGAGTAGTTCCAGGCACCAATGTTGTTGAAACGGTCATAAGTAGCCTCTATAAAGTTGATGTTTCCGATTTCTCCGGCATTGATCATGCGTCTTGCCTCTTCAAAGGCAGAACCGCTGATTCTCTGGCTGCCTACCTGCATGGTTTTTCCCGACTTCTTCCAGGCATCAATGACGGGCTTGCCCTTTTCAATACGGTTGACCATGGGTTTTTCGCAGTATACTGCTTTTCCGGCTTTCAGGGCGTCCATGGTGATGTGATCGTGCCAGTGGTCAGGCGTTACTACCAATACGGCGTCAATGTCTTTTCGTGCCAGGATTTCGCGGTGGTCACGCGTAGTGAATATATCTTTCCCGAATAATTCTTTAACACGGGTAAGGCGACCGGAGTAGAGGTCAGCCGCGGCCACCAGTTCGGTGCCGCCGGCTTTCAGCGCCGCCCGCGTATCATAATGCCCCTGAATGCCCATGCCTATGGTGGCGAAACGGATCTTATCGTTAGGACTAACCCGCATATCTTTGATGATATGGAAGGGCTTTGCGAATGACTCGGAGGCCGCCAGCAGGGAGGCGGCGCCCAGGCTTTGGATAAATTTTCTTCGGTTTGGTTTCATATTATTAAGGTTGATATTTACTCGGCCAGGTTAAAACGCGCGGTGATACCGAAAGTCGCGTTGTTGGTATAATACTGCTGGGTCACGTAGGGCTGATTCACCTGCTTCTCCCAGAAGACGGTCATGCTTACCCGTTTGTTGAAGGTGTAGGCCATATTGGGTTTGACCTGCAAAGACCGGAAACCGCTTTTGATCAGGGCGTCTCCCTCCAGTTTTCTTTGAATAAGTTTGAGATCGCGCAGGGTGAAATCCATTCGGAAGGTCAGGTCATTCGGAAGGATAATGCTGTTGCCGTCACGGCCTCTGAGCGGAAGCACGATATTGTTTTTCTTCATGCCGAAGCCGAAGATAAAATCATTGCCGTGCGTTTCACTTACCTGGGCATTCGACAGGTTCAGCATGGCCATCCGGTCTTTGTTCCAGGCGAAATTCCCGGAAAAACTACCTTTGGTGGTGAAATTCACCCCGAGGAAAGGCGCGAACTTTTCTTCCATCACAATGGAACTCATGATATACACCGGATCAAAGATATTCGTAAACTCGTTCAGTTCAGAACCCAGGGTGTAGCCCTTTCCATACACGCCCCGGTAATCCAGCAGGGCCATATCCGTATACACCAGGTTGGAAGTAAAATTTCCTACGCTGTATGACGACACAAAGGAATGGGAAAGGGTAATGGAAGAGAACAAGGCCCTCAGGCCTGCCACTTTCTCCAGGCCCTGGTAGTTGATCTGCCAGTTGGGCATGGGGAGGGCCAAGAAAGGGTTAAAGGTATTGCTGCCGTTACGCGTATATTTCTTTTTGCTAAGGAGGTCATTTACGTCTTTTCCCGTATAGGCCGCGAAAAACGCGGGAATCAGCACATCCTGGGAGTTTTCGGAAAGCTGGAGTTCCGAGTTTTCCGGACGGCTTTCCAGGATGTCAATCACCTTGGAACGGTTGTCCTGGAGGTCTTTGAAAGGCTCGTAAAAATAGCCGGAAGAAGGATCGGAGTTGACCCGCTTAAAGGAAGTTTTGAACGACCAGAACGACATCTTGAAACTACCTCCCCGCACCGGTGAGAATTTCTCAAATTCGCCATCGGCATTGGGCTGATACACGTAGGAGATATCGTTATTGCGGGAAATGTTTCCTTTGATGACCATCCTGAAATCTTTGAAGGGCTCCAGGTTGGTGTTGTATTCAAAGGTATAACCTCTTTGCTGTACAATGGGGTTGTATTGCTGCACATTCTTCGAAAGCCAGCCGTTATTCATGGCTCTTTCTATGGTTTTTTCAGGATTTTGACTTCCCAGCACGAAAGGAAGACCCGGGGCCAGTCCGCTAGAGGTGCCGTTTAGTCCGAAGAATTCGGGAATCTCCAGGAAACCGGGCATAATGGTGGATTCGGTAAGCGCGAAGCGGCCGTTGATTCCCCGGGTGGCCATCAGAAGGCGGGTTACGGCCCTGGCCAATTTGTTGCTTTCCGCGGCCAGATTTTGTTCGTCACCGGGTGCACGGGTGTAGCGCTGACGAGGCTGAGCCGGCATATTGGCCCGGCGCAGATAACCGACTTTGTTATACAGCCTGACCAGGTCTACTCGCCCGTCTACCCCGAAGTCGCGGCCGTTTTCCAGCAAGTGACCGAATTGGTAGGCGGCATCACCGGTGTCTGGCTGGCCAAAAGCTACGCTCTTGAAACTGTAACGGTTGTCGTAGGTGGCGCTGGCTGTGACCCAGTCGAGGAGGTAAATGTCCTGGAGCGGGAGACGCCAGACTCCTTTTATGTTCTGGGTGTAATTTTTGGCCCGCCCGCGGCTGAACAGGCGCGATCCGAATTTAACATCCTGTTCGGCGGTCACCGTACCGTTCACGTCGTCCATGATGGCCTGCATGTGCGCCCCGTATGTCAGGGTAATGTTCCGGAAGAGCGTCCAGGCCAGGTCATAACGCCGGTTGCCGTAATAGTATTTGATCAGGTTTTCGTCGGGGAGGTCCCTGAGCTCCTGATCGCGGTAGCGGGTGCGGTAAAACACCTGCTCATTGTACAGGTCAAAGTGAATAAGTGTGGGAATGGGCGAGAACGAAAACGGCTTCATAAACTTGAACATGGAGCTGTCGAGGCCCGCCGCATTTTTAAAGGGCTCCCATGGTAAAGCTTTCGGACTAAATCGGTAGGTCATACCGGCGCTGGTGAAACTCTGGTCGTTGTTGGCCATGAGAATATTGCTCCGGTAAATGCGGTTCTGGGCATACGAGAACGAAAAGTTCTCCATGTCATAAATACGATCTTTAGTGCGGTTCCCGGTTTTTACCTTACCCACATTCATGAAGTTGAAACCGGTGGTGGTTGACATATCCGATACCAGGTCACGGGTCAGGTTCTGCTGATAGGGATTGAGGTTGCCTTGTTCCAGGGCTACGTCAAGCCGGATATCGGGATCTAAAGGATTGAACCCAGGTACGGATACCTGGCGGTCATAGTTCATGAAGAAGGGGATTTGAAGCCCCCATTTCATGGGCATAAATTTATCAAGGGAAAGATTCAGCACCCCCCCATACGAATAGCTGTCTTCCTGTAGGCGGTTGGATATTTTATCCTGCACACTTCCGAACCCGAAGTTGCGGAAGTTTCCGGCCAGCATAAGCGTACCGATATCCGCAAGTTTGAGGTCAACGGAAAGCAATCCGGCAGACCCTTTGTCCTGCGCGTCAAAGCCGAAAGCCCGCAGTTCATTGGCCCAAACGGTGTAGTCTTTTTCCCGGTCACTGTTATTCCGTACCCCGATCATCATGGTCAGTACTTTGCTCAGGTCAGGATTTCCTTTTACGGCGATGCGGTAGCGCCGGAGTACGGGGGCTTCGGTGCCGGAGGCTGTGCCGTCTATAGTGAGGTATTCGGCGTATTCTTTTCGGAAGGTGTTCTTATCGGTGTTCCGGTTGCGCCTTAGTTTCAGATTGCGCAGCTCTTCCAGGGGAACATCAATTTCATTCTGTTCGGGCCAGATCAGGGTAGGGGAGACTTCTCCCCGGGCGGTGCGCTGTAGGTGGGGGATCTCGATCTCGTAATAGTTGTTCTTGAGGTCGGTACCAATACGCAGGAACATCCCGAGGCTGTCGGCATGACTCTCTTCCGTATGCATGTGTACAAACATTTTCAGGCGCTTGTACATGTTGAGGTCCAGGTCGGTATTTTTAAAGACTCCGCGGGAGTCTTTTGCCTCCAGTTTCTCCACGGCCAGGCTGATGGCTTGCTCGTTGAACTCCATCCGGGCCTGAGTGGCGTAGTTGACGTCACGTACAAAACCGGGAGGAACGGCATACGGGTATTGCTTGGAATCGCCGCAATCCACACCGGTAGGACATCCGTTTTCTTCAATGCTGACCGTAGCGCTTTTGAGTACGGTTCTGCTCAGAGAATCCACCGGTACTTCGTAGTAATTACTGGTGGTATCGTTGATTTTGTAGGCGTATGTACGGTATTGGTTGGATACCAGTTGCATGGTGGCGAAACGCATCACTACGGGTTGTTCCCAGTCTGTGGTCACCAGGCGCATAAACCTAATAGATTTGAAGGAATCATTGGGCGAATCCGAGCTTTTTCGGGTGTATTTCCGGATCGGGATCCGGAAAAGGTACCAGGTAGTGGCCGGACGCTCGCTGTTCGCGCCTACTTCTACCTGGTCTACAATATAAGGGTTACGCTGGATTCCCCGGGCGTTATCGGGGCGGATGTCGATTTCGTATTCGTAAAAATCTTCCAGTTCGTTGATGGTGTTGTCCTGGTTGATGTCTTCCTTGTCTGCCGAATTGGAGTTGGCATAGACCATGGCCGCGTTGGCCTGATCTTTATTGTAGGGAGAGTTATTCTCCATTCCCAGGTAGTCTTTGTACCTTTCCAGGAAAGTCGCGCTTCCGTCAAAAGAAGGATCAAGGAAGTGACGAAAATCATCTTTCGAAGGGTCGTCGTAGATTTTTTGGAAGGCCTGGGCATTGGTGACTTTGGTTCTGGCCTGATCCAGGAAACCTTTGATTCCCTTGCTGTTCGGGTCGTTGGGATTGACATAATCCCGTTCGGCTTCATTCGAAAGGCCGTCTAATCCCACATCCTGGATTTTCCGGATATTTTCATCGTTTTCGAAGGCGTCTACCATAAACTGTATATCGGGCGCTTTTCCCCAGGGGGTACTCACATAAGGCCGGCTGGCCAGGCCGCCGTTCAGGGAGTCGGGACGGATCCCGTTTTCGAAATTGAAACGACCGTCGGGAATCACATCTTCCGAGACGTCTCCCAGTTGTACCAGCAGCTTGCCGCCTGTGGTATTTGTGACCCGGTTGCTCAGGGGAAGTTCTCCTTCAAACACATTCATCATCCAGAACTCCAGGTACTCTACGTTCGAATTGTCAAAATCGGCATCAAACGTAATGCCCCGCATCACCGATCCGAAGTTGGTTTTCGGGTCGGTATTCAGCCTGCCGTCTGCTTTAAGATCGGGGTTATAATTGTACATGCCCGGTTCTTCGGGGAAATAAGCGATATCCAGCAGGCTGGTGGGTACCTGTTCTGCGAAAGTAGGCATGGAACGGCCTACCAGGATGTCCTGGATGTTAAAGCCCGCAGTAAAAGGGCTCATTTTGGCTTCTTCACTGAGTGCGGGCGGGATAATTCCGCCGCCCTGTCCTGAGAAGTAGGCGGTCATGTCCACACTGTACACCGACATCTTGGCCCTCCTGTAGTGGTGCTGCAAAGAAAGGTCCTGGGTAGGGTCGGGCGTGATATTCTGGAGAAATTGTGGTGGGGTAGAACCCAGACGCCAGCGGTTGGGCTGGCGGGAGAGATCGTTGATATTCCGGGCGTACTCGAAGTCGTCAATCATGGAGCTGTTGTTCACCCTTTTGGTATTTACCCCGGGAATGAGCTGGGCAAATTCAGCGTTGATCATCACGGAAGAGGGTTCCTTGGTCTGAATACCCGGCAGGGCGTCAAGGAATTTGGTAAGGCCTGTGCCGTCTTTCCTGTAATTGAGGTCAAGCCCCCAGATGGTATTGTTCACCGGCTCGTTACCAATGGAAGTACGCGTAGTAAAACCCGGTGTGTTTTCCCGGAGATCCTGTACGGTAGCGCCGATACGCAGATGGCGGTTAAAGGTATAGTCCATTCTCAAACCCAGCATTCGCCGGATTTGGGTCTGGAACATGTCGGCCTCTTCGTAATCGATCCGGATGGTTTTTCCTGAATTCAGCAGACTCTGGTTGGTGAGGGTGACCGTACCGATCTGGCTGTTCACGATGTAGTCCACCCCCTGTTTCAGTTCCGTTCCCCCGGAATAGACCCGTACAGAACTACCTGACGCCCCCAAAGGCAGGGGAATGTCTGCCCCTCCGCTGATAAACATGCCCGAAAGAAAGAACTTATTTTTGAGGGTATTTTGCTGGGCATCCGTCAGGGTCTTATCGTAAAGGTCATTGAACACGTATTTTTCTACATATTGATTTCCTTCTCCCGACACCATTTGTTCCAGGTAGCGGCCAAAGGGTTCCAGTACGGGAAAAATCACGCGTCCGTTCCGGGAATTGACCGTCACGCCCTCAATAAAGTCAAAATTGCCGTCGCCTCCGTTGCGGTTACCGATCACTTCGTTGTTGTAGTTCAGGCGGTCAAGACCCATCAGGCTAAGCAGGGGCGTTTCTTTCAGGCTGGGAATATCGGCGAGAAAGGGGACATCCATGCCCGAATCGTCGTCTTTGTAGATAATCCGCATCTGAAAACCGTCTTGTTTGATCTGCCCTTGCCCCAGGTTATAGACGTTTTTCATCATCAGGCCCCACATGGGGTTGTCGAGGTTGTTCCGGAGGTTGCTCGACTTGAGCAGTTTCATTACAATGGCATCCGATTCACTTCGGTTCACATAGTCTTCGGTCAGCTCACCCACCCGGTGGGTTTCCACCCGGTGGGTACGGGGATCGCGGTAGGTATATTCGTAGGCCACGGCCAGTACTTCGTCGTTACGAAGAGGAGTACGGAGGGAAATGTAACCCAGTTCGGCATTGAATTCAAAATCGTTTTCCTGTAGTTTTTTAGCCCCGCGCAGAATTTCGTAGTCGCGGCCCATATTGAGGCCCAGGGCGTTGACGGAGGTTGCGGCCCGGTCGATATCCCGCGGGAAAGCGGAGTTTTTAATCAGGGATTCATTCAGGCTGTTGGCCTGGTTATCTGCGGCGGTAACCGTACCCGTAGGAGTTACTTGGGGGCTATAAGGTTCGTTTTCTCCCATGTCGTTGACCGCCAGTATGTTCCGGTTGGTTTCTACACTGTAGGTGCGGTTCGTGACGTACGCTTCTATCCGGGTGACGATGACGCCGGAGGTGATAATGGGCAGGTTTTTCAGGGAGCGTTCGTAATTGTTACGGAAGAACTGGCCCAGGAAGAAGTGCCGGTTTTCTTCGTAATTGTCTGCCCGGATTTCAAAATTCCGGTTCTGGCTGCCTCCGTTCAGCACGATGGAACGGGTACGGGAGTTTTGCTGGGCTACCACACCAATGATATCCAGTTTTCCAAATTTCAGACCTACTTTAGCGCCTAAGAGGTTTTCCACGCCGGGAATCAGCTGGGAGCGGTTGGGGAAGGAAATATTGCCCAGTTCTACCGCCTGAAGGATGTCTTCCGGATCGTTCCGGAAGTTGATTTTCATTTTGTTATCAAAGGTAAAGGCCGATTTGGTATCGAAGTTTCCGAGGATATTGACTTTTTCCTTGATCTCTCCCGGTTTTTGAATGATGTTATTAATGTCTTGCAGCCTACCGTCATTCAGCACGTCGGTGGGCAGCTGGCCGGTACCCTGTCCTCCGCCTTGCCGGTTGAAAAAATTATTGAAATTGATGGCGATCTGTTGGTCAAAATCAAAATAGCTCCGGTCGCGGTTATAGATATTGGTCGGGTTATCGTTTCTGAGCCGGTGGTGGTAGGCCATCACCTGGATGAACCCGTTGGGCCGGAACTCCGGCAGCTTGTCTCCGAAAATACGGTCAAAAATCTTGTTGCTTTCCAGGAGGGGGCGTATCCGTTTACCGGTATAGTCGGTGTATCCGTCCTGGGCTCTTTCAATGTCGCGGACGATGGAGCGGCGGAGCATGGCATTCTGAATGCCGGAGTAATCGTTAAAGCTCAGGGACTGGGGAACTTTGACATCGATATCGTGACCTGCTTTTTCGGTGACAGAGAAGTTGGAAAAAGCAGGATTGTACAGTACGGTGGTGTTCAGTTGGTTCGGCTGCAAAGAGAAAAGCGGTCCCCGCATATAGTTAAAGCGGCTGAGGTAGACATCCTTCCAGTTGTAAAATGAAGGCATCGTACTTCGGGTAGAGTCCGTGGTTTGTGCTGCCGCCGAAAAGGAAGCGCCAAGTAGCAGGTAAAAAAAACAGCAGGGTAATCTTTTTCGCATATTCAGAACTCTGCGAGATTATAATTTAATGGTTAAAACGTAATTTACAGCCCAATATTCTATTTTTATCTATGAAAAGCAGGTGTAAATAGGGACAGCTGTACCTCACCTGAGTGAAAGTTTGATTACCTCTTCCAGGGTAATATCGGCCGGAGCCCTTTTTAGTATATTGTCCACACTCTTTTCTGCAACGGTTTTCGGAATTCCCAGGGTAACCAGCGCCGCGAGCGCCTCACTCCTGATCCGGTTGGGCTGTCCGGCTATAACCGTACCCGGCTCTTTCTTCAGTTTGTCTTTTAGTTCAATAATGGCTCTTTGCGCGGTTTTTAGTCCTATTCCCTTAATTCCTTGTATGGTTTTCAGGTCTTCGGAAACAATGGCATGGATAATTTCAGGTCCTGACATAGAGGAAAGAAACACCAGGGCTATGGCCGGACCGATACCCGAGACACTGATGAGGTGTTCGAAGATACTGCGTTCTTCCCGCGTAGCGAAGCCGTAAAGCGTATGGGCGTCTTCCCGGATGATCTGCAGGCAAAAGAGCTTACACGGCATACCAAGTTCGGGCAGGGCCGAACCCGTCTGTAGAGAGATCTTCAGGAAGTACCCCACGCCTCCCACATCCAATACGGCATGGGTAGGCTCCTTTTCGCTTAATGTTCCGTTCAGGTGTGCAATCATGAATCGTTCTGCGTAATGAGTATGAATTCCGGGTCTTGCCGCCCAGGGCGACCAGGTTTGAGCCGGGCGTATTTAGCCGGGATCCGTGCAAAGTTAAACTAAAATATGGGTTAATAGATACTTTGCCGGATTTTCTCCTTGTTTCTCAGGTCGATCAGCACGGCTTCCCGGTTGTTTTTCAGGGCCTGCTCATAGTCCAGGGGATCCGGGAGACGAAAACGGTCCTGCGCCAGCGCCGTACTCTGGATCGGAACCCAAAAAACAAGTATTCTTGTCATGTATTAATCAAAGAAATTATGGTATGATATTTCTATTAAATTAACTAACCCGCTTTGCGGGCAAATATTGTAATGAAAAAATGTTTAATTTGTGGTCAAAATTACAAAAAGTTACACCGGTTTACGCCGGATCAACCCATAGAAATATTAACTATTAATCATAATTGTAAGTATGAGTCAGATCGTAAAAGTACACGCCCGCCAAATTTTAGATTCAAGAGGTAACCCGACCGTAGAGGTAGATGTGGTAACCGACAATGGTTTTCTGGGCCGTGCGGCCGTACCTTCGGGGGCGTCTACAGGGATTCATGAGGCAGTGGAACTAAGAGATGAAGATAATGCGAAATACCTGGGAAAAGGGGTGCTGAAAGCCGTTCAGAACGTAAACCAGGAGATTGCCCCGGAAATCTTGGGCGAAGATGTTTTTGAGCAAAACGCGATAGATAAAGCGCTAATTGACCTGGACGGTACCCCCAACAAAGGCAATCTGGGTGCAAACGCTATCCTGGGGGTTTCCCTGGCGGTGGCCAAGGCCGCGGCGCAGGAAGCCGGCCTTCCCCTGTATCGTTACCTTGGCGGGGTGAATGCCAATACCCTTCCCGTACCTATGATGAATATCCTGAACGGAGGCTCTCATGCAGATAACTCCATCGATTTCCAGGAGTTTATGGTCATGCCGGCTAACGCGCCTACCTTCTCGGATTCACTGAGAATGGGTACCGAGATCTTCCACAATCTGAAAAAAGTGTTGAAGTCAAAAGGCTATTCCACTAATGTAGGAGACGAAGGCGGGTTCGCTCCCAATATCGGTTCGAACGAGGAAGCCATTGAAATCATCCTGAGTTCAATTGAAAAAGCAGGGTATACTCCGGGCCAGGACGTGTTCATCGCCATGGATGCGGCTTCTTCGGAGTTCTATGATGCCAAAACCGGACTCTACAGCTTTAAGAAGTCTAGCGGAAAGCAGCTTACTTCTATGGAAATGGCGGCATATTGGGCCGAATGGGTGAACAAATATCCGATCCGCTCTATTGAAGACGGAATGGCGGAAGACGACTGGGACGGCTGGGCTGAACTGACCCGCCTGACCGGAGACAAAATTCAGTTGGTAGGAGACGACCTGTTTGTGACCAACGTGAAACGCCTGAAAGAAGGAATCGATAAGAATATCGCGAACGCTATCCTGGTAAAAGTAAACCAGATTGGTTCACTGACCGAAACCATTGACGCAGTAAACCTGGCGCACCGCAATAAATATAAGAGCGTGATGTCTCACCGTTCCGGTGAAACCGAAGACGCTACTATCGCTGACCTGGCCGTAGCCCTGAATTGCGGACAAATCAAAACGGGTTCGGCTTCGCGTTCCGACAGGATGGCGAAATACAACCAGTTGCTTAGAATTGAAGAGGAACTGGGTGACTCGGCCTACTTTCCCGGATTGAAGTTCTAGGGAGTAGGGAGTATTGAGTAGTGAGTATTGAGTAGCGAGTATTGAGTAGCGAGTATTGAGTAGCGAGTATTGAGTAGCGAGTATTGAGTTTTCAGTACTTCCTCACTACTTACTACTCGCTACTCACTACTTAATAAATAAAAAAGCACAGGAAGAATTTCTTCCCGTGCTTTTTTATTTATAGATTTGGTGCAAATTGCTTTCCGGTTTATGAAAAATTCGTTTCTCACGTTTATTACGCGTTACCGCTTTTATGTGGTCTCCGCCGCCATTCTGTTTTGCTGGCTGGCTTTCTTTGACCGCTCTAATCTTATCAAGCAAAGCCGGATGCAGTGGAAACTGAACCGGGTGAACAATGAGATTACACATTTTGAAAAGGAACTGAAGAAAGTACAGGAAGAGGAAAAGGATGTGCTGGGAAGTGAGGCTTCCATGGAAAAATACGCGCGGGAGAAATATTTTCTGAAACGGGACGGCGAAACTGTATTTGTACTGGTGGATGAAGAAGATAAAGTGATAAAGGAATGATCAATATACTGTATGTTTGCCTGGGCAATATCTGCCGTAGCCCTCTGGGGGAAGCCACTTTTAACCAGTTAATACGTGAAAAAGGGCTTGACCACGCCTTTCATGCCGACTCCGCAGGTACGGCCGGCTATCACGTAGGGAAGTTCACAGATCCCCGCACGGTGAAAGTAGCCGCGAAGCACGGAATACAGGTAGACCACGTGGTTCGGAAAGTAAGTGCGGAAGACCTGGATCATTTTGCCCATATTGCGGTGATGGACGAGGAAAACTTCGAAGAGGTGTATAAAATGTATTACGATACGAAAGGCGTACCCCCTTCTACCGATAAGTTGTTCCTTATCCGTGATTTTGATCCGGAAGTGAGGGGCGTACAAAATGTGAGAGATCCTTACTTTGACGGTGACGAGGTGTTCGAAGAGGTGTTCCGGGTACTTAAAAGAAGCAATGAGAAGCTGATAGAACATTTAGTGGATAAATATGGTATTGAACCCGCTGAAGAGCAGGATTAAAAATCGTTTATCGAAAGAGGAAATCCAAACCCTGGCTTCTGAGATTCTTTCAGGGCAAATAGGGCAGGCAGAAATTCGTAGGATATTGGCGTTAAGCGATGAGCGCCTGCTTTTTAACCTCTATTGGGTGCTTGCCACCGTGGCAGACCGTTCACCGGGTGCGCTGAAAGGGCTGGAAGAAGTCTTGTTTAACGGCATGCAGCGGCATAGGGGTAACGAGAGTGTGGTACGGAATGTGCTGGGTATTTTTAAACGGGTTCCCGTTCCGGAAGCCATAGAGGACGCCCTATATCATTTTTGTTTCGGTGTAGTGCAGGCGGCCGGTTCTCCCGTGGCGCACCGCAGTTTCGCTATGGTAGTTTGCGCACAAATATGCTTGAAATTTCCCGAACTTTCTCCCGAACTTTTGTCCGTAGCGAAAATAGCCGAGGAAACCTATGGCGAGGAATCGCCCGGTATCCGTTCCGCGGCCCGACAGGTCTTCCGGATGCTTACTCCACGTTAGAATAGATGGTGTCCATGATCTTCACCAGGGTTTTATAGTCGCCTTCGTTCAGGTTACTCCAGGCCTGCTTTCTTACTTCTGTAATGATTTCGTTCGCTTTTTTATGCACCTCCTTGCCTTTTTCCGTCAGGTCAATCGTGAATTTGCGGCGGTCGGAAGAGGAGTTCAGTCGTATCACCAGCCCTTTTTTGACCAGCAGATCCAGGATGCGTGTCATGGTAGGAGGGTCCTTGAAGGTGATGTTTCCCAGTTCAATCTGGGAGATGCCCCGGTTAGGGGAAAGGTGATCCAGTACCACCCATTGATCTACGGTAAGATCAATGTCAGCATCGGTCAGCCCACGCTGCATATAGTTTCTGATCTTCTTGATGGTTGTGTCTATTTTGAAAAAATATGCCTTATTGTAGTTTTTCAACATTCTATAGTTGTTTTATAGTGATTGACAGAACAAATTAAACATTATTTCACGTTTTAAAAAAATAATTATATACTTTTTAGTGAATCACCGGATGGAAAATGGATTTAGTTCAAACTTGGGAGAAAAATGTGCAAGTGCAAGTGATTTCAGAAGCGAAATTTAGGAACTTGTTCGTCTTTGTACTAACTTGAAGTATGATAAAGTTTTGGATGTGCTGAAAACACCTTTGGGATATAGTATTTCTGTGGAAAAGCGTATTCATCCGGAGGCTTCCCAGATCGTGATCATCGCGTCTGCCACCGGAGTAGTGAAAGAGTTTTACAAGCATTTTGTTTCCTTCCTTTACGATCAGGGGATTTCGGTGGTTACTTTTGATTACGGGGGCATTGGAAGGTCTAAGCCCATTTCACTACGGAAATTTCGTACTTCAGCCAGGCGCTGGGCCACCAATGACCTGGAGACGGTAATCCTGCATGTGAGGGAAACGTTTCCGGAGCAGGAGTTGGTTTTATTGGGGCACAGTATTGGCGGGCAGTTGTTCGGTCTCACCGCCACCTCTCTCCTGGCTTCCAGGATCGTATTGGTAGGGGCACAATCGGGATACTATAAGTTCTGGCCTGTACCCGAGCGGTGGAAGATGCTGTTGGCCTGGAAAGTACTGTTTCCCCTCTTTTATTCCTGGCTGGGGTATATTCCGACCCGGCGTTTAACCCCCATGGAGGACCTGCCGGGCGGAATGGCCATGGAATGGGCACGGTGGTGCCTGAGTCCCGGTTATCTTTTTGATCATATTGATAAAGAGTATTTGCACTTTGACCGGATTACGGTACCGCTGATTTCTTTCTCTACAGACGGGGATAAGTTTGCCACCGAAGCGAGTACCGATTGGCTGACCGCCCGCTTTTCGGCCGCTCAAACAGAACGAATCCATTTGAAACCGGCAGATTACGGTGTTAAAAACATAGGGCATTTCGGTTACTTTCAGAAACGATGCAGTCGCTCGGTGTGGCCCGAACTGCTACGGACGATCCGAGGCTAAGTTTAGGTCGGCATTACGCAAGACTTTGTCGTCAGATAAATCAATTTTTTCATTTCGGGTTTTTATAATATGGGGCAGATCAAGGCACGGCGGCACTTTTACCACCACACTTGATACGAAGGAGAAATATCAGATATACCAACGAAGAATGTCGCCTCGCATTGCACCAAGCCAATGTTTAACTGTGGTTTTTCTTGTCGGTCAGAAAGTCAAGCATTGCTTTCGTTACGTTGTCTGCTTGCTCTTCCTGCGGAAAATGTCCGCTTGTTTCCAATTTTACTGTTATGGAATTGGTGAAATCGCTTTGAAATTTTTCAAGGTAGTCCGGTCTGATAACAGGGTCTTTCATTCCCCAAATGAATAATGTCGGCTTGTTTGAAATTGTTTGACGTTTGCTCCAAAGTCCTTCAAACCAATCCTGGTCATTAAGCAACGACCTGGCAAATGCCAATGCACCGTTTCGTTGGGTTTTGTCGGCAAATGGTTTTGTATATTGCTTTAATAGTTGCTTTGAGATTTTATTGTCGCCAAACGATTTTGGCAAAATAAATTTAGGCGAAAAGTTAAGATGGCGATACAAAAACGGAAGTAACGGACTTTTCAAAATCTTGCTCAACTTTAAAAAATCAGGGTCGGTTTTGCTGCTCCACAACCAGGAATTAAGAACAACCAAGCGCTTTATTTTTTCGGGGTGTTGAATAGCAAAGTTCAAACCGATTGCCCCGCCAAAATCGTGAACAACAAGCGTAATGTGGTCCAATTGTTTTTCAATAACAAATTTTTCCAGCGTTTTGCTATGATTTTGTGTGGAGTAGTCGTAATGTTTGGGTTTGTTTGAAAGTCCGAAACCAATGTGATCAATAGCCACACACCTGAAATTAGCTTTCAGTTTTTTAATTACGTTACGATAATCAAAACTCCAGGACGGCGTTCCGTGAACAAACAAAATTGTTTCGCCATTCCCTTCGTCAATGTAGTGTAATTTTTGTTCGTTAATGTCAAAATAGTTTGAAGCGAACGGATATTCTGATTTGTCAAGCCAATGATTTGCCATATCTTTTTATTTTGATAGGACAAAGGTCGCAAGAGTTCAGAAAACAAAAGTTGGTCTATACCAACACGTCAAAACTTTACCGTATTAAACAACTTGCTGAAATTTGTCGGGTCAATGGCCAAATAAGAAGCAATGTATTTGTGTGGCACAAGTTGAAGCAAATGTGCACTTCGCTGACAGAAGGTTTTGTAACGGTCTTCAATCGTCATGCTGTGCAGTTCAATGTGTCGGTTAATCGTTCCTGCCAAAACTGCTTCTGTCATTCGTCTGAAAAGTCGTTCAATTTGTTGCGATTTGTCAAACAGTTTATGCAATTCGTCAAACGTCATGTATTGCAATTCGCTGTCGGTTAAACAAGTCAGAAAGTATTTTGACGGGATTTGGAACGAAAACGATTCGGGAATGGCACACAAGTTAGGTGGATAAGTAAAAGCAATAACGTGAGTTTTGTGGTCTGTGTCAAAGTAAGACATTTGAACACCACTTTTTACAAAGTAAAGTTCTCGTTGGGTCTGTCCTGCAACAGTTATGAAGTCACCTTTTTTAAAAGTTTTTGTTTTCAGGTTCTCTGTAAGCAACTCATAGTCAGCCGTGCCGAGGTCGTAAAAAAGTTTAAAGTACTCGTGTCGTTCCATTCTTTAATGCGAGGTCGTCCTAAAATTACAGCTAACTCCCAAATATACCTACATTCTTCAAAAAATGAAAATCAGAGGGGTGTGGTACCTGGAATTGGTGGAAGGGGCGTCTGACTTGGATCGTTTTTTTTGAATTACCGATGGACCGCCTGAGCCTGCTCACTAAACTGTACTTCCACCAGTTGGGCATAAATGCCTTTTTGGGCCATCAGAGATTCGTGGTTGCCTTCCTCTTTGATTTCGCCTTTTTCCAGCACGATGATCTTGTCTACGTTCTGCACCGTACTCAGGCGGTGGGCAATGATAATGGAAGTACGGTTTTTCATGATTTTACCGATGGCATTCTGAATGAGTTCCTCCGATTCGGAATCTATGGAGGAAGTGGCCTCGTCAAGCACCAGTATGCGCGGATTGTGTACCAGCACCCGCACAAAGGAAATCAGCTGCCTTTGCCCCATGGAAAGGGTAGCGCCCCGCTCCATGACCTCGTAGTCGTATTGCCCGGGCAGCTTTTGGATAAAATCGTGGATGCCCACTTCGCGGGCGGCGGCGATGACCTCTTCTCTGCTGATGGAAGAATCGCCCAAGCGCAGGTTGTCAAGGATACTTCCCCGGAACAGGAAGACGTCCTGGAGAACTACCCCTACCTGTTTCCGGAGATTTTCAAGGGAAAGGCTACGGATATCGACTCCATCTATATAAATGTGTCCTTTCTGGTAGTCGTAAAAGTTGGTCAGCAGGTTGATGGTGGAAGTTTTTCCAGCTCCTGTTGGGCCCACAAAAGCGAGGGACTTCCCATTGGGGAGGTCAAAGGAAATATCTTTTAATATCCAATCCGGCTCGTTATAGGCAAACCAAACCCGGTCGAACCGCAGTTCTCCCCGAATCGGGTGTTCTTCGCCGCCTTCTCGCTCTACATTTTCTTCGTTGTCCAGAATTTCCAGGATACGCTCAATGCTGACCATGCCCATCTGTATGGTGTTCACCCGGTCGGCAATCATACGGATGGGCCGGAAAAACTGGTTGCTGTACATGATAAACGCGGTAATCATCCCAAAGGAAATCTCTTCCGCGATAACGCCCCGCGCCCCGTACCAGACGATCAGGCCGATGGATAAGGCTGAAATCAGGTCGGCTACCGGGAAATATACGGAGTAATAGAGTACGTTTTTAATCTGAGCTTTCTTATGATTGCGGTTCAATACCTCAAATTTCTTAAACTGCTGGTCTTTTACATCAAAGATCTGGATGAGGTTCATGCCCGTAATGCGCTCCTGTAAAAAGGCATTCAGGTTGGCCACATGGGTGCGTACCTCCCCGAACGACTTTTTGACCAGCTCTTTGAATATATAGGTGCTGATGATCAGGAGGGGAATGGCCGCCACGCTGGCAATGGTGAGTTTCCAGTTCAGGAACAACAGCATACCCAGGATCACAATGAGTTGGAGAAGGTCGCCGGCCAGGGCGGCCAGGCCGGAACTGAACACCTCGGAGAGGGTTTCCACGTCAGAAATGGTGCGGGTAACCAGGCGGCCTATGGGCGTGTTGTCGTAATATTTGAGTTTCAGGTTCAGGGTCTTCCGGTATACCTTCAAGCGGATGTCGTGAATGATTTTCTGGCTTACCCAACCGGATTCATACGTACTGAAAAATACAAGGAGGGAATTGAGTACCAGGATGCCCGCCATAATGCCAATGTCACGAAGTAAGCCGGCGGTATCGCCGTTGACAATAGGGCCGTCAATGGTTTTTTGTACAATCAAGGGTAAAACGGGTGCGGTGACGGCTCCCATAATCATCAGCAGGACCAGTCCGAAAAACCGTAGTTTGTACGGTTTTACAAAACCATACAATTCCCTGAACAGATGAAGGTCAATTTTCTTTTCTGTGCTCAAACTGCATATATTTATTCCGATGGACGAGGGTAGTTGAAAATGCTGATTGTCGGGAACTTTGTTTGTAAACTTCACACCCTTGTGCTCGTTTGTGCCTGCATCTCGACTTCGCTCGATGTAACAAGTGGCAGCCGTCCCTGTCACATCGAGCGAAGTCGAGATGCGCTTGAGCCAGGAGCATCCGCAGCTTTCAGTCTTCCTCTTACACTTTTAAACCGAATCCGCGGAATAATTGTTCTCAACAGCACAGAATTTCGTCTCCGTTTCAGAAAAAACGTGTATATTGACATCCATATTTTATTAATTTATGTACAGATTTATCTCTTTACTATTATTTATTTGCTTTACGGCTTCGGGTCAGAAGTTTCAATCTCCCCAGGAGTACTTCGGTTATGGTTTCGGAGAAAGGTTCCATTTTCATGCCCAGGTAGCGGAATATGCCCGCTATATCACACAGGCCAACCCTGGGAATACCCGCTTGCTGCCTTACGGAAAGACTTTTGAAGGGCGTGACCTCCTGGTTGTGGCGTTAGGGTCGGAAGAGAATATAAACCGATTGGAAGAGATCCGGAAATCGAATCTTCGGCAGATAGGGCTGGAAGAGGGTACTCCGGAAACCCCTGTGCCGGTTATTGCTATGCTTTCCTATAATATTCACGGGAATGAAGCCGTGAATACCGAGGTGGCTTTGCAAATGCTGTATGAACTGGCCAAGCCCGGAGCGGAATTTGCCGAAAAGATTTTTAAAAATACGGTGGTTTTGATTGATCCCTGCGCGAATCCCGACGGTTACGACCGTTACACCCAATGGTATAACCGGCATATCGGTCAGCAACCGGACGCGGATCCGGAGGCGATAGAACACCGGGAACCCTGGCCGGGAGGAAGGTTTAACCACTACCATTTTGATATGAACCGCGACCTGGCCTGGCAAACCCAGTCGGAAAGCAGGCAGCGGGTAAGTTTCTATAATTCCTGGATGCCCCACTTTCACGGTGATTTCCATGAGATGGGACCCGGCTCTTCGTATTTTTTCGCCCCTTCCGCCAAACCTTTTCACGAAGACTTTACTGTTTTTCAAAGGGAGTTCCAGGACCTGATCGGGGAATACCACAAGAGGGAATTTGATGAAAAAGGCTGGCTGTATTATACCAAACAGAATTTCGACCTGCTGTATCCCAGCTATGGGGATACCTACCCTTCGTATAACGGGGCCATTGGCATGACGTATGAACAGGGAGGGAGCGGTGTGGCCGGACTGGCCTACGCCCGCGCCACAGGAGATACACTGACCCTGAAAGAACGAATGCTACACAGCCGCAGTACCGGTATGGCCGCGCTAGAGGCGCTGACCGTACACGCACCCGCGGTGAAAGAGGCCTTTGTGAATTATTTTACCGGCCCCGCCCAGAAAGGCCACGGCCAGTACAAGTCGTTTGTAATGAAAGGACGTGAAAGCGACATCCGGGCCTTGACCTCGCTCCTTGACCGGCTGGATATACGCTACTCTTTTGCAGAAAGCGCGCGCAACCTCAGCGGGTTTCGGTATAAGACCCAGAAGAAAGATAACTTCACCCTGGAAGCACAGGATCTGATTGTGAACACGTATCAGCCCAAGGGAATCCTCACGAAGATCCTTTTTGAACCCCACACCATGCTGGAAGATTCAAACACCTACGATATCACCGCCTGGGCGCTGCCCTACGCTTACGGACTGGAAGCCTACGGAGTGGAACAGAAACTCGAAGGCGGAAACCGGGCCGAACATGTAACGGCTCCGGCGGCTATCGCTCCCGTGTATGCCTACGCACTTACGCTCGACTCTTTCGAAAGTTATCGTTTCCTGGCCGCAGCCCTGAAAAATGGGGTGAAGGCCAGGGTGCAACCGGAGGCCTTTCGGGCCAACAAAAAAAGTTTTCCGGCCGGAACCGTCGTTTTTCTGCGGGAGGGAGACAAAGCCTTCGGAGAGAAAATCAACCGGACATTAGCTGCAGTTACGGTACATCTGGAACCGCTATACACCGGTATGGTAGAGAAGGGGATGGACCTGGGGCTTGACGGCGTAAGGAGCGTACAGGCTCCTAAAGTCGGTATTTTGATGGGGGCGGGACTTTCCCCTACGGGTTTCGGTGATGTGTGGCACTTCTTTGACCAGCAACTGGGTTATCCGGCTACTCTCCTGGACAATAAATCATTCGGGAGTGTACGTTTGGAACGCTACGATGTGCTGGTGTTTCCGGGCGGACGGTACGACAAAGCCGTGACGGAGTCTCAGGCGCTTAAAGACTGGGTGAATAGAGGCGGACGGATGATTCTGATGGAAGACGCCTGCGCCGCTTTTGCCGGAGTGGAAGGGTATGAACTCAAAGTGAAGACCCAAAAAGAAGAGAAAAAAGCCGTGGATCTTAGCCGCAAGTACGCGGAAGCATCCCGGAAAGCCATCTCTAACCAGGTGGCCGGGGCGATTTACGAGGTGAAACTCGACCATACACACCCTCTGGCTTACGGGTACGGAGAGAGCATGTACCTCCTGATCAAAGAGAGCAATGATTTTGAAAACTTAAAAGAGGGCTGGAATGTGGGCGTGCTGGGAGAGTACAAAAGTGGATTTGTGGGAAATAATGTGAAGGAGGGCCTGAAGGATGCCACCGTATTCGGGGTGCAGCATAAAGGCCGGGGCCGGGTGATTTACCTTACCGAAAGCCCGATCTTCCGGGGCTTCTGGCATACAGGCAAAGCACTGTTTGCCAACGCGGTATTTTTCGTAAAGTAGATACACGAAATAGCCATGAGCCTTCAGCTATCAGCCGGGTGGCGCACCACTATCAGAAAACCGGCACACCAACCGGCCAATGTATAAGCGAAGCGTCGCCCGGCTGACTGCTGATAGCTGA